>CAVZHJ010000018.1:0-49401 GCA_963774995.1 uncultured Alphaproteobacteria bacterium
GAGCCATTGTATCGAACGGTGTAGAGATCCTCGCCGTCCTGATCGACAATGGTGACGCGTGGCATCTCGGAAGCGCCAAGGCCCGATTTCCGACGCGCCGCGCAGTATTGATCAACGGTATCTCGTAGGCTCGCGACTTGATATCGCTCGTGGCCGCCGCAGCAATGGGTGGTTTGGGCATCGATTTCACACCACCGTTGCATCATCGCAAGTCGAGAGCTCATCTGAAGTCTTGATACCCCACGGATGAGCGGGATCGACATATAGTTCTGAAACGCGCAGGACGCGCCGATCGTGCAATCCATCGGCGCGCCCGTCGGAGGGGCTCTTGTTCTGGACCGCGCGAGATCAGCGGATTACGCGAGAATTATATCGCCCAGCGTGACGAACGCGCCTTCTTCCACGTTCACCGTGATTGCAAATTCACCTTCGTCGAACAGGCCATTGCCGTTCTCATCGACTCCAACCGTGGAGATGTCGTCGAAGTTGACCGTCGTATTGACGATGAGAACATCGGCTGCTGCGACGCTCAGGCCCCGGAAATCGAGCTTGTCCTGACCAGCGATGAAATCCCAGATGAAATCCTGGGCGCTGCCACCGACAATTCGGCTGTCTCCAAGACTCTGATAGCGGAACGTATCTGCGCCACCGAAGCCGAAGAGCCATTCAGCGCCGCAGCCACCGATGAGGGTGTCGTTGCCTGCGCCACCGCTCAGGGCGTCGTCGCCCGCGCCGCCGCTCAGGTAGTCGTTGCCGTCGCCGCCATTCAGGATGTCTTCGCCGTCCATACCGTAGAGGGTATCGTTACCGTTGTCACCGTAGAGATGGTCGTTGCCGCCGTAGCCCTTCAGCGTGTCCTCGCCGGCGCCGCCGGTGAGCCCGTTGGCGCTGTTGTTGCCCCAAAGATTGTCGTCGTAACTGGAGCCGATGAGGCCTTCGATGCTGTTGAGTTCATCGCCCTCGGCATGGCCACCCGATGCCGTGTCGCCGATGAGCGAGACGAAGACGCCTGCGTTGGACTCGCTGTAGCTGGCGGTGTCAATGCCGCTGCCGCCATTCAGAGTGTCGGCGCCGCCGCCGCCCTTGAGCGTATCCGCGCCGATGCCGCCATTGAGCTCGTCATCGCCGCCGCCGCCCTTCATGAGGTCGGTGCCGCCGAGGCCGAACATGGTGTCATCGCCCTCGTAGCCGTAGATATTGTCCGCGCTGTCGGTGACGCCATCGGCGGCGTCGATCCAGTTGTTGCCGTTTGTGCCGTAAACGTTAGCCATGGTCGTGGTCCTCTTGCAGGCACTGCGCCTTGCGGTGCGTGGGTGGGTTGATCATGCCGTCTTGCGCTGTTGTCCGACGCAATTCGTTCCCGAAGGCCAGCCCGTTGGCCGGGCTTGGCGACGCCGCGGTGTCCATTCGGCCGCCGCGGAATTTCAGTTGTGCGACGGTCAGCCGCCGCATTCGATGTGCTGGTCGACGAATTCGTTGACCGCCAGGCGTGAGGCTCTCGTGCTGCCGTCCGGATAGTGTCGCTTGAAGCAGGCCGCCTGCTTGGTCATCAGATGGCTGACCGCTAACCCGAGCGCGAGACAGGGATTGTCCGGGCGAACGATCTGCAGGTCAGACGCGGCGCGCGTCGGAACCGGCTCCCGGGAATCATTCTCCAGTGGCTGTAGCATCTTGGAGAGCCCCTTCCTGCGCGTGCGATCGGGGTCGCGGTTTTCTCGTGTCGTCTGATTGGTCGTTGCGACACGAGAATAGGTTTGTGAGCTATCTCACACTGGAACATATCCCGCCTTTTTCGGGTATGGGATGTCGTTGCCCTCGGTGGTTCGGTTCGGAAAATTGACCGTTCGGATGCGCATGGCAAAAGTGCGGTAGGGTGGCGCGCGCACCATGATGGTATTAAGGGGCAAGGTGAACGATGACGAGAAACCGATACTGGACCTTGGCGGACGGACCCGTGCCGGGATGGCCGCAGTCAGACACGTTTGTACTGAACGAGGGTGAGGTCCCCGCGCCTGGTTCAGGGCAGGCGTTGACGCGGACTATCTATGTCTCCCTCGATCCCTATCAGTGGTACTACAAGCGAGACCGCATCGAACCTGCCGGTACGCCGTGCCATGCGCGCACCGTCTCGCAGGTGATCGACAGTCGTATGGATGGCTTTGCGGCCGGCGACTTCGTATTCAATACCAACGGTTGGGCTGAATACGCTCTGATGGGCGAGGGTGTCTGGCGGCCGGAGTACATGGTTCCGCGCAGGCTCGACCCGTCGCTGGGGCGCATCTCGCAGTCAGTGGGTGTGCTCGGTATGCTGGGGATGACCGCTTTTGCCGGCATGAACCTTATCGCTTCGCCCAAAGAAGGTGAGACGGTGGTGGTCTCGGCGGCTTCCGGAGGGGTCGGCCAGATCGCCGGGCAACTCGCCAAGCAGCGTGGCGCGCGCGTCGTGGGAATCGCCGGGCGTGACACCAAATGCAGATTTGTGACCGAAGAGCTTGGCTTCGACGCGTGCGTCTCCCACCTCTCGCCGACACTTCCGGCCGACCTCGCCGCAGCCTGCCCGACCGGCATCGACGTCTATTTCGAGAATGTCGGAGGCAAGGTGTTTGAAGCGGTGCTGCCGCTATTCAGTCAAGGCGCGCGGATGACTATTTGCGGCCTCATCGCCCACTACGGCGATGAAGGTGGCAGTGCCGGTGGCCGCGCCGCGTTGATGAAGCTGGGCGAGCCGATCTTTAAAGCGCGGAGTGTAAGCGTGAAGAACCTCAGGGTGGGTGACTTTGCAGCGGACCACCACGACGAGATGCTTGCTTATGTCGCGCCTCTGGTCGCCGCGAGAAAGATCAAATACCGTGAGGACATCCGCCATGGCCTGGAGACGATTCCGTCGGCCTTTGCCGAGATGCTGCGCGGGGATAATTTCGGAAAGATGCTGGTACGGGTGAGCCCTGACCCGACGCTCGGGCAAGGCTGACTTGCAGGCTACCCCCAGCGCGTACCGGCAAGTTTGTGAGTATCTCTGTCGGGTGCCGAACGGCTAAAAGTTAAGGGACTGGCGAACAACGTTGGCGCCACCCGCCTGTGTGTGTAAACACGTGAGATCGCAGCAGATTGGAATTGCTGCGGCGGACACAGGCTTGGAAACCGATAAGCAAAGACGTATTTCCTTATCAGTTGGGTAACTCAGTAGCTTCTTGCTGAAACCTCCTGAGTTCGTTTGCTTGGGTTTTGCAGCATGCTCCACCGACCCGTCTGCACGTCACCGCGGTCAATAGTTCCCGCCGTCGATATTGATCTTCTGTCCGTTGGCGTAGGGATTGCCGTCGGAGACGAGCCAGACCACCGCGGCTGCAACGTCTTCGGGCGTGCTGACGCGGCCGAACGGCGAGGTTGCGTCGAGGTCGTGGATGTTCGCCGTGCCGCGCGCCTTCGAAAGCTTCCGTCCCATGTCGGTATCGGTCAGGCTGGGAGCGACGATGTTGCAGCGAACGCCGTGCTTGCGTTCCTCCTTGGCGATGGTGCGCGCCAGCGCTTCCTGCGCTGCCTTGCCCATGCTGTAGGGCGCGCCGTTTGCCGACATCAACAGCGTCGCAACGCTGGAAATCATGATGATATCGCCGCGTCCGGCCGCGCGCAGGTGTGGCAGGGCGGCCTTCGACAGCACGAACGGGGCGATGGCGTGCACCGCGACGACCCGGCGCATTTCCGCGGGATCGGTGGTGGCCACCGAATTGCCGCGGCTGGCGATTCCGGCGTTGTTGACCAGGATCGACAGCGAACCGAAGTCTTTGGCGACCGCGTTGACCATGGCGGCACACGCGTCGTCGTCCTCGACCGAGGCGCAATACAGCTCAGCCCTGCGGCCAAGCTTGCGCACGGCTGCGGCGGTCTCGTTGGCCTCCGCCTCCTCGCGGCGGTAGTTGACGGCGATATCGGCGCCGGCTCCGGCCAGCGCGATGGCAATCGCCCGGCCGATGCCCCGGCTTGCGCCTGTCACCAGGGCCACGCGTCCCTCGAGCGAGATCTTCATTCTCCACCTCCTTCAGTATCAGGCGAACAATCTAGACGATCGATTCCATGAAACCAATCGGTTCAACTCCAGGACCTTATCCTGAGGAGCCCAGCAGAGCGCAGCGAGGCTGGGCGTCTCGAAGGATGGCAACTGGCACGGCCCTCGTCCGCGGCCATCCTTCGAGACGCATCGCTTCCATAGGCACGCGAAGCGACGCCGTTCTTCGAACGGCTATGGCTCCTCAGGATGAGGTCCGAGGTTGAACCGATTGGTTTCTTGGAATCGATGGCCTGGCAGGTTTGTGCCGCAGGTCCCCCGATTTCGAAAACTCCGCAGCTTTTCTGAAGCATACTGAGTTCGATTGGGTCTGCAGCATGGGTTCACCGACAACAGAGCAGGCTGGCGATAACGAGATGCAAATGCCGCACAGGCCGAAATTGGGGATTGCGCTTTGGGGCACGCATCCGATGCCACAGCTCATCAAGCAGGTGCAGATTGCGGAGGCGCTTGGCTTTGAAAGCGTTTGGGTGATCGATTCTCAATTGATCTGTCGAGACGTCTTCGTGACGCTCGCAGCCTGTCTGGCGAACACCTCGAGGATACAGCTCGCGACTGGTGTTACTCAACCGAAGACGCGCCATGTGAGCGCCGCAGCGAGTGCACTGGCGACGCTGGCAGAATTCTATCCGGGCCGGGTTCTGGCGGGAGTAGGAACCGGCTTCAGCTCGGTTCGCACTTTGGGCATGCGCGCAGCGAAAGCGTCGGAGCTGGAAGCCTTCGTGACCAGGCTGCGGAAGCTGCTGCGAAAGCAGGAGGTCGAGTTCGAGAATGGCGCGCGGGGATCCATCACCTGGATGGAGGAGCCATCGGATGTGCCGGTGGTCGTTGCAGCATCCGGTCCCAGGATGACCCAGCTGGCAGCATCGATCGGCGACGGCGTGATTCTTTTTCAGGGCGTTGCGAACGACCTTCTGGATCGCGGCATCGGCTGGATGACGGAGGGAGCAAAGGCTGCCGGTCGCGAGGCAGATGAGCTTTCCGTCACATGCTGGACGCCCATGGGCATAGGTGAGACGTCTGCGGCAGGACGTGATGATGTTCGAGCGCGCGTGGCATCATCCATCATGCAGGCAAACCCGGACTGGTTCGAAGGAGAGGAGCGAGACTCCCTTCTGCGATTGAGAAGCTCATACGATAACTACAAGCATGCGTCGTCAAATCCCGATCATTCGTCTCTCATTTCGGATCGGATGATTGAACGGTATGCTGTGTCTGGCGACGCCGCAGAAATTGTCGATCAGCTGGCGTCCCTGATGGCCTATCCGCGCCTCGACCGGGTCGTCCTCTCCTGTCAGGGTGGTTCCACGTCTCTGGACGACGTCCTTCGACGGCTGGAGAAAAGTGTGCTGCCGAAAATCGGTATCTGATGCGCAGACTACGACCGGGAACACCAATCCCGGACATGGTCGCCCAGGCGGACGCTTTGCGATCTCAGTGACGCTCTAAACAATCTTCTCCCGCAGCCCGGCGATCGTCTCCAGATGGCGCTCGTGCTCGCCGGTGAAGCGCAGAACGAGGTCGGAGCAGCCGGCGCGAACGTAGTCGTTGAGAAACTCGGCCAGGCCCGACGCCGGGCCGGCGTAGCCCATCTGGCGCTTGCGCAGGGCTGCCGCCGGTTGGCCGTAGTAAGCTTCGAGAAAATGGTCGAGCTTGTCATTGGCGCGCCTGGCGTCATCGTCGAGCGCGACGGTGAGATACATGCTGCCGACGAGCGCGTCGGCATCGCGGCCCGCTGCGCGCGCGATGTCCCTGATCTCGCGCCACTGGCGGCCCCATTGTGCCGCGTCCGGCGCAATCGGCATCCAGCCGTCGAAATGGCGCCCGGCGCGCGCGATGCTCGCGGGCAGCGAGCCGCCGATCCACAGCGGCGGGCCGCCGGATCTGTGCGGCGTCGGTCCGAGCACTGCGCCCTCGACCTTCCAGCGGCCGTCCCAATCGACCGGGTTGCCGCTCCACAGCGCGCGCATGAGGCGGATCCCTTCCAGCATGCGGCCAACGCGCTTTTCGAACGGCACGCCGGCGGCGGCGAATTCCGCGCGTATGTTGGGCACGTCGCCGGCGATGCCGACGCCGAGGATGAGCCGCCCCTCGGCGATCTGATCGAGGGTCGCGACCTGATGCGCGAGCAGCACCGGATTGTGCAGCGCCGGCAACAGCACCGCGGTGCCGACCTCGACCCGCTTGAGCCGCGCCGCAATTGCCGTCATCAAGGTGAGCGGTTCGTGGCGCGGCCGCGCAAACAGTGAATCCCCGACCCAGATGGCGTCGAAGCCGAGCCGCTCGGCCCGCGCGGCGAGATCGAGCAAGGGTCCCGTCGCCGGCTCGCCCGCCATGATCTTCTCACGCGTGGGCAGCAGATATCCGAGGCGGGTCGGCATGGGTATCTCCGGAGATAGCGATCCGTCAGCGAGCATAGTCGGCGACGGAATGCAGGAGAAGGCACAAGGTGCCGCTCATCGGGCCTGGCCGCAGCTGGTCGCGGCGTCCCCGGCTGTTCGCGCGAAGAATGCGCAAGGGCTGCCGACTGGAGAGGGCACCAGCCTCATCTGGCGGCTCCCGTGGTGGCGAGGAATCTTTGCCGAACTCTGCGCCGCACTGAATGCATACTGGCGCTTTTAACCACAGGCTTCGGCTTCGGCATGAGTAAAAACCGCGGTTTACGCATCATGCTGCGGGCCGATTGAAGCCTCCGACCGCATGCGTTCGGAGGCCTCTTCGAGAGGGCGGTTTACGCCGCAACGGCCCGCAGGCTTTGCAGATGCACGGGCCGCATTGCCGCGCGCCCTCGGGGCGGTGGATCGTCGCCATCGAGTGCGCGGAGCGCCGCGAGGATGTCGCTCAGACGCAGCGTCGTCCTGATGCCCGGTACATCGCGCAGCCAGGGACAGGAACTCGACAGCATAGAGGTCGGACGCCCAGGCGGAGAGGATCACGCGCTTCTCGTGGGATGCGAGGGTCAGGTCGTTCAAGACCTCGCCCGGGCTTTGGTGATGGCCTCCGGGCCGCAACAGCGACGTGAAGTCGGCGGGAAAATTATTCCGAACGATATGCATGGCGTTCATCCATTCCCTGAGAGCCCCGGCGTTGATGAGAGCGGCGCATCGCTGCCGGACCGGGCAACGGTTGGTCCCATCATCTCGAAGGGCGGCGCCAGCAGCGTGTCGATCTTGATCGGCCTGGCGGCGCGCTCCAGTTTAAGCCATGGCATCGTCTCAAGATTCGCAATAGGCGGAAGCGGCAGCGCATTCCAGGACTCCAGCCTTCGCATCGGCCATGCATGTTCGGCGTTCAGTGCCGTCTCGTTGCCACCTGCCCTGATCGTGGTCGGCGCGAACAGCGCCGCGGCGATAGCTGCGATCAAACCGGCTTGGACAAAAAGCTCGACGATCCGTCTGTTGTCGTTCGTTCTCTTCATGCGAACCTCCCTGATACTCCTTTCAGTTGCGGGAAACGCGTGGGACTTCCGATCGGGCGGCGGGATCACCCGCCGCCCGATGTCGTGCTTTGGCTCTCGCAACGACGAAAGCCTAAGCGGCTTTCTTCTGGTCGATCTGCCGGGGTGCGCCGGAGCCATTGATGGCGATCCGCCGCGGTTTCATCGCCTCGGGGATTTCCCGCACAAGGTCGATCGTCAGGAGTCCGTCCTGGAACGACGCCTGCTTGACCTGCACGTAATCGGCGAGGTTGAAAACCCTGCGGAATGGACGCGCTGCGATACCCTGATACAGGTATTCGCGTTCGTCCTTGCCCGTCTTCCGGCCTTCGATAGTGAGCGTGTTCTGCTCGGCAGTCACACTCACGTCCTCCGGTGCAAAACTGGCCAGCGCTAGAGTGATGCGATAGGCATCCTCGCTTGAACGCTCGATGTTGTAAGGCGGGTAGTGGTCGTCTGTCGCCTGCCGCAGGCTGCTATCGACGAAATCGGCCAGTTGATCAAAGCCGATGGTGGATCGCCACAGGGGCGTGAAGTCGAAAGTAGTCCTCATAGCCATGTCCTCCAAGGAGCAAGATGGATACGAAGGCGCCGGACACCCTCCGGCGCCCACACTCGCCGGACCCTTATGGAGGCGTCCGGCACCGCTTGTCGCGGCAAATTCTTCAATATGAAAAGCTCCAAAAAGTTTCAAGAGGGGTCTAGAAAATTTTGCTGACCTCCGCGTTGGTTAAAAATCCTGAACCGCCCTGCGCATGGGGGAATGACGTGAGAAATGGGGCAGGCCCGACCTGTTTCTTGATTACCGAATATTCGAATCCCACGCCCTCGGGGTCGTGCACCTTGAACCAAGCGTCGACTGAATCGGCATCACCGAAGACTTTGACGTGACAGATCGCGCAGCAAGTAGCCCGGATGCATAGGCGGCCATCGGCCGCCGTTCTAAGAACGCCGATGCTTCGCATCGGCTATGGCGACATCCGGGAATCATCCTGACTATCGTCCCGCATGTCGCTTCGCTCATGCGGGCTACTTGCTACGCCATCGAGGCGGTGAAAATCCCGCTATCGGGATCGGTGGCGGGCTTCGCCGGCGACATCGGCGTGGTGCTGACGAGGCAAGAAAATTCGACTATCCTTCCATGCGAACCACCAAGGCGGGGCAGGACACAGGCGACCCGGCTTCGCCCTGGGGGCTACGCCGGGGCAAGGCGAAGCGACTTGTCCGCCGTAGCTCGAAGAGCGAAGGCGGAAGCGACGCCGTTCTTCGAACGGCTATAGGCGAGCGCAGCGACGCCGTTCTTCGAACGGCTATGGGGCCCCCGAGAGGAGATCGATGAGCACAGTAAAAACCGCTCTGGCCCAGAAGAGAGGCGCGCTGATCCATGTTGGTTCCCGGGACATGGTCGTCGAAGCCTTGCTCCGGATGCGCGACAACCGGGTCCGGTCGGTGCTGGTCATCGACGACGGCGTGCTGGTCGGTATCGTGACCCAGGGTGACTGCGCCATCAAAGTGCTGCTGCCGGGACTCGATGCGAAGCAGACGCCGGTGGGCCAGGTGATGACGGGCAACCCGGTGACGGTCAAGCCGGACGATCGGCTGGATGGCTGCATGGCAATGATGGCTCAGCGCGGTTTTCGCCATCTGCCAGTGCTGGACGCGGGCAAGGTCGTGGGCGTGATCTCGATCGGAGATGTCGTCAAGGACGTCATCCGGGATCTGGAGCACAACGTCGACGACCTGATGGGCTACATCATGAAGGACGGCCCCGGGGGCTGACAGACGAACTGCGGTGCCGTCGCCCCCACCCGAGTATGTCTGCTTGTGGCACTTCCCGGACATGCCGCGTGTCGCTGACGATGCCCGCTCACCATGGCAAAGCAGACATCCCGCAGCAAGGCCGCGACTTCCGGTTTTGACCCAAAGCAGCCAAAATGCGTTGGCTTGTGCCAACGCCCAGCCTTCCTTACGGTTCGCAACGAAACAGGTTCTAAAAGCAGATTCAAGGGGAAGCTGGTGATGCCCGCTTACGTGATCTTCGATGTCGATATCAGAGACGCAACGCGGTACCAGGAGTTCATGTCGGGCGTAAAGCCTGCCCTGGAAAAGGCCGGTGCGAAGTATCTTGCGCGAGGCGGTGCGCACAAAGTCTACGAAGGTGACTGGGAGCCTCGCAGAATTGTCCTGTTGGAATTCCCGTCAGTCGCCGCGTGGGAGTCATTTTATAACGGCCCGACCTATCAGGGATTAAAGAGTATCAGAGATGCCTGCAGCTCCGCTCGTCTGGTTGGTGTAGAGGGGCTCGGATGACCGGGTCTTTCCGTTCAGCGGACAGGATCAACGATGTCGGTTCCTGGCCCTTGGCGAACATGTGTTGTCGTGGTCGCTACGTCGGCTTCCAGCCGTCATGCGCTGTGCATCCCCGTCGCCATCTCATAGCCCGACCCGTCGCCGATTGCTCATTTGAACCCGGCATTCGTGTGGACGATGCCAGGACGGCGTGAGTCAGGAACGAACCGGAGAAGGCGCCAGCGTCGTCCTTTTCGTTTGCCGTGGTCAGGCGTGACCGCCATGCTGGTGGTCCAATTCTAACATTCGCATCCCATTGCCGCTCGCTCTGTTGCGAATGTTGGAATCATAAGGACCACTAGCAACACTAGGTTTCTAGTGGAGTTTATGGATTTGACATTCGCTTCCCGAGCAAGCGGCAAGGTGGGTAGCGAATGTCAAATCCACTCCACTAGGCGCCATTGCGACAGTCATCCCGGAGTGAACCTCATGCCCAGCGCCGCCACAGGACCCGAGCTCGTCCCCCATCTGCTCTACGAGAAGGAGGCTTCCGGCATCCTCTGGATCAAGTTCAACCAGGCCGAAAAGATGAACGCGCTGGTCGGCACCGCGGAGGCGAACGGCACGGTCGCCAAGGTCGGCGAATACATGCGGGCCGCCGACGACGACCCCGACGTGCGCGTCATCGTGCTGACCGGAATAGGTCGCGGCTTCTGCTCGGGTGCCGACCTGAAGAGCCGGGCAACGGCCGCCGAGATCGGACCGGAGGCGATCGGCGCGCGCGGCAGCCACGAGGGTCCCGATGCCGCGCGCCAGCACTTCTTCTACGGTCTCACGAAGCTGCACCGCGACATCTCGCTGATCCGCAAACCGACGATCGCCATGATCAACGGTCCCGCCGTCGGCGCCGGAATGGACATGTCGTTGCACTGTGACATCCGCATCGGATGCGAGGCGACGCGCTTCGTCGCCTACCAGCAGGTCGGCCAGATCATCGAGAACGGCGGTTGCTACTACCTGCCGAAGATGATCGGCCTCGGGCGGGCGCTCGAGTTCGCCTACACCGGCTCGCTCGACAACGAAACCGCGTATCGTTGGGGCATGCTCAACCATCTGGTGCCGCTCGCCGAACTCGAGAGCTTCACGCGTGACTTGTGCCAGCGCATCATCGATCAGCCGCCGCTGGTGCAATGGAACTCGAAGCGCATCATGCGCGCCGCGCTCGACAGCTCGCTCGAGACGACGATGGTGCTGACCTCGAACGCCGGCGGCATTCTGCAAAGCTCGGCCGACGCGAAGGAGGCCCGCAGCGCCTTCGTCGAGAAGCGCAAGCCGAAGTTCCGCGGGATCTAGGCGGGCACCAGCTGCGGAAACCGTATCAGTGCTGCAACTTGCAGGGCTTTGCGATACTGTTCGCTTCAGCAATGGTTGTTTCCTGGAGGCAGTAATGGTGGGAAGCGTTCGTTATTGGGCTTGCGCGTTGACGTTGGCGGCCTGTCTTTTGCCCTATCCGGTGGCTGCCCAGTCATTTCCAACCAAGGCAATAACCTGGGTCGTTCCGTCATCGGCTGGTGGCGTGACGGACATCTCGTCGCGCGTGATCGCAAAGCCGCTGGCGGCGATCCTCGGCGTCCCTGTGATCGTCGAGCCCAGGCCCGGGGCGGGAGGCATTCTCGCCACAGAATTCGTCGCGAATGCGAAGCCTGATGGCTATACGATCCTGCTGGCAACGTCGGGCACGATTGCGACGAATCCCTGGCTTTACAAGAAGCTCACATACGATCCGATCAAGTCCTTCAAACCAGTGCTCGCCCTGTCGGAGGGAAGCCAGTTGCTGGTGGTTCCCGAGGCGAGCAGGTTCAAAACCCTCAAGGATCTTGTCGCGTTTGCAAAAGCCAATCCCGGAAAGCTGAACTTTGCATCGGCGGGCGCGGGAACGGGCCAGCACCTGGCGATGGAGATGCTGAAGAGCGTGACGAACATCGATGTCACGCACGTCCCTTTCAAGGGCGCGACGCCGGCGCAGACAGCGTTGTTGGGACAGGACGTCGATGCGGCGTTCGACTACCCTTCGTCGATCAGGGCGAACCTCGAGGCGGGAAAGCTTCGTGCACTTGTCGCTCTGGGAGAGGTCCGCACAAAGAATGCGCCCAACGTGCCGACGTTGAAAGAATCCGGTTACGACGCAACCTTGACCGGCTGGTCGACAGTGGTTGCGCCCGCTGGAACGCCAGACGAGATCGTCACCAGGCTGGCGGACGCGATCGCGAAGGCGCAAACCGATCCGGATGTCATTGCCTACTATGAACAGAACGCCACGCGGACGCTTCCACCTCTCCGGGGCGAAGACCTGACGAAATTCCATCAGGCGGAAATGGAAAAGCTTCGCAAGCTGGTCGCTCAATCCGGTGCGACCGCAGATTGAGAGGGAAGCCTTGTGACAGGGAAGGCTTGTGATAGCGAAGCCTTGTGACAGGGAAGGCTTGGGACGCCTTCGGGGCTCCCCGTCCCGCCTTCCCTGGCTGACTTTGATCAAGCCTGGAGTGGATCGACGCGTTCTGCGACCTCGTGCCGAAGTGGAGGCCGATCGGCTGGGCCGAGGAGAGCGGGCAGATCGCGTCGGGCATCGGCCCGCCCCTCGAAGAAGCGCATGCGCGAGCGCCGCGCCCGTGTTGACCGCGAGCCGTTCGGAGAAGCGCTGCGTTGGTACCGCGAACTGACGCCTTCCTGCCGGCATCAGCCGAAATGACTTAAGCAAGCACGGCCAGCATGATAGGTTCTCATTTTCCCCAGCCCGGGGGGCGAAGGGAAGCGGATGAAAATCGCAGTTGTTCAGCAACCGCCAGTCTACCTTGATCTCGTAAATTCCATGATCCGTGCGGTCGAGCTTGTGCGGGAGGCGGCGGCCCAAGGCTGCGGAATGGTGGTATTTCCCGAAACCTGGCTTCCCGGTTACCCCACCTTCGTCTGGCGACTGCCGCCGGGGGCCGGGATGGGGAAGACGGATGAGCTCTATGCCCTCTCTCAGGCCAACTCAGTCGACCTGAGCAGGGACGGCCTGCGACCGCTACAGGACGCGGCGAAGGACCACCAGGTGGTGATCGTGATGGGCTATCAGGAAATTGACGGATCACTCAGCGGAAGCACGCTCTTCAATAGCTGCGCGATCATCGACGCGGATGGCAGGCTGGCCAATAACCACCGCAAGCTGATGCCGACCAATCCAGAGCGGATGGTCTGGGGCTTCGGCGACGGCTCGGGCTTGAATGTCGTGGACACCGCGATCGGCCGCGTCGGCGCGCTGATCTGCTGGGAGAACTACATGCCGTTGGCGCGCTACGCGCTTTATGCGCAAAACATCGATATCTACGTCGCTCCTACATGGGACAGCGGCGAGACATGGCTCGCGACGATGCAGCACATCGCGCGCGAGGGCGGCTGTTGGGTCATCGGCTGTGCGACGGCGCTGGAAGCTTCTGACATCCCCGAAGGCGTGCCGCACCGCGACGAACTTTTCCCGAACAAGGACGAGTGGATCAACGCGGGCGACGCCGTCGTCTACAAGCCCTTCGGTGGTGCCATCGCAGGACCGATGCATAAGAAGAAGGGGCTCCTGATCGCCGACATCGATGTCGGGGCCGCGCGCGCCTCGCGCCGGAAGTTTGACGCGAGCGGGCATTACGCCAGACCCGATGTCTTCACTCTGCATGTGAACAGAAAGCGCCAAATGCCGGTGCAGTTCGATTAGCCGAGGCGCCCGTCGACGACCATCGCCAGCGACCGCTCTTGTCCTGGCAGCGAGCTACCGCAAATTCTCGAATTCAGCACCAGGCATGATGCGCCGCAACGATTTCGTCGCGGCGCTGCCCTCTCAGTCGCAGCCGCGTCGAAATGGCCAGACAAACTGTCTCGAGAACTCGGCCGGGAGACGGTCGTTCTCAATGCCCGTTTGCGGCGGCCACTCTCCTTTCGGCATGTGCCAGGTGCCGAACAGCCGGTCGATCCAGGGGAAGTGTACGGCGAAGTTCTTGTCCATCGGCTTCATCGCATGGTGCCAGTGATGAAGCGCGGCAGGACGACGAGCTGGTTCAGGATCGGCACGTCGAGCCGGATGTTGACGTGATTGAGCGTGGCCTGCACGGCGCCGCTTCGCGCGCCTGTGGCGGGCATGACGCCGCAACCGCCGGACTGTCCGCGCGTGTCGACTTCCCGAGAGTCCAGTAAAATTGAAACCAGTGAAGTAACCCGGATGTAAGATTAAGACCAGTGAACTGGCCCCTGCTAGCGAATGGAACACCGCAACAGTCAGGGGAAAGACCAACATGGTTCCGACAGCAGAGGCTCCATCACAGGCGCCGCGCCTTCGTAACATCGACCTCGGGCGCAACCCGATTGCCGACGCGCAGCGGGAATATGAAGTCCTCACCGAGTATTTCGAGACGCGCACGCGTGAATGGGAGGAGGCCGTCAAGTTGAACAATGCGATGGCCGCGGATGTTGATGCCAAGAACCGGGAGATTGACCGGCTGGCGGCGCAAGTCCGCGAACAGGAGGAGCGCCTTCGCCTGCTGCAGGGGTTCTCAGTGGCGCTGGTCACGCGGCTCGACACGGTGTCGGAAATCATCGCCATAGCGAAACGCGAGGCATGGGAGCACGCCCGCAAGCTCGGGCTCTCGACCGAAACCACGGCCGACGATCAGATCGTGGAGCCAACGTCTTTAGTCCCGCCGAACGATCTCGCGAGCCTGGAGCGATTGGGCGGATTCTAGGTCGTTGTTCCCGGTCATACCGCTGTCCAGGGCCCGACCGCAGCAAAGCGGATGCTGGCTGAACTAACGCCGGGTAAAACAACCAAAGCCGGAGCGATGATGCTCCGGCTTGCGCGCGAGGCGGCTTACCTCACGGGTGGCGACGAGGACAGTCCCGTGCGCTTTCAGGCGCGGCGAATTCGCGCCTGGCGTCTTCCTGGTGGCTCGACGGCATGCGTGCCGAAATTTCCGGACGCGAAAAACTGCAGATTGCAGCAAGTGGCGTCGATTTTTTGGCCCGGGCCTAGTGCACGCCCGCCGCGCGGGCGATCTTTTCCACGGTGCGCATCCAGCCGTCGAGCGTCGCGATCTTCGGGCGAGACCAGCATGTGATCGACGCCGGCGTCGCGATAGGCGGCAAGCCTTGCGCTGAGCTCGGCAGGGTCCTTGCCGTCGAAGCTGATGCGCAGCGAGATGGTGAAGGCCTTGTCCGGCCGCGCCGCGCGGAATCGCTTGATCACCGGCGGCGCCGCCTCGGCGGTGAGCCGGTTGCCGTGCCAGCCGTCACAGAGGTTCACGGCGCGCTCGAAGGCCCTGTCGGAGCTGCCGCCGACCCACAGCGGAATGGGCACTGAGGGGGAAGGCTGCATGCGCATCTCCTCGATCTGCGTCGCCCAGTAGCGCGGTTTGAAGGTCACCGGGTCCTGGCTCCACAGCGCGCGCATCAGCGCGATGCTCTCGTCGGTGCGCCGGCCGCGCTCGCGGAACGGCACGCCGAACGCGGAGAATTCCGCTTCCATCCAGCCGACCCCGATGCCGAAGATGACGCGGCCCTTGCTCAGCGTCTGCAACGTGGCGAGCTGCTTGGCCATCGGCACCGGATGATGCATCGGCAGCACGATCACGCTGGTGCCGAGCCGGACCCGCTTGGTCGCCGCGGCCGCCCAGGCCAGCGTGAGGATCGGCTCCAGGAAGGCGGCCGAGGGCGGATAGGGCGCGTCCTTCGGCACGATCACGTGCTCGCTCACCCATACGTCGGCAAGCCCGAGCTCCTCGGCCTGCACGGCAGCGCGCGTGACCGCGTCGGGCGTGGCCTTGCGGCCGACATGCGGCAGATGAACACCGATTTGCATGATGCTCCCCATGCTCCATATGTGAAGCCGGGCGCGAGATGGCCCGGTGATCCCATAGCCGTTCGAAGAACGGCGTCGCTTCGCTCGCCCATGCTGCCGCGGCGTGCGAGTGCCCGCAAGAGGCCGCGACGGAGATCTCAAAGCCCCGATGACGTTTTAGGGGGCGACCTTCACCACATCATATCTCAGCTGTGCTCCGAGACCCAACTTTCTCAAATACCTCGGACCCAATAGATCAGATGGCGCGGGGCGACCTGGCGGCGCCGGCTCACATGCGCGTCCGGACCTCTTGCCGATTTACACCCCGCTCTCGCAATGCATCAACATTGCCTGGTGTAACGCCCGCACGCTAACGTTCGCGTGTCGGATCGGCTTGCGTCGCGGGTCGCTCAAACAGGCAGGTGGCCGCACGGTCGCCTCGCAATATCGATGCTGGAGGAGAAGGTCGATGACAGGCGTCTTGCAGGGCATCCGCGTGCTGGACTTCGGCCGCTACATCGCCGGACCTTACTGCGCGGCGTTGCTCGCCGAGCAGGGCGCCGAGGTGATCCGCATCGAGAAGCGCGGCGAGGGCAGCGAGGATCGCGTGCAGGCCCCGATCACTGAAGGCGGCGATGGCGCGTCTCTTCATGCAGATGAACCGCAACAAGCTCGGTCATCACGCTCGATCCCGATGAAGGCCGAGGGCCAGGAGGTCGTGCGCCGGCTGGTTGCAACCGCCGACGTTGTGATCGCCAACCTGCCGCCGCGGACGCTGCAGGCCATGCGGCTCGACTACGAGAGCCTGAAAGCGGTGAAGCCCGACATCATCCTGGCCACCGCGACCGCCTATGGACGCGGCGGACCTTACTCCGATCGCGTCGGCTTCGACGGCGATCGGCCAGGTCATGTGCGGGGCGGCTTACCTCTCGGGTGGCGACGAGGAGCAGCCCGTGCGCTTTCAGGCGCCGTGGGTCGACTTCGGCACTGCGCTGCATCTGGCGTTCGGCACGATGGCGGCCCTGATGCACAGGAAGGCTACCGGGCGCGGCCAATGGGTGGAAGGGCGCGCTCCTCGGCACCGCGCTCACGGTGGCGAATTCCATCCTGATCGAGCAGGCCGTCATCAAGGCCGACCGCCGCCGTCCGCAGCCGTTCGCAGATCTCGGGCCCGGGCGACATCGTCAGCTGCAAGGATGGCCAGATCCTGGTCTCCGTGCGTCGGCAACCCGCTTTTCAAGCGCGTCGCGCAGATGATCGGCAGACCCGATCTGCTCGAGGACAGGCGCTTCAGGACCGACATCGATCGCGGCAACAACGGCAAGGAGCTCACCGCATCATGCAGCAGTGGACACGCGAGCGCACCTGCGAGGAGGCGCTGGCGGCGCTTGCCGAGGCGAAGGTTCCGGCAGCGCCCGTTTTGAAGCCCGCAGGCCGCACTGGACGATCCGCACATCCAGGCGATGGGGTTCTTCCAGCCGGTCGCGTATCCGGGCATGGCGACGCCCGCGCCGGTCGCCAGGGTGCCGATCTGGCTTTCGGAGACGCAAGGCACGATCCGGCATCGTGCACCAACGATCGGCGAGCATACCGATCAGGTCATGGCGAGCCTCGGCTACACGCAAGGCGAGATCGAAGGTCTGAAGGGCAGGGGCGTGATCTAGGGCGTGGACTCATAAGCGCGGAGCCACAGCGTGAACCTGCCGCAGTGCAATTCGGTCGCTATCCTTCCAAAAGCGGACTCGTTTTGCTCAGCTTGAGTTCTTCCGCTCATGACCCACAGGGGTCATTGGCAGCATCGCGTGTTGCCGTAGCGAAGCCCTTGTATCCCTAAGTTTAAGGGTCGGGCTGCAATTCACCGCTTCCCGCCGTCGCCGATGATGGTGTACGGCGCCCAGAACAGCGGATGCGCGTAGGCGAACTCGCGTCTTGCCTGCGCGTCGGTGTAGCCCTGGCCGTCCACCATCGCCATCATCGCCTGCCGCAGCGCCTCGCCGCGGGCGAGCTTCGCGTCAGTCGGCCTGCCGCTTGAACAGGTCGGTGACGAGTTCACGCGCCGACTGCGAATGCACCGACCAGTTGGTGACCAGCAGCGCCCGCGTGCCGGCGTAGAAGAACGCGCGGCCGAGACCGGAGGCAGCCTCCGCGCCCGCGCCCGAGCCCGCGCCGGTGTTGCAGGCCGACAGCACGACCCAGTCGGCATCGAGCTTCAGCGAGAGGATTTCTTCCATGGTCAGAAGCCCGTCGCCCTCGGCGCCCGACGACAGCCGGCGCCGACAGCGCCAGCGCCGGCTGCGTCAGGCCGTTGAGTTCGCCCGGCACGAGGCCGTGGGTCGCGAACGCCAGGACCTTGAAGCCGGACAGGTCCATCGTCTTGACGTTCTTCTCGTTGGCGTCCTTGCCGAGGTTGAGCACCTTGACCGGGTCGGCCTGCAGCGCCAGCGCGATCGATTTCAGTTCGTCCGCCGTGTCCGGCAGCCGCGGCAGCAGCGCCAGCTCGGCGCTGTCGACGCCTTCGAGTTTCGGCGAGTTGCGGCGCTTCAAGCGGCACGCCGCGCGTCGTGGTGGCAGCCATGCGTCGCGCCGGACGCATCCGCAACCTGCACCGGCTTCTGCGCCTCGTCGTGCTGCTCCTTGCGAGAAATACGGATCGCCGAACGCGATCAGTTCGCTGCGCTCGGGCTTGCCCGGCGGCAGGCTGCGCAAGCGTGCGCAGCGCCGCCGACGACGGCACCATCGTCACCGCATGCGTGCGCGCCAGCCACGGCACGTTCCGGTAGCTCGCGAACAGCACGTCCTCGTTCGCGGCGACCTGCGCCGGCGCGGTCGGCAACAGCGACAGCGGCAGCAGGCCGAGCGCGCCATTCGTCACGACGATCAGGCTCTTCGACTGCTTCCAGCCGGCCTCGACCGGCTTCAGCAGCAGCGAGTAAAGCTCATGGCCCGAGCGCCAGATCGAACGCCGGAATGTCGGAGATCATCGCCGCATTCGGCTCCAGCGCCTCGCGCAGCTTGCGCACCTTGCTCTCGATGTCGCCGGAGGTGGCGTTGATCGCCGCGAACGCAACCGGCCCGTCCTTCGGCACCGCCCAGACAAAACTGCCGCTGGCGGCCGAAATAGAACGACAGCATCGCCTCGCCCGGAACCAGCGCCTCCTTGATCTGTTCGACCGTCGGCGGCTTCGGATCGATCAGTTCGGCATAGCTCGGGAAGCGCTTGTTGATGTCCTCGCGCACCTTGGCCCGGTCGGCGCGCAGCTTGTCGATCGAAGCTCTGGTGGCCTTCGCAACGTTCTCGTCGCGCACGTTCGAGGCGAGCGCGTTGTTCAGCGCGCCGAGCTGGGCATTGATCTGCTTGCCGAGGTCCTGCTCCTTGCGGACGAGCTCGGCCAGCGCCGGATCCTTCGCCACGCTGCGCGCGCTCGACGCCGACAGCGCCTTCTGCACCGACTGGCCGCGGATCGCGTCGGCAAGCGCAAACGTCTCCAGCGAAGCTTGGCCGGAGGCATTGTCGCTGGTCTTCGCCAGCAGCGCGATATAGGCCTCGACGATACTCTGCAGCCGTTCGCTGCGGGCGGCGCTGACCGTGTCGTCGTCATCGTCGGCATTCTCGCGCGAGGCCGCCATCAGGATCGGGATCGCCGCCTTGAACTCGCGGATCGCGTCGGCGTCGCGCCAGCCGAGCGCATAACCCATCGCCAGCGTGCCGCGCGCGGCCGCGGTATCGAAATGCCGCTCGCCAACGCGGCTGACCTCGCGCTTCAGCTGTTCCTGCGCGGCAGCAACACCGGCTTCGATCTGGCCCGACGCATAGAGCGCCGCAATGCGCGAACCGTTCAGCTCGAGCACCTGTTTGCGGCCCGGCTCCCATTTGGCGATTGCCTTGTCCAGTTCGGCATACACCCTGGCGGCTTCCTCGGGCTTGCGCTGGAAGTGCAGTACAGCGCCGAGCTGCGACAGGATCTGCGCGCTGGATTGCGTATCCGTCGTCGATTCCGATCGTGCGCTGGATATCAAGCGCGGAGCGGAGCAGCTTCTCGGCATCGCCATAGCGCCCCTGATCGATCATGACGCCGGCGAGCCCGACGACAAACCGGGTGGTCATTCGGGTTGTACTTGCCCTGCTCCTTCAGCCGCGCCAGCAATACCGCGCGGGCGTCAACTTCTGCCTCAGCCAGCCGGCCTTGCTTGGCCTTCATCCGCGCAGCGTTCAGCAGCAGACTATCGGCGCCAACCAGAATCTGGGCCACCGGCCATGAATTGTCGAATTTGTCCTGCTCCCTGGACCAAGCCCTGATGAAATCGGCCGCACGTTTGTAAGCCTCCTCCGCCTCGCGATACTGGCCGCGTGCCTCCAGTACGATTGCCCGGCCGTTGTCGAAGAACGATTCGAACATCCGCCCCTTGGTGGCGTATGCTTGGCGCCATCCCGGATTGCCGCTGGTGCGGGCCTTTGTGACGAGCGCGGTGATCCGGCGCAACTGACCCTCTGCCTGCGGGATATCGCCAACCTGAACGTAGGCCTGCATCAAACTCGGGATGGCAACAATGTGCCAGGCTTCCAGGCGCGGCGTACTGCTCCCGCGGATCATTGCAAGGTAGATTGCTATGGTGGATTTCAGGTCGCCAAGCGCCTTCCTCTGCATTCCGATGAAGTGCTCTGTCCTGTGGAAAAGCATTTGATCACCCGCGGCGCGGGCGAAGCCCTTTGCCTTGTCGCCATCCGCGATCGCATCCTCCGGCCGTCCCAGGAGCGAGCGCGAATTGCCGCGGTAGAAGTAAAATGCTGCGAGATCCGCAGCTGACAGACCGTTGGCTGGACTGTCGTCCGCTTCCTGCCTGAGTTTGGCCAAGGCCGCGGGATCCGGCTTCTCGTTATCGAGAATAGCCGCGATGTCTGAGATCGTGCGCGGTGGCGGGACAAAGCCTGCCGGCAACGCGTTGCCGAGATTGATGACTTCCTTCTTCGTCTTGCCGTCATCGACGGCAATTGCGACATTGGCGCGACCGTTCGCCTTGTTCAGCGCGGCCTTCATACATGCGCCGACCGCCGCGTACGACTTGGCGCGACAGGCCTCGCGCAGCCCTTCACCCTTCTGACCGCCCATGCAGGACTGGATGTAACCCTTGCCGATGCCGACCATGTTGCGGCAATTCTCTCTCGCTTGCTCCTTCGTTAGCGCACTGGCCGGCTTTGGCGCTGACAACACGGCAAGCGCAATCATGAGGCCTGTCGACAAGGTGGCGAAGACCAACCGCAGTCTCAGCTTAACGATCGAAAGAATGAGGTAAACAGATGATCCTCGCATTTGGCCTCCAAGACGAAAGCAATCCTGCCCGGATGGTCTGGATGGGCGCAAGCTTGTTTAACTTGTAGGGCTGTTCCAGACTGCAAGAAAGACCCGACAGTACACTTGGCTGGCGACCAAGAATGTCGCTCGAACGCGCTCATCATGCTGATTGCGACCACGCACACGTACCTTTCAACGGTCGACCCGGCTTGAGCCAGGTGTGACGAGCCACGTGTGGCGCAATACCTCTGCTCTCCGACACATTCAAATATTCAACCCTCACGGTGATGCTGCTGGCAATATTGCTCGCATACACCAAGGGACGAAACGCGGTCTCGTCCGCAACCGCGATGTCTCTTCTGAACGTGCCGCTGTTCTTCCTGGCTCCGGAGATGCTTTCCAACGTCTTCGATGCGGGGCAAGGCATCGGCGTTGTTCAGGCCATGCTCAGCATGCCGATCTGGTTCGGTCCATACCCGGGTTTTCTCGATCCCAGTCCGGCATTGGTTTTCTTGTCTTTGCGCCCCTGGCACCCATACCGTTCTCAGGTTTGATCTGCTGGCTCGCTGTGCAATTCATCGGGGGGACCGCCGGCTCTCCAAAAAAGAAAACCGCGCGGTCGTAGTGCGCTGGTGATGCCCGGTCGCCGCCGGCGTCGTTCGTCCGCTTGTGGCCCTGAGCCGACACTCACACACCCCTGACGGGGCTATGTCTCCGCTACCATCGGCCGTCAGCATGCCAGCGGGATGCGACCACCGCAAGCCAACTTAACTTGCTTTGCAAGCCTCGCCGTTCCGGGCGATCTGGCGTCGTCTCATCGAACAGAGGGGGTGTTCATGGCCTGTCGCACACGGACGAAGGCTGCAGTCACAGCGCCGGTCGGCGCGCGCATCGATGTCGCGCACGCAAGTGCTGGCGAGGTGCCGGCGTGAACCGCGGCGACGCCGATCCGGAGCGGGCGGCTCCGAACATCACGACACGACACCCGAAAACCAGGCGCCGACCTTCCGCAACCAGGACCAGGTCTGGCCGGTGCGCGTCATCCGGCGCGGCGACGCGGTGCGGCCGCTGCCACCGCACGCCCGTTCGCTCGCGGACCTGACCTTTGAGGCGGGCGGGGTGCGCCTCAGCGTCAGCGACTTCATGGCCCGCCGCCGCACGGCCGGGCTGCTGATCCTGAAGCACGGCGAGATCGCGCTGGAGCGCTACGGCATGGGCAGCGGCCCGGAGAGCCGGTGGACCAGCTTCTCGACCGCGAAGTCGATCACCGCGACGCTCGTCGGGCGCCGCGCTCCACGATGGCGCGATCGGCAGCCTTGACGATCGCTGCGAGCGCTACCTGCCGCGGCTGCGCGGCTCGGCCTACGAGGGCGTCACGATCCGCAATGTCCTGCGGATGTGCTCCGGCGTGGCCTGGCGCGAGGACTACGACGCCGACGGACGCTCCGAGGTCTATCGCCTGGGCCGGGCCATGGAGAGCCGACGGCCAGGCGCCGTCCTGGACCTGCTCTGCAAACTGCCGCGCGCCCATCCGCAGGGCGTCGTCTTCAACTATTCGACCGGCGAGAGCTGCGTGCTTGGCGCGCTGGTCGCGGCCGCTACGGGCCGGCCCCTGGCCGACTACTGCGCCGAGACGATCTGGGGACCTGCCGGCATGGAGGCCGACGGGTACTGGCAACTCGAGTCCGAGGACGGCCTGGAGCTGGGCGGGTTTGGCGTCAGCGCGCGCCTGCGCGACTTCGGCCGCTTCGGCCAGCTGGTGCTGGAGGACGGCGAAGCGTTCAGCGGCCGACGGGTGCTGCCGCCCGGCTGGCGCGATCTCGCCGGCCAGCCCGACAGCGCGGCCACCGCCTTCGGCCGGCTCATGCCCGGTTCGCCCGCGGGATACGGCTACCACTGGTGGGCGGTGCCGCCCCTGCCCGGCGGCGTCAACAACGGCGCCTTTTCGGCGAACGGCGCCTTTGGCCAGTTCATCTTCATCAATCCGGCCGAGCAGGTGGTCATCGCAATCCAGAGCGCGTGGCGTCAGCCGCAGGACGGCGATGCCGAGGTCGAGATCGTCGCGATGATCAGAGCTGCGGTGCGCGCGCTGCGAACGGAGCAGGTGTCGTAGGCCCGGGAGCGGCGACGTCCTTCTTCCCCTCTCCACGAGGGGAGAAGGAAGGAGTTCCTCACGCGAACGCCTTCCGGATGCGCGCCCAGTCGGCCAGCGCGTGTTCATGGCCGGGCACGAGCTGGATGGTGAACTGCGTGTAGCCGGCGCCGCGCAGCGCCTCGATGCGCTGCTTGATCTCGGCTTCGGTTGCCGTGAAAGAGGTGGCGCTGATCAGTTCGGCGCTGACGAAGCGTCTTTTCCTCGGGCTTCACGAACATCAGGTGCCCGCGATGATTCTGCAGGTAGGGCGCGTCCTGTGGGCTCGAAATCGCGCGCGAGATCGCACATAGCCCTGCATCTCGGGCCTGGTCGTGGACACCATCGTGATGCCTGGCGCCAGCCCGGCGAGCGCCTCATCCGCCGCGCGATGCAGCATCACCGCCGCGCGCGGACCCGCCTGTGCCATGGCACGCTCTGGAGTCTGCGCCTTCACCGTCCTGCAGCACGCAACCCAGCGCAAAGGCTGTCGCCTGCAGGTCGTCCATCGCATGGCCGGCCTTCGACCAGGCATCGCGCATCGCCTCGACTTCCTTGATGCCGTTCGCGACATTGCCGACGAAGTAGATCCAGCCCGCCTTGAGTTTGGCGGTCAGCGCCTGGGTGCGCGGGCCGAAGGCCGAGAGATGGAGCGGGATCGGATCGGTGGTGTTGAACAGGGGCAGCTCGGGATTGAGGAACCGGATTTTCTTTGTCTGCCCTTCCATCTCGAACTCGACCGTCTCGCGGCGCAGCAGGCCGTAGACCTGGTGGATGTAGGTCTCCATGTCCTTGATCTTGATGGCGCCAAAGCCCATCGCGCGCCTTGCGGTAAAGCCGGTGCCGACGCCGAAGTCGATGCGGCCCGGCGCGAGCTGGTTCAGTGTCGCCAGCGCATTGGCGGCAACCGGGGCAATGCGGTTCGACGGCACCAGCACGCCGGTGCCAAGGCGGATGCGCCTGGTGTTCACGGCAGCCGCGCCCATGGCGACGAAACAATCGGCGCTCAGCATCTGGGTGTCGTAGAACCAGGCATGGGTGAAGCCGAGCTCCTCGGCTTCTTTTGCGACCTTCCAGGAGTCTGCGGCGGTGGCGAGGGCGATGCCGAAATCCATGCGTGTCCTCCGTCAACTGTTCTGCTCCCCTCCGTCCCGCGCGCGAAGCGCGTGGCGGGGAGGGGAGGCGAGTCTGCGCCTTGCGATAGAACTTTGGAACGGGGTGTGTAAGATCGCAACCGGAGAACAAGGACGCAACGCCAATGGGTCTGATATCGGACGAAGCACGCAGGATGATCGGCGCTTCCGAGCCGCCGGTTCAGGTCGACGTCAGTCGTCGTGACATTGTGAAGTATGCGGTCTCGACCGGACAGGTGCTGGACAAATACCTGAACGGCGATGAGGCGCCGCCGATGTTCCTGTTCGGCGTGCTGCGTCCTGTCGTGCCGCTGGACCAACTCGGGCCGGACGGGATCGCCAGCGCCTCGCTGCTGCCGGACCTTCCTCTCAAGCGCGTCATGGCGGGCGGCACCAGGTGCCGCTATTTCCGCCCGGTCAGGCCCGGCGACGTTCTGGTCGCCACGCGCTCTCTGGCCGATATGTATGAAAAGTCGGGATCGCAGGGCCCGCTGATCTTCCTGGTCTATAAACTGGACGTGAGGACCGCGGCCGGCGAGCCGGTGGCTGAAGAAACCCAGACGCGCATCGTTCGCTGAGGAGCGTGATGAGAACAGGTTGGATCACCACAAAGACCGTCGTCCCCGCGAAGGCGGGGACCCATAGCCTCAGAGCTTGTCAAGGCAACGGAAGCCAACCGGCTTATGAGCGACACGGCGTATGGGTCCCTGCGTTCGCAGGGACGACTCATCAGCTTTCGCAATCAGGTTCTTAAATCAACCTGATCTCATCTCGCTTCCCAGGGAGCCCAAGAATGCCGAAGTTCACGGACATCAAGCCCGGCACTGCGCTGCCCGAACGCCGCTACAAGCCGACCAACGTCTCGTTGTTTCTCTACAATGCAGCGATCTGGAACGGCCACCGGATCCACTATGACGAGACCTATACAAAGGATGTGGAGAAACACCCGGCCATCGTGGTGGACGGACCGCTGCAGGGGGACTGGTTGACGCAAGCCGTGCTGAACTGGATGGGAGACGATGGCGTCCTGGTCGAGTTCGACTATTCGAACCGCCGGGCCAGTTACCTCGGCGACACGCTGGTCTGTGGCGGCAAAGTCGAACGGGTCAACCCTGACACGCGTGAGGTCGAATTCTCCCTGTTCGTCCGGATTGAAGGTGGCGAGGTGACCGCGCCTGGCCGGGCCGTCGTTCGCTTCAACGCCTGAATTCGGCCCGGCACATTGGGAGCCAGCATGCCCTACGTTCAGTCTGACGGTGCACGCCTGTATTACGAAACGGCGGGCTCAGGTGCGCCGATCGTGTTTGTGCACGAATTCTCCGGCGACCTGTGGAGTTGGGAGAAGCAGATCCAGCATTTCAGTCGCCGCTATCACTGTGTCGCCTTCAATGCGCGCGGCTATCCGCCATCGGACGTGCCGACCTCGCCGAAGCAGTATTCACACGACCGGGCGGTGGATGACGTCGCTGCGGTGATGCGCCACCTCAAGCTCAAAAAGGCGCACATTGTCGGCTGTTCCATGGGCTCGCGGACGACGCTGGATTTCGGCCTGCGCTATCCGCACATGGCGATGTCCGTGACCATGATCGGCATCGGCAGCGGCGGTGATCCGCGCCAGACGGATTTCAGGGAGAAGGCCGAGGCACGTGCGAAGCTCTACGAAGAGGGCGGTCTCGCCGAGGTCCTGAAGGGGCTGTCGGTCGCGGCCAACCGCATCCAGCTCAAGCGCAAGAACCCGCGCGCATTTGCAGAGTTCTGCCAGCGGTTCATGAACCATTCCGCGCAGGGCAATGCCCTCGTCACCCGCCGGGTCATGGCCCGCCGGCCCTCGCTGTTCAGCATGAAAACGAGGCTGGCTGCGATGAAGGTGCCGGGACTGGTCGTCGTCGGCGATGAAGACGGCGGCGCGGTGGAGTCGGGCCTGTTCCTCAAACAGGCCAGCCCGGCGATCCGGCTGGCGGTCGTGCCGGCGACGGGCCATCTGGTCAACCTGGAGGAGCCCGATCTGCTGCACCGGCTGAGCGAAGATTTCTTCGCGCTTGTCGAAATCAAAAACGTGGCGTCCGCGCGGCAAGTGACCGCGTGGTTTCGCACGTTCGCCTTACAGCGGCAGCGTTGACGACCCCATCAGCGACCGGTCGATCATGTGCGCGCACTGGCGGCCTTCGCGGATCGCCCAGACGACCAGCGACTGGCCGCGGCGCATGTCGCCGGCGGTGAACACTTTTGCGAGCGAGGTCTGATAGTCGGAGGTCGCGGCGTGCACGTTGCCGCGCTGGTCGAGCTCGACGCCGAGCGTCCGCAGCAGGCCTTCGTGCAGGGGATGCACGAAGCCCATCGCCAGCAGCACGAGATCCGCCTTGATCGCGAATTCGCTGCCGACGATCGGCTGCATCTTGCCGTCCACGTGCACGCAGTGCAGCGTCTTGACCTTGCCCTGCTCGCCGGAGAAACGCTGCGTCAGAACGGCGAACTCGCGCCTGGCGCCTTCCTGATGGCTCGATGACGTGCGCATCTTCAGCGGCCAGTTCGGCCAGGTGAGCAGCTTGTTTTCCTTCTCCGGCGGCTCCGGCATGATCTCGAGCTGTACGATCTCCTTCGCGCCCTGGCGCGCGGAGGTGCCGATGCAGTCGGAGCCGGTGTCGCCGCCGCCGATCACCACGACATGCTTGCCGCCGGCCAGAATATCCTTCGCGCCCTCCAGCGGCTCGCCGCCGACGCGGCGGTTCTGCTGCGGCAGGAAATCCATCGCGAAATGGATGCCGTCGAGGTCGCGGCCCTGCACCGGCAGGTCGCGCGGCGCTTCGGCGCCGCCCGTGAGCGCGATCGCGTCATAGGTCTTCAAGAGCTCCTGCGGATCGACGCCGGCGCCGACATTCGCGCCGTAATGGAACGTGACACCCTCGGCTTCCATCTGCCTGACGCGGACGTCGATCACGTCCTTTTCCATCTTGAAGTCGGGAATGCCGTAGCGAAGCAGGCCACCGGCCTTCGCCTGCCGCTCATAGACATGCACCTCATGACCCACGCGTGCGAGCTGCTGCGCGCAGGCGAGCCCCGCGGGTCCCGAGCCGATCACGGCGACCTTCTTGCCGGTCCTGTGCGACGCAGGCTCCGGCTTGATCCAGCCGTTCTTCAGCGAGCGGTCGGCGATCTCGCACTCGATGCTTTTGATCGTGACAGGATTGTCGTCGAGGTTCAGCGTGCAGGACGCCTCGCAGGGCGCGGGGCAGATGCGGCCGGTGACCTCCGGGAAATTGTTGGTCGAATGCAGGTTGCGCGCGGCCTCTTCCCAGTTGCCGGTGTAGACGAGGTCGTTCCAGTCCGGGATCTGGTTGTTGACCGGGCAGCCGGGCGTGCCGGGCTGAACCGAGCCTGTGCCGTGGCAATAGGGGATGCCGCAGTTCATGCAGCGCGCGGCCTGATCGCGCAGGTCCTGCTCGCTCAGGGGAACGACGAATTCCCTGTAGTTCTTGATGCGCTCGGCGACCGGCCCATAGCCGCGGTCGTGCCGTTCGAACTCGAGAAAACCCGTGACCTTGCCCATGACCCTCTACCTAACCCGGACAAGGAGCGTGTGCGTAAGCCCCGTCGGGGCGCGCTCTTTGCCAAACGTAAAAGTCCAAAATCCTGCCGTCGTGCGCGCCCCATCTCTCGCAGGGATCGTACTCGACATTGATACGCGCAGGCATGCTTCCGCTCGAGGCCTTCGTGATCTCGACTGACGCAACGCCCATGCAGCTTCGCGTATCGGAACCGATCGATGTGACCCGGCCGACGATCCCGATCCGGTCCTCGAGCGGACGTTCAAGGGACGACGGCTTGCAGCCTGCAAACGGTGTGCGGTCTGCCGAGCACGCGATATTGCACTGGGCCAGCGCGTCCGTGGCCTGCATCATCAACATGATCGTACCGACAGCCGCGATGCGCATGACGATCTAGGCGCCGATCGCGATCTTGGGTTGCTCGGATTCCCGTACTTTGAGTTCGAGCAACGCGCGGCGGAATTCCACCGGCATGACCTTGCGGAATTTCGTCACCGTCGTCTTCCAGTTCGCGAGCAGCGCGGCGGCGCGCGTCGATCCGGTATATTTCGCGTGGCGCGAGATCAGGATGTGCAGGCGCTCGACGTCAAAACCCGTGAGGTTGGCGAGTACGTCGACATGGCCGTGCGCTTCCAGATCGCCGGACTGGTGGAATGCACTCTGCGCGATCATCTCTTCCGACAGCAGCGGCTCGAGCTCGACCATCGCCATGTTGCAGAGTTTCGGGAAGCTGCCGTCCTCGTCATAGACATAGGCGACGCCGCCCGACATGCCGGCCGCGAAGTTGCGTCCGGTCTTGCCCAGCACGACCACCACGCCGCCGGTCATGTATTCGCAGCAGTGATCGCCGGCGCCTTCGACGACCGCGACCGCGCCGGAGTTCCGCACGGCGAAGCGTTCGCCGGCGACGCCGCGGAAGTAGCATTCGCCGTCGATCGCGCCGTACATCACCGTATTGCCGACGATGATCGATTCCTCGGGTACGATGCCGGAATTGGCCGGCGGCTTGATGATGATCTTGCCGCCCGAAAGGCCCTTGCCGACATAGTCGTTGCCTTCGCCTTCGAGGTCGAAGGTGACGCCGCTCGCGAGCCACGCGCCGAACGCCTGGCCGGAGGTGCCTTTCAGCTTCACATGAATGGTGTCGTCGGGCAGGCCGGCATTGCCGTAGAGCCTGGCCACCGCACCCGACAGCATCGCGCCGGCGCTGCGGTTGGTGTTGTTGATCGACGTCTCGATCCTGACCGGCGCGCCGCGGTCCAGCGCGGGCTGCGCCTGCGCAATCAGCGAGCGGTCGAGCACCTTGTCGAGATGATGGTTCTGGCTCTGCGATCGATAGATCGTGTCGCCCTTCGCCGCCTTCTGCTTGAAGAACAGCTTCGAGAAATCGAGCCCCTTCGCCTTCCAGTGCGCGACCAGCGCGTTCTGGTCGAGCATCTGGCTCTGGCCGACCATCTCGTTGAAGGTCCTGAAGCCCATGCCGGCCATGATCTCGCGCACTTCTTCCGCGACGAAGAAGAAGAAATTGATGACATGCTCGGGCTGGCCGACGAAGCGCTTGCGCAGAAGGGGATCCTGCGTTGCGACACCGACCGGGCAGGTGTTGAGATGACACTTGCGCATCATGATGCAGCCGGCGGCGATCAGCGGCGCGGTGGCGAAACCGAATTCGTCGGCGCCGAGCAGCGCGCCGATCACCACGTCGCGTCCGGTGCGGAAGCCGCCATCGACCTGCACGGAGATGCGGCTGCGCAGCCGCTCGCGCACCAGGGTCTGGTGGGTTTCGGCAATGCCGATTTCCCACGGGCTGCCGGCGTGCTTGATCGAGGTCAGCGGGCTTGCGCCGGTGCCGCCTTCGAAGCCCGAGATGGTCACATGGTCGGCGCGCGCCTTGGCAACGCCGGCGGCGACAGTGCCGACACCGACTTCGGAGACGAGTTTCACCGAAACGTCGCCGTCCGGATTGACGTTCTTCAGATCGTAGATGAGCTGGGCGAGATCCTCGATCGAATAGATGTCGTGATGCGGCGGCGGCGAGATCAGTCCGACGCCGGGCGTCGAATGACGGACGCTGGCGATGGTCGCATCGACCTTGTGGCCGGGCAGCTGGCCGCCTTCGCCGGGCTTTGCCCCCTGCGCCATCTTGATCTGCATCATGTCGGAGTTGACGAGATACTCCGTCGTCACGCCGAAACGGCCCGAGGCCACCTGCTTGATCGCCGAGCGCATCGAATCGCCGTTCGGCAACGGCTTGAAGCGGTCGGCTTCCTCGCCGCCTTCGCCGGTGTTGGACCTGCCGCCGATGCGGTTCATGGCGATGGCGAGCGTGGTGTGCGCCTCGCGCGAGATCGAGCCGAACGACATTGCGCCGGTGGCAAAGCGCTTGACGATGTCCTTCGCCGGTTCGACCTGGTCGAGGGCGACAGGCTTGCGCTTGTCTTCGTCCGCGCTCTTGACGCGGAACATGCCGCGGATGGTCAGTAGGCGCTCGGACTGCTCGTTGAGAATCTTCGCATAGGCGCGATAGCGCTCCTGCGAATTGCCGCGCACCGCATGCTGCAGCGTTGCGACCGACTCCGAGGTCCAGGCGTGATCCTCGCCGCGCGTGCGGTAGGCGTATTCGCCGCCGACATCGAGCGCGGTCTTGAAAATCTGCGCGTCGCCGAACGCGTCCGCATGGCGGCGGGTGGTTTCCTCGGCGATTTCGGCGAGGCCGACGCCTTCGATGCGCGTATGCGTGCCGGCAAAATACTTGGAGACGAAATCCGCCTTCAGCCCGACGGCGTCGAAGATCTGCGCGCCGCAATAGGACTGATAGGTGGAGATGCCCATCTTGGACATCACCTTCAGGATGCCCTTGCCGATCGACTTGATGTAGCGCTTGACGATTTCCTTGTCGTCGAGCTTGCCGGGCAGGCGGTTCTTCATCGCGACGATGGTCTCGAACGCGAGATAGGGATTGATCGCCTCCGCGCCGTAGCCCGCGAGGCAGGCGAAGTGATGCACCTCGCGCGGCTCGCCGGAACTCGACGACGAGGCCGACCGAGGTGCGAAGCCCGGTGCGGATCAGATGATGATGCACGGCCGCGGTCGCGAGCAGCGACGGGATCGGAATGCGGTCCGAGCCCGCCATGCGGTCGGACAGGATGATGATGTTGACGCCTTCGCGGACGGCGGCTTCCGCGCGGCCGCACAACTCGTCGAGCACCTGCTCCATGCCTGCCGAGCCGAGGCCGGCGTGGAAGGTGGTGTCGAGCGTGCGCGAATTGAAATGCGAGGTCGAAATCTCCGAGATCGAGCGGATCTTTTCCAGATCCGCGTCGGCCAGGATCGGCTGGCGCACTTCGAGCCGTTTTGTGCTGGCTAGCCCTTCGAGATCGAACAGATTGGGCCTCGGACCGATGATCGACACGAGGCTCATGACGAGTTCCTCGCGGATCGGATCGATCGGCGGGTTGGTCACCTGCGCGAAGTTCTGCTTGAAGTAGGTGAACAGCAGCTTCGGCTTGTCCGACAGCGCCGAGATCGGCGTGTCGGTGCCCATCGAGCCGGTGCCTTCTTCGCCGGTCGAGGCCATCGGCGACATCAGGATGTTGATGTCTTCCTGGGTGTAGCCGAACGCCTGCTGCCGATCGAGCAGCGTGAGGTTCGACAACGGGCTCTTGTTGGTGGTCTCGGGCAGTTCTTCCAGCACGAGCTGGGTGCGGTCGAGCCACTCGCGATAGGGATGGCTCTTCGCGAGGTCCGCCTTGATCTCGTCATCCGGGATCAGGCGGCCCTGTTCGAGATCGACCAGCAGCATTTTGCCGGGCTGCAGCCGCCACTTGGTGATGATCTGGTCTTCCGGAATCTTCAAGACGCCCATTTCCGACGCCATCACGATGCGGTCGTCACGGGTGACGAGATAGCGCGCGGGGCGCAAACCGTTGCGGTCGAGCGTCGCCCCGATCCTGCGGCCGTCGGTGAAGGCGATCGCGGCGGGGCCGTCCCACGGCTCCATCAGTGCGGCGTGATACTCGTAGAAGCAGCGGCGCTCTTCATCCATCAATGGATTGCCGGCCCACGCTTCCGGGATCATCATCATCACCGCGTGCGGCAGCGAGTAGCCGCCCTGCACCAGGAATTCGAGCGCGTTGTCGAAGCAGGCGGTGTCGGACTGGCCTTCGTAGGAGATCGGCCAGAGACGGTTGATGTCGTCGCCGTACAGTTCGGATTGCACCGACGCCTGCCGCGCCGCCATCCAGTTGACGTTGCCGCGCAGCGTGTTGATCTCGCCGTTGTGGGCGATCATCCGGTAGGGGTGCGCAAGCGACCAGGCCGGGAAGGTGTTGGTCGAGAAGCGCTGATGCACCAGCGCCAGCGCGCTCTCGAAATCCTTCTCGCTCAGATCTGGGTAGTAGGTGCCGAGCTGGTCGGCGAGGAACATGCCCTTGTAGACGATCGTGCGGCACGACATCGACACCGGGTAATAGCCGGCGAGGTTGCGGTCGCGGCGCTGGTAGATCGCATTCGAAATCGACTTGCGCAGGATGTAGAGGCGGCGCTCGAAGTCGTCCTCGGTCTTCAGGCGATCGCCGCGGCCGATGAACACCTGCATGTTGAAGGGCTCGGTCGGCTTCACGGTCTCGCCGAGCGTTGAATTGTCGGTCGGCACCTCGCGCCAGCCGAGCAGCTTCAGCTTTTCCTTCTTCACCTGCTCGGTGATGATGCTGCGGATGACCTTCCGCCACGCCGTATCGCGCGGCATGAACAATGCGCCGACCGCATATTCGCCGGGGTTCGGCAACGCGAACCCGAGTTCCCTTGCCTTGCGCGAGAAAAATGCGTGCGGGATCTGCACGAGGATACCGGCGCCGTCACCGGCGCGCGGATCGGCGCCGACCGCGCCGCGATGTTCGAGGTTGCAGAGGATCGAAAGCGCATCGGCAACGATCTGATGCGAGGCGTGGCCCTTGATGCTGGCGATGAAGCCGACACCGCAGGAAATCCTTCTCCAGCGACGGATCGTACATGCCTTCGGCGGCGGGCCGCATGCTGTGCTCAATGATCGTGCGATCAACAGGTTTGGTCGCCGGGGCAGCCGACTGTGAATCTGCAACGATCTGGTCGCGATCGAACCGGGCCCCGCTCATGTCAAACCTCGCACCCCCGAAACAGTCGGTCGCCAGCCGCACCTTGGGCGTTTGCGGCACCTTGAAGGCCACCGCTCGACCCAGGCGAGCCGAATTTAGAAGATACAGGCCTCGACGGTTACCGCGCCCGGTAAACGACCTGCCTGCCGCCGTGCGCCCGCAGTCAATTGCGCTGCAAACGCTATGCCGTTTTTGTCGGCAAAATGGGACAGTGATACTGTCCTAACCTGCACACTGCCAAATTTTTATCTAACACACAAGCGTCCGGAAGTCCTCTGATCAACGAATTCCCGTGCGCGAGGTTGCGCGATACCCGATTGAACGAAATGGGGCGGCCCGCGCCCCGGCTCGGCCCAAGCTTGGCCGGAATTGCCCGTGAGTTTCGGAACTAGTCATGGCGATCGCAGGAGGCGATTTGATGAAGCAGGGGACAACTGCGCGTATCGCAGCGGCAATCCTGGCCGCGGCAGCTTTGCTCGCAGGCGCCGGCGCGCTGAATGCGCAGCCGCTGCCGCCGGTGGATGGCCCGCCGGTCTACTACCGCTCGCAGGCCTATTATGGCGGCCGCTTTGCAGGGCCGCCGGTTTTTGCACCCAACCCGGCAATGCCGCCCTACGAGGTCGCGGCCATCCTGCGTTCGCGCGGATTTCTGCCGCTCAGCGGACCCGTGCGGCGCGGCGGCTTCTATGTGGTGTCGGCGGTCCATCCGAACGGCGACCATGGCCGTGTGGTGATCGATGCCTACACGGGCGGCATAGCGCGCTTCGTTCCGGCCGCGGAAGTGATCGGCGCATCGCGCAACGATGAGATGGTTCTGGTCTATCAGGGGCCGACATTTCCGCCCCCGGTCACTGCGGCGCGCGGCGTGCCGCGACCGCCGGCCTCGGTGCCGCGCGTGGCGAGCCGGATGCCGCCGTCGGCGCCGCTGGTGACACCCAAACCGCGGCCGCTCGCCGCGCCGCAAGCGCCCGAAACCGCACAGGCGCCGCCGGTGCCGGCTCCGGTCGAAACAAAACCTGCGGCCGCCTCGCCGCCGCTGGCGCTCAAACCGGTCGAGAAGACACCGCTGGCGCCGGCCGTGCAGCCGACCCGGCCGCTGCCGCCCGTACAGACAATGGAATAGCAGCCAAACAACGAGCGCCCCGGGATCACCGGGGCGCGAACTGTTTCTCGAGAGAGCTTTAAGCTCAGCCGGCCTGATCAGGCAGCGACCGAAACCTTCTGCTCCTCGATCGCCTTGCTGCCGCCGTTGATCGGAATGCTGCGGGGCTTTTTCGCCTCCGGGATCTCGCGCACGAGATCGACATGGAGCAGGCCGTTCTCAAGCGAAGCATTCTTCACGAGGACATGGTCGGCGAGCTGAAACACGCGCTCGAACGCGCGGCCGGCGATGCCGCGGTAGAGCACTTCCGCCTGATCTTTGGCGTTTTCGTTGGCGCTCTTCTCGCCCTTGATCGTCAGGGTGTTTTCCTTCGCGACGATCGAGAGTTCGCCCTCGGCGAAGCCGGAAACCGCAACGCTGATCCGGTAAGCATTCTCGCCGGTGCGTTCGATGTTGTAGGGCGGATAACCGGGGGCTGCATCGGTCGCCTGGTCGAGCAGCGAGAACAGCCGGTCAAAACCGATGGTCGAACGATAGAACGGGGTGAGGTCGAAAGTACGCATGGGTAGTCCTCCATTGAGCGACTTGGATGGAAGCCCGCCGGTCTGGCCGGGCTCTGGTTCTGTGTGCAGCCTGACAGTGGAGTGGCCTGCACGTCGGTGATATGGGAAAGGCTCATTTGCGTTCAAGAGGCTCCGATCACCCTTCGGATGCCGATTTTCAGGCCGTCTTCAATCTCATGACGCTGGTTTCCATTCCCGCCAATCCGGTTCCCGAGGGCGTTGTAAGCGGAACGATCAAGACGCCGGACGGCGCCGAATTGCGGTTCGCGCGCTGGGCGCCACCGGCCAACCGCAAGGGCACGGTCTGCGTCTTTCAGGGCCGCGGCGAATTCATCGAAAAATATTTCGAGACGGTGCGCGACCTGCGCGCGCGGGGATTTGCGGTCGCGATGATCGACTGGCGCGGGCAGGGACATTCGTCGCGGCGTCTGCGCGATCCGCGCAAGGGCTATGTGCGCGATTTCGCCGACTACGAAACCGACGTCGAAACGTTCATCCGCGACGTGGTGATGCCGGACTGTCCGCCGCCTTTCTATGCGCTTGCCCATTCGATGGGCGGCGCGGTGATGCTGCGCGTCGCCTATTCGCAGAAGCGCTGGTTCGACCGCATCGTGCTGTCGGCGCCGATGATCGATCTGCCGGGCCGGACCACGGGCCTGCCGTCGCGCCTGCTGCTGCGCGCGCTGCGCTGGATCGGCCGCGGCGGGCAATATGTCCCGACCGGCACCAGCGAACTGGTCGGCACCGGCTCCTTTGTCGGCAATCCGGTCACCAGCGACCCGGTCCGCTACGCGCGCAACGCGGCGATCCTTGAGGAAGACCCGACGCTTGGCCTGGCCGCGCCTTCGATCGCGTGGGCGGACACCGCATTCCGCGCCATGCACAAGTTCAAGGAAACGCACTATCCCTCGAAGATCCGTCAGCCGGTGCTGATGCTGGCCGCGGGAGCCGACACCATCGTCTCGACCGCGGCGATCGAGGAGTTCGCCTACCACATGCGGGCCGGCTCGCATCTTGTCATCGCCGGCGCAAAGCACGAGCTGTTGCAGGAGCAGGATCGCTATCGCGAACAGTTCTGGGCGGCGTTCGACGCGTTTGTTCCCGGCACGCCGCTGTTCAAGTGAGCGTCCGCAGGATCTGCGCACCGCTGAGATAGGCGCCGGGCAGCAACGGGCCGACGAAGAACCAGCGGCGGAACGTCGGCTGATCAAGCCGCAGCCGGATCGCGCAATTCCGGTCGGCTCAGGCGTTCAGCAACTTCATCGCTGCTTCGTGGACGCGCGGATCGCCAGCGGCGATGATGTTGCCGCCGTGGTGTGCGGGTTTGCCGTCCCATGTCGTGACGATGCCGCCGGCGCCGGTGACGATCGGCACGAGGGCCGCGATGTCGTAGGAGTTCAACCCGGCCTCGATCACCAGATCGACCTGGCCGGCCGCGAGCATGCAGTAAGCGTAGCAATCGCCGCCATAGCGCGACAGCCGCACGTTCTGTTCGATGTTGTCGAACACGGTGCGTTCGGCTTCGCTGAACATCAGCGGTGTGGTGGTGTAAAGCGTGGCCTCGGCAAGCGAGGCGCAGCGGCGCACACTCAGGTTGCGCTCGCCGGCAGGTCCGCGATAGCGCGAGCCGCCGTTGTCGCCGGTGAAGCGTTCGCGAATGAACGGCTGGTGCATCATGCCGAAGGCGGGCCGGCCGTGATGCATCAGCGCGATCAGCGTGCCCCAGATCGGGAAGCCGCCGATGAAGGATTTTGTGCCGTCGATCGGATCGAGCACCCAGACATATTCGGCGTCGGCGCGTTCGTTGCCGAATTCCTCGCCGACGATCCCGTGTTGCGGAAAATTGGTCGAGATCAGTTTGCGCATGGCGGATTCGGCCGCGCGATCCGCCTCGGTGACCGGATCGAACTCTCGCCCCGCCTTCTTGTTCTCCACGCCAAGCGATGTGCGGAAGAAGGGCAGGATGGTCTCGCCGGACGCGGTGGCGAGCTGTTCGATGAAGGTGGCGAAATCGATGACCGTCACGGATGGTTCCTGTGCTGGAGGCCCGCTCGCCTGCAGGCAAGGCCGTATAAGAAAGGCATCGCAGCGGCAACGGCGATTCTCAACCACCGGCGCGGCGCGGTCTGATCAATGCGTGCCCTGCAGGCTCAATCGTGATTCAGCCGAATGAATCGGAAGATCAAACCTTGGCCGCACATGACTAAACCCTTGTTTTGTTGGGTTTTCGCCGATTGAGAGAACACAATTGCGAAGAACCGATATGCGTTATTTGCATGAGTAATGGTTCGTTAGGGACTTGCCTTTTGTGCACCGCAGTCTCATATTGTTGCGGTGCGGTAGTGCTTTGCACTACCGCTGCCCTCCTTGGGCGTTTCCTCCCTAGACTTGGGCCGCTTGTTTTTACAAGCGGCCCTTTTTTCTTGTCGCGTGCGCTGCCCGCGCGGAGCCTTCGAATGCTATTCGGCCGCGGCCTGGAATGGACCGAGGTCGGACAGCGGAATGGCCGCGCAGGCGTCCGCAAGCGCTGCAATGTCGGCGGCGACCCGCGCAAAATTCGCGCTGCGCTCGCGGGTCCGCTCATCCATGTAGATCGCGCGATTGAGCTCGATCTGGATCGCATGCAGCCCGCTGCCGGGATTGCCGTAGTGCTCGGTGATGAACCCGCCGGCATAGGGCTTGTTGCGGCCGACCGTATAGCCGTAGGACTGCATCGCATCCTGGATCACATCGGCGAGCAGCGGCGCGCAACTCGTGCCGTAGCGGTCGCCGATCACGAGGTCGGGCCGCCGCGGTTCCTCGCGCGATACGCCGACCGACGGCATCGAGTGGCAGTCGATCAGGATCGCCGTGCCGAACTCATGGTGCACCTTGGCGATCAGCCGCCGCAGTGCGCGATGATAGGGTTTGTAGAGGCTCTCGATGCGTTGAAGCGCGTCCTCGATCGACAGCCGATCGCTGTAGATTTCCTGCCCGTCGCCGACCACGCGCGGAATGGTGCCAAGGCCGCCGGCCACGCGCATCGAGCGCGTGTTGGCGAAGCTCGGCAGGCGTCCGGCGAACATGCGCGGGTCGAGTTCGTACGGCTCGCGGTTCACGTCCACGTAGGAGCGCGGAAAATTCACGTTGATCACCGCAAAACCCTGATCGCTCAAGCCGGCGATCAATTCGTCCATGAACGAATCCTCGGACTTGCGCAGCGTCGTCATGTCGATGCGCGAGGCCATCAGGAATTCGTGCGGGTAGACCGTCCCGCTATGAGGCGAGTTGAAGATGATGGGCGCGCGCCAGCGCACGGGCTCCGTAATCTCGAAAGGCGGGGACAGATCGCCCCTGAATTCGTTCATCGCGGCGCGTTCGCTTCCACTTGAGTGCCGGCAAAGTCCGGCCGCATTCTCAGCGTTTGCTCACTTCAGCCCGGCATTGTGGGTCAAACCCGGCTCTCCTGCTAGTGTCGCGGTCCAGAAATTCGCTTCACGCCAACCGCGAGTCCGTCAAGCGAATTTCTGGAGCGACACTGGAATTATAGGTTTGCCAGTGTCCTTATCAATCCGAAGTTCGCTTCCGGGGGGGCGGCAAGGTCGGGCGAACTCCGGATCGGAACACTGGCCGGCACTTTACCTTCACCCGAAATTTACCTGAAATCGGCCTAATGGTCGGCATCTCACCTCCAAGGACGGCAATTCACCAGCACCATGCACAAGAAAATCCTGCTCGCCGAAGACGACAACGACATGCGACGGTTCCTGTCGAAGGCGCTCGAGAATGCCGGTTTCGAGGTTTCGTCCTATGATAACGGTCTTTCCGCCTACAAGCGGCTCCGCGAGGAGCCGTTCGAGATGCTTTTGACCGATATCGTGATGCCGGAAATGGACGGCATCGAGCTCGCGCGCCGGGCCGCCGAACTCGATCCCGACATCAAGATCATGTTCATCACCGGTTTTGCCGCCGTGGCCCTGAATTCCGAATTCGCAGGCGCCCAAGAACGCCAAGGTGCTGTCCAAGCCGGTCCACCTGCGCGAACTCGTCAACGAAGTGAACAAGATGCTGGCGGCCTGACGGCGGAAACGGCCGCCTTTCGGCCCGTTTCGCCCGTCCTTGCCTGCCCCGGTTTCAGCGGTTATAGGGTCCCGACCCCGATAAGTCTGGTTTTAGGGCGCGTAGCTCAGCGGGAGAGCACTACGTTGACATCGTAGGGGTCACAGGTTCGATCCCTGTCGCGCCCACCAGCCTTCGCTCGCTTCGCGAGCTACGGCTCGGCAAGCCAGCACAAGCCTTTCGTAGCGAAGCGAGCGAAGGCTGCCGCGCCGAACCCGCTTGGGCAAAGGCGGGCCTCCCGTCCGGCCGCTGCCTGAATGAATGGCGGTTTCGGGCTTCCGGAACGCCCATTAGAATGCGAGTTCAGGTCCGGGTCGGCAGATGAAAAGTCTTTGGAACGATAGCGACGCCGAAAGCGCCGTCGCAACCTATGCGGCGCAGGGCGTGGAGCCCGATCTGGCGCTGCGCGTCTACACCACACGGCTGCTCGGCAGCGATCCGCGTCTCGTGTTGCATGGGGGCGGCAATACGTCCTGCAAGATGGTGGCAACCGATCTCGTCGGCGACCGGTGGGACGTGCTCTGCGTCAAGGGCAGCGGCTGGGATATGGGCACGATCGAGCCCGCGGGATTGCCAGCCGTGAAGCTCGGCCCGCTTTTGAAGGCACGGAAACTCGCCTCGCTGGCTGACGAAGACATGGTTTCGCTGCAGCGGGCAAACCTGATCAATCCGATGGCGCCGAACCCGTCGGTCGAAACGCTGCTGCACGCGTTCCTGCCGCACAAGTTCGTGGATCACACCCATTCGACGGCGATCCTGTCGGTGGTCGACCAGGACAACAGCCGTGAACTCTGCGCGAAGATATACGGCAAGCGCCTCGGTTTCGTACCCTACATCATGCCGGGCTTCGAACTCGCGGTCGCTGCCGCTGCGGTCTTTGAGCAGGACCCCAGCGTCGAGGGATTGATCCTCGACAAGCACGGTATCTTCACTTTCGCCGAAACGGCAAAGGACGCCTATGAGCGCATGATCGAGTTCGTGACGATGGCCGAGGATTTCGTCGCGAAGAACGGCAAGGCGAATGGAAAGCGCGCCGCGGTGCCGTCGCACATCGCTCCGGCGAACGAGATTGGGCCCTTGCTGCGTGGAGCGATCGCGGTTGCGCGCGACGGCGGCAGGTTCGACCGGATGGTCAGCGACTTCCGCACCTCCGACCGGATCTGCGCCTTCGTCGATCGCGCCAATGCCGCCGACCTTGCCTTGCGGGGGGTGAGCACGCCCGATCTCGTGATCCGCATCAAGCCCGGACCGATGGTGCTGCCCGCGCCGGATGTTGCGAGCATGGCCGGCTATGGCGTCATCATTCGCGAGCGGGTTGCAGCCTTTGCCGAAAGCTACAAGCGCTACTTCGCCGAGAACGACGCGCGAGACGACGTCAAGCGTATCATGCTCGATCCGATGCCGCGGCTGACGCTGGTGCCGGGCCTTGGCATGTTCGGTCATGGCCGTACGCTGAAGGATGCGAAGATCGCCGCCGACGTCGGCGAGATGTGGATCGAAGCGGTGACCGGCGCCGAGGCGATCGGCAGCTTTCGGCCGATCAAGCACGACGAACTGTTCCGCCTGGAGTACTGGTCGCTGGAGCAGGCGAAGCTCGCAGCATCGAAGCCGAAGGTCCTCGCCGGCAATGTGGTGATCGTCACCGGCGGGGCCGGCGCAATCGGCAGCGCGACCGCGAAGGCGTTTGCGGGCGAAGGCGCCCATGTGGCGGTGTTTGACCTCGACCCCGGCAAGGCGATGGATGCCGCAAGGCGCGCCGGCAACGATTCGGTGGCCGTCGCCTGCGACGTGACCGACCGAGCATCGGTCCGCGCAGCGTTCGATGCGGTCGTCGCGCGCTACGGCGGTGTCGATATCCTGATCTCGAACGCCGGCGCTGCCTGGGAAGGCGCCATCGGCGAGATCGACGACGCGCTGCTGCGCCGGAGCTTCGAGCTCAACTTCTTTGCGCATCAGAACGTGGCGCAGGAGGCCGTGCGCATCTTCAAGGCGCAGGGCACCGGCGGGGTGTTGCTGTTCAATGCCTCCAAGCAGGCGACGAACCCTGGCGCCAACTTCGGCGCCTACGGGTTGCCGAAGGCGGCGACGCTGTTCCTGTCGCGACAGTACGCGCTGGAGTACGGTAAGGACGGCATTCGCTCCAATGCCGTGAACGCCGACCGCATCCGTTCCGGTTTGCTGACCGACGCGATGATCGACAGCCGTTCGCGCTCGCGCGGGCTGTCGAAGGAGGAATACATGTCCGGCAATCTGCTCGGGCGCGAGGTGACGGCCGACGACGTGGCGCAGGCCTTCCTGCATCAGGCGCTGGCGGAACGCACGACGGGGAGCGTCACCACCGTGGACGGCGGCAACATCGCCGCGGCGCTGCGATGACATTGAAAGTACGCGCGTGAAAGTCGGCGACCGTCACTACCGCACGATCTGGCTCAATGCCGACGGCCAGTCGGTCGATGTGATCGACCAGCGCTGGCTGCCGCATGAATTTCGCCGTGAGACGATCGACAATGTCGACGCTCTTGCGACCGCCATTCGCGACATGTGGGTGCGCGGTGCGCCGTTGATCGGTGTGGCGGCGGCTTACGGCATGGCGTTGCAGACGACCGTCGATCCGTCCGATCCGGCGCTGGCTGCGGCGAGAGACAAGCTGCTTGCGACCCGCCCGACCGCGATTAACCTGCGCTGGGCGCTCGATGAAATGCAGCGAACGCTCCTGCCACTGGCGGCAGCGGATCGCAGGGCGGCGGCCTACCGCCGCGCCGCCGAACTCGCAGATGAGGATGTTGAGATCAATCTCGGCATCGGTCGCAACGGGCTTGCGATCATCGAACAGATTGCCGCCGGGAAGAAGCCGGGCGAACGCGTGAACATCCTCACCCATTGCAATGCCGGCTGGCTCGCGACGGTCGATTACGGCACGGCAACCTCGCCGATCTACCTCGCCTGCGAGCGCGGCATTCCGCTCCACGTGTATGTCGACGAGACGCGCCCGCGCAATCAGGGTGCGCAGCTGACCGCGTGGGAACTGGTCAGCCACGGCGTGCCGCATACGCTTGTGGTCGACAATGCCGGTGGTCACCTGATGCAGCACGGCATGGTCGACATGGTGATCGTCGGCACCGATCGCACCACGGCGAGCGGCGACGTCTGCAACAAGATCGGCACTTATCTGAAGGCGCTTGCCGCGCACGACAACAACGTGCCGTTCTATGTCGCGCTGCCGTCGCCGACGATCGACTGGACTGTCGACGATGGTTTGAAGGAAATTCCGATCGAACAGCGTTCGGGCGATGAAGTGTCTTATGTGCAGGGACGCACGGCGTCCGGGAGCCTGGAACAGGTCCGCATCTCGCCGGACGGCACCGATGCCGCCAACTTTGCGTTCGACGTGACACCGGCGCGGCTTGTGAGCGGGCTGATCACCGAACGCGGCGTCTGCGCCGCATCCCGCGAGGGACTTCGCAAACTGTTCCCGGCTGGCGGTTAGCTTTCCAGAGCCTCACACAATTCTGCTTTTCCGTTCGCCCCAATAGCGGTCGCGCAGCAGGCGCTTGTAGAGCTTGCCGGTCGGCAGGCGCGGCAGCTCCGCCTCGAAGTCGATCGACCGGGGGCACTTCTGGTGCGACAGGTGGGATTTGCAGAAGGCGATCAGCTCGTTCGCCAGTTCGGCATTGGCCTCGATGCCGGGCATGACCTGCACGACGCCCTTGACCTCCTCGCCGAGATCCTCGTTCGGCACACCGAACACGGCGGCGTCCGCGACCTTGGGATGGGTGATCAGCAGGTTCTCGCATTCCTGCGGATAGATGTTCACGCCGCCCGAAATGATCATGAAGGTCGCGCGATCGGTCAGGTACAGGAAGCCGTCGTCATCGACGTAGCCGACATCGCCGACCGTGCTCAACGAGCCGTCCGGCGATCGCGCCTCGGCGGTCTTTGCCGGATCGTTGAAATACTCGAACGGGCTGGCGGTCTTGAACCACAGCGTGCCCGGCTCGCCTTCGGGAGAAGGTTGCATCTCTTCGTCCAGCACATGCAATTCGCCGAGCAGCACCTTGCCCACGGTGCCCCTGTGCGCCAGCCACTCGGGCGTGTCGCAGGCCGTGAATCCGAGCCCCTCGGTGGCGCCGTAGTATTCCTGAATGATCGGTCCCCACCACGCGATCATCTGTTCCTTGACCTGAACCGGGCAGGGCGCTGCCGCATGGATTGCGATTTCCAGCGACGACACGTCGTAGCGATTTCGTGTCGCGTCAGGCAGTTTCAGCATGCGCGAGAACATCGTCGGCACGAGCTGGCTGTGGGTCGGCCGGTAGTTTTCGATCAAGCTGGAGATACTGCTCCGGATCGAAGCGCTCCATGATGATGGCGGTGCCGCCGCAGCGGATCGCCAGATTGATCGCAGCTTGCGGTGCGGAGTGGTAGAGCGGGGCGGGCGACAGGTACACGAGCCCTTCGCGATAGCGCCAGAGCTTCTCGATAAAATCGAACATCGGCAATTGCTGCGATGGCGGCTGGTCCGGCAAAGGCCGCAGGATGCCCTTCGGGCGGCCGGTGGTTCCGGATGAATAGAGCATCGCGGTGCCCAGGCTCTCGTCGGCGATCGGGGTTGCGGGCAGACCGGCGACAGCCTCGTCGAGATTGAGAACGCGCTTGCCGTCGCCGGGGCCGTCTACAATCAGCACCACCTCCACCTTCGGGCACTGCTCGATCGCCTTCAGGGCGGTCGCCCGCTTTTCCTGCGAGGTGATCAGAACCCTTGAGGCACTGTTGTTGACGATGTAGGCGACCTCGTCCGGCGTCAGGTACGAATTGATGCAGGTGAAGTAGAGGCCTGCGCGTTCGCCTGCGCCGCAGCATTCGACGTAACGCGCGTTGTTCTCCATGAAGATGGCGTAGTGATCGAGGCGAGCGAGGCCGCGATTGCGCAGGAAATGCGCCAGGCGATTGCTGCGCGCTTCCAGCTCGGCATAAGTGATGGTTTCGCCGGTCTGGGCCATGATGATGGCGGGTTGCCCGCTTCGCGCTTTCGCATGCACGCCTGGATACATTGGACGCACCTCCCCTGGTGTTGTTGCGGGCCGAGTTATGCTCGGTCTTGAATCTTGACGGCTGCGCTCGCCGTATACTCCACATTTTGTCCGCTGCGGATCAATCCCCTCGCATGCTCGCCAGCAAGGGCGGCAAGTCCGACAATGTTCGAATCGTCCAGTCCGGATCGAACCCGAACGGATCGGGGCGCAACCGCGTCGCCTTGAACATGGTCAGCGGACCGATCGCTGCCGGGCTCCGGGTCTCCAGCGCAAGTGCAGCGCCGGTCACGCGCTCGATCCAGGCGACGTTGAAGCCGAACGATTTCGCGCCGCTTGCGTCGAACGGATTCGACGACACGAACGCGACCTCGTGCGGCGCAACACCAAGTGTCTGTTCGACCAGCGCGTAAGTCTTCGGGCTCGGCTTGAAGACCTGGGCCGCGTCGACGCTCAGCGTCGCGTCCAAAAGCTGCGCGAATCCGCTGTTGCGCACCAGCGCGTCGAGCATGCTGCTGCTTCCGTTCGACAGGATCGCGCGCTTGCATCCCTTGAGCGCCGCGAGGGTGGCTTTCGCGTCCACGTAGGGATCGAGATGCAGATACTTGTCCACGATCGAAGCGAAGGTCGCCGCATCGCAGGAAAGGCCGAACGCGTCGAGGGTGTAGCGCAGGGATTCGTGCGTAACGGTCGAGAAATCCTCGTAGCGATCCATCAGCGAGCGAAGCCAGGTGTATTCGAGCTGCTTCATCCGCCAGATCTGGGTGATGACGCCGCCGTATCCGGGAAAGGCCTGTTCGGTGACGGACGCGACCGACTGTATGTCGTAAAGCGTGCCATAAGCGTCGAAGACAACGGCCTTGATCGTCATCATACTCATCCGGCTTGCGCAAAAACACTGCGTGGCGATACGTTTGGGCTTGAACCAATAATCAAAGACTATTTGAGGGAGGTCCTGTGCAGCAACAGCAGTTTGAGACCGATTTCTGGAAGGACGACAAGGCGCGCAAGGTCTGGGACGACATCATCCCCGGCGAGCCGCGCAAGACGATGCCGTATCTGCTGACGCTTGAGGCGATCCAGCTCTACTGCAAATCCGTCGGCGAGGATCATCCGATCTATTTCGACGAGGCCTACGCACGCAAGACGCCATTCGGCGGGCTGATCGCGCCGCCCTCGATCCACATTCTGTTGATGTTCGCCTGCACGCCCGCGGACGACTGGATGCGCAGTCCCGGCACGATCAATGCCGGCCAGTCCTGGAGCTACAACATTCCGGCGCGGCCGGGCGACACCATCACGCTGCAGGCGCGCGCGCTCGACAAGTTCATCAAGAAGGAGCGGCTGTTCTGCGTGCACGACAATGTCTTCTTCAATCAGCGCGGCGAGGTGATCTGTTCCGGCCGCGGCCAGACCATCCGGCCGATCTAGGGAGATGCAGATGACGACGCATGAAGCCACGACCTATGAGGCTCTGGCACAGGGCACGAAGATCGAAGGTCCGAAATTCGCCGTATCGCGCGAGATCGATCCGGCTGTTTTGCGACGGCTCGCTCGACTACAACCCGCTGCATCTCGACGACGACTACATGAAAGGCAGCTTCGGCAAGACCAGCTTCGGCGGAATCATCATGCACGGCATGAACAATTTCGGCCTGCTGACGCGGATGCTGACCGACTGGGCCTATCCGAGCGGCGGCATCCAGCGACGCCTGGAGACCCGCTGGCTGAAGCCGGTTCGGCCGGGCGATACGATCCAGCCTTTCGGGACGATCAAGGCCAAACAGGCCACCGCCAGGTCGCGATGGGTCCTGATCGACGTTTTCGTCGAAAACCAGAGCGGGACGGTGGTCGCGGCAGGGGAGGCGATGGTCGAGTTTCCGCAGGGCGCCGCGGGCATTTGAACGCGGAAATCTGCCGGATTGCGGCCCTTTTGCCGTCGGGCGACCTCAAGGCGCGGATTGACAGTTCGGCTACCCTTGCCTTAAACAACGGCCAATTCGGGCGGCTTGGCCGCCCGGTTTGTTTTCAGGGATATCGGCCTGCTGCGCACGGCCTTCGTAAAGATCAGGATTCGACCCATGAAGGTCCGTAACTCGTTGAAATCGCTGCGTGGCCGTCATCGCGCCAACCGCCTGGTCCGCCGCAAGGGCCGGGTCTATGTGATCAACAAGGTCCAGCGCCGTTTCAAGGCGCGCCAAGGCTGATCGCAAGGCTGATTGCCAAGCAAGGCCGATCGCGCCCCGACCAGGGGCAGATCAAAGACGCTTCCGCGACATTCACACAGGCTTGAGCGTTTCCGTGCTTTCCAGCGCGCGGCGGCGCATCTAGACTTTGTGCATGGCACAGGTCGCAACGGTCCGTTCGCGCAAATTGTCGATCCTCCTGGCGTCGGCGTTCGCCGCGGCGCTCGTTATCGCCGCCCCCGCGCAGGCGCAGGAAACCCCGCCGCCCACCCAGCAGAAGAAGTTGCCCGAGCCGCCGGAGAAGCTGCCGCGCGTCGGCGCGGACCGTACGCGCGGGCTCGATTTTCTGTTCGGCGCGCTGAAGGCAGCGCCTGATCAGGCCAGCGCCAAGCATGTCGAGGGGCGCATCTGGGCGCTGTGGACGCAAACGTCCAGCGATACGACGATGCTCCTGATGACGCGCGCCAAGACTGCGATCGAAAAGAAGCAGACGGATGTGGCGCTGCAGCTGCTCGACAAGGTGGTCAGGCTCAAGCCGGATTATGTCGAGGGCTGGAATCGCCGCGCCACGCTCTACTACCTGCAAAACAACTATGCGAAGTCGCTTGCCGACATCCGCGAGGTTCTGATGCGCGAACCGCGTCACTTCGGAGCGCTGGCCGGGCTCGGCATGATCATGCAGGAAGTGGGTGACGAGAAGCGGGCGCTGGATGCCTTCCGCAAGGCGCTCGAGATCAACCCGCATCTCGAGAAGCTTCCCGATATGGTGAAGACCCTGACCGAGAAGGTCGAGGGGCGGCCGATCTGATCTTGATTTCGGCAGGCCTGGGCCGGCAATCGCCATGAAACCGGCATCAATGAATCACGTATCTGACTAGTGGTCCAATTCTAACATTCGCATACCGTTTCGGCTGACGCTGCTGCGAATGTTAGAATTAAAAGGACCACTAGTAATATAACGCTTTCTAGTGGAGCTTTGGATTTGACATTCGCGTCACGAACTCGCGGCCAGGTGGTGGCGAATGTCAAATCCACTCCACTAGTGCGCAGAAAATTCCGGACAACCCGTATGAGTTTGATCGGCGTCGCGGTGGCGCTCGTTGTGCTGGCTGCGATCACGCAGGCCGGCGTCCTGCTGATCGAGCGCTGGCATGCGCCCACTGGCCGCATGATCGATGTCACGGGCGGGCGGCTGCATGTCGTCGAGTTGGGGAGCCAGAGCGGGTCGTCGCTCCCTGTAGTGCTGATACACGGCGCAAGCTCAAACCTGCAATCGATGCGCCAGCCGCTCGGCGATCAGCTCAGCGGCAACCATCGGGTGATCATGATCGACCGGCCGGGCCACGGCTGGAGCACGCGGGAGGCTTTAAGCGACTCGACACCCGCAATCCAGGCACGCATGATCGACGAGGCGCTGGGCAAGCTTGGCGTCGATCGCGCAATTGTCGTCGGGCATTCGTGGGGCGGCGCGCTGGCGCCGGCCATGGCCATCAATCATCCGGCGCGTGTCGCCGGTCTCGTGATGCTGTCGCCGGTGACCCATCGCTGGGCCGGAGGGGTTGCCTGGTATCACAACCTCGGTGCAACGCCCGTCGTGGGCCGATTGTTCGCGCACACTCTGGCGCTGCCGACCGGCCTGCTCATGCTCAAGGCGGGCGCGCGTGGCGCCTTCCTTCCGCAAGCGATGCCGGACAACTATGTGCGCGATACCGGCGTCGCGCTGCTGCTGCGGCCGCGTGAGTTTCTCGCCAATGCGCGGGATATGGCGACGCTGAAGGACGCGGTGACCGCGCAGATGCCGCGCTACGCCGAGATCAAGACGCCGGTGGTCATTCTTCACGGCGACGTGGACAAATCGGTCTATCTCGACGTTCACGCGCGCCAGTTCGTGAAGGCTGTGCCGCATGCCGAGCTGATCGTGCTGCCGGGCATCGGCCACCTTGTGCCGGCTGCCGCAACCGACCGGGTGGTTGCTGCGATCGAACAGCTGATGCCGCAGGCTGCGGTCAAGGCGTCGGTATCGGTGGGGCGTTAGCCCGGGCCAGCCGGCCTCATCGCCTGTCGACCGATGCCGCCATTCGACGATTGGCCTGACAAACTGCAGCGTATAAAGTGGCTTCGCGCCGTATCGCTAGAGGCGATTGACGGCATCGGCCTGTCATGCGCGCAATGTCTTCGATAAGCGCACGGGAACCGCATTCCGGGGATAGGGGCCGCGAACAGGCCGATGAGCATGGAACCCGAGAGCAAGCCACCGCAACGAAAAGTTGAGCGCAGGCTCGTCACGGTTTTCGCGGCGGATTTCGTCTCGTTCAGCGCGCATATGGGCGAGGACGAAGAGGCCACGGCGCGCATCCTGAAGGCGCACCGCGCCGTCATCGACGGGATCATCGCGTTCCATGATGGACGCATTTTCGATACCGCGGGCGACAGCGTGCTGGCGGAATTCAGCAGCCCGGTCGAGGCGGTGCGATCGGCGATCGAAGTCCAGGGAGGCGCTGCAGACCCGTAATGAGAGCCTGGAGGCCGGCTCCCGCATGGTCCTGCGGATCGGCATCAACCTCGGCGACGTCCTTGTCGAGGGAAGCAATCTCATGGGTGACGCAATCAATGTCGCCGCGCGCCTTGAGAGCCTCGCCAAGCCCGGCGGGATCCTCGTTTCGGGCGCCGTGCACGATCAGGTGGCGGGAAAGATCGACTGGGGATTTTCGGATCTCGGTACGCCGCCGATGAAGAACATCGCGCGGCCGATCCGGGTCCTCGAAGTCTGCGCGCGCCGGGGCGGCCGGTTGTGAAGGCGCCCCAGAAGTCGGGCCTTCCGCACATCGCCCTGCTCGGGGCGCTCGTGATCATGCTCGCAGCGACTGCGGCCGGCGCCGCAGTCTGGTGGTCGACGCGCGTACTGCCACCGTCCCCGGCCGCCGATGCGCCGGCTCCGGTCGCGATTGCGCCAGCCCCGATCGCCAATGCGCCGGCTCCGGCGGCCAGGACTGCACCCGCTGGGCCGGAGCCCGCCTCCGCCTATCTGGCGCAGGAGCCCCCCATGGGCAAGCTGGGCCAGGGGGTCCGCGTCCTCGTGGACGACCGCACCTGCCCCGACGGGGAGATCAAGGAAGTGATCGGCGGTAATTTCTATTGGCCCGACGGGACGAAGAAGAAAGAGGGTGCCCCGCGCATCCGCCGCTGCATCCCGCGTTAGCCGAATTGACGGCTACTCGCGCCGCTTGACCCTGAAGTTGGTGGTGCCGCCGAACCGGTTCTGGTAGCCGCCCCATACGCCCGTGCGCATGCAATTGTTGAAGCCGGTGTCGCAGTCAGGCAGGCACGCGGCGCCGCCTCTCGCTTCGCAGAACCGGCGGCAGTTGTTTTTCACCGACGTGCAGCTTCTCGTTGCCGAGCCGGATGGAGGTGTCGCAGGCCTTGCGCGTTTTGCAGACGGCCAGGCATCGCTCGCCCAATCTCTGGGTCTGGCAATTCCGCTCGCAGTCCTCCTTGCAGAAGCCCTGGCTTTGGGCGAGGGCAGGGCCGTTGCCGATCTT
>CAVZHJ010000019.1:0-83536 GCA_963774995.1 uncultured Alphaproteobacteria bacterium
AGGACGGCGTGACCGTGACGGCCGATGTGGCCTACGGCGGCGAATCCCAAACAGCGACTGAGGGGGAAACCGCCGTCACGGATGCCGCCACAGGCGCCGGTCGTCGTGTTCGTGCACGGCGGCGCGCTCACGGCGGGCGACAAGAACGCGTCGGCGACAATGTACACCAACGTCTTGGTCCTATCGCCCGTCACGGCTTCCTCGGGGTGAACGCCGGACTCCCGGCTCGCCCCGCAGTCCACGGTTCCGGGCGGCGCCGAGGACGTCGGCGCGGTAGTAGGGATGGGTGCGGCAGAACGCCGCGCGTCTTGGCGCCAATCCCGAGCGCATCGTGCTGGTCGGTCACTCCTCGGGTGGCACCCACGTCGCGACCTGGGCCTACGACCAATTGATGCACGGCCCCGACGGGCCGCGCGTGGCCGGCATCGTGCTCGTGAGCGCGCGGCTCAAAGCGGACAACCGCAAGGACAATCCGAATGCCGCCGGCGTCGAGGCCTACTTCGGTCGGGACCCGAGCGTCTACGCGGCACAATCGCCGCTCACCGTCGGCACAACGGCCGTGCTGCCGACGTTCATCGTCGTGGCGGAGTACGACAACCCGTTTCTCGATACCTACGGCGCGGAGAGCTTCGCCGCGCAGTGCAAGGCCCGCGGCCGCTGCGGGCGATTTTTGCGCCTCGAGGGGCACAATCACATCTCGATGGTGGGCTCGTTCAACACGGCGAACGATCGACTGGGATTCGGCGGCTGTTCGTCAGTTCATTTCAGAGGTACGCTGAAGGCTTCGTGCCGTCGCGATGAATTCACACGCGCCCGTCTCGTCGTCAGGCGATCGGCTGCCGTCCCTCGACGTGCTCCGCGGCCTCATCATGGTCGTGATGGCCCTCGACCACGGGGGCTGTTCGTCGGGCCGGTTTCACTCGAAACGAAATGTGGGCTGGCGCTGGACACGCTACCCGGGCGCGCTGCCGTTCTTGACGGGTTCGTCACGCACTTCTGTGCGCCCGGGTTCTTCTTCCTGATGGGAGCGGGCGTGAGTCTCTTCGCGGAGTCGAGAGCCGCGAAGGGTTGGAGCGGCGTCAAGATCTCGCGGAGCATCTGCGTGCGCGGGCTCGTGCTGATTCTGGTGGCCACGTTCCTCGAGGTGCCGGCATTCCTCATTGGCATCCTGAGCGGCCCGCCGAGTCCGGCGTCGAATCCCGAGTTCGCGATTCCCGGCATGACGCAGCCCCGCTGGGTGCTGACCGTGCTGTTCGCGCTCGGCGCGTCGATGGCCATCAGTGGCGCCTCGATTCGGCTGCGCGCGTGGGCGTGGGCGTTGTGCGCGGCAACTGCGATCCTCGCTACCGCCATCACGACACCCGGCGCCGAGCACTTCGACACGGACTACGGACTGGCGCGAACCGTGCTCATGCTCTCGCGGTGGAGCCACGGCGTGTGGTCGCAGTATCCGCTGATCCCGTGGTTCGGCATCGGCGCGCTTGGCGTGCTCTTCGGACGATGGCTGGCGATTGACCGTCGTGCGGCGTTCCGCAGTCTGCCCTGGATCGGCGCCGCCGCCATCACGCTGGCGCTCCTGCTGCGGGCCCTCGGTGGATTTGGCAACCTGCGGCGCCGCGCGATCCTCGTGGATCGAGTTCCTGAACGTCATCAGGTACCCGCCCGCGCTCGTGTTCACGCTCTTCATGGTGGGCGGGAACCTGCTGCTGCTGTCGGCCATCGAACGCGCCGAGCTCTGGCGTTCGGCGATCGGACGCGTTACTCAGCGTCTCCGGCCGCGCGCCGCTGGCGTACTACATCGCTCACTTGTGGCTGTTCTCGATGGTGGGCGCGGCGTGGTTCCGCACGGGCACCGGCTACCCCACCGTCTACCTCGTGTGGCTCGCCGGGCTCGTCCCGCTGTACGTCGTCGCGCGTGGGTTCGGCGCGTTCAAGGCGCGCCGGCCGGCCGACTCACTCTGGCGCTTGTTCTGACCCGGAAATGGGGCAGGCCCTTCTTCTGCCTGTTCGTGAGTCCGAACACAATCGCGAATCGCTCGCCCGCCGCGGCCCAAGGTCTTCGCATCGTCCTAGAACTCGATGCTGCGCGGATCACGCGGTCGGTGCCGTCGACATCAATCGCGCGAGATTCGCCACCCGCGCGAATGGTGTCGCGCATCTAGACGTTCTGGTCGCCGCCGTTGGCAAAATGGAACACGACACGGTGAAAGTCCACGACATGACCGCGCACCCGGAACTGCACGGCGTTGAAGCGGCCTCCGCGGCCGTGACCACGATGACGTCGTGGTTCACGCGGTCGGTCGCGTTGCGGTTGCCAAGCGCGTCCACCGAGGCCCCGTCTGAGCAGCGGCGCCCATCGTGGCCACGAGCATCGCGAGCACAGGCGACCATCAATCTACTGCGCATGGTGTCTCCTCCGAAAGCGGTCTCCCTTATTGCTTGGGCGTCGCCGGCTTCGGTTCGCCAGCCTTTGGCATCACGGGGCCGGGCGCGCCGAGCGTGAGGAGCAGCGCCAGCGTCTCGGGCTGCTCGATGGGCAGGTGCGCGTTGACCTTTGGGCCGTTGGCCATGTCCGTCGGATAGCCGAATTTGCTCTTGATGTCGAGCCGTGCGCCGTACGCCACGAAGAGTTCCACCATCGCGAGATCACCCCGATACGCCGCCCCATGAATGGCCGTGTAGTTGTTGCGGTCGACGGCGTTCACGTCGTTGCCGACCTCGAGGCAATAGCGTGCCGCGTCCACCCACGCGCCGTGCAGGTTGCGATGGAAGTTCGCGCCCCATCCCACACCCGCGGCGGCCATCAGGGGCGTCGTGCCCTCGATGGACGTGATGTTCGGGTCGGCGCCGCCGGCAACCAGGAGCTTCATCACGGGCACGTCGCTCGATTGCGCCGCTCGCCAGAAGGCAGTGGCGCCCGCCGTGGTCACCCAGTGCTGATCGTGCGTCAGTGAGCGAAACCACAGCTTCTTGCTGAGCCTCGCATTCGGATTGGCGCCCTTCTCGAGCAGGGCCTTCATGAGCTCGACGTGCGTCGTCTGTTCCTGGCCCGTGATGGGGTTCGGCGCCCATCCGAGCGGCGCCCACTCGGCGTCGACGGCCGCATACAGAGGCGCCAGGCCTGACTCGTCGGCCAGGTTGGGATCGGCGCCGCGATCGAGCAGCAGGCGGGCCACGTCGAAGTGGCCGTTGGTCACGGCGATGAGCAGCGGGCTCGTTCAATCGCTGTCGCTCGTCCGATTGACGTTGGCGCCGCTCTCGATCAGGGCCTTCACTGCCTCGATGTGGCCTTGCCTGGCGGCGTAGTGCAGTGCGGTCAAGCCGCCCATGGCCGACAGCGGCCCCCGGCCCGTCCTCGCGATCTGCTCCGGGGTGGGCCTGCTTGATCAGATTGCCGTCGTCGTCGTAGTTGGGTTTGTCCGCGAGGGGAATCACCTTGGACGTGACGTTGAGGTCTGCGCCGCTCGACGCGAGCACCCTGATCGCGTCGGCGCGGTTCTCGGCCGCCGCGAACATGACCGCCGTTTGGCCATTCTGGGCCTCGCGAGCCTGCACGTCGGCGCCACGCGCTACGAGCAGCTTCACGGCGTCGACGCCGCCTGCCGCCGACGCCAACATGAGCGCGGTCGATCCGTTGGTCTTCGCGGAGCTGGAGTGGCGCCGGCCTTGACCAGTAGGTCGATCATCGCCGCATTGCCGTTGGTCGCTGCCAGCAGCAGCGGCGTGATGCCGCCAAGGCGCGTGGTGCGGTTCACGTCCGCATTCGCGTCAATCAGGACGCGAGCCGCCGCGAGGTCCTCTCTCAGCACCGCCCAATGGAGCGCCGTCATCCCGTCGCCAAGCGCGGCGTTCACATCGGCCTGCTGCGCGATCAGCTGGCGGATAGCCGCTCCGTCCCCGTTCTTGGCAGCAAGCGCCACACGCGTGTCGCGAGCAGCCTGTGCGAACGCGACATTCCCGGCGACAACCGACGCGGCGGCCGAGACGGCCGCGGCGACAACGAGCGCGCGCTTCAGGCGAGAGGACAACATGGCGACACTCCGATTAGAGCCCGGTCACATAGCCGGTGCTGTCGCCGATCCGCTCCACCTCGACGCCCAGCTTCTGCGCCACCGTGAGCCACACGTTGGCCATCGGCGTGCCGTCGGGACACTTCAGGTGCAGGTTGCCCTTGAGGCCGCCGTTCATGCGGCCTGCGAGCAACAGCGGACAGCGCTTGTGTTCGTGGATGTTCGAATCGCCCATCGGACTGCCGTAGATCGACCAGCGTGTGGTCCAGCAGGTTGCCATCGCCGTCGGGCGTGTTCTTCAGTTTGTCGAGGAACGGCGCCACGTAGCTCACGTGGTAGGCGTTGAGCTTCGCGAATTCGGCGATGGTCTCGGGGTTCTGCCCGTGGTGGGAGAGCGAGTGGAACGGCTGGTTGATGCCGCTGTCCGGGAACGTGCGATTGCTGGCGTCGCGGCCCATCTTGAGCGTGCTCACCCGCGTGATGTTCGCCATGAAGGCGAGCGCCTGCAGATCGAACATCAGCGTGACATGTTCCGCGAAGGAGTCCGGCACGCCTAGCGGCGCCTCCGGCAGCGAGCGCTGTTCGCCGCTGGCGTTGTACTGCTCGATCTTGCGGATGCGCTGCTCCACTTCTCGAATGTCGTCGAGGAAGGCGTTCAAGCGCACGCGGTCGCCGGCATCGAGCCCGCGCCGCAGGCGCGCCACGTCCTGCATGATCGCATCGAGGATGCTGCGATCGATCTGCTGGCGGGCGCGGCGTTCCGCCACGGTGCCGCCGTCGCCGAAGAGGCGCTCGAACACGGTACGGGGATCGCGCTCCATCGGGAGCGGCTTGGTCGGGGACGCCCAGCTGATGGTGTCGGCGTACACGCAGGCGTAGCCGTAGCCGCACGCCCCCGTGCCGTCCACGTTCTCGATGCACAGCTGAATCGACGGAATCGGCGTCTCGCTGCCGACGAGCTGCGCGTACAGCTGGTCGAGCGACGTCCCCGCCAGCACGTCGGAGCCCTCGGTCAGCTTGGGCCGGGCCGCCGTGAGGAACACGGCCGTGGACCGATTGTGATCGCCGCCCTCTTCGGACAGCGTGGCCGCGGCGGCGTCTGCTGGTCGGTGTGGCTGACGATCGTCAGGTAGTCGCGATGGCGCTCGAGCGGTTTCAGGATGGGCGTGAACTCGAAGTCCGCGCCCTCTTTCACGGGCGACCAGTAATGCTTGGCCCCTCCGTCGATGGTGCTGCCGGCCGACCCGTGCACGATCTCGATCGCCGCCAGCCGGCTCTTGGGGCGAGCCGCGGTGCGGTCGATCGGCGTCTGGGCCGGCACCATCGCGTCGAGGAACGGCAACGCGACCGATGCGCCCATGCCTCGCAGCACCGTGCGTCGTGACAGGTGTTTCTTGGAGATGTACATCGGCGTCGTGGCTCCCTCGGTCAGCGGCCCGGCTGCGGCCGCTCCAACATGTCCGTGCTCTGACCCCCGGCGTCCGCGCCGTCGCAGCTGGAACGGGGGGCTGGTGACGATGCCGAGCACGACGGCGCGCAAACCGGTGGTCGTGCGCGGCGGCGGCGCGCTCGATGGCGCGCACGGCGGGCATGTCGTAGGACTGCAGGACGCGGCCCGTGGCGTACTGCAGCAGGTCCTGCGTGAACTTCTGGGTGAAGAGCGTCGAGCGTCGAAGCAGCGCGTCGCGAAGGCTCGCCGGCCCGTTCACCGCGGTGCGTCCACGAGCGTGCCCGACGCGTCGATGGGGACGCCGCTGTCCTTCGCGCGCCACAATCCCACGACGTCGAAGTTCTCGAGCGAGTAGCCAATCGGGTCCATCATGCGGTGGCACGCCGCACACGTGGGTTCCGGCGGTGCTCCTCGAGGCGATCGCGCACCGGCAGGTGCTTCACGTCCGCGGTGTTCTCGCGCAAGGGCGGCACGTTGGCAGGCGGACGCGGTGGTGGCGTGCCCAACAGCACGTCCATCACCCACTTGCCGCGCAGGACGGGCGATGTGCGATTGGCGTACGACGTCGAGCGTGAGGATGCTGGCCTGTCCGAGCAGGCCTCGGCGGTTGTCGTCGGTGACCTTCACGCGCCGGAAGCGATTGCCCGGCACGTTCGGCAAACCGTAGTGACGCGCCAGTCGGTCGTCGACGAACGTGTAGTCGGCGGTGAGCAGATCCAGAATCGGACGGTCTTCGCGCACGACGCTGTCGAAGAACAACTGCGTCTCCCGAGCCATCGACGTCATCAGGTTCATGTCGAAGTCCGGATATTGGTAGCTGTCCGGCCGCATGTCCTTGAGGTTCTGCAGGTGGAGCCGGTAGGACGCGAAGTTGTCGACAGCGCCTCCGCGCGAGGGTCGGCCAGCATGCGGCGGAATTGTTGCTCGAGCACGCGCGGATCGCTCGGCGCGACGCGGTCGCCACGCGGAGCAACTCGTCGTCGGGGTTGCTGCTCCACAGGAAGAACGAGAGGCGCGACGCCAGTTCCAGGTCGCTCACGCGATGGTTGCCTCCGGAGCGACGCCGGCTGGGGTTCGCTCGAACCGGAAGATGAAGTCAGGGCTGGCGAGGATCGCCTGCACGGCGGTGCGAATGCCGTCGTCGAAGCCGCCTTTTTCGCCGCGGCCAAGGCGGTACATCCGCACGAGACCCTGGACGTCCGCGTCCGCGACCGGCCGGCGATACGCCCGCCGCGCCAGCGCGGTCACGACTTCCTTCGCACACGGCAGTTCGTCGGCTGGCGTCTTCGGCCGGCAGGTGAGAATGCGTGCGCGCGACGGCGTGTCGCTCACGCCGGCCGCGTCGTACGGCCCGTCGATGGCCAGATCCCGCAGGTGCGGCAACGCAGTGATCCCGGCAACGTCGGCATTGCTCACGTCGACGAGGCTCTGCTCGGGCGGCATGACGACGTCTTCCACCGGCCCGTCGGCCTTCTGAATGAACGCCGCCGAGATGCGCTGCGGGCCGGCCTTGACCTTGATGCGCACGGTGCGCAGGTCGGTCGCGAGCTTCAGCTTGGGCGGAATGTCGAGCAGCGCCACTTGTTCGTCGTTCACGGAGATGTCGATCTGCTGCGGTCCTTGATCTCCTGCTCGCCGTAGAGCACTGCCGGACCCAGTAGTAGAAGCTCAGTCGGAACACGTGCTCGCCGTCGGCCGGGAAATGGTGGACCACCAAGATGCCCCCGCGCGTGCCGAAGGGCGTGCCCTCGATATGGCGCAGCTGCGAGACGACGCGGGGCAGGGTATAGGTCGCCACGGCGCGCGACGCGCCGGATAGCCGAGCGCCGCGCGGCTGATGCGACTCGCCGCTCGCACTGCCATGACAAAGGCGGTTGTTCGGACGCAGCGCACCGACTGGCATCGAACCTGCATGGGCCGTGATGACCTCACATGCAGGGAACCGCATCATGTTCACCGATATGGCAGGATTTCTGGTCGGACTGGCGTTGACGCTGACGCTGCTGGTGGCGATCGCCGATATGGACGCGTCCTAAACCACCTCGCCCTGCATGTAGGCGGGGAACCAGTGCTCGAATTTTCGCCTGAGTGCTTCGACCCGCACCGAAACCTGGTCATCGATATTGATCGTGTCCGATCCCGTGAAGCCGATACACGCGCACGCGACGCCGATCGCCTTTGTCTTGGCAAGTATGGCCTCCATCTGATCGGCCGGTACCGTCACCAGATAGCGCGCCTGATCCTCACCGAACCACCACGCAGTCGTAACAATTGATGTGGGCGCCGCACTGAGCTTCGCGCCGATGTTGCCTGCCATCGCCATCTCGGCCAGGGCTACAAGCAGGCCGCCGTCGGACAGGTCGTGCACCGCGGTAGCAGTGCCGGCATGAATCATGCCGCGAACCACATCGCCATTGCGCTTTTCCGCCGCGAGATCGACCGGCGGTGGCGCGCCCTCCTCGCGGCCGCAGACGTCGCGTAGCCAGATCGACTGACCGAGCCAGCCCTGCGTATCGCCGATCAGGAGGATCGCCTCACCCGCGCGCTTGAACGCAAGTGTCACCGACTTCGTGAAGTCGTCGAGCAGCCCGACGCCACCGATGGTCGGTGTCGGCAGAATGCCACGGCCGTTGGTCTCGTTGTAGAGCGAGACGTTGCCCGACACGACCGGGAAATCCAGCGCCTTGCAGGCTTCAGAAATGCCGCGCAGACAGCCGACAAACTGGCCCATGATTTCGGGCCGCTCGGGATTGCCGAAGTTGAGATTGTCGGTCAGCGCCAGCGGACGTCCGCCGACCGCTGTGATATTGCGCCAGGCCTCGGCGACAGCCTGCTTGCCGCCCTCGAAGGGATCGGCTTCGCAATAGCGCGGCGTCACGTCGGCGGTCAGCGCCAGCCCCTTCGGGCCGTCGAGCACCCTCACCACCGCCGCATCGCCGCCCGGGCGTTGCACCGTGTTGCCGAGAATGACGTGGTCGTACTGCTCCCACACCCAGCGCCGCGAGCACATGTCCGGCGAGCCGATCAGCTTCTCCAGCGCCGGCATGATGCCCATCGGGGGCTTGATGTCCTGCGCGCGGATAACCGGCAGCACCGCCGGCTCGACGAACGGGCGGTTGTAGAGCGGCGCTTCGTCGCCGAGTTCCTTGATCGGCAGGTCGACCATGACATCGCCGCCGTGCTTCACCACAAAACGCTTCGACGGTGTGGTATAGCCGACGATGGCAAAATCGAGCCCCCACTTCTTGAAGATTGCCTCCGCTTCTTTCTCTTTCTCCGGCTTCAGCACCATGAGCATGCGCTCCTGGCTTTCGGAGAGCATCATCTCGTAGGCGCTCATGCCGGTCTCGCGCGTCGGCACCTTGTCGAGATCGAGATCGACGCCGAGGTCGCCCTTCGCGCCCATCTCCACCGCCGAGCAGGTGAGGCCCGCCGCGCCCATGTCCTGGATCGCAATGACGCAATCATTGTGCATGATCTCAAGGCAGGCTTCGAGCAGCAGCTTTTCCGCAAACGGATCGCCGACCTGCACGGTCGGGCGCTTCTCTTCGGATGCATCGTCGAACTCGGCCGACGCCATCGTCGCACCGTGAATTCCGTCGCGTCCGGTCTTCGAACCAAGATAGACGATCGGCATGTTTACGCCGGATGCGGCCGCGTAGAAAATCTTGTCGGTTTCGGCGAGCCCCACCGCCATCGCGTTGACGAGGATGTTGCCGTCGTAGCGCGTATGGAAACGCACCTGCCCGCCGACCGTCGGCACGCCGAACGAATTGCCGTAACCGCCGACACCTGCGACGACGCCGGATACGAGATGGCGGGTCTTCGGGTGCGACGGCGCGCCAAAGCTCAAAGCATTGAGGCAGGCGATCGGCCGCGCGCCCATGGTGAACACGTCGCGCAGGATGCCGCCGACGCCGGTGGTCGCGCCCTGATACGGCTCGATGAAGCTCGGATGGTTGTGGCTTTCCATCTTGAACACCACGGCGAGACCGCCGCCGATGTCGATCACGCCCGCGTTCTCGCCCGGCCCCTGGATTACCCAAGGCGCCTTGGTCGGCAGCCCGCGCAGGTGGATGCGGGAGGATTTGTACGAGCAGTGCTCGTTCCACATCGCCGAGAAGATGCCGAGTTCGGTAAAGCTCGGCACACGGCCGATCAACTGCAGGATGCGCTCGTATTCGTCCGGCTTCAGGCCGTGGCTGGCTACGAGATCAGGTGTGATTTTGGGCTCGTTCTTGATCACGGGAGAAGGGTTTTCCCTGGCAATGAAGCCCCCTTACTGCACGTCAGACCCTGCAATCGCAAGCTTCAGTTGGGTGCAAATCACACCCCAAATTGGCGCCATTGCGCCCCATGGCCGCTAGCCTCTAAGAGGTCTCTGGAATGCGCTTTTGCCAATCGGGAGACCCCTTGTGAGTGCCGTTCCTCAAAATGCAGTTCCCCGCCATGACGGGGCGGTTCAGGCGACCTCTGGAGAGTTCGCCGGCTGGTGGACCTGGACCCGCGACAATTTCGAGGTCAACAACGGCCCGTTCTGGCACCGCGAGGAGAATGGCCAGATCAGGTGCGCGTTCCGGCTGGACAAGAAGCACATCAACGGCGGCGGCGCGGTGCATGGCGGCTGCCTGATGGCGTTTGCCGACTATTGCCTGTTTGCGCTCGGCAACAAGGTGCTGGTCGACGGACGCGGCGTCACCCTGTCTTTCTCGTCGGAATTCATCGACGCGGCCTATGAGGGCGAGTTGATCGAAGGACACGGCGAAGTCGTGCGGGCCGGCCGCTCGATCGTGTTCCTGCGGGGCATGCTGTCCTGCGCGGGACGGCCGGTGTTGAGCTTTTCCGGCACGGTGAAGCGGATCAGCGCACCACGAAAGTGACGTTCTACTTTGTCAGCAGCTTGCGAAATCTCTCGATCTGGTCCGGCACGAGTTGCGTCACGTAGGCGACGGTCTGCGCCTCCGCGGAGAGGGCGACCGATGACAGTTCGCGAAAGCGCTTGACGACGGCTTCGTGCGTCGCAACGTTAAGCGGCCAGATGCTTTTCCGCAATCGAGAGCCACTCTGCCTGCGCCTTGCGCACATACTTCGGTGCGCGATTCATCTGGATCAACAGTTCGGTGAGCACCACTTTGGCTTCAGTCACGCGGCCAACCTGATCGAGCAGCAGGCCGTACCGAACGCGCGCCTCGGCGCCGGGAAAATACTGCGACACCGCCTGGAACTCGTCCAGCGCCTCGTCGATCCGCCCGGCGCCGGAGAGTGCGCGGGCATACAGCAGATGGCCATCGGCGGATTCGAAGTCCGGCCAGCGGCCGCGCACGATGTCGAGGGTGGCGATCGCGTCCGCCGACAAGTTAAGACCGAATTCGGCCCTGGCCTTTCCAAGTGCATAGAGCGGTTCGTCGCCCGCCTGTTGCTTCAGGATATGGTCGTAATGCTGGCGCGCCTCGTCGAACCGCGCGACCTCCAGACATTCTGCCGCCAGTGCTGCGCGGTTTGCGACCGTATCCGCCATTTCAAGCTGGCTCGATAAAGCGCGATACTGCTTTTCCGGATCGAGCTTGTTGGCGATACGGCGGCGCGCCTGTTGCGCCTCGGGTCCGCTCAGCAATTCGGGGAGGAGTTCGATGGCTATATAGGCAAGCGCGCCAATCCCGGGCACCATCAGGATGATGAACGCCCAGGGCCGCACGCGCCCGGTTTTGGCGGCGTGGAACACCAGCGTGACATCGAGCAGAACCAGAATGAGCGCGAGCGGCATGGCAGCTCCGAAAATCGACGGGCAATACCTTTCTCTATCGTCGCAACGAAAACGCCGCTGGTTCGAACGGTTTTCGGAGAAACTTGCTGGTTATCAGATGGTAAAGGTCAGGCTGCCCGGTCGAGATGTTCCACGAGGCCGGCAAACAGCCCGCGCCCGTCGGTGCAGCCCATGATCTCTTCGACGTGGTTTTCCGGATGCGGCATCATGCCGAGCACGTTGCCCTTCTCACTGACGAGGCCGGCGATGGAATTGGTCGCGCCGTTGATGTTGAATGCCTCGCCGATCTCGCCCGCCGGCGAACAATAGCGGTAAAGCACCCGCCCCTCGCCTTCGAGGCGTTTGATCGTCTCCTCGTCAGCCTCGTAGTTGCCCTCGCCGTGCGCAACCGGTACACGGATCACTTGGCCGGCATTGTAGCCGCGCGTGAACGGCGAATCCGAACGCTCGACGCGCAAGTGCACATCCTTGCAGATGAACTTCAGCTTCGCGTTGCGCATCAGCACACCGGGCAGAAGTCCCGACTCGCAGAGAATCTGAAAGCCGTTGCAGACACCGAGCACGAGGCCACCCCTGGCCGCGTGCGTGCGCACCGCATCCATGATCGGCGCCCGTGCCGCGATCGCGCCGCAGCGAAGATAGTCGCCATAGGAAAAGCCGCCCGGCACCACGACAAGATCGGTGCCGTCGGGCAGCGCGGTATCCGCGTGCCAGACCATTGCGGCATCGCGGCCCGAAGCGAGCTTTAGTGCCCGCGCCATGTCGCGCTCGCGATTGATTCCGGGAAACACGAGGACGGCGGATTTCATCGTAATTCCAGAACTGGAGGGGTCGACGATTCACGGTCGGCGTTCATGACATACCGATTTGACGACTGCATTTCCAGTGCTAGCCTTGTTGAAAAGCACGCGCTAAGTGGCTGATTCTGCAACACGGGAGGGCCCCATGAACGTGACCCCGACTGCCGTGTCCCCAGCCCGGCCCATGCCATCTGAAGGCGTGGTTGCGTCCAGCGTTTACGTCGATGGCCGGCGTGTTGCCAACATTGCGATCGAGGAAGCGAGCAGCTGGCGCAACCGGCCCGGACATGTGGTCTGGATCGGCTTGCACGAGCCCGACATGTCGATCCTGGCAAGCGTGCAACAACAATTCCAGCTGCACGATCTCGCGATCGAGGACGCCGATCATGCGCACCAGCGGCCCAAGATCGAGCAATATGGCGATGCGCTCTTCATCGTGGCGCGCACGGCGCAACTGGTCGACGGCGATATCGCCTTCGGGGAGACGCACCTGTTCGTCGGCGAGGGGTACCTTGTCTCAGTACGCCACGGCGCATCGACCTCCTATGCCCCCGTGCGCGAGCGCTGCGAGAGCTGTCCGCGCGCGCTCGCCCGCGGCGAGGACTACATCCTCTACGCAATCCTCGATTTCATCGTCGACAACTATTCTCCGGTGCTCGAGACAATCCAGGAAGAAGTCGAGACGATGGAGCAACTGGTGCTCGCGAGCGGGATGGCGCGCGAGCAAATCGAACGGCTCTATCTGCTGCGGCGTGACTTGCTGCGCCTGCGCAATGCCGTTGGACCGCTGGTCGAAGTTTGCCGCAGGCTCGAACACGACAACCTGCCGATGATCCGTGCTGCGATGCAGCCGCTCTTTCGCGACGTCACCGATCACGTCAGGACGATCCAGGAACAGATCGACTCGCTGCGGGAGGTGCTCGCATTTGCCTTCGAGGCCAGCCTGCTGGTCGGACAGGTGCAGGAAACCGCGGTATCCAAGAAGCTCGCATCCTGGCTCGCGATCATCGCTGTGCCGACCGCGATCGCCGGTATTTACGGCATGAACTTCAAACACATGCCGGAACTAAGCTGGGAGTACGGTTACTACGTTGTCGTCGCCGTCATTCTAAGCGCCTGCACGGGGCTGTTCTGGCGCTTCCGCAGAGCGGGATGGCTTTGAAGGCCGGGATCCGGCCAACCGCCGGATTGACGGTCGGCCGTCTTACGACATGACCTCGACGCGGTAATTCTCGATTACCGTATTCGCGAGCAGCTTGTCGGCTGCGTCCTTCAACGCGGCTTCCGCCTTCGCCTTGTCATTGCCGGCGATTTCGATGTCGAACACCTTGCCCTGACGGACGCTGGCAACACCATCGACGCCGAGCGATTTCAGCGCACCCTCGATCGCCTTGCCTTGCGGATCGAGGATGCCGGATTTCAACGTAACGGTAACCCGCGCCTTCATGTCCGCGTCAGCCCTTCACCAGCACCGGCCCCGCACCTGCGGGCCGCTCGTTCTCCATCATGATGCCGAGACGCTTCGCCACTTCGGTGTAGGCCTCGAGCAGCCCGCCGAGGTCGCGGCGGAAGCGATCCTTGTCGAGCTTTTCGTTCGACTTGATGTCCCATAGCCGGCACGAGTCCGGCGAGATCTCGTCGGCGACGACGATCCGCATCATCTCGTTCTCGAACAGGCGGCCGCATTCCAGCTTGAAGTCGACGAGGCGGATGCCGATTCCGAGGAACAGGCCGGACAGGAAGTCGTTGACGCGGATGGCCAGCGCCATGATGTCGTCGATCTCCTGCGGCGTCGCCCAGCCGAACGCAGTGATATGCTCTTCCGACACCATCGGATCGTTGAGCTGATCGTTCTTGTAGTAAAACTCGATGATCGAGCGCGGCAGCTGGGTGCCCTCCTCGATGCCAAGCCGCTGCGACAAGGAGCCCGCAGCAACGTTCCGCACCACCACCTCGAGCGGCACGATCTCGACTTCGCGGATCAGTTGTTCGCGCATGTTGAGCCGGCGGATAAAGTGGGTCGGCACGCCGATGTCGTTCAGATGCTGGAAGATGTATTCCGAAATCCGGTTGTTGAGGACACCCTTGCCCTCGATCACCTGGTGTTTCTTGGCATTGAACGCGGTCGCATCGTCCTTGAAGTGCTGGATCAGAGTCCCCGGCTCCGGGCCTTCATACAGAACCTTCGCCTTGCCTTCATAAATGCGACGTCGACGGCTCATTGGGATGTACCGTGTGTTGTTGAAGTCCATGGATAGGGTTTGCTCCGCTTAAATGAACACGACCCGCGACGGAGCTGCCGCGAAAGGCCAGGAACAGAAGGAAACGAAACGCGAACCGGCCTCGTTGGCAACCTAGCCGATTGACCCTCCCAGCACAATCGACCGGGGGCGGTTTTACAGCCTTCCTGCGACCGCTCGGCGGTTGCTCCAATCCGGGAAAACCCTATATGGATTCTGCAGTTTCCGCCGGGCTTTTGCCCTTCATCTGATGGAACAAGATATATGACGACTTTCGACGAGCGCGAGCAGGGTTTCGAGAAAAAGTTCGCCCTGGATGAAGAACAGAAATTCAAGGCCGTGGCGCGGCGGAACAGGCTCCTGGGCCTGTGGGCGGCGGAAAAGCTCGGTTTGAGCGGCGACGCGGCGACCGCCTATGGCAAGGAGGTCGTGGCGTCGGATTTCGAGGCGGCGGGCGACGACGACGTGCTGCGCAAGGTCGAGAAGGATTTGGCTGCCAAGGGCATCAGGCTGGAACCAACCGAAATCCGCGCCAAGATGAACGAATTGCTCGCCGAGGCTGCGGCCCAGGTGAAGGCGGGGAAGTGACGCGCCCCTTGGCGCGTCATTCCGGGGCGTCGCCAAGCGACGACGACCCCGGAATGACCGCAAGAGCGGTCACCCCTCCTTGAAGCCATACTCCGGCACGTTGCCGGTGGCGCCATAGTATTTGTACGGCAGGAATTTTCCCGACATCGTGATCTTGACGCGGTCGCCCTTCGGGTTCGCCACTCGCTCCATCACGAAGTCGAAGTCGATCGCCGACATGATGCCGTCGCCGAACTCTTCCTCGATCAGCGCCTTCCACGCGGGGCCGTTGACCATCACCATCTCGTAGAAACGATAGATCAGCGGATCGGTCGGCGGCATCGGCGTGCCGGTGCCGCGCATCGGCACTTCATTGAGCATCGCAACTTCGGATTTCGACAGTCCGAACAGTTCGCCCGCATTCGCAGCCTGCGGTTTCGTCAGCTTCATCTGGCCGAGCACAGCGCCGACGATCAGCACCTCGGAATAGCCGCCGACCTTGTCGCAGATGTGCTTCCACGACCAACCTTTCTCACGCTTGATGTCGAGAAGCTTTTCCGTGAGATCGCTGCGCTTCATGTTGGTTCTCCCCAATTTGAAAGTGTGTGATGCGGCGTTGCCGGTCAGGCGGCGGGTTCGCTGACGATTGCCGGCTCCGGCAGAGCGGGACGCACCACCGGCACATGGCGCGGGTCGTGACCGGTCGCCGTCCGCGTGAAGATCTTGCTGCGGCTGACCAGGAAATCGATGATGTGGTTGCGCAGGCCGTAGTAGTGCGGGTGGCGATGGATATCGATGCGCGCGCGATTCTTCGGCAGCGGATTTTCGACGATCTCCGCCAGCACGGCGCCGGGGCCATTGGTCATCAGGATGATCTTGTCGGCGAGATAGATCGCCTCATCGACGTCGTGGGTGATCATGAACGTGGTCTGCCCGGTCTCCAGGCAGATGCGCCGCACCTCGTCCTGCAACGTACCGCGCGTCAGCGCATCGAGCGCCGAGAACGGCTCGTCCATCAGCATCACCTTCGGCGTGATCGACAATGCGCGCGCAATGCCGACACGCTGCTTCATGCCGCCCGACAACTCCGACGGCCGCTTGTGCTCCGAACCCGTGAGTCCGACGAGATCGATGAATTGCTGCGCCTGCTGGCGTACCTCTTCGGCCTTCCAGTCGCGCCACTTCGACGACACGGCAAACGCCACGTTGCCCATCACCGTGCGCCACGGCAGCAGCGCGTGGCTCTGGAAGATCACCGCGCGATCGAGGCTCGGTCCTTCGATCGCCTGGCCGTCGACGATCACCGCGCCCTCGCTCGACTCGTCGAGACCGGCCAGAATGTTCAGCACCGTCGTCTTGCCGCAGCCGGAGTGGCCGATGATGCAGGAGAATTCACCGCGCTTCATCGACAGCCAGAGATCCTCGAACACGGCCGTCGTGCCGCCGGACGGATTCGGGTAGCGCTTGGCGATCCCTTCGATCGAGATGAACTTGTCGTCCGACATTTTCACTATTCCGGAAAGGTGACCATCCGCGTGAAGCGGGCGAGGATCTGGTCAAGCATCATGCCGACCAGGCCGATCACCAGGATGGCGATGATCACATTGGTGATCGACAGGTTGTTCCACTCGTTCCAGACGAAGTAACCGATGCCGGTGCCGCCGACGAGCATTTCGGCTGCGACGATCACGAGCCAGGCGATGCCGATGGAAATCCGCATGCCGGTGAGAATGGTCGGCGCCGCGGCCGGCAGGATCACGGTGAAGGCGCGGCGCACGGTGCCTACTTCCAGCGTCCGCGCCACGTTGACCCATTCCTTGCGCACGGAGGCCACGCCGAACACCGTGTTGATCAGCATCGGCCACAGCGAGCAGATAAAGATGACGAAGATCGCCGAGATGCTGGAGTCCTTGATGGTGTAGAGGGCCAGCGGCATCCAGGCGAGCGGCGAGATCGGCTTCAGGATCTGGATGTACGGGTCGAGCGCCTTGCTCATCAACGGCGACATGCCGATCAGGAAGCCAAGCGGAATGGCGACCGCGACAGCCAAGGCGTAACCGAACAGCACGCGCGCGATCGAGAATGCCAACTGGATGCCGATGCCCTTGTCGTTCGGCCCCTTGTCGTAGAACGGGCTCTTGATGTGCTCCCAGAGTTTTGCGCCGACGTCGAGCGGTCCCGGCATCGCCGACTTGCCCTGCGTCGCGGTCGCTCCCATCAGCCGCGCATATTCAGGGCTCATGCTCGCGACGGCGCCGGTCCCGCGCGTGGCGATGTGCCAGCCACCGAGAAACAGGAACAGCAGTGCGACCGACACGATCGCAGCGCGGACCGAGAGCGAGAGGTTCATGACGCCACCTTCTGCCCTCCCCGCCGCTCGCAAGTGCTCGCGTAGGGAAGGTCAAGACCGTGCGATGCGCAAGCCATCATGAGCTCAGCTCGCCTTCCTGATCTTGAAGCTGTTCAGGTAGTCCTCGGGCTTCGCCGGATCGAACGCCTTGCCCATCACCGAGAAGCTCTTGGTGGTCGCCGCCGGCGGCGTGAGGCCGGCTTCCTTCATCAGCTTCGCTGTGTCGGTAGCGAGAAACACCTGCCTTGCGACGGCGGCGTAGTCCACGTCACCCTTGATCTGTCCCCAGCGCTTCATCTGCGTCATGATCCAGATCGCAAACAACTCCCACGGGAACGGATCGAAATCGACGCGCTTGGCGTCGGTCTTCACGTTGCCGAGGCCGTCGGCGAAGGTGCCGGTGAGAATCTGCTCCAGCACGATCTCGGGCTGATTGATGTAGTTCGCAGGCGCCACCGCCGCTGCGATCGCCTTGCGGTTCTCGGCTTTCGAGGCGAACGCGGTCGCCTCAATGATCGAGCGCAGCAGCGCCGCATAGGTGTTCGGCGCGGTGCTGATGAACTCCTTCGAAGCGGCGAGCACGCAGCAGGGATGCCCCTCCCAAAGCTCCTTCGACAGCAGGTGGATAAAGCCGACACCGTCATAGACCGCGCGCTGGTTCATCGGATCGGGCCCGAGGAAGCCGTCGATGTTGTCGGCGCGGAGGTTCGCCACCATTTCCGGAGGCGGCACCGCGCGGATCTGCACGTCGACGTCGGGATCGATGCCGTGCTCAGCGAGATAGTAGCGCAAGAGATAGTTGTGCATGGAGAAGTCGAAGGGCACCGCGAACTTGAATCCCTTCCAGCTCTTCGGATCGCGCTTGTCCTTGTGCTTGACCGACAGCGTGATCGCCTGGCCGTTGATGTTCTCGATCGCAGTCACCGTGTACGGCACCGCGTTGGAACCGACGCCCATCGTGATGGCGAGCGGCATCGGCGACAGCATGTGCGCCGCGTCGTATTCCTTGTTCAGCGTCTTGTCGCGGATCACCGCCCAGCCCGCCGTCTTGATCACTTCGACGTTCAGCCCCTGCTTCGCATAGAAGCCCATCGGGTGCGCCATGATGATCGGCGTCGCGCAGGTAATCGGGATGAAGCCGACCTTGAGGTCCTTCTTCTCCAGCGCCCCGCCTTGCGCGAACAGATCGGTCGCAGTCTTGAGCGGGAAGAACTGCGAGATCGCCGCCAGCGCCGTCGAGGCGCCGACCGATTTCAGGAAGGCCCGCCGGCTCGCATCCTGCGGAAACATCGCCCGCACGACCGCCGAGGCGACGACGCCCTCGAAGCGCTTGTCCTCGCTTTCGACCGGCGCGCACTGAAGTCTCAGCTGCGCATCGCGCTGATGGTCGCTTTCGCTGGCATGGCGGCCGCAACTGCAGCCGGATGAGAGCGCGCGGTCGGGGTCGAACGGGTTGTCGAAGGTCGGCATGTGTCTCTCCCTGCAGAGGCGATTGCCTCAGGAATGAGCAAGGAGCGTGCCAGCCCGGGATTGCCGAAATTTCACAGTTATCCCAGCGGCAGGGCGACAAGTTGGCGATTACGATTTCTCGTGATACACGAAAATTCGTAGTCACAAACACGACTTTTCGTGAGATTGCCATGAATCTAAGTCTGTTGCCGCCGGGGTCGAAAATCTCCTCCGAGGAAGCTGCCGCCCGCGCCACCGCGTTCGATTTTTCCATTGATGCGTTGCTGCTGGTCGATCCGCATGCCGACGCCATTCTGGAGGCCAACACGGCGGCCTGCACCCTGCTCGGCTACGACCACACCGCGCTCAGACAGATGAAGCTCACCGCGCTGCATGCCGGCCAGGTGCCGGCGTTGATCGTGTTCACTCAGGCCGTGCTGGCGAAGGGAACCTGGTGGACGACTTCGCTCAAGCCGCGCCACGCTGCCGGCAAGGAACTCATCCTCGAATATGCGGGTTCGCTCATTCCGCAGGACGAGACGCCGCTGATGCTGTTGACCTTGAGCGACCTCGAACAGCGGCGCAAACGCGGGCTGGATGCTGTCGCCGAGGATCACATGCGCAGCGGCATCGCCGCATGGCAGCGCATGGAGCGGGTCTTTCGCGATATCGAGCGCGAGAACCAGTTGATCCTGCGCGCGGCCGGCGAAGGCATCTATGGCGTCAACTCCGAGGGCAAGACCACCTTCGTCAATCCGGCTGCCGAGCGCATGCTGGGATGGCCCGCCGACGAGCTTGTCGGCCGCGACATTCATTCCATCGTTCACCACACGCACCACGACGGACGGCACTATCCGCACGAGGATTGCCCGATCTATGCGGCCTTCCGCGACGGCGCCGTGCACAAGGTCGACAACGAGGTGTTCTGGCGCAAGGACGGCAAGCCGGTCTGGGTCGAATACACCTCCACGCCTATCCGCGACCGCGGCATCGTCGTCGGCGCGGTCATCGTGTTCCATGATGTGACCGAGCGGCGCGAGAGCGACGAGAAGCTGCGCGCGGCGCTGGCCGAAGTCGATCGCCTGCGCGAACGGCTCGAGCAGGAAAACGCCTACCTGCAGGAGGAAATCCGCATCGAGATCAACCCGCACGGCATCATCGGCCGCAGCGCTGCGATCCAGAAGACGTTGCGGCAGGTGCAACTGGTCGCGCCGACTGACGCGTCGGTGATGATCACCGGCAAATCCGGCACCGGCAAGGAACTGATCGCACGCGCGATCCACGAGGCGAGCGATCGGCGCGACCGGCCGCTGATCCGCGTCAACTGCGCGGCGATCCCGCGTGAACTGTTCGAAAGCGAATTCTTCGGTCACGTGAGGGGCGCGTTCACCGGCGCGTTGCGCGACCGGCTCGGACGCTTCGAACTCGCCGATGGCGGCACGCTGTTCCTCGACGAGGTCGGTGAAATTCCGCTGGAGCTGCAGGGCAAGCTCTTGCGCGTGCTCCAGGAAGGCCAGTTCGAGCGCGTCGGCGAGGAGCGCACCCGCGCGGTCGACGTGCGCGTGATCGCCGCGACCAATCGCGAACTGAAGCAGGAGGTCCAGCGCGGGCGCTTCCGCGAGGACCTGTATTTCCGCCTCAACGTGTTTCCGGTCGAAACGCTGCCCTTGCGCGAGCGGCGCGACGACATTCCCCTGCTCGCCCAGCATTTCCTCTCCAACGAAACCAGCGAGCGCAAAACCGGGCTTCGGCTGCTGGAGGCCGATGCGCGGCGACTGTCGCGCTACGACTGGCCGGGCAACGTCCGCGAGTTGCAGAACGTCATCGAACGCGCGGTGATCCTGTCGCACAACGGCCGTCTGCGCATCGATCTGCCCGACCAGATCGCGCATGCACCGGTCACCGTGCGCGACGCCACAAAGGAAACGGGCGTCGTGCTCACCGATGACGAGATCCGCGCCTTTGAGCGCGCCAACATCGCAGCCGCACTGAAAGCCTCAGGCGGCAAGGTGTTCGGACGCGGTGGTGCAGCCGAACTGATGGACATGAAGCCGACGACACTCGCCTCACGCATCAAGGTGCTGAAGATCGCGGTTACCACGTAACCCCAGCCGTCATTGCGAGCGAAGCGAAGCAATCCAGTCTGAATTCGCCGCAACTGCTGCACTGGATTGCTTCGTCGCCATAGGCTGGCGAAGCGAACGCCGTTCTTCGAACGGCTATGTCTCGCAATGACCGGCTACGAGGCCTCTCGCTCGAGACTCGTCTCGATCGCCGCCAGCACGCACTCCAGATCGCCGATCACATCCGCTTCGCGCACATCCACCACGCGATAGTCTCGCGCCTCCAGCCACGCGCGCCGTTCGCTGCGGTCCGTCACGAGGTCGGCCTTCTCGCTGGCGGGGATGAGTTCGATCGCGACGCGATAGACGAACGACACGAAATCCGGAATTTGCCGCCCGACCGGCGTCTGGCGCTTGAACTGACCGGCGAAGCGCCGGTCCTTCGTCAGCGCCTTCCACAGCACGCGCTCCGCGTCCGACGTGTTTCGCCTGAGCAGCCGCGCAAGCCCGCGCACCGGCCCTTGCTCGTCCGGCATCCGGCCGGCGCCGGTGGTCGCGAGCAGCGCGCGCAATCGTGTTGCATCGTTGCCGTCCAGTACGCCGCCGCGCGCCGGGCCTTTCGGCCCTTCAGCAATCGCCCTGATCGCGCCGTGCAGCGTTCGCATGTCCTGTTTGGTCAGCTCCATGCGCGAAAAAATGTTGCGCAGATTGACGATCATCGTCTCGCGCTTTTCCTGCGGTCGCAGGAATTCGACCCGATCGAGCTCGCCGATCAGCGTGTCGATGAACGCCTGCATCTGTTCCTTGGCGGCGCGTACCGAGCGTTCGGTGGTCGCAAACGGCAACACGCCGTCTTTCGCGTATTTGAACCACTCGTAGCCCACCAGCAGCACGGCTTGCGCGAGATTGAGCGAGGCGAACTCCGGATCGACCGGAAAGGTGACGATACGGTCGGCCAGCGCGACCTCCTCGTTGGTCAGCCCCCAGCGCTCGCGGCCGAACAGGATTGCGACCCTGCCGTTGCCGGCGATTTCACGGGCCATCTCCTGCACGGCCGCCTCGGGCGCGAGTACGGGTTTCGCTTGATCATGCGCCCGCGCCGTCGTTGCGAACACCAGCGAGCAGTCGGCGATCGCCGCGGCCACGGTATCGAACAGTTTTGCACCATCTATGATGCCGTCGGCGCCGGCGGATGCGCGCGTTGCGGGGAGGCTCGGCCAGCCGTCGCGCGGATTAACAATGCGCAGTTCTGACAAGCCGAAGTTGCCCATCGCCCGCGCCGCCATGCCGATGTTCTCGCCGAGTTGCGGCTCGACCAGCACGACGATGGGCGCGGTCACGCTCCCATCGGTTCCTTCATTCGCCATGCGCAATTCATCCATATCAGCCTATCCGATTGCGCTTTCGAGCGAATTTCTCAAGCAAATAATGCGTCGGCCGCCCCCGGGCCGAACCGGAGCGAGGGTGGCCGCGACCAATCGTCCATGAGCTCGCGATCCTCGATCAGGCATTCGCCGCACCCTTCGATGGCGTCCGTGCGCGGCCGCGGCGAGGCGCAGCAGGCCGCGCCGAAGGACTGGTCCAGCGCGCTCGATCTCGCGCGCAAAATTCCCGACGGCTGGTATCGCGCACAGGCTCTGGCGACGGTCGCCGAACACGCGCCCGAGGCGCGCCTGCTCGACATCCTGAACGAGGCGGTAAAGGCGGCGAACGCCTGCCACGACGAATACGGCATGGTCGCGGTGCTGTCCTGGCCGCTGCAGATAGCCTTCCAGCGCGGCCGCATCAGCTTCGCCGAACGGGAACGCGACCGGGCGATCGCGCTTGCGCCGCAGATCGAGCCGCTCGCCTCGCGGGCGTTCGCGCTGCAATACCTGTGGGGCGGCTGCTATATCGGCGGCCCGGACCACGCCGAGCCTGTCTGGCGCGCGATCCTGAAGCACTGCCATCCGGACTGGAATTGGCGTGCAGCACGCCTCTACCGCCACATCGCCGAGGTGCTGGACTCGCGTAATCCGGGCACCGCGATCAAGGTGATCTGCGCCATGCCTGAGGGCAAGGCGCGCACGAAGCTGGCCCGCCGGTTCGGCCTTACCAGATAACGCTGCGCCCAAAAGGTCTGCAGCAAGCCGCCTTCCAGCCCGCCCCCGCCGATGCTATAGCGGCCTTGACCGGACGAGTCCGGTTCCCGCCAGCATGTCCATCCCAAGGTAAGGCCCTGTCCCAAATGGCAAAAATCAAGGTAGCCAACCCGGTCGTCGAACTCGACGGCGACGAGATGACCCGGATCATCTGGCAATACATCAAGGACAAGCTGATCCACCCCTACCTTGACGTCGAACTGCTCTACTTCGACCTCGGCATGGAGTACCGCGACGAGACCAACGATCAGGTCACCATCGACGCGGCGAACGCCATCAAGAAACACGGTGTCGGCGTCAAATGCGCCACCATCACGCCGGACGAAGCCCGCGTGAAGGAATTCAAGCTGAAGGAAATGTGGAAGTCGCCGAACGGCACGATCCGCAACATCCTTGGCGGCGTGATCTTCCGCGAGCCGATCATCTGCAAGAACGTGCCCCGGCTGGTGCCCGGCTGGACCAAGCCGATCATCATCGGCCGCCATGCCTATGGCGACCAGTACCGCGCGACCGATATCAAGTTTCCGGGCCCGGGCACGCTGTCGATGAAGTTCGTCGGTGAGGACGGCAAGGTGATCGAGCGCGAAGTGTTCAAGGCGCCAGGCTCGGGCGTCGCCATGAGCATGTACAATCTCGATGCGTCGATCACCGACTTTGCGCGCGCCTCGCTCAACTACGGCCTGCAGCGCAACTACCCGGTCTACCTGTCGACCAAGAACACGATCATGAAGGTCTATGACGGGCGCTTCAAGGATATCTTCGAGGACATCTACCAGCGCGAATTCAAGAAGCAGTTCGACGAGAAAGGACTCACCTACGAGCACCGGCTGATCGACGACATGGTGGCCTCGGCGCTGAAGTGGTCGGGCGGCTATGTCTGGGCCTGCAAGAACTACGACGGCGACGTGCAGTCCGACACCGTGGCGCAGGGCTACGGCTCGCTCGGGTTGATGACCTCGGTGCTGGTGACGCCGGACGGCATGACGATGGAAGCCGAAGCCGCGCACGGCACGGTGACGCGACACTACCGTGAGCATCAGAAGGGCAAGGAGACCTCGACCAACTCGATCGCCTCGATCTTCGCCTGGTCGCAGGGCCTGTCGCATCGCGCGAAGCTCGACGACAACAAGGACCTCGCCAACTTCGCCGAGACGCTCGAGAAGGTTTGCGTCGACACCGTCGAGTCCGGCTTCATGACCAAGGACCTTGCGCTCCTGGTCGGCGCCGAGCAGCGCTGGCTCTCCACCAACGGCTTCCTCGACAAGGTCTCGGACAATCTGAGCAAGGCGCTCGGGAAATCGTAAGCTCGCCCCCGATCGGCGCGGGACACGCGCCGATGTTTTTGAGGGAGCTGCATGACGATGCCGAAGATCACTGCCGTCCGCTGCCGGCCGTTCGCGCATCCGCGCCTGCAACAGTTGCTTGTCGAGGTGGAGTCCGACGACGGCCTCGTCGGTACGGGTGAAGCGTGGTGGGGTATCGCCACCGGCGAAAAATCGGACGCCGCTTTTCGTCCCATTCAATCCGCGATCGAAAGCCTCTTTGCACCGCGCTGCATCGGCCGCGATAGCGGGGCCATCGAAGGTCTGTGGTTCGAGCTCGCGGACTGGTCAGCACGTTACGGCGACGGCGGCATCGCGATGATGGCGCTGTCCGGCATCGATCTCGCGCTATGGGACCTTCTTGGCAAGCGCCTCGGTGTTCCGGTGACACAGCTCCTCGGCGGCGCCGCACATGACCGGCTTGCCGCCTATGCGAGCCTCCCCCCGCTGCGTTCGCTTGATGCAGTCGTCCACGAATGCCGCAGCGCGCAGGCTGCAGGCTTCAAGGCCTTCAAACTGCATGAAGTCGATTCGGGAATCGTGCGCGGCACGCGCGATGCACTCGGCGCGGACGCAATCCTGATGGTCGACGTCAACGGTCATTTCGATCACGCCGATGCGGTCGCCTTCGGCCGCGCGATCGCCGATTGCGGAGTCCTCTGGTACGAAGAGCCGGTGCGGCCAATGCAGAACCATGATGCGATTGCGCGCGTCGCGGCGGCCGTGCCGATCGACCTCGCGGCCGGCGAAAACGAGTACAGCCTTGCTGACTTCTCCGGACTGCTGCAAACAAACGCAATCCGCTGGCTGCAACCGGAAATCACCAAGCTCGGCGGGCTCACGCCAGCGCGCAAGATTTCGGCGCTCGTGGAGATGCACAACGTGGCGCTGGCGCCCGCACAACTTCCGGATCGGACCTTCGCTCTACGCGTCGATGCACTGGGGCTTTTCGAGTCCAGCGACACGCTGGCTGGAATTGCCGTGGTTTTCCGACGGACGCGCGATTCCCTGTGGTGCAAAGCTTCCGCCCGTGATCGACGGCCATGTCTTGCCACCGACCGCACCGGGCTTCGGCGCGCTGCCCTGATTCATCGATCGCGCCGGAATCGTTCTTGATTTGTTCCACTCATCTGCTATCGTTTCGTCGCTGTAAGCGAGTGAGGGGAAACGACCATGATCGGCTACGTCACCATCGGCGCGCGGGACACCGCGGAAGGCACCGCGTTCTATGACGCCGTGCTCGGCACCATCGGCTACAAGCGCTTTGCCGAATTCGGCACGTTCACCGGCTACGGCCTCGACGGCAAGAGCGACGGTCAGTCGATCTGGGTCTGCAAGCCGTTCGACGGCAAGGAGGCCCGCGCCGGCAACGGCGTCATGGTGGCGTTCGACGCCGCCGACCGCGCCCAGGTGCATGCGTTCTACGATGCGGCGATGAAACACGGCGGCAGCGACGAAGGCCCGCCCGGCCGCCGCGAAAGTTACGGCCCGAACTGGTATGCGGCGTACCTGCGCGATCCGACCGGCAACAAGCTCGCGATCGTCTGCAACAAGCCGGTATAGCACGCGGCTCAGGTTGCTGCTGCTGTTCCTGCCGCGCCGTCGATCTGCGCGATCATCGCTTTCGCGATCTCTTCCTCGCCCATGATGACGAGATTGGCGCCGTGCAACTTCAGATGGGCTACCTCCTCGTCCGAATGCGCGCGGGCGATGATGGAGAGATCCGGTTTCGCCGCGCGGGCCTTGGCGACTACCTGCCCGCCCTCGAACGCGTCCGGAATGGCGACCAGCAATGCGCTGGCGCCCCTGATGTTGGCTGCATCGATCATGTCCGGCGCGTTGGCGTTGCCGGTCATGGCCTTGACGCCTTCCTTCTGCAGCCGCTCGACGATCTGCGCATCGTCCTCGATGACGAGAAACGGGATTTGCGCACCAAGGAGCGCGCGGCCGACCACGCTGCCGACCCGGCCGTAGCCGACCAGCACGATATGGTCCGACAGCCCCGTCACCGGCAGCGGCTCGCGTGCTTTCTCCACCCGATGCCCGTCGGACGCGGCCTTGGCCTCTTCCTTGTCCAGCAGGCGATCAACCAGCGGCGAAGATCAGCGGATTGAGAAGATCGAGACGATCGCGCCGGCGAGGATCAGGTCGCGGCCGCGCTCGGGCAGAAGCGCAAGCGACACGCCAAGCCCGGCGAGGATGAACGAGAACTCGCCGATCTGCGCAAGGCTCGCCGAGATCGTCCAGCGCGGTGGACGACGGATGGCCGAACATCCGCACGATCAGGAACGCGGCCGACCGACTTGCCGATGACGATGATGAACACGGTCGCCAGCAGCGGCCACGGCTCGCGCAGCAGGATCGACGGGATCGACCAGCATGCCGACCGAGACGAAGAACAGCACCGCGAACGCGTCGCGCAGCGGCAGCGTCTCCTGCGCCGCGCGATGGCTGAGCTCGGATTCGCTCAAGATCATGCCGGCGAAGAACGCGCCGAGCGCGAATGACACATCGAACAGCACGGCCGCGCCGAAAGCGATGCCGAGCGAGATCGCGAGCACGGCCAGGCGAAACAGTTCGCGCGAACCGGTGTGCGCGACGTAGTGCAGCAGCCACGGGATCACCCGCTGGCCGATCACCAGCATGAACAACACGAAGGCTCCGACCTTGCCAAGCGTGATCGCGAGAGGCAGCGCGACAGCGGCGAAAGCCCGCTGCCTGCCTCGCCTTTCAGAAGTCCCGCCAGCGCCGGCAGCAGCACCAGCGTCAGCACCATCGCAAGATCCTCGACGATCAGCCAGCCGACCGCGATGCGCCCGCGCTCGGTGTCGACCAGCCGCCGCTCCTGCAGCGCGCGCAACAGCACGACGGTGGAGGCCACCGAAAGCGCAAGCCCGAACACGAGGCCGCCGCCGAGCGGCCAGCCGAGCCAGGCCGGCAAGGCCGATGCCCATCAAGGTCGCGACAACGATCTGCACGATCGCGCCCGGCAGCGCGATCGCCCGCACCGAGAGCAGATCCTTCAGCGAGAAATGCAGGCCGACACCGAACATCAGCAGGATGACGCCGATCTCCGCGAGTTCGTTGGCGAGGTGCTGATCGGCGACGTAGCCCGGCGTGAACGGCCCCATCAGCGACGCCGGCGAACAGATAGCCGACCAGCGGCGAAATACGGAACCGCTGCGCGAGCAGCGCCGAACGCGAACGCCAGCACGAGGCCAACGACGATGGTGGAGATCAGCGGCGTGTTGTGAGCCATTGCCCGCCTTATAAGCTGTGGCGCGGGGGCACGCCTTTTCCGAACGAAAGCCTGAATGACTACCTAGGGTTCTCCTGCGCGCACGACAACCGGGCGCAGTGCCGCACGAGCAGCAGCGGTGCGCGCATCGCGCGGAACCATTACGACGTCTTGCGCGCAGTCGATGGCGTCGCTGCATCGGCCGCGGACGCCGTCCCGCCCGCCTTGATGGCCTGTTCGAACTGCTCGCGCATGCTCGCAAGGCGGTGCGCGACGGCATCATCCGACGCGCCCAGCACCTCGAGCGCGCGGCCACCGAGTTGCAGACTGGCCTCGAAGGTTTCCGGCACGACCTCCACGGCTCCGAGACGCATCAATGTGCTGGCGCCCTGCCGGTCCATTGCGCGCGCCAGCACCACGGCATCGCTGCGAAATTCCCGGATCGCCCGGACCATCCGTTCGGCGGCTTCGGCCTCGTCGAGCGTGACGATAAACGCGCGGGCGCGTTTGGCACCTGCGCGTTCCAGCAATTCGGTGCGACTGGCGTCGCCGAAATACACCGGATGACCGTTCTGGCGCTGTTCATCGACTAGCCGCGCATTCATGTCGAGCGCGAGATACGGCACGTTCTCCGCCGACAGCAGGCGCGCGATCGTCTGTCCGACGCGTCCGAAGCCGCCGATGATGACGTGGTCGGCGATGCCGTCGTCGTCGGGTAATTGCCGCGACGCCTCACCCGCTTTCTGTTCAACGTGTTCTCCGGCGCGGCGCGCGGCGCGCGCGAGAACGGGCGTGGCGATCATCGTCAGCGCGATCATCGCGGTCAGAAACTGAACCAGGCCGGGCTCGAGCACCTTGGCGGCAGCCGCCACGCCGAGAGCGACGAAGCCGAACTCGCCGGCCTGCGGCAGCAGCAGCGCGATCTCGGTCGATGTCGCACCGCCGACACCGAACGTACGCGCCGCGGTCCAGAGGATCGCGGCCTTGACCAGAATCACGAGGGCCGCGACCAAAAGGATTTGCGGAAGCCATTGGACCAGGAACGCGAGGTCAACGCTCATGCCGACGCTGATGAAAAACAGCCCGATCAGCAGTCCCTTGAACGGCGACAGATCGATCTCGACCTGGTGGCGATACTCGGTCTCGGACAGGAGCAGACCTGCGAGAAACGCGCCCAGCGGCGCCGACAAACCCGCGCGCGCCGTGAGAATCGAGAAGCCGACCAGCACCAGCAGCGAGATCGCCATGATCAGCTCGCGGCTGCCGGTCTGCGCGGCCATGCGGAACACCGCGCCGAGAACGTAGCGGCCGAGCACGATGATCACAGCGATCAGAGCGATGCCCTTGGCGACGATCCAGCCGAAGTCCGCGAGCGTGCCGCCGCCGGTGCCGAGAAATCCGGCCATGAAGAGCACCGGCGCGACCATCAGATCCTGAACAGCAGGACCGACAGCGCGACCCGGCCGAGATGCGTGGCGGTTCGTCCCTGCCGCTCGATGACCTGCATGACCACCGCAGTCGACGACATCGCCAGCGCGAGTCCGATGACCACTGCGGCGGCGCCGCCCGAGCCCAGGAGCGCGGCACCTGCGCCGATCACCGCGGCCGAGGCGGCGAACTGCATGCCGCCGACGCCCGCCACATATCTGCGGAGCGCGGCGAGACGGCTCCACGACAGTTCAAGGCCGATCAGAAACAGCAGCGCCATGACCCCGAGCTCGGCGAACGGTGCGACCCGTTGCGGATCGTTCAGCGTGAGATGGCCGAGCCAGGGATAGTCGCTGCTGATCCGCCCGAACCCGTACGGGCCGACTGCGACCCCAAGCACCAGGAAGGAGAGAATCTGGCTGACACCGAAGCGGTGAAGCAGCGGCACCGCCAAACCGGCGATGGCAAGGAAAACCAGAAAGTCATCGATCCAGGGGACGTGTTCCACGTCAGCCGTCCCGCGTCTCGCACGCGTTTCCGCCAGCGGCCGAAGGCGCAGCGCGCGTGAGCGACGCGCCGCTCACCGCAGCCTCAGGAGCCGAGCGCGGCGGATATCGCATCCAGCGCTGCGTTCGCCTTCGAGCCATCCGGGCCGCCGGCTTGCGCCATGTCCGGCTTTCCTCCGCCGCCCTTGCCACCCAAAGCCTCCGAGGCCTTGCGCACCAGATCGACGGCGGAGAAACGCGAGACAAGGTCGTTCGTCACGCCGACGACGACGCTGGCCTTGCCGTCTCCGGAAGTCGCAACGAGGGCAACGACGCCCGACCCGAGCTGCTTCTTGCCTTCGTCGGCGAGGCCCTTCAGGTCCTTGATTTCGATGTCCTGCACCGCGCGGCCGAGGAATTTCACATCGCCGATGGTGCGGATGTCGGAGGCCGCGCCGCCGCCTGCCGACGCCCCGCCGCCCATCGCCAGCCTCTTGCGCGCATCCGCAAGGTCGCGCTCCAGCTTGCGGCGCTCGTCCATCAGCGCTGCGATCCGCGCGGGCATGTCGTCGAGGCTCGTGCGCAGTTCGGCCGCAGCCGCCTTCGCGGTCTGGATGCTGGCATTCGCCGCGTTGCGCGCGACGTTGCCGGTCAGGGCCTCGATGCGCCGCACGCCGGAGGCGACCGCGCTCTCGCCCATGACCGAGATCATGCCGATGTCGCCGGTGCGCCTGACATGGGTGCCGCCGCAGAGTTCCACCGACCAGCCGAGCGTGTTGCCGCCGCCGGCGCCCATCGACACGACGCGGACCTCGTCGCCATATTTCTCGCCGAACAGCGCGCGCGCGCCGGCAGCGCGGGCATCGTCCACCGCCATCAGCCGTGTCGTCACCTCGCCGTTCTGCAGCATCACGTCGTTGGCGATGTCCTCGACACGGCGCAATTCCTCGGCGCTGATCGGCTTCGGATGCGCGAAGTCGAAGCGCAGCCGCTCCGGCGCGACCATCGAACCGCGCTGGGCGATGTGATCGCCGAGCACCTGTCGCAGCGCTTCGTGCAGCAGATGCGTCGCCGAGTGGTTGGCGCGGATCGCCGAGCGGCGCGCGTGATCGACCTCGAGCGATAGCGCAGCTCCTGTCTTCAGCGTTCCCTGCTCGACGGTGCCGACATGTGCGAACAGATCGCCGGCCTTTTTCTGCGTCTCGGCAACGCGAAAGCGAACGCCCTCACCGACCAGCACGCCGACATCGCCAACCTGGCCGCCGGACTCGGCGTAAAACGGTGTTTGATTGAGCACGACCGCGCCGGCCTCGCCGGCCTTCAGGCCGGCGACCTCCTTGCCGTCCTGCACCAGCGCCGTCACCGCGCCTTCGGCCGTCTCGGTTTCGTAACCGAGAAACTCGGTCGCGCCGAGCTTTTCGCGCAACGGGAACCAGATCGCCTCGGTCGCAGCCTCTCCCGAGCCCGACCATGACGCGCGCGCCTTCTCGCGCTGCCTCTCCATTGCATCGGTGAAGGACGCAAGGTCCACACTGATGCCGCGCGCACGCAGCGCGTCCTGCGTCAGGTCGAGCGGGAATCCATAGGTGTCGTACAGCGTGAACGCCGTGTCGCCGTCAAACATATCGCCCTTCTTCAGCGATCCGCTCTTCTCGTCGAGGATCGACAGTCCCCGCTCCAGCGTCTTGCGGAAGCGCGACTCCTCCAGCTTCAGCGTCTCGGAGATCAGACTCTCCGCGCGCGCCAGTTCCGGATAGGCCTGCCCCATCTCGCGCACCAGCGAACGAACCAGCCTCCACATCAGCGGCTCGCGCGCACCGAGCAACTGCGCGTGGCGCATCGCACGGCGCATGATCCGCCGCAGCACGTAGCCGCGGCCTTCGTTCGAGGGCAGCACGCCGTCCGCAATCAGGAACGATGACGCGCGCAAATGGTCGGCGATCACGCGATGCGAGGCGCGCTGCGGTCCCTGGGCATCGACGCCCGTCAGCTCGGCGATGTTGCCGATCAGCGCTGCGAACAGATCGATGTCGTAGTTGTCGTGCTTGCCTTGCAGCACGGCTGCGACGCGCTCCAGCCCCATGCCGGTGTCGATCGAGGGCTTCGGCAGCGGGTTGCGCTCGCCGCCGGCGCGATCTGCTCGAACTGCATGAACACGAGATTCCAGATCTCGATGAAGCGGTCGCCGTCCTGATCCGGCGAGCCCGGAGGTCCGCCCGGAATCTTGTCGCCATGATCGAAGAAGATTTCCGAGCAAGGTCCGCACGGACCCGTGTCGCCCATCTGCCAGAAGTTGTCCGAAGTCGGGATGCGGATGATCTTCGAGTCCGGCAAGCCCGCAATCTTCTTCCAGAGATTGAACGCGTCATCGTCCTCGGCATAGACCGTCGCCAGCAGGCGATCCTTCGGCAGGCCGAACTCCTTGGTGATCAGGTTCCACGCCAGTTCGATCGCGCGCTCCTTGAAGTAGTCGCCGAACGAGAAGTTGCCGAGCATCTCGAAGAAGGTGTGATGCCGCGCGGTGTAGCCGACGTTGTCGAGATCGTTGTGCTTGCCGCCGGCGCGCACGCATTTCTGCGAGGACGCTGCGCGCACGTAAGGACGCTTCTCAAGACCGGTGAAGACGTTCTTGAACTGCACCATGCCCGCATTGGTGAACATCAATGTCGGATCGTTGCGCGGCACGAGCGGCGATGAGGCCACAACCTCGTGGCCGTTCCTGGCAAAGTAGTCGAGATACGCCGACCTGATTTCGTTGACACCGCTCATTGTCGTCCAATCGCGCCCTGTTCGGTCCGGTTCGGCCAAGGATACTCAAGGATGCCTGCCGCACCCCTGCCCAAAACCTCGCCTCATCCTGCCCATAATTTCCCCGCCAACGCTTTTAGCGGCGAGGGGTCGTGCTGTCCAGAAAACCCCAGCCGTCCAAGGGTTTGCAAGAACGGTTGATAAGCCGTTCGCGAGCTCCCGAAGGATGGAAACGCGGCCTTCCTCCTGCTATATAGAAGGGGTGATGGCACGCGCAAAACGCAAGTTGTCATAGCCACGATCGGGAGAGACCGGCAGCTCTGTTCAAGGGGCAGCGCCGGCGCCGAAGGAGCAACCGCCCCGGAAACTCTCAGGCAAACGGACCGGCTGGCTATACTGCATCTGGAAAGAGACACGGCCGAGCTTTCGGTATTCGCGTCCGCCGACGGGATAATACTCTCAGGCACAGCGACAGATGGGGCTTCGATGGGAGACGGGAGGAACAATTCCGCCCGCGCCGTCCGGAGCCGTATATGCTTGCGTCGAACAATGAGTCCAGCCTCAAACGCACACCGCTTTACGCGCTGAATCTCGCGCGCGGCGGCAAGATGGTTCCCTTCGCGGGCTATGAGATGCCGGTGCAGTTTCCGCCCGGCGTGCTGAAGGAACATCTGCAGCACCCGTAACTCGGCCGGCCTGTTCGACGTGTCGCACATGGGCCAGATCAGGCTCACCGCCAAATCCGGCAAAGTCGAGGACGCCGCGCGCGCGCTGGAGCGGCTGGTGCCGCAGGATATCCTTAGCCTGCCGCCGAACCGGCAGCGCTATGCGCAGTTCACCAACGAGAGCGGCGGCATCCTCGACGACCTGATGGTCGCGAATTTCGGCGACCACCTGTTTCTGGTCGTCAATGCCTCGTGCAAGGCGGACGACGAAGCGCACTTGCGCAAGCACCTCGCCGAGGCCTGCGTCATCGAGCCTGCTCACCGAGCGTGCACTGATCGCTCTGCAGGGACCAAAGGCCGAGAGCGTGCTGGCGAAGCATGCGCCCGGCGTGACCGGCTTGACATTCATGGACGCCGGTCCGCGCAAGGTGATGGGCTTCGACTGTTTCGTCTCGCGCTCGGGCTACACCGGCGAGGACGGATTCGAGATTTCGGTGCCCGCCAACGATGCCGAAGCGCTCGTGGCCGCGCTGCTCGACGATCCGGCCGCCCTGCCGATCGGGCTTGGCGCACGCGACAGCCTTCGCCTCGAAGCTGGCCTTTGCCTTTACGGCCACGACATCGACACAGGCACGACGCCGGTCGAAGCCAATCTCAACTGGTCGATCCAGAAGAGCCGCCGCACCGGTGGCGTCCGCGCCGGCGGATTTCCCGGCGCAGGGATCATCCTGAAGCAACTGGCCACAGGCGCACCGCGCCGCCGCGTCGGCATCAAGCCGGACGGCCGCGCGCCGGTGCGCGAGAACGCGCCGCTGTTTGCCGATGAAGCATCAAGCCAGCCGATCGGCACCGTGACCTCGGGCGGCTTCGGGCCGAGCGTGAACGGTCCGGTCGCGATGGGCTATGTCCCGTCGTCGCACATGGCGCCGGGCACGCAGCTGTTTGCCGAAGTGCGCGGCCAGCGGCTGCCGGTTCGCGTGGCCGCCCTTCCCTTCTCACCCCACACCTACAAGCGCTGAGGATTTCATGACCGTGCTCTACACCACCGACCACGAGTGGCTCCGCATCGAGGGCGACGTCGCAACCGTCGGCGTGACCGACTACGCGCAGACGCAGCTCGGCGACGTGGTGTTCGTCGACCTGCCGAAAGTCGGCCGCGTGGTGAAGAAAGCGGAAGCGGCCGCCGTGGTCGAAAGCGTCAAGGCGGCGTCGGACGTCTATGCGCCGATCTCAGGCGAAGTGCTCGAGGTGAACGAGGCGCTCGGCGCGGACCCGTCGCTGGTGAATTCCGATCCTGCAGGAGGCGCATGGTTCTTCAAGATCCGCATCGCCAACAAGAGCGAACTCGACGGACTGATGGATGAAGCCGCCTACAAGGCCCACACCACCTGACAGGTTTTACTTTCTTCGCGAGGAGACCGACATGACCGCCTTACGCAAGAACTCTGCAGACATTGCCAAGGATTTCGCGCGCCGCCACATCGGCCCGTCGCCGCGCGACATCGAGGCCATGCTGGAGACCGTGCACGCGAAAAGCCTGAAAGCCTTGATGGACGAGACGCTGCCGGCCTCGATCCGCCAGAAGGCGCCGCTGAAACTCGGCGACGCGCTGTCGGAAACCCAGGCCATCGCGCACATGACGAGCCTTGCCGCGCAAAATCAGCAGTTCACCTCGCTGATCGGCCAAGGCTATTCGGGAACGATCCTGCCGGCGGTGATCCAGCGCAACATCCTGGAAAACCCTGCGTGGTACACGGCTTACACGCCCTATCAGCCGGAGATCAGCCAGGGACGGCTGGAGGCGCTGTTCAACTTCCAGACCATGATCTGCGATCTCACCGGGCTCGACGTCGCCAACGCCTCGCTGCTCGACGAAGCGACCGCAGCGGCAGAAGCGATGGCGCTGTGCGAGCGCGCCGCCCAGACCAGGTCGAAAACCTTCTTCGTCGATCACGAAACCCATCCGCAGACCATCGCCGTGCTGCGCACCCGCGCCGAGCCGCTCGGCTGGTCGCTTACGATCGGCGACCCGACAAAAGATCTCGACAAGGCGGACGTGTTCGGCGCGCTGCTGCAGTATCCGGGAACGCATGGCGCGGTACGCGATCCGCGCGCAGCCATAGCTGCGGTGAAGGCGAAAGGCGGTCTTGCCGTCGTCGCCGCCGATCCGCTGGCGCTGACGCTGCTTGCCTCGCCCGGCGAACTCGGCGCCGACATCGCCATCGGCTCGACGCAGCGCTTCGGCGTGCCGATGGGTTACGGCGGGCCGCACGCGGCTTATATGGCCGTGCGCGACGCGCTGAAACGCTCGCTGCCGGGACGCATCGTCGGCCTGTCGGTCGATTCGCGCGGCAACCCGGCCTATCGCCTGGCCCTGCAGACCCGCGAACAGCACATCCGCCGCGAGAAGGCGACCTCGAACATCTGCACCGCGCAGGTGCTGCTGGCCGTGATCGCCGCGATGTATGCGGTCTATCACGGCCCCGAGGGGCTTGCCGCGATCGCACGCACGGTGCATCGCAGGGCGGCGGTGCTCGCCGCGGGCCTGAAGACGCTCGGCTTCGCGCCGCTGCACGAGAATTTCTTCGACACCGTGACGGTTGCCGTCAACGGTCAGCGCGACGCGATCATTTCGCATTCGGCGCATGAGAAGCTCAATCTGCGCCTCGATGCGGCGCACGGTCGAGCATCGCTGTGGACGAAACCACCACGTCGGAGACCGTCGAGGCCGTCTGGCGCACATTCGGCGGCGCACTCGCTTATGCCGATGTCGAGCGCGAGGCGCGCGACGCGCTGCCGGCCGGGCTCAACCGCACGACGGACTTCCTCACCCATCCGGTGTTCCACAAGCATCGCTCGGAAACCGAGCTGTTGCGCTACATGCGAAAACTTGCCGACCGCGACCTCGCGCTGGACCGCGCGATGATCCCGCTCGGCTCCTGCACCATGAAGCTCAACGCGACCACCGAGATGATCCCGGTCACCTGGCCGGCATTCGGCGCGCTGCATCCGTTCGCGCCGCCGGCGCAGGCGGCCGGCTATCACGCGATGTTCGAGCAGTTGAAGCAATGGCTGATCGACATCACCGGCTATGACGCGATTTCGCTGCAGCCGAATTCCGGCGCGCAGGGCGAGTATGCGGGCCTGCTGGCGATCCGCGGCTATCATGCCTCGCGCGGGCAGAGCCATCGCACCGTCTGCCTCATCCCGTCGTCGGCGCACGGCACCAATCCCGCCACCGCCAGCATGGTCGGCATGAGCGTCGTCGTCGTCGCCTGCGACGCCGAGGGCAACGTCGATGTCAATGACCTGCGCGCGAAGGCCAGAGGCCAATGCCGACAAGCTCGCCGCGATCATGATCACCTATCCCTCGACGCACGGCGTGTTCGAGGAGGAGATCCGCGAGATCTGCGAGATCGTGCATGCGCATGGCGGCCAGGTCTATCTCGACGGCGCGAACCTGAACGCGCAGGTCGGCCTGTCGCGGCCCGGCGACTACGGCGCCGATGTCAGCCACCTCAACCTGCACAAGACCTTCTGCATCCCGCATGGCGGCGGCGGCCCCGGCATGGGGCCGATCGGCGTGAAGAAGCATCTCAGCCCGTTCCTGCCCGGCCATCCGGCGGTCGACGGCGGCACGGCGCCGGTCGGACCGGTATCGGCCGCGCCGTACGGCTCGGCGTCGATCCTGGTGATCTCCTACATCTACATCCTGATGATGGGCGGCGACGGCCTGCAGCGCGCGACGGAGGTGGCGATCCTCAACGCCAACTACATCGCCGAGCGGCTGCATCCGCACTTTCCGGTGCTTTACCGCAACCACCGCAATCGCGTGGCGCACGAATGCATCGTCGATCCGCGCGGCCTGAAGACGAGCGGCGTCACCGTCGACGATATCGCCAAGCGGCTGATCGACTACGGCTTTCATGCGCCGACGATGAGCTTCCCGGTCGCCGGCACATTGATGATCGAGCCGACCGAATCCGAATCGAAGGCCGAACTGGATCGTTTCTGCGAGGCGATGATCGCGATCCGGCAGGAGATCGCCGACGTCGAACGCGGCAAGTGGAAGATCGCCGATTCGCCACTGCGGCACGCGCCGCACACCGTGCACGACCTCGTCGACGATGTGTGGAGCAGGCCCTACTCACGCGCCGAGGCTTGCTTTCCGGACGGCGTCTCGCGCACCGACAAGTACTGGTGCCCGGTCGGTCGCGTCGACAACGTCTATGGCGACCGCAACCTTGTCTGCTCGTGTCCGCCGATGGACGCATATGCGGAGGCCGCGGAGTAGCAAAGCAAGCCTTCGTTTAGTCGTCCCGGCTAGACCCGTCGTTCTGAGCCGTTCGAAGAACGGCGTCGCTTCGCTCGCCTATGGCCGTTCGAAGAACGGCGTCGCTTCGCTCGCCTATGGCCGTTCGAAGAACGGCGTCGCTTCGCTCGCCTATGGCCGTTCGAAGAACGGCGTCTGCCAGGAACTCATAACCACAGAGCCAATTGTGATCGCGGCGGCTACCGGCAGAAAGTCTACACGCGCTTCCCGTCTCATAGACGGTTCGGCGTATGGGTCCCGGCTCGCGCTTCGCTTGGCCGGGCCGACTTTCTTCAGTCGTCAAATACCCTTCGACCTGTCCGCGGCGGCGAGGCGCAGGCATTGCTCGAATCCGGCGAGGTCGCGATAGAGGCCGGAGCTGTCGGCGCTGTGCCGCACGATCGGATGCCCGCTGCTCTCCCGCACGGCCCATTCGAGCGTCAGGTTGTCGAAATTACCGAAATCCTCGATCATCAAATCTGATTGATCGCGCAAAGTGTCCAAGCGGCCGTCCGGAGGCGCGCTCGCGACCCGTCGCGCATAGTCGGATGCATCGTTGGTGTAGGCGAAGACGCGTTTGCGCAAGGCTACCATGAGGCCAAGTTCAAAGACCGTTCCCGGATCAGCGCTGGGGCCTCGAAAGGGCGTCAGATTGCAGATGCCGAAATCGGCGCGCTCCATCATGGCCTTGTTCGCCTGATAGATCAGCCGATCCGCGCGCGCACCTGCTTTCGCCGGGATTTCATTGTCCAAAGGATACAGTCCTTCGAAGCCATATTGCGCGCAAACCTGCTTCTTGCGCCGACCTATCTCGATCGCATCGGGCAAGAATACTTCGGGGCCTGCGAGATAAACCGTCAGCATACGAGCAGCGCTTTTGTTCGCGAGACTGCAGCCTTCAGCCCCATCAGCCTTCAATACCACAGCTGTCGGCAACGCCAGGCAAACGAAAACGCGGCGGGCGCCGCACAGCGTCGGGCAACTCGACGCCACACAGCACCCGTCGTTTTCTGCGAACCCAAGCCTCTGAAGAATCTCCTCACAGGTCCAGACTGTCAGCAAAACTTCTTTGATTCCCGGACGTCCGCGCGGCGCTCGACTGCCGCGATCAACGCGCCTGCGAAGAGCTCACTCCTCGCCTTCGTCCTCATCCTCGGTGGTCTTGTCGGCTGCGAGAATCTGATCTGCGATGACGCCCGAGTTCTGGCGGATCACGGCCTCGATCTTGGCCGCCATGTCCGGATTGGCCTTGAGGAAGGTCTTTGCATTCTCCCGGCCCTGGCCGATGCGCTGGCTGTCATAGGAGAACCACGAGCCGGACTTCTCCACCACGCCGGCCTTGACGCCGAGGTCGAGGATTTCGCCCATCTTGGAGACGCCCTCGCCGTACATGATGTCGAACTCGACCTGCTTGAACGGCGGCGCCAGCTTGTTCTTGACGACTTTCACACGGGTCTGGTTGCCGACCACCTCGTCGCGTTCCTTGATCGCGCCGATGCGGCGGATGTCGAGGCGGACGGAAGCGTAGAATTTCAGTGCGTTGCCGCCGGTGGTGGTTTCCGGCGAGCCGTACATCACGCCGATCTTCATGCGGATCTGGTTGATGAAGATCACCATGGTGTTGGACTTGTTGATCGAGGCGGTGAGCTTGCGCAGCGCCTGGCTCATCAGCCGCGCCTGCAAGCCCGGCAGCGCATCGCCCATTTCGCCCTCGAGTTCGGCGCGCGGCACAAGCGCCGCCACCGAATCGACGATCAGCACATCGACCGCGCCGGAGCGCACCAGCGTATCGGCGATTTCCAGCGCCTGCTCGCCATGGTCCGGCTGCGAAATCAGGAGTTCGTCGACATTGACGCCGAGCTTGCGCGCATAGATCGGATCGAGCGCGTGTTCGGCATCGATGAAGGCGCAGATGCCGCCCTTCTTCTGCGCTTCCGCCGCGCAATGCAGCGCCAGCGTGGTTTTGCCGGAGGATTCCGGCCCGTAAATCTCGACCACCCGGCCCTTCGGCAGCCCGCCGATCCCAAGCGCGATGTCCAGGCCGAGCGAGCCGGAGGAAATCGCCTCGACGTCCATCGACTTGTCGTTCTTGCCCAGCTTCATCACCGATCCCTTGCCGAACTGGCGTTCGATCTGGGAGAGGGCTGCGGACAGCGCCTTGGATTTATCCATGGAGGAACCTTCGACGATGCGCAGGGCGGGCTGGGACATGGGAGAGACTCCTTATGAACGGGATTCGCCGCTCCGACAACGAAACGGACGATCGGCTGAAGGCCAAAGCTCGTGAGCAATCTTGTACACCATATGTTCTATGTTCGCAATATGTTCTTTTCAGCAATCTGGTGCTGGCCTGTTTTGCCCCCCGGTGGCCTGGCTTGGCTTTCAGTCCCCCTTTTCGCGCGCTATTCCCAGGGGAACAGGCCGGACTGGTCGTGTGACGTGTCACACAGAATGTGACGTAAGATGCGGGCATTGTCTTACCCACGAGCTGCAGAGCATGCGGCCGAAACAAAGGGGACCGGGACAATGGCCAAGATCGACAGAGCATCAGCCTTCGCACCAAGCGACACGTTCGTTTTTCACGCTTCCGACGACCATGTCCGCGCTTCCGGCGACAAGGCGCGACATGGCGGGCAGGACTACAATAGCGGCACAGTCGGCGAACTGGATTTTGGTGTTCTGCAGCACGAACACGAGCCACTGTATGCGGAAGCGGCTGAGGACACGGTTGTTCTGACGCACGAGCCCCTTCATGTCGACATGGCCGAAGTCATAAGGGCATCACTCTACGACCTGTGGGATTAACCCGCGCGAGGCCGCCTTCGGTCGCCGGCCTCTCCTTTGCCGGCCTCGTGCCCAAGGCGCTTCTTCGGCCGCTTTGCATGCTCCTCAAGCGCCATCGACCCACGCTTAACGAACCGTAAACGACGCGTCTAAATACGCGAGTGAATTCCGTTTGCCCGTTTACGTAGGCTCAACCCGGCATCGGTATTCAGTAGCCGTGCCCGGCATCGGGTAGACATCACCAGCTGAGGAGATTTGCCGTGAAGGGGCTACTTACAAGGTTCTTGAAAGACGAGTCCGGCGCAACTGCGGTCGAGTATGCGCTGCTTGCCGCTCTGATCGCGGTTGCGATCATCGGCGGCGCTACCACGTTGGGCACCACCATCGGCACCAAGTTCGGCGAGATCGCGACATCGATCAACTAGAACAGTAGAAACACTGGGCAACTTCAAAGCCGCCTTGGGCGGCTTTTCTTTTTGTCCTCATTTTTTCTTTTGCGAGCGTCCTGCTCGCCGCAGCCGAAATCGGCGAAATGTCGGCCAGCGGTCCTAATTCAATTTTAAATGGATGCTGATTTTAATGGCTCCCCTAGCGGAACCGAAAGTTCCGGTCCGTATCGCAATGCGGTGACCATTTGCCCCTGGAGGAGTTTGCCGGTGAGAAGCCTCTTTGCACGTTTTATACGTGACAAGTCCGGTGCGACCGCGGTGGAGTATGTGCTGCTTGCGGGCCTGATCTCGATTGCGATCATCGGCGGGGCTACCGTGCTCGGCACCTCACTCAACACCCAGTACCAGGCCGTCGCCACGTCGCTGAACTGACCTTCAGTATCGCTGTCGAACAGTCGCTCTCAAGGCCGATCAAGCCTCAAATCCCTGCCTCGCCAGGAACGGGCAGCAGTCCGTGACGAGTGCCCGCTCCCGCGCCTCGGGCGCGCCCTTGAATTTGCGCAGCCCGCCCGTTCGTGGTTGTATTCCGCCATCACGACCAAGAGAAATGGGTGACGCCATGAAGCTGGCAATTGCGATCGCATTTCTGCTTGCGAGCTCATTGACTGCGCAAGCTCAACATAGCGGCTCAAAACATAGCGGCTCAAAAACCCGAAGCCTCGGCGACACCTATGGCGCCGCCGCCGGACCCAACAACGCCAGATCCAACAACGCTATGGCCAGCAACGCCAGCTACGCCGGCCGGCGCGCGCAACCAACCTCGCCGTACGACACCTTCGCCGGTGGCGGAAACGTGAATCCCTGGAACGATCGAACCTGCTACTAGGGCACTTTCCATTTGTTCGCTCCCCCCATAGCCGTTCGAAGAACGGCGTCGCTTCGCTCGCCTGGGGCCGTTCGAAGAACGGCGTCGCTTCGCTCGCCTGGGGCCGTTCGAAGAACGGCGTCGCTTCGCTCGCCTGGGGCCGTTCGAAGAACGGCGTCGCTTCGCTCGCCTGGGGCCGTTCGAAGAACGGCGTCGCTTCGCTCGCCTGGAGCCGTTCGAAGAACGGCGTCGCTTCGCTCGCCTGGAGCCGTTCGAAGAACGGCGTCGCTTCGCTCGCCTGGAGCCGTTCGAAGAACGGCGTCGCTTCGCTCGCCTGGAGCCGTTCGAAGAACGGCGTCGCTTCGCTCGCCTGGAGCCGTTCGAAGAACGGCGTCGCTTCGCTCGCCTGGAGCCGTTCGAAGAACGGCGTCGCTTCGCTCGCCTGGAGCCGTTCGAAGAACGGCGTCGCTTCGCTCGCCTGGAGCCGTTCGAAGAACGGCGTCGCTTCGCTCGCCTGGAGCCGTTCGAAGAACGGCGTCGCTTCGCTCGCCTGGAGCCGTTCGAAGAACGGCGTCGCTTCCTCGCCTGCCGCGCATCCACGTCTTTGGTGCCGACAAGGAAGACGTGGATGGCCGGGACGAGCCCGGCCATGACGACGTTCAATTCAGCACATGTGGATGCACCCTCGCGCGCGCCAAGGTCGCCTCCGGTGGCAACCTTTTTCATCTGGTCATCTTTTCAGCCGTAAGCGTCCCGACCTGGTGAATGTCGCCGTTCGAACAGGGCTGAACTGCGCCGCAGATGGAACTTTATCGCTGCGGTTGGCGTTGTCGCGGGTGATCCGAAAGGCAGGACAACGTGCGGCGCTATTACTTCCGACTGGATGGAGCCGAGCCGGTCGCCGACACGCATGGCGGCCAATTCCGGGATTCGGGTGAGGCTTTCAAGGCGGCACAACGGCTGGCGCACGAGATCGCCGAAGTACGTCCCGGCCTGCGAGGCAATACCTGCATCATGATGACCGAGCGCGGCCGGCCCGACGATCTCTATTGCGTCGCCATTTTCTGATCGTTGCGCAAGAGGCCCTCAGCCTATCGGCGCGGCGCGCGCATAACATTGCCGCAGTAACCCCAACCTCTGTCGGGTCGCTGACAGACATAGCGGCAAAGCAGGCGCATAATTGACCCAGACCACGTCACCGGGCGCTGTGCTGCATGCCGCACTATCGCGTGTTCATTGTTGACGATGATGATCGCGTCGTTCGCGCGCGTGACCTGGCGACGCTGGACCACGAGTCGGTCGTCGATAAGATCAATCGGGCCGACGAGCATTTGCAGCGCGCGAAGCAATGCATGCTGATTTCAACGCTCGCGTCGTCCGGCGCGACCAAGGCCGCCTACATGCGATTAGCCGAACTGTATCGCGCCCTGGCCGCCGAAGAGGCGATGCTGAACGGCACACAACTGCCGCCGAGTTGAGGCTACGGCAACACTTCGCTCGAAGGAACTAGCCGTTGCGGCAGCTCTTCGGTCCGTAGTCGTCCCAGATCCAGCCGCACTTGGTGCATCCCGACGCGGACAGCACGGCGGCAAGCAAAACAACTGAAAGCAGAATACGCATACCGAAACTGGCCCCCCGCGGCCAATCTTATAGCGCATGTTTGCTAACGGAACGAGGCTGCCAGAGCGACAACATGCGGCAATCTCGCGGGCCCAGCCGACCGGCTACACTCGCCCGCTCATGCAAGCCCGAAATGCCGGACGATCTCGCGCGCCGTCGCCTCCGCCGGCCTCGACGCGGTGTCGAGGCGGATGCAGTCGGCGCGCGGCACGGCGGTGATGTGAAAGGCGGCGCGGAAGCCGGCGAGGCCCGGCATCGAGGTGATCTTGCGCCGCTCGGCGCGGTCCGCGTTGCCGATCCGGCGTGCGAGTTCGTCTTCCGCGCAGTGCAGGAACACCGGCAGCAATTGCCCGCCACGGTTCTGCACGATCGCCTCGAACCGCTCGAACTGCGCCCGGTCATGCGGCTCGGAATAGCAATAGGTCGCGACGACCAGCGGCACGCGCTGCTGCGCGGCGGCTTCAAGGGCGGACAGCCGCACCTCGTCCACGAGTTTCCAGAAGCCGGGCGCGCCGAAATCGAACAGGGTTCGCGCGAAATCGATCGCCGCGTGATTCTCGAACAGCCGCCCCGGAACGATCCGCAGCAGCGCCCTGGCAATCGTCAGCTTGCCGCTCGCCGGCTCACCATGCAGGAAGACGAGTTTCATGGCCGATGATACCTGCCGCCGCGCAATCGGACAAACGCTGCCGTCGCCGGCAGCGGCCGCAACGGCAGCCCGTCAGAACTTCACCTGCACGCTCTGGAATTTGTTGCCCGCCGGCGCACCGTCCGGGTACATGTCGAAGCCAAAGACGTTGCCCGTCTCATTCGTCCGGAACGAGAATTCGGCCATCCCCTCACCCTCGTCGTAGGTCGGCAGGCTGCCGAGGATCCGCACGCATTTCAGATAAAAGTTGTACCTGGTGTTGGGCTGCGCGGTGATTGCGACTTTCACGGTCGTGGTGCCGTCACCATTGCGCACCAGCACCGCCGTCCCGCCGATGCGCGACGGGTCAGCATCGCTCACATTGCCGTTCGGGCAGTCTGAAGAATCCTGTCGCACGAGCGAGACTTCGCGAACATTCGGGTCGACCGCGGGCGGCGCAGCCTGGGCCAGTACCGATCCGCAAGCGGCAGCGAGAAAAAGCGCCGCGGATGTCGGTCGACAAGCGACTTGAACAGGGGATCGTGGCATCGGGGATACCTCCAGAGACGACCAACGATACAACCAAAGATTGCGTTCTGGAATGGTGTTTGTTCGGGAAGCAGCATCGGAGCGCGATCGGAAAGGAACCGCCAGTAAGTCCAGCATTTTCTTCTGCAATTGATGCCGGCCGCCGATCGAAACGCGGCAACGGGCATCCGGCCGGCATGCGCCGGTCTGTCCAGGCGGCGATCCGCTAGTTGCCGGCGGTGTTGAAGTGACCGCCGATCGCCGTGCCGATGGCATTGACCGAGGCGATGATGGCGATCGCGATGCCGGCAACAATCAGCCCGTATTCGGTGGCGGTGGCGCCGGACTCGTCGGCCAGAAAATCTGCCAGGCTGCGCATCGGACGTCGCTCCTCGATCGGTGCGGGAGCTGTTCCCGACGAGCGGCAAACTAGCGCGCCAGAGGGTAAGATCACGCCAATAAACACGGTGAACGAGTGGTGAAGCGACGATGGAATTGGCCGCGGCGAAGGCGGCGATCGTTCGCGTCAAACCGGATCCGGCCGGTCGAGATAGGGCGCGACCACCTCGCGCGTCTCCTTGCTCGGCACCACCGGCACAATCTCGAACGTCACGCCGGAGCCGCGCGCATTGAGGACCCACTGCTGCAACAGCCGCAGGTCATCGCATTCCATCAGCTGGAAGCAGCGGTCGAAGTTCGGCTCGATCCAGCTGTCGATGTAGGTCAGCCCTTCGGGGATGCCGCGGCCGCTGTCGCGAACCCGCCGGTAGACTGGAACCGCGTCACGGTCCTTGAAGTGCTCGACAATCATGAAAAGCATGCCCAGTCTCCTTCCGCGTTTGCGCGTGCCCACTCACGATCTGATATCGTTCGCGTCATCCAAAACAAGGGAGAAACACCATGACCTCGAAGCCGCCTGCCGCCGGCGACCAGATCCGCGATATTGCGCCGAAACTCGCCGATCTCACCCGCGACGTGCTGTTCGGCGATGTGTGGGAGCGGCCGCAACTGAAGAAGCGCGACCGCAGCCTTGCGACCGTCACGGCGCTGATCGCGATGAACCGGCTCGAGCAATTGCCCGGCCATATGACCCGCGCACTCGGCAACGGCGTCACCGAGGACGAAATTATCGAACTGATCACCCACCTGGCTTTCTATTCGGGTTGGCCGAATTCGATGTCCGCGCTCTCGATCGCCAGGAAGGTGTTCGACCAGCACGCCGCAAAATCACAGGCCTGAGGGTTCCGCGACATTCGGCGGCCTGCCCCCGCCAATCCCTTGTGGGTTATATGACCGCGATGTGACTTGCGGTATCGCAGGCCGCAGAGCAATTATGATTCGCGCGTATTCATTGTTGCGGAATGCGCGCTGTTAGTGCCGCATGATCGGGAGACCACCCATGAAGACCCTGTCGGCGATCGCCGTTTCGTTTCTCCTGTCTGCGATACCCGCGCAGGCGCAAACCGTTTCCGATCTGATCGCCAAATGCCGGGCACAGTGGAACGCGCCGAGCGAGCCGTTCAAGATCATCGACAATGTCTACTACGTCGGCACCGCCGGCCTGTCGTCGTTCCTGGTCACCTCGCCGAACGGCCACGTGCTGATCGACACCGGCCTGCCCGAGGCGACGCCGCTGATCAAGGCCAACATCGACAAGCTCGGCTTCAAGCTGACCGACATCAAGTATCTGCTCAACACCCACGCCCACTTCGATCATACGGGCGGCTTTGCCGAACTGAAGAAGGATACCGGCGCGCAGATGGTTGCGAGCGCCGCGGACAAGCCGCTGCTCGAAGGCGGCTACTATCCGGGACAGGAAAACGAAGCCGTGCTGAAATTTCCACCGGTGACGGTCGACCGCATCGTCGGCCAGGGCGACAAGATCACGATCCCCGATCCGGTGGGGAAAGGCCGGGCCAAGCGCGACCTGACGCTGGTGGCGCACATGACGCCGGGCCATTCGCCGGGCTGCACGTCCTGGACCACGGTCACGCGCGAGAAGAAATGGAACCATACGGTGGTGTTCTTCTGCAGCGCGACCGTTGCGCTGAACAGGCTGGCCGGCAACCCGACCTATCCCGGCATCGTCGACGACTACAAGAAGACCTTCGCAATCTCGAAGGGCATCATTGCCGATGTGTTCCTCGCGCCACATCCCGAAATGTTCAAGATGGAAGAGAAGCGGCCGAATATCGGCAAATTCGGCGTCAACCCGTTCATCAAGGCAGGCGAATTCCACGCCTTCGTGCGCGACGCCGAGAAGGCCTTCGACGACGGACTGGCGCAAACAGAAGGCTGCGGCGGAAGCTCGGCAAGTAGCGCCGCGGCGCGAATATACGCATCGTTTACCAATCGGGCATAGACCAATGCATTGCGGATCCTGGCCGGTCCGCGAAGCGGTTGCAATTTTCGTAAACTGATTTCCGGTTCGGCAAAGCAGCCGAGCCGATGACCGCGAATTTTTCCGCCGATCGCCGGGCGAACGAAATCCACCCGGCGGCGTTGACGTATGGAACGCATCGTCAAGCCAAGGCTTGCGCCATGACCGAACATCGCACTGCTCAACGGCACCGCGTCCTCAAGGGCGGCACCATCTCCTTCAACGGCGCCGGCATCAGTTGCATCGTGCGCAACCTGTCCGATACCGGCGCAGCACTCGAGGTGAACAGCCCGGTTGGAATTCCGCCGAACTTCGCGCTGGTGGTCGACGGCGACCATGTGGCCAGGCCATGCCATGTCGTGTGGCGGAAGGAAAAGCGCATCGGCATCGCGTTTGATTGATGCCCTTGCGTGATTGGCCGGCGCGTCCCGGCGAAACGGCGAAGGTGATCGCAGCGACGGTCCGCAATCAGGCGCGCTGCTTGACCTTGCCTTTGCCGGCGACTTTCGGAGTTTCAACCGCGGCCCATTCCATCGTCGGCGCATAGCGCTGGATCGAACTGCCGGAGGCCAATGGCGGAGCGCCGGGCTTGATTTCCACCCCCATGACGATGCGCGTCGGGCCGAGGCTGATGACGACGATGTCGCGCGTGCGCTGACCGGGGCGCGGCTGCGCATCCTCGATCACCAGCAGACCCGGCTCGTTGATCCTGAACCCGCCGGCGCGATACCACTTCTTGGCGCGCGCTTCGCGGAAGTCATCGACCAGTTCGCTTGTAAACGCGATCTGAGCCACCGCGACGCGATAGCCGTAGCGCGCGATGTGTCCGACGATTTCGGCGTCGCTCATCAGCAATCGGTCGCGGGCGTCGTTCATCTGGTATCCAACTCACAGGCAATACACGGTTTCAGGCAATTTATCGTCAAGACCTTGGCAGCGATTTCCGAGTAAACCGTTACCGCACGTCGAATATGTTGTACTGCCCGTCGCGCCGCACAGCGATGGTGAATGCGCCGTTAATGTCGGCGGTCGCATTTGAGGATCAGGCCGAACGCTCTTTTTCATCGTCTCGTCTAGCGTCCTTGTCGCAAGGCGGAAGCAGCGCGGCCGGCAATTCCGGCAGGCGGCTTCCCTGCGGTTTGGGGAACGCGACGTGGTTGAAATCGGCAACGCCGCCCATGCGGGTGGATCGGACGGCAGTGCGGTACTGCGCACGCGGCAAGACGGTGCCGCATCGAAGCGGCACGCGCTCGCGCCGCTCCGCTTATTGCCGCTCAATGACTGGCTCGCTTTGTCCGAATACGCGATCGAGCCGAACGGTTACTTCCTGCCCGACTGGGAATCCGCGGTCGATGCGACCGCGCGCGGACGCTCGGGCGTCTTCGCCCTCGCCGCCCGCAACGACGCACGCAATCTCGTCGCGTTGCTGCCGGTCGTCTCCGCCTGGCGCGCCTTCGGAATTCCGCTGCCGGTCCTTGTTTCCGCCGATCCCTATGGCGATCTCGGCACACCCCTGCTCGATGGCCGCGCACCGCTGGACGCGGCACGTTCGCTGCTTGCGCAAGCGCGCGCGACCGGCGCCCGCGCAATCGTGCTGCGGCATGTCACGCGCGAAGGCGCCGCGATCAAGGCGATCGCCGCCGCACTCGCCGAAACGGGCCTGGCTCCCCGCGTGCTGCGGGCCGAGCAGCGCGCCTGTCTCGATGCGACCGGTGATGCCGACACCCTGCTGCGCGAGGCACTCGGCGCAAAGAAACTGAAAGAACTCCGCCGGCAGCACAATCGCCTGGCCGAGCAGGGTGCTGTCTCCTTCACCGTCGCGACAACACCGGCGGACGTCGCCTGCGCGGTCGAGGTCTTCCTTGCGCTCGAATCCAGCGGCTGGAAGTCGGATCGCGGCACCGCGCTGATGCAACACGCAGGTGATGCCGCCTTCATTCGCCGCGCCACCGCCGCAATGGCCGCCCGCCGCCAGTGCGAGATCGTCACGCTGCATGCAGGCGAAACAGCGGTCGCGGCCGGCGTCGTGCTGCGCCATCAGGATCGCGCATTCTGGTTCAAGCTCGGGGTCGATGAGCGCTTTGCGAAGTATTCGCCGGGCGTCCAGCTCGCGCTCGAGCTGACGAAGCATCTCTGCGCCGATCCCGACATCGCGCTCGCCGATTCAACCGCCCTGCCCGGTCACCCGATGATCGAGCCGATCTGGCGCGGCCGGCTGCCGATCGGCGATATCGTCATTCCACTTCGGCGCAACGACCCTGTCGTCGCACTCGCGATCGCGAGCCTTCGCGCCCATTCCCACATCCGCGCGCGTCTGCGCCAGTTCGTCCATATTTTGCGAACCTTGAAGGAGAAACGTCAATGAACGCCGGAACCACCGTCGCCCCCGTCATTGTTGCCGGCAATGACGCGCTCACGCACGACTTTCCGCTAAAGCCGTTCGGCATCCGCCACATGCTGGCGGGCCATCCGCTGCTGAGCCTGGCGCGCATCGCCCAGCTCGCCGCCGAGCTGCCACGCGACCGGATCGAGTACAACTCCGGCGATGCCGCCGTCAGCCAGGATCCGGACAAGGTCAAGACGGTCGATCTCGATCCGATCGAGATCGTCGAGCAGATTCAAACCGCCGGCGCCTGGATGGTGCTGAAGCGGGTCGAGAGCTCGCCGGAGTATCGTCAGCTGCTGGAAGACTCGCTGATGTCGGTCGCCCGCGCCCGCGGCTTCAAGAGCCTCGAAGACGCGGAATTCCAGCAGATCGAAGGCTTTCTGTTCGTGTCGTCGCCGAACTCGACGACGCCGTTTCATCTGGACTCGGAAGACAATTTCTTCGTCCAGATCCATGGCGAGAAATTCTTCCGCATCTACGACAACCAGGACGGCGCCATCGCCGACAGCGACGCAATCGAGCATTCGCTGACCAGACATCGCAACCTGAAATACGACGACGCCTACAAGCCGCGCGGCATCGAATTTCGCATGTTCGGCGGTGACGGCTGCTACGTACCGTACAAGTGGCCGCACTGGGTGCGCACGGCGAACGAATATTCGATTTCGCTGGCGATCACCTGGCGGTCGAAGGCAGTGCACCGCGATATCGATCTGCAGTTCTGCAACGCGATGCTGCGCGGCGTCGGCTTCCCGCAGGCAGCACCAGGCAAAAAGCCGATGTGGGATGAGGTCAAGCTTGCGTTCTATCGTTCCGGCCTTGCAGCTATCCGTCCGCTGCGCTCCTCCGAAACGCTCCGCCGCATCCTGCGCCGCATCGCGCTCGGCAAGAAGGCGAACTACTATTTGAAGGGGGCGTAGCCGTCATTCCGGGGCGCCGCACAGCGGCGAGCCCGGAATGACGGGCCGACGCTAAACCTCGGCCTTCTGCTTCCCCAGCGCCGCGACCTGGCGGATCGCGCTGGCGAGTTGGTCGGCCGGCTGCGCACCGGAAACGCCGTATTTGCCGCCGAGGATGAATGTCGGCACGCCGCTGACGCCGGCGTTGGCCGCGGCCTGCGCCGCCTGCGCGATCATCTCGACATCCTCGTCGGTTGCAAGGCGCGCGCGCACCGCATCCGGATCGAGCCAGCAGTCGGCCGCGGCCTGCACCAGCACCTCCGGGTCGGTGAGGTCGGCGCCCTCCTTGAAGTAGAGGTCCATCAGCCGCTGCTTCATCGGCGCCCGCCCTGCCCGTTTGCTCGGCCCAGTAGATCAGGCGGTGGCAGTCGGTGGTGTTCGGCTGGCGGCTGATCAGCGCGGAATTGTATTCGAGCCCTTCGGCTGCGGCGGCCTGGGCGACATTCGATGCGATGCCCTTGTAGGCCGCAACCGATCCGAACTTCGTTTCGAGATATTTGTCGCGCTCGACGCCTTCGCGCGGAATCCACGGATTGAGGAAGAACGGCCGCCAGCGCACGCTGACATCGACATCGTCGATCAGCGCCAGCGCGCCCTCCAGCCGCTTCTTGCCGATGTAGCACCAGGGACAGACGACGTCGGAGACGACATCAACATGCAACCGCAGTTTCTCGCTCATCGGATGCTCCTTTTTATCCGCATCCGTCGAAATCTAGGGCCGTCACCGCAATCGTTCAAGTGGTAACGCCCGGCTACCTGGCGATGCCCGCGATCTCGCGCAGCCTCTCGGCGGTCCTGTCGTCGGCCGGATAGAACGCCTCCAGCGCCAGTTCCGACAGCGTGATATCGACCGGCGTGCCGAACACCATCGTCGTCGAGATGAAGCTCAAGGTGTCGTTGCCAAAGCGCAGCTGGAACGGCACGACGACCAACTCCGCGATCCGCACGGGCGGACCCGAGCGCGGTGGCGTCGGATAGGCCTTCAGTTCGTCGTGCAGGGCGATCAGTTCGGCGTCCGCGGTCGCTTCGCACTGCCGGTGCAGGCGATCCAGCAGATGCGCGCGCCATTCGTGCAGGTTGACCGTGCGCGATGCGAGCCCGTCCGGATGCAGGCCGAGCCGCATCACGTTGATTTTTCCCTGCAGCAGTTTTGGCGCGACGCCGCCGAGCAGCGGCGTCACCATGCGGTTGGCGGACACGAGATTCCAGTGCCGGTCGATCGCCAGCGCCGGGTTCGGCTCATGCGCCTTCAACAGCGCCTCCATCGCCTCGCGCACCGGCTTCATCGCCGGATCGTCGAGAGTCCGCTGCGGAAATGCCGGCGCAAATCCACCCGCGACCAGCAAGACGTTGCGCTCGCGCAACGGAACGTCGAGCCGGTCCGCCAACCGCAGCAGCATGTCGCGCGAGGGCGCGGAGCGGCCCGTTTCCATGAAGCTCAGATGCCGCGCGGAAATCTCCGCGTCGAGCGCAAGATCGAGCTGGCTCAGATGCCGGCGCTGCCGCCATTGCCGCAGATGTTCGCCGACATGTCCGGTGTGAATGTTCATCATGGGTTGAAACGTATCATGCAGGTTTCACAGCTTCCATGACCTGCCAGGTAATCGCATTCGGACGGCCCCTTGCCCATTCTCCGTGTCGTCAGGCCGACGTCCGTGCTGGCGCGGCAGGAGATGGTCCCATGCTTGCTCTCACCACCTGCGCGGTGTCCTGGCTCGCAAAATTCGCCGTGCGTGCCGCGGTGCGCCGCCTCGACGTGCCGGAGATCGTGGTGCACGGGATCTGTCTCCATGTCGCGGCCTATATCAGCGAGGTCGAACGCAATGCCTCGCTCGTCTGTCCTTTACGCGTATTCCATGACCTCCGACGTCATCGACGCGCGCACGGGACGCGGCCATCCTCGCGCGCATCGGCCTGACACGAACCAACGTCCAACCCTTGAAAGGAACCTGCCATGATCAACCCGTCTCTCTTCCTCCGCCGCGCCATCCAGGGCGACGCCATCATCACCGGCGCGATGGCCGTGCTGCTTGTGGCGGCGGCGGGCCTGCTTGGCCCCTTGCTCAATCTGCCTGAGAGCTTGCTGCGCGAAGTCGGCATCTTTCTTGTCGTCTATGCCGCGCTGGTCGGCTTCCTCGGAAGTCGCGAACTGATGCCGAAGTTCGCCGTCTGTCTGGTGATCGCCGCCAATGCGCTCTGGGCGATCAACTCGATCGCGCTGTTGTTCACCGGCTGGGTGCAACCCAACCTGCTCGGCCAGGCCTTCGTCGCAGCACAAGCCGTGTCGGTCGCAGCGATTGCCGAGCTTCAGTATATGGGTTTGAAGCGAAGTGCTCCGACCGCGGTTGCGCGCTGACCGGATGAGCGGACCCAAAAGAGCGTCATGCCCGGCCATGACGCTGAGGGGCCGATGTACCTACCGCTTTCGCGTCTTCCGCTTGGTCGCAATCGCGCCGGCCGTCTTGCGCGAGGCGCCGGCGAACGCATGACCGTTCAGCGCGTGGCCGTTCACCTTCAATTTCAGCGCCCGCTTTTCCGCCCGCGCCTTGGCGCGCTTCTTCGCGACGCGCGCCTCGGCCCTCGCGATCTTCCGCTTCTTCTCGCAGGAGGCGCACTTGCAGCCGATCGGCTTCAGATAGCTTTTGAAGTAGTCCGTGCCGTAGTCGTAGGTGATCTCGTCGCCCGGCCGGATGGTCTTGATGGCGCGGATATAGACCTTGCGGTTGCGCGGCTGCACATCGGATTCCGCATTCGGCCGGCAGGCGTGGTTGGCGTAGCGCGCCATATTGCGGCGGACGGAGCCGTCGATGGTCCAGCGCCCGTTCAATTCGAACAGGTACTTGTTCTCGATCGCATCCTGCGCCTTGATCTTGCAATCGAGCAGCGGGCCGAAATATTCGACGATCCGCGTGCCCTTCTGGATTTCCCTGGTGGCGAAGAGGCCGAGCCCGGTGCGGGAGCGGCCGACACGAAAAGGTTTTCGGGACGAGATGGCAGGCATGACACACTGATAAACGGGATCGGGGCGGTGTCAATCAACGCTGTTCTGAAGCGACGTTCTAGTGCGATTCCACGCAAATGCCACCCCTTTCGTGCGGTCCGCCGAACCATCCCCAAACTGGCCGCGTCATAATCGTCATAATAGAGTGGTGACGCCGTTTCGGAGAGCCATCATGCGCGCATTCAACTCCCTCCCAAAATACCTCGCAGCCGCCGGGATAATCGGCATGCTTGCAGGCGCACCGCAGGCCGGCGCGCAGACTGCCGAAATCATCAGCACCTACACGTCCACCGCGGCAAAGGACTGCCGTGTGATCCCGCCGACGAAAGCTGCGAAGGACGAGCCTGACGATGGCGGGTTCATGCATGTCTGCCGCGGCATGGGCAATCTCGTCGTCACCAACTCCGAGGGCGACCTGCGCGAGGTAGTCTCGGTCGGGCGCACGACGGCCGCAGCGCAAAAGGAACCTGCGGCCGAGGCCTGGTTCGGCCCGTTCAGTTCGACAACGACAACGATCGAATGGCGGCATCCGAAGGGCGGTGCGCCCTTCGCCATCATCCAGCGCTGGCATCTTGCAGACAACGAGGACACCGGCCCCGACCATCGGCCGCGCACCAAGCAGATGCTGGTGGTGACGCGGCTGCCGCCCGGCCGTGTCTGCCATGTCGCGTATGTTGACGTGAAGGCGAACCCGAACGCGAACGAGGTCGCGCGCCAGGCCGCGGAGAAGGCCCGCGGCTTCAACTGCGGAAAAGACAAGGTGCGGGTCGAGGGATTGAGCGGTCGCGCGATCGAACTGGCAATGCCGCGGTAGAAGCGCTGGTCGCGCCTGCGATCATTTCATCGCCAGCACCGCGCGCAGCAGGTCGCGCGCGTCGGCGCCTTGCGGCAGTTGCGCCAACACGGGGTCAAGCCGGTGGTCGAGCATCAGCATCGCAAAACCGTGCACCAGCGACCACGACCTGACCACATCCGCCAGCATCGCCAGCGGCGGCAAGTTTGCCGACGGCGCGCGCCGTGCGCCGGCGCCGCGCGTCAGCACCGCGAATGCCTCGTCCATCGCTTCGCGCAAAACAGGTCGCGCAAAATCCAGCCGCTCGCCGCGAAACATCAACAGGAACATGCCGGGATTGTCGCGGGCGAATGCGACATAGGCCTCGCCCATCGCGTCCATGCGCTCGGCCGCGGACGGCTTCGTCGCAGCGGCTTGGCCAAGCGACGCGCCGAACTTTCGAAAGCCTGCGGCAGCCAGTTCGCTCAAGAGGCCGGTCATGTCGCCGAAATGGTGCGTCGGCGCCGCGTGCGAGACCCCCGCTTCCCGCGCCGCCGCGCGCAAGGTCAATCCCGAAAGGCCGTCGCGCTCGAGCACGGTCCCGGCCGCCTTCAGCAAGGCATCGTGCAGGGAGCCGTGATGATAAGGCGTCTCAGGCGCAGCCTTTGGCTTCGATCCGGGCCGCTGCCCGGCGCTGCCCGCACGCTTTTTTTGCCGCTTTTCCAACCGCTTGGCCGTCATCGCGTGGTTATGTCGCCCAGTGTTGACAGTGTCAAGATTTTAGTTGACGCCGGTCAATGCCGCAACTACTCTTATCTTTACGATGTAAAGTTACCGGACGATAAAACAGCGCGGAGGTTGTTCGATCATGAGCCTCACTCGCAACCTCATCACCGACAAGGTTGTTCGGGACCTGACACGGCGGCGCTTCATCTCGGGCAGCGCAAGCATTGGCGCGCTGACGCTTCTGAACAGCGGCGCCGCTTCACAGAATTTGGCGATGGACAAGTCACGGGAGGGTTCGATGCAGCAAGCAAGTCAGGCCGTTGTCGGCAACGGCAACAGCAATATTGCGCCGATTCCGATGGAATGCGACGCGCCGTTCCTCAAGATCGTCGGCGAACTGCCGCGCGAATTGAACGGCACGCTCTATCGCAACGGCCCCAACCCGCAGTTCGACGCGCCGGGCGCCCACTGGTTCGTCGGCGACGGCATGCTGCACGCCTTCCATCTGGAAAACGGCCGCGCCAGCTATCGCAACCGCTGGGTTCGCACGCCGAAGTGGCTGGCCGAGCACGACGCGGGCCGCGCCCTGTTCGGCGGCTTCGGGCGCAAGCTGCCGGACGCGCCTGCCATCCGCGACCAACGACGGCGGCGTCGCCAACACCAACATCATCTTCCATGCCGGCCGCCTGCTGGCGCTGGAAGAAGGCCACCTGCCGACCGAGATCGAGCCCGGCACGCTGAAGACACGCGGCTATGTCGACTACGACCGCGCCATCGCCGGCCCGTTCACCGCGCATCCCAAGGTCGATCCCGTCACCGGCGAAATGATGTTCTTCGGCTACAATGCCAAGGGCCCGTTCACGCCGGCGCTGTCGTTCGGTTCGGTCAACGCGGCGGGCGCGGTCACGCGCTTCGAGCGCTTCGAGACGCCCTACTGCCAGCATGGTGCACGACTTCATCGTCACCGAAAACCATCTGCTGTTCCCGATCCTGCCGCTGACCGGCAGCATGGACCGGGCGATGGGCGGAAACCGGCCTACGCGTGGGAGCCGGACAAGGGATGCCTATGTCGGCGTAATGAAGCGCAAGGGTGCGACGAAGGACATCGTCTGGTTCCGCGGCGAGGCCTGCTACGTGTTCCACGTCATGAATGCGTGGGAAGATGGCAACAAGATCATCGCCAACGTGATGCAGTTCGAGGAAGCACCTCTCTTCCCTCATCCCGACGGCCGGCGCACCGATCCGGAAAAGTCGCGCGCCCGGCTGTGCCGCTGGACATTCGATCTGTCGGGCAACACCGACCGCTTCACGCGCGACTATCTCGACGACATCACCGGCGAGTTTCCGCGCATCGACGACCGCCGCGCCGGCCTTGCCAACAAACACGGCTGGTACGCCTGCGCCAATCCGGATCAGGCCTGGGTCGGCGCGCTTCACCGGCGTGGTTCATGTCGACGCCAGGTCTCGACGCGGCGGCGCAGTACCTGCTGCCGGAGGGCGACACGATCTCCGAGCCGGTGTTCGTGCCGCGGCGGCAATGCCGCCGGAAGGCGACGGCTGGCTGCTGGCGGTGGTGTGGCGCGCGCGCGGAGAACCGCAGCGATCTCGCGGTGTTCAACGCCATCGACGTCGCAGCGCGGCCCGGTCGCGCTGGTGCAACTCGGCCATCGCGTGCCGGTCGGCTTCCACGGCAACTGGGTCGGCGCGAGCCAGGCGTGACAGTTGTGGTTTGACGGGGCCGGCAAAGCCGTCGCGCTCCAGCAACCTGCACCGCCAAGGATGAATCTGTTGGTCGCGAACATCGCGGTTTGGCAAGCGGGAGCGGCTGCAGCCGCCTCACTTCTTGCCGAACAGCATCACGAACCGCACCAGTTCGTCCTCGAACTCCTGGGTCTCGAGCCAGGGCGAGTTCTCCATCACGGCCGCGCGGATCGCTCCCGCCAACGCCCGCGTCACCACAAAGGCTGAGACCGGCGTCATCGGCCGCCCACCGGCGGCCTTCCCTCGCACCGCCGCAGCGACGAGGAACTGCGCGATCTCTTCCGCACCCTTGTCCGGCGCGTCCTGCCAGCGCCGCAACATCGTCATCACGATGATACGGCGCGCGCGGCGGCGCCGCGCGAACGCGTTGACCAGCGTGCGGATGACTTCCCGCGCGGCGTTCTCCAAATCCGCCGGGTCCACATCGCTGAGCGACTTGACGATCGCTGTGACCACCTTGCTGCGCTCGCGCTCGGCGATCGCCTCGATGATCGCCTCCTTGTCGGCAAAATATTGATAGAGGCTGCCGATGCTGACGCCGGCGCGCTCGGCGATGCGATTGGTGGTCAGTCTCTCCTCGCCATCGCTCTGCAATATCTGAGTGGCCGCCTCGACGATCGCATCCACGGTTTGCGCAGCGCGCGCCTGGGTGGGCGATTTTCTCATGGTTTCAGACGCTTGAGGCATGGATCGGGGTCCCCGGCGAAGATCGACGAAAGCGAGTTTGAAAAGTGAGGATCGCTCATATACTGGACGAATCCGGAAATCGTTCAAGGGCTTTCGATGCCGAACGCGCAACAATTTTTCTGGATTGGCCTGCCCATCTTTCTGGGCTTTGTCGCGCTGGAATTCTTCATTCTGTGGCGGCAAGGCCGCGCTTATTCATGGAAGGAAGGCGCAACCTCGTTCGCGATCGGCATCGGCAACAAGACTCTCGGCTACCTACAAGCTCGGCTTCTCGCTCTGGGCGACCATGCTGGTCTGGGAGTACCGCGCATTCGAGGTGCCGCTCGCAAGCTGGTGGGGACCGGTCGCGCTGTTTCTCGGGGTCGAGTTTTCCTACTACTGGTTTCACCGCCTGAGCCACGAGATCCGCTGGATGTGGGCGACGCATGCGGTGCATCACTCGCCGAACGAACTGAACGTGCTGGCCGCCTTCCGCCTCGGCTGGACCGGCTCGATCTCCGGGCAGTTTCTCGTCTACCTGCCGATCATCTGGCTGGGCTTCCACCCGGTTGCAGTCGGCGGCATGCTGGCGCTGAACCTGCTCTACCAGTCGTGGATCCACACCGACCTGATCGGCAAGCTCGGCTGGTTCGACGGCATCTTCAATTCGCCGTCGAACCATCGCGTACATCACGCGAGCAATCCCGACTACATCGACAGGAACTACGGCGGCGTGCTGATCGTCTTCGACAGGCTGTTCGGCACCTATGTCGCGGAACGCGCGGACGAGCCCTGCCGCTACGGGCTGGTGAAGCCGCTGCGTTCGTACAACCCGCTGTGGATCGCGTTCCACGAATGGGTAGCGATGGCGAAGGACGTGTGGATCGCGCGCAGCGTTCGCGATGTCGTTGGCTTCATGTTCGGCCCGCCGGGCTGGAAGCCTGACGCAGCACAGGACGCTGCCAGAATAGCGATCGAACCGACCGCCGGAGAGCGGCAAGCCGTCCGGTTGACGTGAGGCAGGAACTCGGCCACGACTCCGCTGGCGCCAATTGCACAAAAGCGGTCACCGGTTTTGTGATCAGACCACGCGCATACGACGCGCAAATTGAAAAACGCTATCCCTTCAAACTGCGAGGATCAGATGTCGGTTGACGGAAGCTGGAACATGACGATGAACACGCCGATGGGCGAGCGCAAGGCGACGCTGGCCTTGAAGAGCTCCGGCAGCGCGCTGACCGGAACCCAGGCCGGTGACCAGGGCTCCGCCGAAATCGCCGACGGCAAGGTCGACGGCAACAAGGTGTCGTGGAAGGTTTCGATCCAGAATCCAATGCCACTGACGCTCGAGTTCAGCGGCACTGTCGACGGCGACGCCATGAAAGGCGAAATGGGCGTCGGCTTCATGGGCAGTTTCCCGTTTACGGGAACCCGGGCTTGATGCCGCGCGCCGATATCCAAGCCGATGTCTAAGCCGATGTCTAAGCCGTTACGGCCGGCGTAGCCGTTCTTCGAACGGTTACGGCCGGTCGTGACAAAACAACAAGACCGCGCGCAACAGCACGGCTTCGATCCGAGGGAAAATCGCGCCATGGCCGATGCCTATCGCCTGTACGGCGCCAACCCGTCGCCCTACTCGCAGAAAATGCGCGCGATCATGCGCTATCGCCGCCTGCCCTTCGTGTGGGTCAACGACGGCACCGCGCGCGACGTGGCCGTCGCGGCGCAGCTGCCGCCGGTCATTCCGGTGCTGCGTTTTCCCGACGGCCGAACGATCAACGACTCGACACCACTCGCCTACGAGCTCGAGCGCCTGCATTCCGAACGCAGCATCGTGCCTGACGATGCCGCTCTCGCATTCCTTTCCGACCTGATCGAGGATTTCGCCGACGAGTGGGTCACCAAGATGATGTTCCACTATCGCTGGTTCTATGCGGACGACCGCAGGTTCGCGCAGCTGTGGATCACCGGCGACCGCATGATCGGAGCCGCGGCCGACAAGCGCCAGGCGGCAATGACCGCGTTCAACGATCGCCAGGTCGGACGCATGGCGCTGGTCGGCTGCACGGAAGCAAACCGGCCGATCATCGAGGAAAGCTATTTTCGCCTGCTCGACATCCTGAACCCGCATGTGGCGCAAACGCCGTTCCTGTTCGGCTCGCGACCGTCGCTGGCCGACTTCGGCCTGTTCGGCCAGCTCATCATCCTGGGCACGGACCCGACACCGGAGGCCGAGATGCGCCGTCGCGCGCCGGACGTGCTGCTCTGGCTGATGCGGCTCGACGACACCTCCGGCGTCGAAGGTGCCTGGATGAAGCCTACCGACGTGCTGCCGAAGGCGGTGACAGACCTGCTGCGGCTCGCCGCTGACTATTATCTGCCGTTCCTTGCCGCCAACAACGAGGCCTTCGGTCATGGCGACAACGAAGTGGTCGTCAAGCTGACCGGCCAGCGCTACACGCAGGCACCATTCCGCTATCAGGTCAAATGCTACGACGGACTGCGCAAGAAATTTGCAGGCCTGCCGCCGGACGCACACAAGCGGATCGAGCCGGTGCTGGCCGAGAGCGGATGCCTGCACTGGCTTGCATGAGGGAGGGACAGGATGACGCTCACCTACGATCTCTACTGGTCGTTCCGCTCGCCCTACTCCTATCTCGTGACACCGCGCCTCGTCGCGCTGGAGCGTGACTACGACGTCCGCTGCGACGTGCGCGTCGTCTATCCGCTGGCCGTGCGCACGCCGGAGTTCTTCGACCGCAACGATCCGCTCTGGCAGCAGTACTTCATGCGCGACGTCTTTCGCTCGGCGGAGTTCGTCGGACTGCCGCTGCGCTGGCCGCGGCCCGACCCGGTGTTTCGCGATATGGCCACCGGCCAATATCCGAAGCAGCAGCCGCACATCCATCGCCTGACCCAGCTCGGCGCTGCAGCCACGCTGCGCGGCAAAGGCCTCGCCTTTCTCGACGAGGTGAGCAGGACGATCTGGAGCGGCGCGGTCGACAACTGGCACCAGGGCGATCATCTGGCGCAGGCCGCCGCGCGCGCCGGCCTCGACTTCGCCGAGCTCGACGCCGAGGTCGCTCGCGACCAGGCAAATCTCGACGCCATGATCGTCGAAAATCAGGAGACCCAGCGCAAGGGCGGCCACTACGGCGTGCCGCTGATGGTGTTCGACGGCGAACCGTTCTTCGGCCAGGACCGCTTCGACCAGATGAAGTGGCGCATGCAGCAAAAAGGGTTGGGCAAACGGGCGACGTAGCTCTCAGTACCAGATCTGCATCTTCAGTCCTTTGGCATCCCGCGGCGCTCGACCGCGCAGAAGCACATTATCCTGATCGAAATCGCGCGCAGCGATCGCCACGGCACAGGCGTCGAGGATGTCGTCGGCCCTGGCGCCCGTGCCGAGGGGATCGGCCTCGATCCATCGCCTGACGTTCGCAAAACCTTCCCGCCGCAACAGCTTCACGCGCAGTGAGATCCCTTCCGGCGCATGCTTCGACGGCAGCGGCCTGCCGTCATTCAATCGCAGAAACACCAGTTCGGGATGCGCTTCGCGGATTTTCTGCTGCTGGCGCGGTGTCATGAATTGATCGACTTCGAGAATCTTCGGACCGAGATTCCAGAGCTGGATCGAAACGCCCTTCTCTCCCCGGCGCTTCAGCGCACGATTGGCGTCCGCATGAGACGGATGGTCCCAGAGTCCACGCCGAGCGCCGGTGAACACCCGCGATGCATGCGGGCGCAAGCGCGCCCTTGCCTCAAGGTCGCAAGCGCGCTCACCGCGCTCTGGCAAGCCGATCGGCATGTCGATCCCGGCGCGATCGAACGTGATCGTACGCAGTTCGGAAATGTGTCCGAAGACATGGAGTTCGCACGTCGCGCCGTCCGTGCAAACGGCGACCCATCCCTTGCTGAACCCGTCGAGACCCACCACGATCATGCACGCGCTCTTTAGCACAGCGGCATGAATGTATGGCACGCCCGGCCATGCGCTGGCGGGCATTTGTTGACGGTCGGGCGCGCGGGTTGCAGAATGCTGCAAGCTGCAGAAGCGAATGCCCACGACTGGCTGATACTGCGCGGATGCAAAAGAGGCTTTCGAATGCACCCGAACAAGGGCAGCCGTGCGACCTGCTTCGCCGTGACACTGACCGTCGCGCTGGTCGCCAGTGCTGCCGCGTCGTCCCGGCCGACGATTGCACCGAATGGCCCGGCCTGGAAGGTCAAGCCCGCGTTCGAGAAGTCCGACAAGGTGCGCGAGGCGATCAGCGGCGCGGCCTGCGCGCCGACGCTGCCGCCGACCTGCCTTGCCGTCAACGACGAGAAGAACTACGCACAGTTCTTCGCCATCAAGGGCCGGAAAATCGTTCCCCGCCGTTTGATCCGCCTGGAGCCGGACAAGGAGAACGGCGTCGGGCCTGGCGACCTCGACACTGAAGGCGCGGCGTATGACCGCGGCTTCTTCTACGTCGCCGGCTCGCACGGCGCGCCGCGCAATCCCGCTGCGGCAATCGACCCGTCGCGCTTCTTCGTTCTGCGCTTTCGCGTAAACGAGAGAACCGGCAAGCCGCGGTTCCGCTTCGGCGACGAGGTCGTCGACACGGCCGCGATCGTCAGGACCAACACCCTGCGCGAGGTGATCAGGACTGCGGCAGAGATCGGCCCGTTCGCGGAAAAGCCACTCGGTGAGAACGGCGCCAACATCGAGGGCATCGCCGTCCGGGACGACAGGATCTACCTTGGCTTTCGCGGCCCCTCCTTGGGCGGACGCGCCTTCATCCTGGCGGTCAATTCGAACGGCGTCTTCGGCAACGAGGCGATAAATCTGAAAGTTCACCCCATTCGGCTCGGGCCCGCGACCGGTATCCGCGACCTTGCCGTGTTGCGAAAGACGCCGGGAATGCTCGTGCTGACAGGACCTGTGGGCGAGTTCTGGCGTCTATTCCGTGCACTATTGGGACGGGCAATCAACCGACACGAAGCCGCTGGCCAACCTCGGCGGCGTGCCGTCCGGCGGCAAGCCCGAGACCCTGCTGTTGCTCAGCGAGAACAACGCAAAGCATTTTCGCGTGCTGGTGCTGATCGAGAGCATCGCCAACGGCAATCCGCTGGAATACCTGATCCCGCGCTGACGGTTCGCAATGTCATCAAGCGTGCACCCGCCAGGCCGGGTCGAAGCGGCGCTACCCCAGGTTCAATTCCTTGAAGAAGTCGTTGCCCTTGTCGTCGACGACGATAAAGGCCGGAAAATCCACCACCTCGATGCGCCAGATCGCTTCCATGCCGAGTTCGGGATACTCAACAGTCTCGACCTTCTTGATGCAGTGCTCGGCCAAATTCGCGGCAGCGCCGCCGATCGAGCCGAGATAGAAGCCGCCATACTTCTTGCACGCCTCGCGCACCGCGGGTGCGCGGTTGCCCTTCGCCACCATCACCATCGAGCCGCCGGCGGCCTGGAACTGGTCGACGAACGAATCCATTCTTCCTGCGGTGGTCGGACCGAACGCGCCGGAGGCGTAGCCTTCCGGTGTCTTGGCGGGACCGGCGTAATAAACCGGATGGTTCTTGAAATAGTCCGGCAGCCCCTCGCCGCGATCCAGCCGCTCGCGCAGCTTTGCATGCGCTGAATCGCGCGCAACGATCATTGTGCCGGTGAGCGAGACCCGCGTCTTGATCGGATGCTTCGCCAGCGTCGCCAGAATGTCCTTCATCGGCCGGTTCAGGTCGATCTTTACAACCTCGCCGCCGAGTGAACTTTCCTTCACCTCGGGGAGATACTTCTCCGGATGATGCTCCAGCTCCTCCAGATACACGCCGTCCCTGGTGATCTTGCCGAGGATCTGCCGATCCGCCGAACACGAGACGCCAAGCCCGATCGGCAATGACGCGCCATGCCTCGGCAGGCGGATCACGCGCACGTCGTGGCAGAAATACTTTCCGCCGAACTGCGCGCCGACGCCGAGCGACTGCGTCATCTTCAGAATTTCCTGCTCCATCTCAAGGTCGCGGAAGGCGTGCCCGTCCGCTGAGCCTTGCGTCGGCAGCGCATCGAGGTAGCGCGCGGACGCAAGCTTGACCGTCTTCATCGTCAGTTCGGCCGAGGTGCCGCCGATGACAATCGCCAGGTGATACGGCGGACACGCCGCGGTGCCGAGCGTCAGCACCTTCTCCTTCAAGAACGCCAGCATGCGGTCGCGCGTCAGGATCGACGGCGTCGCCTGGAACAGAAAACTCTTGTTGGCCGAGCCGCCGCCCTTGGCCATGAACATGAACTTGTAGGCGTCATCGCCCTCTGCATAGATCTCGCACTGCGCGGGCATGTTGTTCTGCGTGTTCTTCTCCTCGAACATCGACAGGGGCGCCACTTGCGAATAGCGCAGGTTGCGCTTCAGATACGCATCGCGCGCGCCCTCGGCGAGCGCCGCCTCGTCGTCACCCCCGGTGAGGACGCGAAAGCCCTTCTTGCCCATGATGATCGCGGTGCCGGTGTCCTGGCACATCGGCAGCACACCACCGGCGGCGATGTTGGCGTTCTTCAGGAAATCGAAGGCAACGAACTTGTCGTTGTCGGAAGCTTCCCCGTCGTCGAGGATGTTGCGAAGCTGCTGCAGATGACCGGGGCGCAGATAATGGTTGATGTCGATGAAGGCCGCCTCCGACAGTGCCCGCAGCGCATCGTGCGACACCACCAGCATCTCCTTGCCCATCACGCTCTCGGTGCGCACGCCGTCGGTGGAAATCTTCCTGTACGGCGTCTCATCCTTGCCCAGCGGAAACAGCGGCGTGTGCTTGTAGGGCGGCATTTTCGGGGGCGTAACAGGGACGTTCATGGGGGACTCCAGCTATTGGAGCCGTTCTAGACAAATCCAAACGCCGCGTCACCCCAACAACGGGCAACCCTGACGTTGGGAAGCTGCCGAACAATCGAGACGCCAGTTGAATGGGACGGGATCAACTCCCGCAGTCATGCCCAGCGCATAGCCATTCCTTGAACGGCCATGCCCGGCCATGGGTGACGTAATTGATCGACCGTCGGCGGCCCCCTACTTCGCAAACGGGATCAGGTGGTGATACTCCTTCGGCACCGAGCTGCGATAGCGCTTCGGCACGGTGCCGCTCTCGATCGACTGGTCGGTTTCGCTCTTCTTGGCCGATTTCTTTTTCGCGGCCTTCTTCTCGCCCGCGGCCGGGTCCGCAGCCGGAGCCGTGGCCGCTGGCGGGGCCTGAGCCAGCACGATGGCACTGCCGGCATCCCCCTGCGCTGCGCCTGAGACAGGCATCGCGGCTTGCGCGGGGAGCGATCCGAAAGCGAGCACGGCTGCGGCAGTAGCGGCTAGAAAAGTGGCCCGGCTGGTCATCTAAAGCTCCTGTGTCGATATTGGCGGCGATCCCGCCGCACGACCTTCAGGGTAACCCGCCGGTCAAAACCCGCAAGGGGCACGAACGCGCCGCCCAGGCCGCGGTTTGCCGTCAAAACCCCGAGCCATTGAACCAGGCAGCACCTCGCAGAGTCTAAGGGTCGGTTTCACCGAAAGTGCCCGTCATGTCCCCGCTCCAAGAATTCATCGGTTCGATCTGGGCGATGTTGCCGGGCCTGATCCCCTATTTCTCCGTCGCCTGGGCGATTGCGGGGGCCATCGTAGTCGCAGGCCTCGCTGTCGATGAATACAAGGGCGACCAGCGGTCGATCCTGTCGGCGGTGATGCTTGGCCTCTGGATCGGCAGCATGTTGACGCTTTTCATCGTCCTCTCGCAAGTCCGCGCAGAAGGCCTGATCTCGGCGGATTCGCTCGCCGGCGTGATCATCGGCTCGCTCGGATTCAGCTTTTCGCTCATGCATCTCAGGGCACGGCTCACGAAACCCGAAACGCCATGAGCATGCCGCTCGCTTCCACGCCGGCGCCTTCCACATCTTTACCAGAACCTGCCTCGCTGAGCCCGGTCCTGCGCGTCATCATCGCGCTGGTCGGCGCGATCGAAGGCATCAACGGATTGACCGACGTCTCGATCCTGTTTGGCGAGATATCAAGGATCCCGGGCACCACGCCGGGCGGGTTGACGATCATCGCGTCGATCGCCCTGCATCCAATCCTCGGCTTCGTTGCGCTCGCCTTCGCGCTGACGCGCCGACTTCGCTACGGCGTCGCCGCGCTGGCCGTGCTGACGCTGATGCAGTGGGCGAGCGATATGCCGTCGGTGATCAACCATGGCTTCGACCTGACCGGCGATGCGTTCGTCAACGCTCAGGCCATCTTCAAGATCATCATCCAGCCGATCATCGCGGCCGGGGCCATCGCCGCAGGCTGGTTCAACCGCCACCTCGCGCCCGCGACGATCGCTGTCATGCTGCCGACGCTGGTAGATCTGGCCGGCTTCGCCGCCTTCGCCGTCGGTATCAGCATGCACGGATTCTGAGGCATTGGAGAAGGCAAGCATTCCGGGCTAGGAGTTCGGACGAGTCATTTCTCGCAAGTCCGGCACATGCACCGTTTTCTGCTCCTCATCCTCACGGCCTTCCTTGGCCTCAGCGTCGCCGCCTCCGCGCAGACCATCCCGCCACTCGGTGAGATGCGCGCAAAGGTCGATGCGTTCGTCCGGCGTGCCTATCCGGCGGTCAACCCCGCGCGGGCGCACGTCGAATACGCCGACATCAACAGCGACGGCGAGCCCGAGGCGTTCGTCATCATTCGCGACCGTACCTCATGCGGCGACGACGGCTGCGCGTTGGTGCTTGATCTTGGCGCGCAAACGGCGCGCGAAATCGCGGCCTTCGCAGGCAGCGAACTTCGCGCCCTGCAGACCAAGAGCGGCAGTTGGCGCGACATCATGCTGGACGGCCGGCGGCTGCGCTGGCGCAACGGCGCTTACGAATAGGCATAACAAATCTTGCCGCTGTCAGGCCGCGAGCGCACGCTCATCGCGTCGGGCGACAAAGATCGCCGTCGAGGTGAACTCGTAGTCGCAGGCGTAGCACGCCCAGACATACGTCACACAGCGATCGCCGGGCTCCGACCAGATCGGTTTGGCGATCGGCTTGCCGCATTGGGCACACGGATTGTCGTGAGGCATGAAATCGGACGCTTGTGTCGCGGTCAGCGTCATGATGCGCCTCCCTGATTGGCCACACCCCAGCGCGCGATCATCTCGCCGGCGCGCAGCAATCGTCAAGCCAAATCGCCGTTGCAGCGCATCGAATGGGTCAGCGTCACGAACATTTTCGCCGCCACCACTCGACACTGAAGTCGGACTTCAGTTAAGTTTTTAGACATTCCGGTTTATGACAATTTTTTTGTCGCTTGCGGAGACACTGATGCGCATTCCGATGATTTTTCTGATCTTTCTGTGTTCGACGCACGCCGCGATGGCCCAGACCAGGACCGTCATCGCCGGCAAGCCGTTCAAGCTCCATTGGGCCTATGCGACCAACCCCGACTGCAGTGCGTCAGGCGATGTCGTCATCCGCGTCGTTTCGCCGCCAAGCAACGGCAGCGTCGCCATCGGCAGGAGCGGCGTGTTTCCGAATTTTCCAGAATCCAACGTGCGGAGTGCCTGCAACCGGCGCAGGGTTCCGGCCACGATAGCCACCTATACCGCGCGGCGCGGCTACACTGGATCCGATTCCGTTTCGCTGGAGACCATCTATCCGTCCGGCGAAGTGCGGCAGGTGAGCTACAGCCTCATGGTTCGCTGAACGATCTTGCGCAAGAAGGAGCTCTCACTTGTCCAGCGAAGCCAGGAACGTCGAGATCCTGAAGGAAGCGTATCGCCAGTGGCATCAAACACGCGGCGCAAGCGTCGATTACTTCTTGAGCATTGTCGACCAGAACGTCAGCTTCGGCTCGGTCGCGCGCGGCGCAGCGCCAATGCAGTTCGCGGCGCAGTACGACAATCGCGAGGTGCTGCGCGGCTATTTCAAGGGCCTGCTTGCCGAGTGGTCGATGAATTTTTACGACGTCAAGCAGTACGTCGCCCAGGACGACATGGTGGTGATGCAGGGCGTCTGCTCATGGACGCACAGGGTCACCGGCAAGATATGCGAAACGCCAAAAGTCGACATCTGGCGGTTCCGTGACGGCAAGGCGGTCGAATTCTACGAAATGTTCGATACAGCCGCAGCGTTCGCCGCAGCGACGCCGGATCCGTGATCCTTCGGATTTCTCAAACAATTGAAGAAGATCCGGCGGTTCCTTTATCATGCTCTAGTGTCCCGAATCCGAAGTTCGCCGTGCTTCGCAGCACGCTCGGGAACACTTCGGAACTCGATCAGGACGCTAGCTAGCAAACTTATGGTTCTGGTGTCGTTTATGGTTCAGAAATTCGCTCGGGCGGACTCGCGGCACCGATGGAGCGAATTTCTGAACCACGACACCAGGCGTTAGAAGATCGGCTGAATCACATCCTTTCGGAGACGAACGCCATGCCGGACCAAAGAACCTTCACCGGCGGCTGTCACTGCGGCCTCGTGCGCTACGAATGCACCAGCGACCTCGCCATGGTGACGGCTTGCAACTGCTCGATCTGCACCAAGAAGGGCCTGCACATCACATTTGTCGATCCGCAAAGCTTCAGCCTGCGCGCCGGCAAAGAGTCGCTGAAGGAATACAAGTTCAACCGGAACATCGTCCTCCATCAGATGTGCAGCGAATGCGGCGTGGAGACCTTCGCGCGCGGCCAGAAGCCGGACGGCACAAAAGTGATCGCCGTCAACGTCGCCACCATCGACGGCGTCGACCTCGCAACAATCAAGATGACGCCGTTCGACGGGAAGAAGTTGTGAAGTTTAGCCGGCAGTCATTCCGGGCTGGCCGAAGGCCAGACCCGGAATCCAATTTCTCTGCCGTGTCGCTGGATTCCGGGTTCGCGTCTTCGACGCGCCCCGGAAGGACGAAGAGTGCCCTACCGATCCAGCGCCTTGTAGCGGCGGAAAATGCCGTGCTCATTGAAGGCGATGCGCTTGTCTGACGCGAGGTAGGCCTTGATGCGCGGGCGCGCGGCGACACGATCGCGCAAATCCAATAGCAGCGGAATGCTCTTTTCAAATCGCTTCATGCGCTTGGGAAAGGCGTAACGCAGCCCCTCGATCAGTTGGAACAGCGACAGATCGACATAGCTCAGCTTGCGGCCAGCGATGAACGGCCCGCCGCCCCGCTTCAGCGCGCGCTCGAAGTAGCCGAGATATTTCAGCACCCGCAGTTTCCAGAATTCATCCGTGCGCCGTTTCGCAGCCGCGCGCTGTTGCTCGTAATAGAGCGTCGGCCCGAGCGGATGATGCGTGTCGTGCACCTCCGAGACAAAATCGGTGATGGTGAGTTGCAGGCCTTGCAGCCAGAGCCTTTGCGCCTCGGCCTTCGGCGCAAGTCCGTGACGATCGCCGAGATACAAGAGGATGTTGGCAACGTGGCTGACGACCAGATCCCCGGCCTTCAGGAACGGCGGCGCGAATGGCGGCATCGGCAGTCTTCCGCCTTCCAGCAGCCTGCGCATCCTCGCAACACCGTCCTTGCTGCGACGAACGACGTCGACATAGTCGACGTCGGCCTCCGCCAGCGCGAGCCGCACGAACTCGCCTCGCCCCTGGATCGTCGGCCAGTAGTAGAGCTCATAAGCCATGACGCCGCCTCCTCATCTGCGAACGTAGTCGTTTGCAAGGAAACACGGCGGAAGCGGACAGAGTCAACAGAGCGTAGATCGACAAGCGGCCGTCATTCCAGGGCGCTTGCGAAGCAAGCGAACCCGGGAATCTCGCAGTGATCGGCACGCCGAGCTTCAACAACCTCCGGATTCCAGCGCTCACACTCGGCGCGAGGCCGGAATGAGGCCGCAAAAAAACGGCGGCCCCGAGGGACCGCCGTTCTCTAATTTCTCGAGTGAGCGTTGTATCAGGCCGTCTGCTGAATCGCCGACAGCATCCAGCCGGCGTTATTCGGACGCACGAACGTCCAGAGCTCCGTCGCCTCGATCGGCTGATCGCTGCCGTCAACAACGCGGCCGGTGGCGCGATCGACCGTCTTGTCGACCAGACCAAAGCGCATCGCGACGGTCGCGTAGTCATCGCTGCCCTCATGCCAGGCCTCTGACAGGTCGCCCTGCAGCAGCTTGACGTCGGTCACCTTGTTGACCACGCCCTTTGCCGCATTCTCGGCAAGATCGGCGGTGAAGTACGACTCCATCTCCGGCGTCGTCAGGCGGGCCAGCGCGGCCTTGTCCTCGTTCGACCATGCGGTCTGGACGTCGCGAAGCAGATGCTCGAACGCATCATAGTCATCGGGCGTGATCTTGATCGGGCCCTTGGCGACCGGCGCCGCGGCCGCACCAAAACCTGATCCGCCAAAGCCACCGCCCGACGTCACGGGCTGGTGCTGTTGCGACGGCTGACCGGCGTCGAAGTTGGCCGGGCCGCTCGCATAGGACGGCGCATTGCGGCTGCGCCACCAGCGAAGCGCGAACATCGCAACCAGCGCGATCAGGCCGACCTGCAACACGAGGCCGAAGATCGAGGCGAGGCCGCCGAGACCGCCGAACATGCTGCCACCAAACATCATGCCGAGCAGGCCGGCGCCGAGGAAGCCCGCGGCGAGGCCGCCAAGCATACCCATGCCCGGCCGATTGAACATACCGCCGGCGGCAGCCGGAGCGGCTGCGGGTGCAGCGGCTGTCGTCGTGCCCGGCTGGGCCTGCGTGCGCTGCATCGGCTGAGCCGCGGTCGGCGCCGTTTTCGTCGCCGCCGGAGCGGAGAACGTGTTCGAGCCGCGCGAGCCCGAGCTGCCGCCGCGGTTTGCGCGCGCGTCGGCCACCGACACGATCGCGATCGCTGCGGGCAAAGCCAAGGCCATGACAACGGCAAAAGTCTTGAAAGAAGCGCGAATGCGCGTCGAAGACATCATCGTGAATCCCTTCAATCCCCGGCATGGGGACCCGATACATAAAGTGGGCATAAGTGGCTGAAAGTGAAGGGCCAACGCGCCGGATCCCTGCGGCTCTCAGTCGCGGCGGCGGTCTTCATATGTTTAAGGATTCGGCCCCGGAAACCGTGCTGCGCCGCAGCAGGACCCGGAGCGAGCGCTGCAATCAGGGCTTCGCGATCGTTTCCTTCACCTGCGCGACCAGTTGCTTCAGCGTGAACGGCTTCGGCAGAAAGGCGAACTGCTCGTTCGCCGGCAGGCTCTTCTCGAACGCCTCTTCGGCATAGCCCGACACGAAGATGATCTTGAGGTCCGGATTGCGGCTTGCGCATTTCCTTGAGCAGCGTCGGCCCGTCCATCTCCGGCATCACCACGTCCGAGACCACGAGATCGATCTTGCCGTCGCTGCGCTCCAGCACTTCGATCGCCTCGACGCCGTTGCCGGCTTCGAGCACGGTGTAGCCGCGCGACGAAAGCCCGCGCGCGTTGAGCGCCCGCAAGCCCTTCCTCGTCCTCGACCAGCAGGATCGTCCCGTGCCCGGTGAGATCGGCCGGACGCGGCTTGCGTCGGCGATCGTCGGCGCCGCGAGCGCGCCGGTTGGCGGGGGCTCGGCTCTCACGTCTTCCGTCCGGCATATGCGCGGCAGGAAGATGCGGAAGGTCGAGGTTCCCTTGCCGATCTTCCGAGTCCGACATAGATGAAGCCGCCGGTCTGCTTGATGATGCCGTAGACCGTCGACAGGCCGAGCCCGGTGCCCTTGCCGACTTCCTTGGTCGAGAAGAACGGCTCGAAAATCTGCTCGATGATCTCGGCCGGAATGCCGGTGCCGGTGTCGCTGACTTCGATCAGCACATAGTCCGCCGCCGGCATGCCCTTGTAGGCGAAGCGCTCGGCCTCCGGCATGCGCTGACATTCGCCGTGCGCACCGTCAGCTTGCCGCCGTCCGGCATGGCGTCGCGCGCATTGACCGCGAGATTGACGATCACCTGCTCGAGCTGGGACAGGTCGGCCTTGACCGGCCAGAGGTCGCGGCCATGCACGGCTTCGAGCTTGACCTTCTCGCCGATCAGGCGGCGCAGCAGCATCGTCGAGATCGGACAGCGCCTCGCCGAGATCGAGCACCTGCGGCCGCAGCGTCTGCCGCCGCGAGAACGCCAGCAACTGCCGCACCAAAGCGCGCGGCGCGGTTGGCGTTCTGCTTGATCTGCATGATGTCCTGGAAGGACGGATCGGTCGGCTTGTGCGCGCTGAGCAGGAAGTCGGTCGCCATCATGATGGCGGAGAGCACGTTGTTGAAATCGTGCGCGATGCCGCCGGCGAGCTGGCCGACCGATTTCCATCTTTTGCGGCTGGTTCGAACTGGCTGTTCCAGCGCGCGCTGCTCGGTGGTCTCGAGCGCATAGACGATGGCGGCTTCCGTGATCGCGCTCGTTCGCTCGTCGATGGCGGTGACGAAGAAGCTCCGCCGAACGCTCTTCGGCCCTGTCCGAGCAAGGTCGCATCGACCGGCGCGATATCGCCCTGCCCCTGGCGCGCCTGCGCGATCGCCGTGTTCGAGCGCGCGCGGTCGCGCTCGGCGACATGGCGCAGGATCGAGCCGCTCGCCGCCCTCCGGCACCAGCCGTCTGGAACAGCTCGCGCGAACAGCGCATTGGAGCGCACGATGCGCCCGAACGGTCGACGGTCGCGATCGCCATCGGCGTGTTGTTGAAGAAGCGCATGAAGCGCACTTCGGCGGCGCGCTGCGGGTCCGGCTCGCTCGCCGCGCGCGCGGTTGAGCACGAGCGTGCGCGAGGGCCCGGCGGTGCCGTCGGCGCCGAACGCCACCTTGTGGAACAGCCGCACCGGCAACGATCTTGCCGCCACGGGTCTTGAGATCGAGATCGAAGCACTTCGGTCTTGACTTCGCCGGGCGCAGGCGGATGCCGTCAAGCAGCGCGGCGCCGTCGCCCGTCACGATGTCGGTGAGCTTCAGCCCGCCCGAACCGACTTCGGCGAGGTCGTAGTCCGAGCCAGTTCGCGAGCGTCGCGTTCAGGTAGGCGACGCTGCCGGTCGGCATCGGCCGAGAAGAAGCCGGCCGGCGCGTGATCGAGATAGTCGATCGCGTGCTGCAATTCCTGGAAGACGTTTTCCTGCTTCTCGCGGTCGCGCGTCACGTCGGCGACGATCCAGACCGTGTACGTGTATGATCGGCCCTTGCCGTCGCCGAGCGGCCGCACCCGCATGCGCAGCCAGCGTGCCCGGCTCGCCCTTCGTGCGCCGACGACCCGGACTTCTTCCTGCAGCCGCCGGCCCTCGCGCGCGGCCTTCAGCAGCCGGTAAACCGCCTCCGAAACATCGGGATCGCCGATGAAGACCCGCTCGACCGGCCGCACCTCCTCGGAAGCGTTGCGGCGCCGATCAGGTTCAGATAGGCCGCGTTGGCATAGACCACGCGGCCGCGCCATCGGTGACCAGCGATGCCGTCGAAGGCGCCGTCGCCGATGCCCGCGGATCAACGGATCGCCGGTTTCCTGCCCGGCAAAGCGCAGGATGCCGGCGGCGAGCGCGAACAGCGAGAACACCCCGATCATGCCCAGCACCGCGAGCAGGACCAGGATATAGGGCTGCGGCTTGCGCCCGGCCGACCAGCAGAAGCCCGACCGCCGCCGCCACCAGCACCACCGCGATCAGCGAGCACCAGCGGCCGATCCCGCCGCCGCCGCGGTCCCGTTGCTGCGTTTCTGCACGTCGCCCGGCTCGATCGCTTGCCAGTCATTGTCATGCTGCCTAGCGCCACGGCCCTGAGCCGCATTATTGCCCATTCGTCGCACGCAAATCAATGCTCTGCTAGTGCCCGCAAATCGGCGATCCAGAGCCAAGACGGATTCGCGAATCGCAAATCGCGGGATCGTCACCGCCTGGCCCCAGCGAACCCGCCGCTTCAGCCGCATCACGTAGCCGATGACCTCGGCCACCGCCTGGTAATGCTCGGCCGGGATTTCCTGGTCGATCTCGACAGTGGCGTGCAGGGCGCGCGCCAGCGGCGGATTTTCGACCACCGGCACGTCGTGGGCCTCCGCCACTTCCCTGATCTTGAGCGCGATCGAATCGATGCCCTTGGCGACGCAGATCGGCGCCGTCATCGCCGCGCTCGTATTTCAGCGCGACCGCGAAATGGGTCGGGTTGATGATGACGACCGAGGCGTCCGGCACCGCCGCCATCATGCGCTTCTTGCATGCGGGTCTCGCGAAGCGGCGGATCCGCGCCTTGATGTTCGGATCGCCTTCGGTCTGCTTGAACTCTTCCTTGATCTCCGCAGCGACATCTTCTGCCGCTCGAACCAGGTCCGGTACTGGAACAGAAGTCGGCGGCCGCGACAAAGGCCATGATCGCCACGACGGAGCCGAGCATCTTGAGCGAGAAGATCCGGGTGGCGGGCAGGATCGACGATCGGATCGAGCGTGACCATGGTGTCGAGCCGGTGCGCTCGGGCCAGAGCAGCAAGGTCAGCACGGCGCCGATCAGCGCGAGCTTGAAGAGGCCCTTGAGCGAAATTGGCCAGCGCCTGTTTTCAGAACAGCCGCTTGAGGCCGGCGCACCGGCGAGATTTTCGACAGCTTCGGCTTGAGGCTTTCGGCCGACCAGACCAGCCGGTGCTGAACGATGTTGCCGCACGATCGCAGCAGCGCCAGGAGCAGCAGCGGGACGGCGAATCGCGGCGATCACCTCGATGCCGATGCTGCCTGAACAGCGACGAGCAGACCTGCACCGTCGGTCCGGAATGCGGTGCGCGTTGGCGAGCAGGCCGCGCATGGCGGCAACTGCATGCTGGCCATCGAGCCCCGAGAACGACCACAGCACCAGCGTCGCGCCCGCGATGACGAACCAGGTGTTGACCTCCTGGCTTTTGGCGACGTCACCGCGCTCGAGCGCTTCGTCCAGCCGTTTCTGGGTCGGGTCTTCTGTCTGTTCGGTCTGGTCCGCTCGTCGGCCATCGCGCCCTAGCTCCTGGTGGTGCGAGTTCGCGCAGGACGCCGCCGAAGATAGTCGATGAACGTACCCATCATGGCTCCGACGACGACGACCAGGATCAGGAAACCCAGCAGGATCGAGAGCGGCAGCGCCGACGAAATAACACCTGCATCTGCGGCATCAGCCGCGACAGCACGCCCAAGCCCGAGATTGAACAGAAGGCCGAACACCAGAAACGGCGCCGACAGCTGGACGCCGATCTTGAAGGCAGCCGGCGACGGTCGTCGTCGCGAGCGACGCGACATCGCCCGAGGACAGCAATGTCGACCCGGCGCTGAACATGCGTATAGCTGTCGTTCAGCGCGGCGATCACGAGATGATGCAGGTCGGTCGCGAACATCAGCGTGATGCCGAGCATGGTCAGAAAATTGCCGACGATCGACACCCTGCTGGCCCTGGGTCGGATCGACCGCGGTGACGAAGCCAAGCCCGAGCTGCTGGGCGATCACCGAGCCTGCCACCTGCAACGCCGAGATCGGACGCCGCGCGGTTGCGCCGAGGATCAGCGCCGACGAGGATTTCGTGCACCAGCAGCACCGGCAGCGCTGCGAGGTTCTCCAGATCGACCTGATAGGCGGCGCGATGCAGCGGCAGGATGCATGAGCGGTCAGCACCAGCGCCATCGCCGAGCCGGATGCGGACCGGAACGTTCACTTCGCCGAGCCCCGGCATCAGCATCACCATCGTGCCGATGCGCGCAAAGACCAGCATGAAGGTCGCCGCGAGCGCCGGCAGGAAGGAAACGTCGATGCGCATGCTTCACCGGCCTTCGCGGCGCCAGAACTTCGCGATTCGCAGGACGCTCATCCTCCAATGATTCGGGCCGAGATGCGCAGCATGTGGCTGTGCAGCGCATCGGCCATGAACGGCAGCGCCAGCAGCATGGTGACGAAAATCGCGAGGATTTTCGGCACGAAAACCAGCGTCATTTCCTGGATTTGCGTCAGCGCCTGAACAAGCGAGATCACCACGCCGACGACAAGGCCGACCAGCATCAGCGGCGCACGAGACGAGAACGAGCGTGCAGATCGCGTCGCGCGCGACATCGAGAACTTCCGGGCCGGTCATTGCATTCTTCTTCGTACTTGTTGCGAGTTCGTTCTGCGCCGTCCCGACTTGCAATCAGATCGGCATCCGCATGATCTCTTCATAGGCCTGGATCACCCGGTCGCGGACCGCAACCAGCGTGCCGACCGCGACCTCGGTTTCGGCCACCGCGGTCACGACATCGACGACGTTGGCCTTGCCGGCCGCCATCGACATGCGTCTGGCGCATCGGACTTGCGACCGGCCTCGACCACGCTGCCGATCGCGTCCTTCAGCATCGCCGCCGAACGCACTGGCCGCCGCCTTCGGAGCTCTTGCCGGCGGCGCCGACGTCGACGATACGCGCGAGGCTCGGCATAGGCGTTTGCCGCAATGGATGGCGTTGCCATGGTTCAGCGTCTCCTGTCAGGCCGTAGGGTCAGGTTCGGATCAGGCCCGGAGGATATCGAGGGTGCGTTGGATCATCCGGCGCGTCGCGGCGACGATGTTCAGGTTGGCTTCGTAGGACCGCTGCGCCTCGCGCATGTCGGTCATTTCCACCAGCGAATTGACGTTCGGAAATTTGACGTGGCCGTTGGCGTCGGCCGCCGGATGGCTCGGCTCGTACTTGACCTGAAATCCGAATTGTCGCGGCCGATCTTGCCCATCGTCAGCACGTCGCGCCTCGAGCGTGCGGTCGAGTTCGGAGGAGAAGGTCGGAATCTTGCGCGCGGTAGGGATCGCCACCCGGCGCTCGCGCGGTCGAATCCGCATTGGCGATGTTTTCCGAGATGACGCGCATGCGCCCCGCCTGCGCGCGCAGGCCGGATGCCGCGATCGCCATCGATTTGAGAAATCCATGACGCGGTCTCTCCGGTTTCTCGCGCGCTCAGCGCTTGCCTATTGCGGTTTTCAGCAGGCCGAGGCTGCGGGTGTAGAGCGAGGTCGCGGCCTGATAGTCCATCTGGTTCTGCGCGACCTTCAGCATCTCGTCTTCGAGGTTGACGGCGTTGCCGGCGGGCCTCGTTTCGGACGTCGCCTTGCGGTCGAGCGCAAAGCTCGTGTTGTCGCCATTCGAAAGGCCGATATGACCCGGACTGGTGCGCACCATCGTCAGACCGGGCTTCGCGCCCGCGGCCAGTGATTCGGCGCTCGGTCGCACCAGGTCGCGCGGCCGATAGTTCGGCGTGTCGGCGTTGGAAACATTTTCTGCCAGCAGGCGTTGACGCTGCTGGTGCCACTGCATGCTGGTGCGCAAGGCGGACAAACCGGGAATGTCGGAAATTGCCATCAGCGGCCTCTGGTTCCCTTGGTCGGCGACGCGCCAGGGTCGGCAGAATTTGCCGCGTGTATGGTTAACAACCGGTTAAGGAACCGTAAGCGCTCAAATCCGCCATTAACTTCGCCTTAACCATCCAAGTCGTTGAATAGCCACGCCTCGATAGTATTTCAGTCTCAGAGGTTATTGGTTTATTAAGAGGCGCGGCAGCGGGACTCGGGAATGCTTGGGCAAGTCTTGCCGCACGAAATTAACCAACGGGCTCACGCTCGCACGTCGTTGATGGCTTCGGCCCATTGCTTCCGGGATGGTCTATTCCGGAACGGTTTCCGGGCCTGACGCGCGCAGATCCTTCTTGGTGGGGACATGGAAATGCAATCGGCTGCTGGTTTCTTTTTTGCCTTCATCGTCGTGCTGGCGTTGATCGGCTTGGCGACATGGCTGGTGCGGCGATTCGCCGGCAACCGGCTCGGCACCGGCGCGAATCGCGGACGCATGCCCCGCCTCGCGGTCGTTGATGCCGCCGCCGTCGATGGACGCCGACGGCTTGTCCTCGTTCGCCGCGACAATATCGAGCACCTGTTGATGATCGGCGGACCGACCGACATCGTGGTCGAGCCGAACATCGTTCGCGCCGCCCCGCCGCAGCAGCAGATGCCGCCGCGTGCACAGCTGCCGCCCGCAGCCGAGCAATCGTGGAGCGAAAGCGAGTCGTTGCGTCCTGAACCGCTCGAGCACGACGAGCCCGCGCCGCTGCCTGAACCCCCGCCCCGCCCCGCCCGTCCAGCGTTCGCCGACGAGATGCGCCGCCCGCCCGCACCGGAAAGACGCGACCCGCTCGCGGCATTCTCGCCCGAGCCGATGGTTCGCCCCGAACCGTCCATGCGTGAGCAGCCTGCGCGCGCGATGCCGCGCGCCGAGCCGCCGCCGCTGGTTCCGCGCCCCATGCGCTCGGAGCTGCCGAAGGCCGCACCGCCCGTTCGTCCAGTGGAGCGGCCTGCCGCTGCGATGCCGTCCCCGGCGTCGGCGGCCGACAAGAATCTTGCCGAGATGGCGCAGCGGCTTGAAGCAGCCCTTCGGCGACCCGGCAGCAATCCGTCCGCTCCGGTGGATCGCGTTGGCGCTCCGCCGGTGGCTCCCGAAGCCCCGTCGAGCCGTCCGGCTCCTCCACGACCCGCAGCCCCCGAGCCTGCCGCAGCAGCGCAAACCGACAGCGAGGGACAGCCGTCAGGTGACACGCCGAAGACGCAGTTCAAGAATCTCGAAGACGAGATGGCGAGCCTGCTCGGTCGTCCAAAGACACCCTCGTGAGATCGGCTGGGACCGCGCGTAGAGTATCCTTCCTCGCTGCAATCGTTCTGACCGCCGGGCTCCTCGCAGGCCCGGCGCTGGCCCAGGACATCAGCATCAATCTCGGCCAGGGCGGCGGCGTCACCGAACGCGCCGTCCAGCTCATCGCGCTGTTGACCATCCTGTCGATCGCGCCCTCGATCGTCGTGATGATGACGTCGTTCACGCGTATCGTCGTGGTGCTGTCGCTGTTGCGAACTGCGCTCGGAACTGCGACCGCGCCGCCCAACTCCGTCATCATCGCGCTGGCGCTGTTCCTCACCGCATTCGTGATGGGCCCGACGCTGCAGCAGTCCTACGACAACGGCATCAAGCCGCTGGTCGCCAACGAGATCACCGTCGAGCAGGCGCTTCGAGCGCGCCGGCGCCCCGCTGCGCACGTTCATGCAAAAGAATGTGCGCGAGAAGGACTTGAAGCTGTTCATGGACCTGTCACGTGAGCCGCCGCCGGCGACACCTGAACAGATGTCGATGCGGATCCTGATTCCCGCTTTCATGATCTCGGAACTGAGGCGCGCCTTCGAGATCGGCTTCCTGTTGTTCCTGCCGTTCCTCATCATCGACCTCGTCGTCGCATCGGTGCTGATGTCGATGGGCATGATGATGCTGCCGCCGGTGGTCGTTTCGCTGCCCTTCAAGCTGATCTTCTTCGTGCTGGTCGACGGCTGGACGCTGGTCGCCGGCAGCCTGGTGCAGAGTTACGGGACTTAGGGCATCGCTCTAAACCGGCGCCGGCGCGTAGCCCGCATAAGCGCAGCGCCCTTCGGGGTTGAACTTCAGCAAGTTCCCGGATGTCGCTTTGCTCATCCCGGCTCCGGCCTCGAACTCTACCGCTTCGCCTCCGCCCGCCGCAGGCCCTGAATCACCGGCAGCGAGCCGGTCGGGCTCGGATCGGCCTTGGATGTCACCTTCGGCAGCGGCGTGCGCGAGGCCATCTCCGGGAAGCGATTCCGCATCTCGCGCAGGAACCCGTCGAGGGTGTCGACCGAGGCAGCCATTCGCGCGATTATCGCGAATTCGGCGCTGTTGGTCGCGGCCAGCTTGGTTGCCGCCTCGAACGTGATCCGGTCGCCCTCGTCGGCCAGCTTGGCCGCATATTTCTCCTTCAGGCGCGAGAGGCCTATGCCGTCGTCGGATAGCGAATAGCCGATCGCAGCGCGAACGATGTCCGCCTTCTCCTGGGCGTTAAGTGGCGCAAATTCCTTCCAGCGTTCGCCATAGAGCAGTTCGATCTGTTCCGACAACTCGCGCCACCGCCGCGCCGCCCAGTGAATGTCGGAGCGCAGCCGGAGCGCCTCGCGGCCCACCAGATTGGCGATGATGTCCAGCGCGAGATCGTGCCGGCCGACGTCGCTCTGCGCGCGCGACTCGAGCAGCAACCGCTGCTGCCGCAACTCGCCGGCGAGATCGGCAATGCGTGTCGCCCGCAGCGCCGCAAGCGCGCGGTCCGGCTTGCGGTTGGTGAGATAGATCATCGCCAGCCGTGAGGCGACATGCGCCCGCGCCGAGCCGTCGAGCCGGTGCTCCACCTGATACTGCAGAAGCTCGCCCGCCTGATCAAGCAGGTCGACCGCGGCAAGGCGGTCGGCAAGGCGGCGGATCATCTCGTCACCGTGGCGACCGATCGGCGTCAATTCGCGAAACTCGTAGAACAGCGCCAGCGCCTGTACTGCCGGCATAGCCGTACGAACCGCGTCGCTTCGCTCGCCCGCAGCCGCTCGAAGAACGGCGTCACTTCGCTCGTCGTCCGCCCGCGGACCGTTGAACAGCTGCGCGAACAGCGCCGAGGCCTCGTCCTGCATCTGCCGCGACACGTCCGAATTCGGTTGCAGCCTGGTCGCCATCCGCGCCGCCATCAGCGCATCGCGAAAGCGCTCCTCCTTTTCATAGATGCGGGCGAGCAGCTGCAGCGTCTTGACCTCGATGCTGTCGCCGCGCCAGGTTACGGCAAGCGTTTCCAGATCCACCTGCGCCTGCTCGCTCGTCATCTCGCCACGCTTCAGCGCAAGTTCGACCTCGTAGAGCTTCGCTTCCGACGCCGAGGCGCGATCGGGCGACGCGATCGCCGCGCGGTATTCCACCAGCGCATCCTTCTCGCGGCCGAGCGCGTGGGCCATCCGCCCGCGCAGCAGCGCAAGATAGCCCTGCTGCTCCGGCGCGATGCCGACGAGTTCGAGTTCGTTGAACCGGCTGGAGACACCCGCATAGTCGCGCACTTCGAGCGAGGCGCGAAGTGCATCGACGATCGCGATCCGCTGCAGCTCGAGCGGCAGCGCGCCGATTGCGTAATCGACGCCCTTGAACAGTTCACGCGCCTCCGCCCATTTGCCGCGACGCGCTTGCGCGATGGCTTTCCACAGCCGCGAATCGTAGCCGGTGCCGACCGCGGGGTTCTCAAGGTCCTTGAGCCCCTGTTCCGGACTGCCTGCCAGGATGCTCGCTACCGCATGGGCAATCAGCAGGTTCGAGTCTTCCGAGCCGGCCGGCTGGTCTTGCTGGAAGGCATCGATGGCCGCCTTCGCTTCCAAATAGAACCCGGTCGCAATATAGAACCGCGCCAGATCGAGCCGCGCCGCCACGCGATTGTCAGGCGCAGCGTGCGCGACCGCAGTCCACAGCGCGTCGCGGCGCTGGATGAAGTAGCTTGAACGATCCTCACGCCAGGTATTGACGTCGAGCAGCGTCTTCGTCGCAGCAACCGCGCGCTCCGGCGTCATCGCCGCCCCCGACAACGTCAGTCCGCCGGGACGTCCGATCACGATCTTGTCCGACGCGAGCTCGGCCTGGATGTCATCGGAATTCAACTGCACGGCGACGCCGTGCACGGATTCGAGAAAAGCGAACTCCACGAAATTCTGCGGCTTGACGAAGGCGCGGGCAGGCAGCAACGCGGTGACCGCGAAAACCGCGTCGCCCGTATCGGGATCGACCAGGCGATGCAGGCGTCCCGGCTCCACGAACGGCACCGTCACGCTGGCGCGGGCCGGGTCGGCGATGTTGCGCAACGTCGTCAGCGGCTGTGGCGACGACGGTGAAACGTCGGCGACATGGACGATCCAGGCTTGCGCGTCGCCGGAAACGCCGACCAGTTGCGGGCGATTGAGGCGAACGCGAATGGCCTGCCCGCGGGCGAGCTGCACGCGCAGCGCATCGCGCACGATCGCGCTTCCGTCGCGCGCGATCTGGCTGATGTCGAGCGGCGCTTCGCTGTCAAAGATCATCCAGAGCGAATCCGCGCGAACGAAGACGGCGGCGGGCGTCGGTGCCGCAAACGGAATTGTCAGCCGCAACCCCTCGCTGTTGCGGCGGGCGGTGATCGCGGTGGAATCGCCGGTGATCAGCGGCGCTGCAGTGTCCTTCGCGGCGACGTCGGCCAGCGTCAACTTTTTGTCCTCGGCATCCGGCTTTGTCTCGGCGCGCTCGACCTTCGGTGGCGCGGCCGGCACTGGCGCTGGCGCTGCCTCGACCTGCAGCGGGAGGCGGCGGAGCGACCGGTGCTGCCTGCGCGGCTGGCAAAGCGGCGCAGCGGGCGCGGGACTCGCCTCCTTGAGGATATCCTGCGATGTCGGCGCAACGATCTCGCCCGAGCGCTGCGCGGCGGGCGCCACCGGCGCCGACAGTTGCGCATCCGGCTTCAGCGGGTCGCGCTTCGGCTGGCCTTCCTGCTTGGTAACGATCCCGATATCGACGATGTAGTTCTTCTCTTCGCGGAAGGAATGGACGTCGGCCTCGCCGATCAACGCAAACTCGACGACGGCGTTGTCGCCATCTACCTTCTGAATAATCGAGGTGATGTTCGGTGCGGCCGCAATCTTCGCATCGGCAAGATCGAACGTCAGCCCCGAAATCGAAGTTCAGTGTCAGCCGTTCCTTGTTCAGGATCGTTGATACGCCGGCGCCTTCCGGCAGTTCGAACACGTAGCGCGTGAAGGTCGGCTGCGTGGAAGCCCGAACGCGCAGCGGAGGCCTTTTCTTTGCGGCAAGCGCGGCATCGCGCTGCCGCAACAGCTTTCGGCCTCCTTCGCCCGCTCCGCCAGTTCCTTGATGACATCCTGCGGCAATGACGGCGGCGGACCGCTCCACGTATCGGGCAGCAAATCGATGAACAGGCGTTCGCCTGCCTGCATGACATGGTGTCGCCTTGCGCGACAAGGCCAGGCGGATCGCGCTGCCGTCGGGATCGGTGCGGGCCGAGCCGACAAAATCGGGAGCCCCTTCCGGCAGCTTGTCGACGTTGACCTCGATCGGGCCGGCAAACCGCACGACCACGATCGAGCCTGAGGTTCGCACCTCCGCCTCGACCTGCCGCCGCAGCTTGATGACGACGCGGGCATACTCGCCCGGCTTGGTGAGCGTTGCCTCGCCCTTGACCGCCTGCGCCGCCGCGGGCGCGACGAAGGCGCATGCCAGCGCGGCAAGAGCAAGCGCGACCGAGCGAGGCCCGCGGCGCGCATGCGCAAGCGCGCGCACGGCGAAGCGAGCGCCCGACCAGGATTCGCAGGAACCCCCACGCGTCATGCTTGACGTTTCTACTTCCGCGGACGGCGTTGCGCCGACACTTGCACAACCAACCCTAAAATCGTGCGCTTAAGGGTTTGTTAACGACGGCAGATCGTGACGATGCCGGCCTATCGGGGAGCGGCATCGCTCCCGCCGCATGACGGGGAGGAAAAAATGTCGACCGGAAAAGCCCATGCGGGCATGTTCTTCATCTGTTCCGGCACCGGCCGATCCCGCTCTCGCGCGCGCTCGTCTATCTCTGGCGCCAGATGCCCTCGCCGCAGCAAGCGAATTGGCATTGATGCATGAAGCGTCGAACGCCGCTTATCTTGCCAGCGAGTTCTTGTAAATTTTCCCGTCTTTCATAATGACGGCGAAGTTCCGTGCCGGATCCTCGATAAGCCTGATATTTGCAAGTGGATCGCCCTCGACCAGCAACAGATCGGCCAAAGCGCCTTGCTGAACGACGCCAAGCTTGCCCGGGTAAGGATTCCGCAGTCCCGACAAGGCCAGCAACTCGGCATTGTCCGCCGTTGCCATTTTCAGGGTCTGGCCGGCGTGTACCAGCGAACGAGTTTTGCGAGTTGAGCGCCTTGGCGCGCTGCAAGCTTGGGATCGAACAGCGTATCGGTCCCGAACGCAGTCTTGATCTTGTATTCTTGGCCAATGCGTAGGCGTTGTCCGTTCCCTTCAGCAATTGAATCTGCTTCTGCCGATTGACCGATCCTTCGGCGTAGGGGATCGCATCCTCGTCGTCCAGGAAAGGCTGCAGGCTCCACCAGATGTTACCTCCGCCATCATTTTGGCGGCCGCATCGTCGGCAAGCTGGCCGTGCTCGATACATTTTACGCCCGCGCGAATGGCTCGCTGGATGGCCCTCGGCGTGTAAGCATGCACGGTAACATAGGTGCCCCAGTTCTCGGCGTCCTCCACCGCGGCTCGGATTTCTGCTTCGGAATATTGCGTCACGTCCAACGGATCGCTAGTCCGAAGCAACGCCGCCGCCCGCCATGAGCTTGATCAGAGCGGCGCCAAGCATGCTGCTCGCGAACCCGGCGTTGTACCTCGGCGACGCCATCCGCGATCATCGATCCCATCGTGCGTTCGGCGAAACTGAGCGGTCCGCCGGCTCGCGAGGCAATTCGTTTTTTGACCGCCAGTCTCCGTGTCCCGACGTTTGAGATATGCCGGCGCCGGATGGCCAGATGCGCGGCCCGGGAATTTGTCCTTCGTCGATGGCTCGCTTCAGGCCGAAAGAATTGCCGCCGACGTCACGGACACTCGTGAACCCCTGCAGGAGCAACTCGCCAACCGCCTTGCCGTGTTTGAGCATCGTGTAATTTGGATCGGAACTGATAATCTGAAAAACGGGTATCGTCGCGGCCGTCGTGTGCGAATGCGCATCGATCAGGCCGGGCATCAACGTGCGCCCGCCACCTGCTATGACGGTGGCGCCCTGTTCAGAAATTCGCCCCGTTGCGATCGTTGCAATGGTGTTGCCCTTCACAAGCACGTTGGATGGAGGAGACAGCGCTCCGCTTGTCCCGTCAAAAATGCGGACGTTCTCGAAAAATATTCCGCTCGGCGCTTGCGCGCGAACGCCGCTGCCTCCCCCCAGTGCCAATAGTGGTATCGACCCTACGAACGTCCGTCTCGTGATGGCCATGCGGTCCTCAACGCTGATGAACCCGTCCAACCAAGCAACAACCAGACAACGGGGCGCTACTGGACCAAGGGCCAGTAGCACCATCGGAACCGCTCGCGCAGCGTAATCGCGTGCCCGGGCATCGTGACGGAGAAAGTACAGGCGCCACCGACCGCTCTTCCCGTCGCGGCTCCCGGCCAGCCTCGATCGACCTCAGCCGGGATTTCATCGTCTCGTCGATGCAGCAAGAACCGCCTGTTTTTGACCTCCGAGCCCGACGCTGATCTCGGTGGAGGAGCCCATGACGAGACACACTG
>CAVZHJ010000020.1:0-103793 GCA_963774995.1 uncultured Alphaproteobacteria bacterium
TTGCGCCGCGTCTCCTCGGCCTTCGGCCCATCCATATCGCCGGCAAAGTGCCAGCCCGGATTGCGCACGTTGAGCGCCGGCAGATTGGAAACGTCCGCCTGCACCATCACGCTCTGCGCACCTGAGCTGACAATGTGCGAGGTATGGCCAGGCGTATGGCCGTACGATGCGACACTCTTGATACCCGGCACGATGTCTTTGCCAGGCTCATGCTGCGTAACCTTGCCCTGCAACGCTCCGAACACGCGACGCACGTTCTGGAAGCCTGGCTTCTGCGCATCCGGACGCGCGACTCATGTTGCCGTCATCCATCCAGAACGCCCACTCCGGCGCGGGCACCATGATCTCCGCGTTCGGAAAAGCGGGCTTGCTGTCCGCCGTCACCAGACCGTTGATATGATCGCCATGGAAATGCGAGATCGCCACGACGTCGACTGTTCTTGGCATCGATGCCGGCCGCCGCGAGGTTGGTGTGGTACTGGCCAACCGCGCCCTTGGTTTGCTCGAACGCGCCTGGCCGATGCCGGTATCGATCGCCACAAGCTTGGATCCGGTGTTCACCACCACCGGGCTGAAGAAGTAAGGAAACTTGTCTTTCTCCATGAGTGCGGCCTGCAGTGCCGCGTTCACCTGGTCCTTACTGGCGTTTCTGACCAAGGTGTCCGGGAGCGGCACCGTGCGGGTACCATCCGTTACGACTGTGACCTCGAATGTCGCCGACCTTGTAGCGATAGATGCCCGGCGCCTGCTTGGCGACCGGGGGCGCGGCGGCTACCGCCTGCATGGACGGCAACAGCGGCGCCGCGACCGCTGCAGCGGCAGCACCCAAGGCGGAACGTCGTGTGAAATCTGTCATGAAAAACCTCCCGGTGATCGACAGCTTGAAAGCTGTCAGACTGTCATGGCCGCGCGATGACGACAGGTTGCGCGGCACTGCAACGATAACACCATCGGTAAGCGCATATTCCGCCGCGTGGCGCGACGGAACGGCGCAGCGCGACGCTTCAGAAGCATTGTTGCGAATGGTTCGCGTGAGGAATGGCCACCGGTGCTCAAGCCGGCCACATCAACGGCAACTATCGCAGCCACTCCATCAGCATCTTCATGCCAAACGTTCCTGGCGACAGCACCACGGCCGCCCAGACAAAGGCGGAGGTGAAGTTGGCGAACTGAAAGTGCCGGTATGGCATCTCGAAAATGCCGGCTGCGAGCGGCACGAACGCCCGCAAGGGTCCGAAGAAGCGGCCGATGAAGATGCTTGGCACCCCCCAGGTGCTGACGAAGCGCTCGGCGGTCGGCAGCAAATCCGGGTAGCGCGATAAAGGCCACATCCGCCTCACGTCGTCCTTGAACTTGAAACCGATCCAGTAGGAAATCCAGTCGCCCAGGGCGGCGCCCAGCGCACCCGCGACCCACACCGGCCAGAAGCTGATGCCGCTTACGCCCAACAGCGCGCCGATGCCAACAAGTGCGAGCCAACCTGGAACCATCAGCGACAGGAACGCGAGCGACTCTCCAAAAGCGAGCAGGAACACCACCGGTGCGGCCCACGCCTGATTGTCGCGCACGAAGGTGATGACGTTGTTGACGATTTCTTCGAAACCCATTCGGCTCCCTTGTCCGCGCAGTGTGCGAACTTTTTAGTCAAGCGGGAGCACGTCCTGATCAGGACGATGGAACTGCCCGGCCTTCGGTCACATATATAACCCCTTCCATGGCATAGTCAGAAATCAATGATTCGCGCGCCCAACAGCGCCCAAACGACTTGAAGAGAAATGCCCAAGCCATTGAAAGCCGAGAAGAAAGCGCGATCAGAGGACCTGTTCGCTGCGACCAGCCCGAAAGCGCGATCCACAGCCGCGTCGCCGCGGAACGCACCGCGGGGCGGCAACGCTGAGGCCGGCTATACCGCGAGCGACATCGAGGTCCTGGAGGGGCTTGAGCCGGTTCGCCGCCGGCCGGGCATGTATATCGGCGGAACCGACGAGAAGGCGCTGCATCATCTGTTCGCCGAAGTGATCGACAATTCCATGGACGAGGCGCTGGCCGGTCACGCAACGTTCATCGAGGTGGAGTTGGGCGCCGACGGATATCTCACCGTCAGCGACAACGGTCGCGGCATCCCGGTCGATCCGCATCCGAAATTTCCGAAGAAGTCCGCGCTCGAAGTCATCATGTGCACGCTGCACGCGGGCGGCAAGTTCGATTCGAAAGTCTACGAAACCTCGGGCGGTCTGCACGGCGTCGGCGTGTCGGTAGTGAACGCCCTCTCCTCTCGGCTCGAAGTCGAAGTCGCGCGCAACCAAAAACTCTACAAGATGACGTTTGAGCGCGGCGAGCCGAAGGGCAAGATCGAAGACCTCGGCAAGGTGCACAACCGACGCGGCACGCGTGTGCGCTTCAAGCCGGACACGGACATCTTCGGCGCCAAGGCGACGTTCAAGCCGCAGCGGCTGTTCAAGATGGCGCGCTCGAAAGCCTATCTGTTCGGCGGCGTTGAAATCCGCTGGAGCTGCGACAAGGAACTGTTGCGCGGCGTCGAAGACGTGCCGGCAGAGGATACGTTCCACTTTCCCGACGGACTGAAGGACTATCTCGCGGCGGCAATCCACGCCGACACGCTGGTGCATCCAGACATCTTTTCGGGCAAGTCGGGCCGCACCGGCGCGCATGGCACGTGCGAATGGGCCGTGGCTTGGACGGCGGATGCCGACGGCTTCATGTCTTCCTACACCAACACCATTCCGACACCCGACGGCGGCACGCATGAATCCGGCATGCGCACCGCGATGCTGCGGGGCCTGAAGGACCACGCCGAGCGCGCCGGCCAGGGCAAGCGCGCCGCAGCGATGACCTCCGAAGACGTGATGGTGGGTGCCGCCGTCATGCTCTCGGTGTTCGTGCGCGAACCGGAGTTCCAGGGCCAGACCAAGGACCGCCTTGCAACGGCCGAGGCGCAGAAGATCGTCGAGCAGGCCATCAAGGACCCGTTCGATCACTGGCTCGCGGGCAATCCGGTGCAGGCCAACAAGCTGCTTGAGTTTGTGATCGAGCGCGCCGAGGAACGCTTGCGGCGCCGGCAGGAAAAGGAAACCTCGCGCAAGAGCGCGGTGAAGAAGCTTCGTCTGCCGGGCAAGCTCTCCGATTGCACCAACACTGCGACCGAAGGCTCGGAAATCTTCATCGTCGAGGGCGACTCGGCAGGCGGCAGCGCAAAGCAGGCGCGTGATCGCGCAACCCAGGCGATCCTGCCCCTGCGCGGGAAGATCCTCAACGTCGCGTCAGCCGGCAAGGAGAAGCTCACCTCCAACCAGCAGATCTCCGACCTGATGCAGGCACTCGGCTGCGGAACCGGTACGGCCTATCGCGAGGAAGACCTGCGCTACTCCCGCGTCATCATCATGACCGACGCCGACGTCGACGGTGCGCATATCGCTTCGCTGCTGATTACCTTCTTCTATCGCCAGATGCCGCGGCTGATCGACGAAAAGCATCTCTATCTCGCCGTGCCGCCGCTCTATCGACTGAGCCATGGCGGCAAGACGTTCTACGCGCGCGACGACAAGCACAGGGCGGAAATCATGGCACGCGAATTCCGCGCCAACGCCAATGTCGAGGTCGGCCGCTTCAAGGGCCTCGGCGAGATGATGCCGGCGCAACTGAAGGAAACCACCATGGACCCGCGGAAACGCACGCTGCTGCGGGTCGTGCTCCTGCCTGACGACCGCGAAGGCACAGCCGATTCCGTCGAGCGGCTGATGGGCGTGAAGGCCGAACCGCGCTTCGCCTTCATTCAGGACAAGGCAGAGTTCGCCAACAACGAATTGCTCGACGTGTGAGATCGATCCTTTTCGAGCGGGCGAAGGTAGCGCAATGAAACCGGCATTGCTCGTGATCGGCGTCATCTTCGCCCTCGCCGGCCTCGTCTGGATCGGCCAGGGCACCGGCTATTTCCCGTATCCCGAAAAGAGCTTCATGGTGCGGGCGACACCATGGGCCTGGTACGGTCTGGCCGTGCTGGTTGCCGGCCTGATTGCGATCTGGTTCGCGCGGCGGCGCTAACTTCCCTGCCGCTTCGCGATGCCTTCCTTCAGCTTGCCATAGGCCGCGGCGAGCTGGCCGGAGACGGCGCGCCAGTCGGCGTCGGTCATCTTGTTGTCGCGGGCATCGCGATAGGCCATCGCCTCCGCACGCAACCGGCCCGATTCAGCAATCAATGGATTCTCCGTGCCATAGATCATCGACGCCGTGGCGGCGATAGTCCGGCCGTAGTCGCCGGGGGCCGCCTTCTCCCGCCGCGCTTGCCACCAGTCGAGCTCGAGCTGCGCCGCCTTGTCGGGATCGAAGTCCGCCGGAGCCCCCTTGCGCAGCAGATTGTAATAGACCTCCAGCGGCGGCAGCGCGACGCTCGCTTCCTCCCGCGATGTCGTCGGCTGGAACAGCCGCGCCGCGTGCGCTGCTGCGAGCGCGATGCGGAAACTGTCGAGCGGCGAAAATCTGAATTCTGCGCGCGAGGACGCATAGAGGTCCCAGAACAGGCGGACATATCGCCTGTCGTAGTAGTCGCGCCACATCGCCGTTTCGCGTTCCGCCAACCCTTGCGGATTGAACGCGCGCAGGTCGCTGTTGCGGGGCATGCCGGCATAGAGCAGCGCTACCAGCACAAACAGGCCAATCGCGATCTTGACGCTTTGCCGGTCGGACTGGGCGCTTACGGCCATCGCTGAACTCTCACCAATCAACGCCGCGGAGGCCGGTATTCTTGCATACGGCCCAGACGAACGCCAGTTTCCGCAAGCCCTCGCTCCGGACCAGGACATTGTCGAAAATTGAGTCCAGCCGGGCGGCGGCTTGCGCTAGAAGCAACCACCAACGGAGGGGCTCATGACCACGACCAGTTTCGACCTCAAGGACAAGGTTGCCATCGTCACCGGCGGCAACGGCGGCATCGGGCTTGGCATGGCCCGCGGGCTTGCGGATGCGGGCGCGAGCATCGTCATCGCGGCCCGCGACGCGGCGAAATCGAAAACGGCGGTCGCCGAACTCGGCAAACGCGGGGTCCGCGCGATCGCCGTTGAGGTCGACGTTACCGATGCAGCCAGCGTCCAGAACCTCGTCGCGGCGACGGCGAAGGAGTTCGGCCGCGTCGACATTCTGGTCAACAACGCCGGCATCAACATCCGCAATGCCGCGCATGAGATGACGCTTGCGGAATGGCACAAGGTAATCGAGACCAATCTCACGAGCGCTTTTCTCTGCTCGCAGGCAGTCTACCCGGAGATGAAGAAGGCCGGCGGCGGCAAGATCATCAACATCGGTTCGATGCTGTCGATCTTCGGCACGGCCTATGCGCCGGCCTATGGCGCAAGCAAGGGCGGCATCGTGCAGTTCACAAAATCGATCGCTGTCGCCTGGGCGCCCGACAACATCCAGGCCAACGCGGTCCTGCCCGGCTGGATCGATACCGAACTGACGCGCGGCGCGCGCGAACAGGTTCCGGCGCTGAATGACAACGTCCTGCGCCGGACACCCGCCAAGCGCTGGGGCGCGATCGATGACATGGCGGGCGTCGCCGTATTCCTCGCAAGCCCGGCCTCCGACTTCGTCACGGGAGCCGCGATCCCGGTCGACGGCGGCTTCTCCGCGCTCGGCTAGACCCGCAGCATCGCTGCGCGCAAGCTGTCGACGCAGCCAGCGAGATATCGAGCGTCAGCGCCGGTAGTTCCGCAATTCCGAAAGGCTGCCGTCCTTGAAGGTCAGCTCGACCGAGACCGATTTCGTGTTCGGCGGCAGCTTCAGATACGGCATCACGTTGCTCGGGATTGCATGCGGCTCGCGCGTGTTACAGGGCGGCAATTGAATCACCTTGTCGGGCACGGTGCTGTCGATGCCGATCCGTACTTCGCGGATGGCACAGCGATACGACACCAGATGGGTGTAGTAGATCAGCAGTCCGTTGAACTCGCGGAACGACAGCCAGCTCGAGGCCGTCATGTCGAGAATCTTGCGCTGGTCGCGCACCAGCGCGGCATCGGGATCGAAGCGGATCGGGAACGGCCCCTTCAGGTCGCCGTTGGTGTCGATGTAGCGGACATAGAGGGTCTGGGCCGGCGTATCCGCGTCGAGCTGCGCCGACGAATTCGGGATGCGCTTGCGGGTGCGCGGGTCGAGCGCATCCATAAAGCCGGTTTCCTTGAAGTCGCCGCTCTCGCCGAGCCGCCAGGACACCCCGAGCGTTGGGTCGGCGATCGAGAACACGACCGTCCAGCCGCCATTGTGGCGCGAGAAACTGGCGATCGGCGCGTTGGTGCTTTCCGGCGGATCAACCAGCTTGGGCGCCGTCATCACCGGCGGCAGCGCCGCGACCTGTTGCTTGGCGGTCGGCACCACCTCGATCTTGCGGTTTGGATCGGCCGGCGCGTTGTTCAGAACGACGTCACCAACGATCTGGTCGTAGTAGGCCGGCGTCTGCAGGTGGCGGATGCCTTGCGCGAGATCGCGCACCTCCGACTGCGTGCGTTTGGCGATCTGCACGAGATTGAGGCCCGGCTCCGCCAGCGTCCTGGAGAAATTACGCGTGAAAACCGAGTTCGGATTGTTGTCGTCGTTGGACAGGCGGTCGAGCGCGGTCTGCTTGGCGCCTGCGGAATAGACGACGAACACGCCCTCCGGCGGCGTAATCGCGGCAAGACCGCCTGAGCCCGACAGGGCACGCGTCCCCGCGCGCTCGAACGGATTGTTGCGGCAGGCATCGAACACGAAGATCGATGTTCCAGCACCACGGTTCTGCACCCGGGTGATGATGCGTTCGGCGGCGATCGCGCCGTCGCGGATCAGCTCTTCCTGGCCGGCTGTCGCCGCCGGCACGTCGGTCGGCAGCAGATAGTTCTCGCCGCCGATCTCGAAGCCGTGGCCGGCGAAGAAGAAAAACGCCGTGTCGCCCTTCTCGATCATGCGGTCGAAGGCGAGCAGTGTCTCGCTCAAACCCTTCCGGTTCTGGTTCTCGGCGACGAGCACGGCGAAGCCGAGCTTCTTCAGCGTATCGCTCATCGTACGGGCGTCATTGACCGCCTTCCTGAGCTGGGGAATGTTCGAATACTGGTCGTTGCCGACCACGAGCGCGACGCGCTTGGCGGCAAACGCCACATCTGCGCACAGGCTGACCGCCAGGGCCACGACAGACGCAAAGATCACACTGATCCACCTGACTTGCATGACCATCCCCTGCCCGCTGATCGGCGCGTTGCGCCACCATCATTATTCCACGAAACTATAGTCTCGCGGACGATTGCACCGGTTCATTTTGGCGGCCGACGTCCTGGGTGCCGCGAGCCGCCGGATGGCCAAAACACACCGATTCTGCCGGCAATTATTAAGCTTTTCCAATCGGAAGGGCTGTTAATCAATTGACTTTGGCCAATTCAACCCTATGTTCCGGGCACAACAGCGGCCGGATTCGAGATTGATCGAGTGAGCCGCCTGTCAGCGCATTTTTCGCTCCCCGTGCCCGAAGAAGCATGCCGTTCCGGGGTTGAGCCTGACAGTTTCGCCAAAGAATCCGAACGACGGTTTCGGATAGTGCCGCCCGATTTGAAGTTCCTGCAGCATCTGCGGCACCCCCAGTCAGGAATTTCAACTCGAAAAAACGGCACTATGAGAACATAGAGTTGCTGGTGCACCTTATCGCCTCCGAAGTTCGTGCGAGGGTGCTGCAAGGATGACGAACTTCGGATGCGGGTGCACTAGAGGTTTGATGTCTTTTTCCCATCTTGGCTTGTCCGACAAGGTTCTCGCGGCCGTTGCCGCCACGGGTTACACGCAGCCCACCCCCATCCAGGAACAGGCGATCCCCCACGTCCTCGCGCGGCGTGACGTTTTAGGAATCGCCCAGACCGGCACCGGGAAGACCGCAGCCTTCGTGCTGCCGATGCTTACCCTGCTCGAGAAAGGCCGCGCGCGGGCGCGGATGCCGCGCACACTGATCCTCGAACCGACGCGCGAACTTGCCGCGCAGGTGAAGGAAAACTTCGACAAATACGGCGCCGGCCAGAAGCTGAACGTGGCGCTGGTGATCGGCGGCGTGTCGTTCGGCGACCAGGATACAAAACTCACCCGCGGCGTCGACGTGCTGATCGCAACGCCGGGCCGCCTGCTCGATCATACCGAACGCGGCGGTTTGCTGCTCACCGGCGTCGAGCTTCTCGTCATCGACGAGGCCGACCGGATGCTCGACATGGGCTTCATTCCGGACATCGAGCGGATCTGCAAGATGATTCCGTTCACGCGGCAGACCCTGTTCTTCACCGCGACCATGCCGACCGAAATTCGCCGAATTACCGAGGCGTTTCTGCACAACCCGCAACGGGTCGAGGTTTCGAAGCCCGCGACCACCGCAGTCACCGTGACGCAGATGGCCGTAAGCGTCGGACGCGAACCGCACGAGAAGCGCGAGACCCTGCGGCACCTGATCCGCTCCGCGCAGGATTTCAAGAACGCGATCATCTTCTGCAACCGCAAGCGCGAAGTCGCCCTTCTGCACAAGTCGCTCGTCAAGCATGGCTTCGCCGCGGTCGCCCTGCATGGCGACCTGGACCAGTCGGCGCGCACGGCGGCGCTGGAGCAGTTCCGGAAAGGCGAGACGCAGTTGCTGGTCGCCTCCGATGTCGCCGCCCGCGGTCTCGACATTCCCGAGGTCAGTCACATCTTCAATTTCGACGTGCCGCATCACCCCGACGACTATGTGCATCGCGTCGGCCGGACCGGCCGCGCCGGCCGCTTGGGCACCGCGATTTCGCTCGTGTCGTCAGCCGATGAAAAATCCCTGGCGGCGATCGAGCGGCTGACCGGTCAGGAGATTCCACGTTCGAAGGACACCACCGTCAGAGCTGCGCCGGGCGAGCGCCAACCGTCGGACGAGCATCCCGAGCGCGAGCGAACCCCGCGTCGCGATGCGAAGCGTGGCCGAGGCCGGCAGCGCAACAGCGACAGCACGGCGCCGAAGCAACCCCTGCAGCCAACCGCTGCCTCGCCTGCGGCGATACCGCCGCCGCCGGCTGAGCGAACGCCGCCTGCTCGACAAGAGCGACCACAGGCTCGGCAAGAGCGCGCACCGGCGGCCCGGCAAGAGCGCTCCGAGCCCGCAGACCACTCCCACCTCCCCGCCTTCCTGCTGCGGCCGGTCAAGGCTCGGGCCTAGTTTCCAAAATCCGACAGGTTGCCATCCGAGGCGGCCTGGTTCTTGCGACCTCGGGATTCGAAAGGGCGCGGGAAGCCTATGATTCCCGTACGGATTTCTCCTGGTGGCCGTGTCGGCGCGCGCGCGACAACTTCTAAATCACCCTGCTGAATTCTTGCCGCGATCGGCCGCGGCCGCAGGTCCCACGTTTACCCCCAATTCACTCTCGTCCCTTAACGTTATCCCGGCATTGATTTCCAACTTTAAACGGCGGTCCGGACAGCGTCGCCCGGATCGGGGAAGAAAGCGTGTGATTGGACTGCTCAACGAACACGAACGGACCATGGCGTTCGCCGAGGTCGCGCTGGGGCAGATCAAATCGCTGCGGCAAACTGCAGTGCCGCGCAACTATGAAATCTGGTACGTCTACGCGACCGGCTACAATCCCGCGCTGAACAAGATCATCAACGAGACGCTCGCCCGCGCAGGCAAGCTGTCCGAAACCGATCTCGAACAAATCTACGACACCTACCTGTCCCAGCTTCGCGCCAGCGACCGGATCGACAAGGTGGGCTCCCGCGTCGTCAGCGAAATTGACGACGTCATGGCGCTGATCAACGAAGCGCTGGGCTCGGCTTCGAACTACGGCGAGAGCCTTGCCGGCGCGACCGAGAGACTCGCCTTGGCCAGCGACAGCGCCGCGGTTCGCGCGGTGGCGGAGCACCTGATCAAGTCGACGCGCGAGATGCAGAATCAGAACAGGTCGCTCGAGGGGCGGCTCGCCGCCTCCAAGCTCGAGATCGACAACCTGCAGCACAGCCTCGAGGCGATCCGCGCCGAGAGCCTGACCGATCCGCTCACCTCGCTCGGCAACCGGAAATACTTCGATCGCGCACTGCTCGAAGCGGTGCGAACGGCGCAGGAGCGCGGCGAGCCGCTGTCGCTCATCATGTTCGACATCGACTACTTCAAATCGTTCAATGACAATTATGGCCACCTTACCGGTGATCAGGTGCTGCGGCTGGTGGCGATGTCGCTGAAGCAGAACATCAAGGGACAGGACATCACCGCGCGCTACGGCGGCGAGGAATTTTCCGTCGTACTGCCGAACACGGTGCTGCGCCAGGCGCTCACCGTCGCCGACCACATCCGTCGCGCCGTCATGTCGAAGGAACTGAAGAAGAAGTCGACCGGCGAAATCCTTGGCCGGGTGACGATCTCGGCTGGTGTGTCGATGCTGGCGGCATCAGACGATGCGGACACGTTGATCGAGCGCGCGGACGCGTGCCTCTATGCCGCCAAGCGCAGCGGTCGCAACCGCGTCGTTTGCGAGGCCGATCCGGAATATTCGGCCGAGATGCAAATCCAGGTGGCGTGAGAAACTCGTAGCCGCCGATGGACGCCTCAGTTGCCGGCAGCCTGCGCCGTCATCAGTGGCTCATCGCTCAAAGACAGTGCATCATCCGCACGCACGTCAAATTGACTACTTGATGAGCAAGCGCAAATCCGCACCCTGCGCGACCTTACCGGCTCTCAAGATCATGCCTAGGTGCGCCGCTTCCCTATACGCTTTTTCTTCGCCGCAACTTTCGGCTTCATGACCGGCTTCTTCCTCGCTGCGGGCTTCTTCGTCGCGACCTTCACCGGCTTCCGCTTCGCTGCGCCCTTCGATCGCTTCGCCTTCGCGAGCTGCCCACGATGCGCGACCGCGACGGCCTGGCGGGTCCAGTCGGCGAGTTCATCAGGATCGTCGTAGAGCCGCTCCGGCATTTGCCAGAACGAATTGACGGTCACCACCTTGCCGCTGCGGCGCTGGCTATAGCTGAACGGCTTGCAGCCTTCGGATTCGAACCGCGGCGCGCTGGTCTCGTCGACCTTGAAGTAGAATTCGCCGCCGCGCAAAACCATGCAGAAGCAGACACCTTCGGCGTAGAGACCGAAGCCGGAAAACATCCGCTTCGATTGAATCGGACCGTACGCCGAGAACATTTCGGCGATCGCATCCTGATCCATCGGGGAGGTCTCCTAGCGCATGATCCCGAAAAGTGTGAAGCGGCTTTCGGACAAAATCATGCGCAAGCCAAAGAGCTCAGGCGGGAAGTTCGGCGGGCGTGATCGACACCAACTCGCCGCAGCCGCAGGCGCCGGTCTGGTTCGGATTGTTGAACACGAAGGTCGCCGCCATCTTGTCGACCTTGAAGTCCATCTCGGTGCCGAGCAGGAACAGCACGGCTTTCGGCTCGACCAGAACCTTCACGCCCTTGTCCTCGACGATCTCGTCGCTCTTCTTGATCTCGTCGGCGTATTCGACCGTATAGGACATACCGGCGCAGCCGCCGTTCTTGACGCCGATGCGCAGGCCCACGATCGGCTTGTCGGCACGCTCGGTCAGTTCACGGATACGCCCTGCTGCCGCGTCGGTCAGACGCATCACCTGGGGCCGGGGTCGCATGGTCGCCATTTCAGTCCTCTCGGCCGGATTCAAGGTCCGGGCAAAACGGTTATAGCATTAAAATAACAACGAAATCCCGCAAGGGAAGGCCCGCGTGGCTGGATTTGTTCTATCTCGTCATTCCGGGGCGCGGGGCGAAGCCCGCGAACCCGGAATCCAATGGTTTTGTCGTGTCGCTGGATTCCGGGTTCGCTCGCTTTGCTCGCGCCCCGGAATGACAGGTCTAATACGTCCTCCAGGTCCCCCGGGTCACCAGCTCGAGCAAATGGTTGTCCGGATCGCGGAAATAGATGCTGTGGCCGCCGCGCGGCCATGCGGTGCGCGCTTCGATCGCAACGCTCTTTTCCGTTAGTCGCTGTTCCCATTTCGGCAGTTCATCGACTGACACGCCGAACGCCAGATGCAGCGGGCCGTGGCCGTCGTGCGGCGGTATCGTGCCGCCCGGCAGATGCACGGTTTCCAGCGTCGCGCCGCGCCTGAAAACCAGGAACACGCTCTCGCCGCCGATGTCGTAGGCGCGAAACCGGTCATCAGAGACCATGACCGGCAGTTCCATCACCTGCTCGTAGAACGCCGCGGCGCGGCCCAAATCCTCGACATAGATCGCCGTTTCGATCACACGGTCGAGGATCGGCATGCGCTCACCACATGTTCAGGACAAGCCTTGCCTCATCGGACATCCGGTCCGGCGTCCAGGCCGGATCCCAGACGATGCTGACATCGACCTTGCCGACGCCGGGGATGCTCGCGACCGCGTTCTCGACCATGATCGGCAGCTCTTCGGCCGCCGGACAATTCGGTGTCGTCAGCGTCATCTCGACTGCAACGCCACGGTCGTCCTTGATGTCGACCTTGTAAACCAGGCCGAGCTCATAGATATCGGCCGGAATTTCCGGATCGAACACCGTCTTCAGCGCAGCGACGATGTCGCCGGTCAGCCGCTCGGTCTCCTCCGCCGGCAACGCCGAGGTCTTTGTAACATTGGCGCGAATGCCCGCGGCATCTGCGGTGGCGGAAGCGTCCGTGGAAGGGCCATCCTGGGTCATGAAAACAAATCCCGAGCCTTGATCAGTGCCTGGGCGAGGGTATCCACCTCGGCCCGCGTATTGTACATGCCAAACGACGCCCGGCACGTGGCCGGCACGTTGAACCGCTCCAGGAGCGGCATCACGCAATGGGTTCCGGCGCGCACGGCGATGCCGGAGCGGTCGATGACCGTCGCAATATCGTGCGGATGCGCGCCCTTCATGTCGAAGGAGACAATGGCGCCCTTGTTCCGGGCCGTGCCGATGATGCGCAGCGAATTGATCTCGCGCAGGCGGTCTTGTGCATAGGTGACGAGATCGTGTTCGTGCGCGGCAATCCGGTCCTTGCCGATGGAGTTGACGTAGTCGATCGCGGCGCCGAGGCCGATCGCCTCGACGATCGGCGGGGTGCCGGCCTCGAACCTGTGCGGCGGCTCGCCGTAGGTGACCACGTCGCGAGCAACCTCACGGATCATCTCGCCTCCGCCCATGTAGGGCCGCATCGCCGCAAGCAGCGCGTGCTTGCCGTACAGCGCGCCGATCCCGGTCGGGCCGTAAAGCTTGTGGCCAGTGAAGACGTAGAAGTCGCAATCGATGTCGCGGACGTCGACAGGCAAGTGCACCGCGGCCTGGCTGCCGTCGACCAGCACGGGGATGCCGCGCGCATGTGCGAGCTTCACCACGTCCTTGACCGGAACGATGGTGCCGAGTGCATTCGACATGTGGGTGATCGCGACCAGTTTCGTGCGCGATCCGAGCAGTTTCTCGAACTCGTCGATCAGGAAATTGCCGTCGTCATCGACCGGCGCCCATTTCAGCACGGCGCCTTGCCGTTCGCGCAGGAAATGCCACGGCACGATGTTGGAATGATGCTCCATGATCGACAGGACGATCTCGTCGCCCTCCTTGATCATCGGCCCGGCAAACGATGATGCGACCAGATTGATCGCCTCCGTCGCGTTGCGCGTGAAGATGATCTCCTCATGCCGCGACGCGTTGACGAATTTGGCGACCTTTTCGCGCGCACCTTCGTAGGCTTCGGTCGCGGCATTGGCGAGATAATGCAGCCCGCGATGCACGTTCGCATATTCGCTGGTGAACGCCTTCTGCATGCGGTCCAGCACCGCTGTCGGCTTCTGAGCGGAGGCCGCGTTGTCGAGATAGACCAGCGGCTTGCCATAGACCTGCATCGCCAGTGCGGGGAAATCCTTCCGCACCTGCGCGACGTCGTATGTTCCGTTCTTGACCGCCGGATGAGTCATTTCCGTTTTCTCTTTCCCGTCATCCCGAGGTAATCGCCGCGGGCGGCCTCGAAGGGTGACAAACTTATCCTCTCGCCTCGACCCAGCGCTGGGCCACATTCATCGCTGCCTCCCGCAGCCGGTCGTCGGCGATCTTCTCGATCGCCTCGCCGACGAAAGCCTGGATCAGAAGCGCTTGCGCTTCCTTTTCCGGCAGGCCTCGGGCGCGCAGATAGAACAGCAGGCTTTCGTCCAGCGCGCCGGCGGTCGCGCCATGGCCGCAGGTCACGTCGTCGGCGAAAATCTCCAGCTCCGGCTTGTTGTCCATCTCCGCGTCATCGGACAGCAGCAGCGCCCGCGTGTCCATCTTGCCGTCGGTCTTCTGCGCACCGGGACGCACGATGATCTTGCCCTGGAAACACCGAGCGCGAACGGCCGTCAAGCGCAGAGCGAAACACTTCGCGGCTGGCGCAATGCGGCACCGCATGATCGATCACCAGCGTGGTGTCGCCATGCTGGGTTCCGTTAAGCAGGTTGACGCCGTAGGTCTCGGCGCGCGAGCCTTCGCCGTCGAACCGCAGATGCACCTGATAGCGGCTGACTGCGCCGCCGCTCGTGAGATTGAAGGTGGTGTAGGCCGCGTCGCGTCCGAGCACGACTTTCGACGTGGAGATATTGAAGGCCTCGCGGCCGTCGTCCATCAGCCGCACATGATCAAGCCGTGCGCGGTCGCCAACCGCGATCATCGTCGCGTCGTTGACCTGATAGGCTTGCGCGCCGTCGGCCGCAAAGAAGCTCTCGACCAGCGTCACGTTGACATTGGCGCCGATGCGCAGCAGCGAGCGCGTGTAGGCGGCTGTCGGCACGCCGCTTGAGATATGCACGATATGCAGCGGTTTTGCCGGCGATGAGTCCTTCGCGATGTCGATGACGACGCCGTCGGCCATCAGCGCCGAATTGAGCGCAAACATCGGTCCCGCCCCCGCATCGTCGCTGGCCAGCAGGTCATGCACGTTCTTGTCGTCGGACAGCACGCTCGCCAGCGGGCGAATGCTCAAGCCGCCCTCGAGCGCAGCGAGATCGGACAGCGCCGGGACGAAAGCTCCGTCGACCAGCACGAGCCGCCGCACGCCTTCAAATGCATGGGCCTTGAGCGCCTTTGCCGCGCGATCCAGCGCAGCCTTGTCGGGGCTTGCTGCCGGCGGCAGCACGTCGCGCATCAGTGCGCGCAGATCCGTGTATTTCCACTCCTCGATGCGGCGGTGGGGCAGTCCTTCGCGCGCAAACGCCTCGAGCGCACGCGAACGCATGGCGCCGACAGTATTGCCACCCGGCAGGCGCGGCAGCATGGCGGAGAATTGATCCGCCAATCCGCGCTCTGCGTCGCTTGTCTTCACAACTGCGTCCATTACTTGCCTTCCCGTCGTCCCTGCGAACGCAGGGACCCATAACCTCCGAGCCCGCGAAAGGCCGCGAACGCCTGCCGGCTCACTTGCGACACGGCGTATGGGTCCCGGCTCAAGGCCGGGACGACGGCTGAATTTGCACGCGACCTCATCATTCAGGCCGCCTGCTCTTCGAACTGCGCGTAACCGCTCTCTTCCAGTTCCAGCGCCAGTTCCTTGCCGCCGCTCTTCACCACGCGGCCCTTGGACATCACATGCACATGGTCCGGAATGATGTAGTTCAACAGCCGCTGATAGTGGGTGATGACGACCATCGCGCGCTCGCTCGAACGCAGTGCGTTGACGCCGTCGGCCGCCACGCGCAGCGCGTCGATGTCGAGGCCGGAATCCATCTCATCGAGGATGCACAGTTTCGGCTCGAACAGCGCCATCTGCAGAACTTCGTTGCGCTTCTTCTCGCCGCCCGAGAAGCCGACATTGACGCCGCGCCGGAGCATCTCCTGCGGAATGTTGAGCGAAGCGGCGACCTCACGCACCTTCTTCAGGAAATCGGGTGTCGAGAATTCGCTCTCGCCGCGCGCCTTGCGCTGGGCGTTCAGCGCCGTGCGCAGAAACGTCATCGTCGCAACGCCGGGAATTTCCACCGGATACTGGAAGGCCAGGAACAGGCCCTTGGCCGCCCGCTCGTCCGGCGCCATCGCGAAGATGTCTTCACCGTTGAACAGCACCTCGCCTGAGGTGACCTCGTAGCCCGGCTTGCCCGCGAGCACATGGCTCAAGGTCGACTTGCCGGAACCGTTCGGTCCCATGATCGCGTGCACCTCGCCCTTGTTCACGGTCAGCGACAATCCGTGCAGGATTTCCCGCTCCTCGACGCGAACATGGAGATCCTTGACTTCAAGCAATGGCATTCGATTCTTCCATCTTTGATCCTCACCCTGAGGAGTCGCGCCGTAGCCCGAAGGGGCGAAGGCGGGCGTCTCGAAGGGCGAGGCCCGTGACTATCAACTCATCCTTCGAGACGCCCGGCTTCGCGAAGGGTTACGCCGGGCTCCTCGGGATGAGGGCTGTTCAGAGTTTATCCGACCGAACCTTCGAGGCTGATCGAGATCAGCTTCTGCGCCTCGACCGCGAACTCCATCGGCAATTGCTGCAGCACGTCCTTGACGAAGCCGTTGACGACCAGCGCCACCGCCTCTTCCTGCGAAAGTCCCCGCTGCACGCAATAGAACAGCATATCCTCGGAGATCTTCGAGGTGGTCGCCTCGTGCTCGAAGACGGCGGAGGAATTCTTCGCCTCGATGTAGGGCACCGTATGCGCGCCGCACTTGTCGCCGATCAGAAGCGAGTCGCAGGCGGTGAAGTTGCGCGCGCCGGTCGCCTTGCGGTGCGCGGTGACGAGGCCGCGATAGGTGTTTTCGGATTTGCCGGCGGCGATGCCCTTGGAGATGATCCGGCTGGTCGTGTTCTTGCCGAGATGGATCATCTTGGTGCCGCTATCGACCTGCTGATGGCCGTTCGAAATCGCGATCGAATAGAACTCGCCGCGCGAATTGTCGCCGCGCAGGATGCAGCTCGGGTATTTCCAGGTGATCGCCGATCCGGTCTCGACCTGCGTCCAGGAAATCTTCGAGTTGCGCGCCGCGGCAGTCGCCGCGCTTGGTGACGAAGTTGTAGATGCCGCCCTTGCCGTTGGCGTCGCCCGGATACCAGTTCTGCACCGTCGAATATTTGATCTCGGCATCGTCAGCGCGACGAGTTCGACCACCGCCGCATGCAGCTGGTTCTCGTCGCGCATGCGGCGCCGTGCAGCCTTCGAGATAGCTGACATAGGCGCCCTTGTCGGCGATGATCAGCGTGCGCTCGAACTGGCCGGTGTTGCGCTCGTTGATGCGGAAATAGGTCGACAGCTCCATCGGGCAGCGCACGCCCTCCGGCACATAGACGAACGAGCCGTCGGAGAACACCGCCGAGTTCAGCGTCGCGAAGATAATTGTCGGAGATCGGCACTACCGTGCCGAGATATTTCCTGACAAGTTCAGGATGCTCGCGGATCGCTTCCGAGATCGGCATGAAGATCACGCCGGCCTTGCTTCAGCTCTTCCTTGAAGGTGGTCGCGACCGACACCGAGTCGAACACTGCATCGACCGCAACGCGCCGCTCGCCTTCAGGGCGCACAACGCCTTCCAGCAGTTCGACTTCGCGCAGCGGGATGCCGAGCTTCTCGTAAGTCTTCAGGAGTTCCGGATCGATCTCGTCGATCGACGACAGCGTCTTCTTCGGCTTCGGCGCGGAGTAGTAATAGAGGTCCTGATAATCGATCTTCGGATAATGCACGCGCGCCCAGCTCGGCTCGGTCATGGTCAGCCAGCGGCGATAAGCGTCCAGCCGCCACTCCAGCATCCAGGCCGGTTCGTTCTTCTTGGCCGAGATGAAACGTACCGTGTCCTCCGAAAGGCCCTTCGGCGCCTTCTCGGACTCGATGATCGTCTCAAAGCCGTAGCGGTATTGATCGACGTCGATGCGGCGCACCCGCTCGACTGTCTCCTGGACAGCAGGCATTCTCTACTCCGGGTCGCGGTTTCAAGGACCGCGGTGGATTACATGGGTTGTGTTTCTTCTCGATACACTTATTTAGTGTAGATTAGAACCGTTCAACCCGTGTTTCATCCCGTCTTACGTAATACACCTGAGAGCTTTCTCCAAGCCTCTAAACAGCGATCAATGTCGCCCTCTTTGGTCGCATGGCCGAAGCTGACCCGGATTGCGCCCTGGGCGAGTTCCCCCGGCACGCCCATAGCAGCAAGGACATGCGAAGGCTGCACTTTTCCGGATGAACAGGCAGCGCCCGAGGAGATGGCAACACCTTCCAGATCGAAGGCGATCACGGCTGTTTCCGCCCGAACGCCCTTCAGCGCGAACAGCGTGGTGTTGGGCAGGCGCGAAACACCGGCCGAGAAGACCGTCACACCCGCAAACGTCACCAAGGTGGCCTCGAGCCGATCGCGCAGACGCAGCATATGCTGCGTTGCGTCGGCCATGTCGATGCAGGCCACCGCTGCCGCACCGAAGCCGGCAATCCCCGCAACATTCTCGGTCCCGGCGCGGCGGTTGCGCTCCTGTCCGCCGCCCCGGATCAATGCCGGCGGCGCGCGCAGATCCGCATTGGCGATCACCAATGCGCCGACGCCTTTTGGTCCGCCGATCTTGTGCGCCGACAACGTGACGAGGTCCGCGCCTAGTGCAGAAACCTCGAGCGGCACACGTCCGAACGCCTGCACCGCATCGACGTGGAGAATACCGCCCGCATCATGCACCAGCCGAGCCGCTTCAGCGACCGGTTGAAGCACGCCGGTTTCATTGTTGGCGAGCATGATTGAAACGAGCGCCGGTGCGCCAGCCGTCAACAAGCCGCCCAGTTGTTCAAGATCGACGACGCCGTCGCTGGTGACAGGCGCGTGGACGATTTCCGATGGCGCAAAGCGCCCGCCGCTCAGCACCGACGGATGTTCGATCGCGGACACGATCAAGCGGTTGAACGTGCGGTCCGCAAAATGCCATCCGCCCGTCAGCGCCTGCGCGTTGGCCTCGGTGCCGCCGGACGTGAAGACCACGTCGCCGACCCTGGCTCCCGCAGCGGCAGCGACCTGAGCCCGGGCCTCCTCGACAAGCTTTCGCGCGGCGCGGCCTTCCGCGTGCACGGACGACGGATTGCCGCCGATCTCCAGCGCAGCCGTCATCGCTCGCCGCGCCTCGGGGCGCAGCGGCGCGGTCGCATTCCAGTCGAGGTAGACACGCTGAAGCATAACGGTCTTATAATACCTTCGTCTGACAGGGACGAACTGACATGGTCACGCTCACCACCTGTTCGCAATGCTTGCTTTTTGCCCCTCGCCCCATGTTAGAACGCGGCTCCCGTTTCCAGGAACGGCATTCCGCTGATTGGAACAACCCGCTGCGGATACTGCCGATTTCCGTTGCTGCACAGCCCGCGCCGCAGAATCAATCCCGCCACTTTCGAGGTCACGATGCCTGAAGTCATTTTCACCGGTCCCGCCGGCCGCCTCGAAGGCCGCTATCACCCGGCGAAGCAGAAGAACGCGCCGATCGCGATGGTGCTGCATCCGCATCCGCAGTTCGGCGGCAACATGAACAATCCAATCGTGTACCAAGTGTATTACGCCTTCGTGCATCGCGGCTTTTCGGTGCTGCGCTTCAACTTCCGCGGCGTCGGCCGCAGCCAGGGATCGTTCGATCACGGCGCGGGCGAATTGTCGGACGCGGCCTCTGCGCTCGACTGGTCGCAGACCATCAATCCGGAAGCGCGCGCATGCTGGATCGCCGGCTTCTCCTTCGGCGCGTGGATCGGCATGCAGTTGCTGATGCGCCGACCCGAAGTCGAGGGATTCATCTCGATCGCGCCGGAGCCGAACCGCTATGACTTCTCCTTCCTGGCCCCGTGCCCGTCGTCGGGCCTGATCGTGCACGGCGAGAAGGATATCGTAGCGCCGGCCAAGGACGTGACGACGCTGGTGGAGAAGCTGAAGACGCAAAAGGGCATCGTGATCGATCAGCAGGTCATCCCCGGCGCCAACCACTTCTTCGCCGACCGTCTGGAGCCGCTGATGGAGTCGGTCACGTCGTATCTCGACATGCGGCTCGCGAACGTTCGCTGAGTCCCTCTTGGTTGAGCATGATCTCTTCGGAAAACCGGCATCCGCTTGTCCGGATCATGCTCCGCTGGACGCCAGCGTCTTGCGGCGCACCAGCGCGAGGCAGATCAGCATCGCGAGCCCAATCAGGCTGATCGCAAGCGCCAGGCCCAGAACCGCGTTGCCGCCGAAGTTTATCAGCACCGCCACGAGAATGGGCGGCGCCGCTGCAGCCGCGAGGTTCGTCGGCAGCGCGATGTGCGACGAAACCCGCGCGAATTCGGCCGCGTTATAGAACACCAGCGGCATGGTCGCGCGCGCGACCGCCATCGCGCCACTGCCCGCGCCGTACAGCAGCATGAAGGCGGCGATCGCCCAGCCGTTCGGCCCTCCGAGCAGCAACGCCAGAAAGCCGAGCGGCGTGATCAGTCCTGCGACAATCGCGGTGGTCAATCCGCTCCAGCGCGCGCCCCCGAAGAAGTCGAAGGCGCGCGCGCTCATCTGCACGAGGCCCAGCAGCGAGCCGAGGCGAAGCGCCCAGTCATCGGCGACGCCAACACTCTTCAGGAGCTGGATGATGAGCGATGCAAATCCCCAACCGACCGATGTGTGCAGGATGACGGCGCCGACCAGCAGCGCGAACGTCAGCCGTCCATTGGGCGGCCTGATCGCGACCGTGTCGCTCGCGTGGCCGGTGCGGACACGTTCGGGGCGCCTGTCAGGCAAGCCGAATGCATGCAACGGAAAGCAGACGAGGAGCATGGACGCGCTGTAGATCACAAGCGCCGTGCGCCAGCCGAGCCAGCCGGTCAGCGCCGCAGTGATCGGCCAGAACACGCTCGACGACAATCCCGTCACCAGCATCAGCGCGCCGATCGGTCGCTTTGCCGCGGTGCCGGCGATCTCATTCAACAGAATGTAGGTCGGCGTCGACAGCATCGCTGCGCCCGCAATGCCCAGCACGATCCAGCCGGCATAGTAGGACAGCGGCCCGCTCGCGGCGGCCAGCAGCCAGAAGCCGGGCGCTGCGATCAACGAGCCCACCGCCATGACGCGCCGCGCGCCATAACGCACGAAGATATTGGCAAGCATCGGGGCCGCCAGGCCGGTTACCACCAGTGTCACGGTCGTGCCGGCAAACACCGCAGGCAGCGACAGGCCGAGATCGCGGGCGAGTTGCTCGCCGATCACCGCCGGCAGGCTCATGGTTCCCCAGCCGATGAGCTGGGTTATGGCGAGCACGACGATGATGGATGGGAGGCTTGGATCGGTACGGGGCATGAAGGTGCTCGAAAGGCGTTCCCTTCGAGCACCCTTGATGCGGTGTGACAAGCTCAAGCCACCGCCCAGCACTGCGGCCGCAGCGCATATCTCGGCTTCAGGCCGCCTTCCGCGCCTCGAGCTGCGACAGATACGAGGCCTTTTTCTTCAGAAAGGCGCGCAACAGCGCGTTGTAGTCGGCGCTGACCGCATTGCGGATCGAGGGGCGCGCGGCCAGGTTGTTCCGCCACTGCACGAGTTTCGGCTTGTTCGCAAATATGCCGAAATCGCCGATCGCATCGATCACGTCGAAATAGCGGAACGCCGGGCCGAACACCGCATCGACCAGCGAGAATTTTTCGCCGTCGAACCACGGCGTGCCGATCAGGCGCTCTTCGAGCAAGGCGAGACGGCCTTCGAGCTGCCTTGCCTTCGCGGCAAATGTCGCCGCGTCGGTCGCGACTTCAAGGCCCCAGATGTCGCCGAGCACCGCCGCGTTGAATTCGATCCAGCCGCGATGTTCGGCGCGCGCGAGCGGATCGGCCGGATGCAGCGGGCGCGGTTGCGTGTCCTCGAGATATTCGAGGATCACGGCGGATTCGAAGATCACCCTGTCGCCGACCACCAGGACCGGCGTCTTGCCGAGCGGCGAAATCTTCAGAAACCAGTCGGGTTTGTTGTCGAGGTCGATGTCGACCCGCTCGAACGGCACGCCCTTCTCGGTCAGTGCGATCACGGCGCGCTGCACGTACGGGCAGAGCTTGTGGCTGACGAGCTTGAGTTGCGCGGTCATGATGCTCTTCCCGCTCACGCGTTCCGAGCAACCGGCGCGCGCACCGGATCCGCCAGCGACGGTAGCGCGCGCGACGGTGACAGCGCGAACGCACCGTCGCCGAGCAGCACCTGGACGATACCGAGCAGGCTCAGGTAAAGCGGATACTCCCAGCCGCCGTTCGGATAGCCGAACATCCAGCCGTTGCCTGCGTGCGCCCAGGTGGCGCCGGCGAGGACCGGCAACAGCGCCAGCGCAACCCAGCGCGACTGCACGCCGAGGATCAGCAGCACGCCGCCGACAGCCTCGGCGGCGAAGGTGGCGTAGGCGATCCAGCCGGGCAGACCGAGAGCTCTGGAAGAAGCCTGCGGTTCCAGGCAGCGTGAACACGAACAGCTTGAGAATGACGCTGTGGGCAAGGAACATCGCGCCCAGCGCGACGCGGAGCAGAAAGGCGGCGTATTGAATCTGTTGATGGGTCGGGGGCATGGGACTTTCTCCTGTTTCATGCAGATGCATCTAAATAAATGCATCTGCATTCAACAATCAAGTTCCATGCGATTGCATGGATATCACGGTTTCGCGAGAACCCCGCCGGTCATCGGCGTGGGTGCGCCGGTAGTCCGCGGAAATGTCAGCGGCAACCCCTTCAGGCTGCGGATGCCCAGGAATGCAAACGCCTGCGCTTCGATCGCGTCGCCCTGCCAGCCGATCGAGGCCGCGGTCTCGACACGAGCGTCGCCAAGACGCTGCGAAAGCATCCGCATCAAGGTCGGATTGTTGGCGCCGCCACCCGCGACGATCCAGGTCGCAGGTGGTCGCGGCAGATGCTGCACAATGTTTGCGACACACGCGGCGGTGAGCGCCGTCAGCGTCGCCGCGCCATCCGCGGCGGAGAGATCGGGTAATGTCAGCGCGGCGAAATCGTTGCGGTCGAGCGATTTCGGCGGCGGCAATGCGAAGAACGGTCTTCGCAGCGCTGTGGCGATCCACGCTTCATCGATGCGGCCGCTTGCGGCAAGGACGCCGTCACGGTCCACGGCTTGGCCGGTCACCTTCAGCATGAAGTCATCGAGCAGCGCATTGCCGGGACCGGTATCGCAGGCAATCAGGGTGTCGCCGTCGATGTAGGAAATATTCGAGACGCCGCCGATGTTCACGACGCAGACCGGATCTTTGCAATCGAGCGAGCGCACCAGCGCGCGATGATACACCGGCACGAGCGGCGCGCCCTGCCCGCCCACTGCGACGTCGGCGGCACGCAGATCGTAGACCACCGGAATTTGCACGGCCTTCGCGAGCGACACTCCATCGCCAATCTGCACGGTCAGTCGTTGCTCGGGCCGGTGCAGAACCGTCTGGCCGTGGAAGGCAACGGCATCGATGCTCTCGGGCGCGAGGCGTTGCGCCGTCAGGAACTGCAAGACGGCTTGCGCATGGACCTCAGTCACCAGCTGTTCGGCTTCAGCCAGCACGCCCGGCCGCTCATTGCGGGAGACGATGCCGCGCGCATCGACCAGACCCTGCCGCAACAAGGCGCGCTCGGCGTCGCTGTACGGACGATAGCTCGATGGTCCAAACAGGGTGACGATTTCGCCGTCGGTTTCGATCAGCGCCACATCGACGCCATCCATCGACGTTCCACTCATCAAGCCGATCGCGCGCATGGGCGTCATCCCGGTGCTCAGTGTTTACGCGGCGCGTGTCGCAGCGAGGCGCAACCAGAACCGGCGCAGCGCGACCAGGCTCCAGATCGCCTCAACTACGCCGAACGGCCATGCACCCTGCAGGAAACCATAAACCGAGGCCAGCGCGCAGGCACCTGCGAAGGCCAGCACAAACCACGCACTGCGATCCTCGGCCGCGTAGAAGATCAGCATCGCGGCCACCGCGATCAGCCCGAACCAGGTCAATCCGTCCATGTCCGACCGGCTCCCCACCCAGGCCGCGTTGGTTGAATCCGAGGCCAGACCTGTTACACCACGGCCATCTTGAGCAATGCCCGGAACGAGCGATGCCTACCTTTAAATCCGATTTCCTTAACGTGCTGCAAAGCCGTGGCTTCATCCACCAGGTGTCCGAGCCCGACGCTCTGGATGCGCTCGCGGTCAAGGGCCCCATTACCGGATATATCGGATTCGACTGCACCGCGCCGTCGCTGCACGTCGGCTCGCTGGTGCAGATCATGATGCTGCACTGGATGCAACAGACCGGTCACAAGCCGATCGCGCTGATGGGCGGCGGCACCACACGCGTCGGCGATCCATCCGGCAAGGATGAGAGCCGCAAGATCCTGACCGACGCCGACATCGCGGGAAACCTCGCCGGCATCCGCCAGGTGTTTGCCAAGTTTCTCGCCTTCAGTGGCACCAACAACGCCGCCGTGATGGCCAACAACAACGACTGGCTCGCGCCGCTGAACTACATCGACTTCCTGCGCGACGTCGGACGGCACTTCTCGGTCAACCGCATGCTGTCGTTCGACTCCGTAAAGCTGCGGCTCGACCGCGAGCACGAGCTGTCGTTCCTCGAATTCAACTACATGATCCTGCAGGCCTACGATTTCGTGGAACTGCACAAGCGCACCGGCTGCGTGCTGCAGATGGGCGGCTCCGATCAGTGGGGCAACATCATCAACGGCATCGATCTCGGCCGGCGCATGGCGAATGCGCAGCTGTTCGCGCTGACCTCGCCGCTGCTGACCACATCGGCCGGCGCCAAGATGGGCAAGACCGCCGCGGGCGCGGTCTGGCTCAACGCGGATATGCTCTCGCCCTACGATTACTGGCAATACTGGCGAAATACCGAGGACGCGGACGTTGCGCGTTTCCTGAAGCTGTTCACGGTGCTGCCGCTTGTGGAAATCGGCAAGCTTGCGGCGCTGAAGGATCAGGAAATCAACGAGGCGAAGAAGATTCTCGCGACAGAGGCGACCGCGCTGGTGCACGGACGTGAAGCGGCGCTTGCCGCGTCCGACACCGCGCGCCGCACGTTCGAGGAAGGCACCATCGCGGAGAACCTGCCGTCGGTTGACGTCGCACGCGCCGAACTCGAGAGCGGGCTCGGCGTGCTGACCAGCTTTGTGAAAGCGGGATTGGTGGCGTCGAATGGCGAGGCGCGGCGCCAGATCAAGTCCGGCGGCCTGCGGGTCAACGATCAGCCAGTGTCTGACGAGAAGATGATGCTGACGCCGTCGCATCTGACGGCCGAAGGCGTCATCAAGCTGTCGATGGGGCGCAAGCGCCACGTGCTGCTGCGGCCGGTGTGAGCAGAGCCGTCAGTGCTCATCAAGCAAGGTCGCGTCCACATCGACCCGCTCTCCGGTCGCTACCGCAACCTTCGCCTTGGGGGAGTGGTCACTTTTGATTTGGCCACTGGTTCCCTTTGATTCCAAGGCGCTTGCGAACGAACTGAGGACCTTTCCTCATTCCTTAAATCGATCCATGAACGGGTCCGGCCTTCCGAGCTTCTGCATTACGCAAGCCTTCAGCTCGGCAACCTGCTTTGGGCCCTCCGGTGATTTGTTGAAGTCTATACGTATGGAAATCCAGCATGCGCGTCTCGCCGCGCGTTCTTCCGCGGTCCCCGTCGCCTTTTGCGCGAACGCTTGATCAGAGAGAGACAGGAGAAGCGATACCGCAATCAGTAGGTGCTTCATCATCATCCCCCTGCAGGTAGAGCCACTTCAGTTGGCAGGCTCTATCGTTTCGGCGGGCCCGGGGCAAAGAGTTTGGTTGGCTCTTTACATATCCACCATTGCCCCTTTCGGGGACCGAGTTCGGCAAGAAGGCCAGCAATGAGCCGCCTAACCGGGCCGGCAGGAGGCGCCCGCGCTCTGCGAACCGCTGTAGCTGTCGACCTGGCGGCCGGTGCGGAACTCGAAGATCTTTCGAAGCACGCCAGGAGCCACGGCCGAGATGGGATTGACGCGCAGCTGCGGCGAACTCGGTGTTCCGACCACTTCGTAGGTAATGCCGATCAGGCCCTCGTTGCTACCGCCCATGAACAGCCCGACGATCGGAATCTGGCCGAAGATGTTATTCAGCCCGTAGGCCGGCAGGAACGTGCCGCTCGCCCGCACCTGGTTTGAGGCGTAGTCGATCCGGCCCTCGATGGTTGCGCCCATTGTCGGCCCCGAAACGATTCCCTCGCAGACCGTCAGCGCGCCGGTCGAGCGGGTAAACTCCGCACGCATCTGCGAGAACGCCAGACCCTCGTTGGGGCCGTTACCCTGGTTCTGCTGCATCTGCTGCAGTTCCGGCTGACCACGGATCGTGAAGTCGCGAACGTTGAGCAGGCCCCCTTGCGGAGTTGAGTCCGCGGTCGGCGGATCCATGGCCACCCAGATATTGCCGCCATACATCTTCGCGTACATATCGGTGAACCGTAACAGGGCGCCGGCATCGGCCGTCTCCAGATACATCACCACACGTCCGGCGCTGCGTCCGCGCATGTCGCCAACAACCTGCGTATCGCGGCCGATCTTGCCGCTCAGCGAGAACGCAGCGGATCACGCCGCCGCGCCGCGCGAGCTTCAGGTCAATGCCGCGCATGGCCTCGCCATTGTGGCCTGCGACTGCACCGAATTTCAGATCGAGCTCGAAATCGCCGATCTTCTGTTTGTTCTTGTCCTGGCCGCTGCCGCCGACCGACGCCTTGATGAAGCTGCGTCCGTCGAACACATCGCCGCGCATCGAAACTTTCAATAGCCCATCCGGCGCGCGCTCGGCGCGAAGCGAGGCCCGGTCGCCTTCGGACGGTTGATAGGTCGGAAACGCCGCTGCGACCAGATCGCCCTTGTCGTCAACCTCAAGGTTGCCCTTGATCGACGCGCCGCCACCTTCGATCACCACATCCTCGAAGCGGGTCGACTGCTCCTTGCGCACGACGTTGAAGGTTGCCTTGCTTGAACGGCCGGGCGTCTTGATCCAGCCCGGCAGCAAGTTGTCGATCCGCAAGCCGGAGAGGTCGGCCTCGACGCCGAAGCGGCTGTCCCGATCGCCGGAGCCGATCTTGCCGTTCAGCTTGAGCGGAATGTTGCCGGTGGCCGAAGGCCCGAGGTCAATGCCAAGCCGCGCCCGGCTTGCATCGTCGAGCGTTGCGGTGACGCGCACGTCCGCGTCCTGATCGCCGGTGGACTTGCGATAGTCGAGCGCCGCCGACTGGCCGTTGATCTTGATCTCGCCCTTGATCTGAAAACCCTGATTGTTCGCGATGAGCTTCAGATTGTTGCTGTCGAGCCGCTGGTTCATCACCAGCTTGTCGATGGAGACGTTGTTCAGATCGGCGGTGACGGTGTAGGTCGTATCCTGCTTGGTGAGTTCGTGCTTCAACGGCATCGCCAGCGTAACCGTCGCCGCCGTCGTTCCCTTGCTCGAATTCGGATCGATCGGCACGCCTGAGAATTCGCTCCAGCGGTCGGATGAAAGAATTTCGGCGATGGCCGGCACCGGTGCGTCGATGCGGAAACGCACGCGCGTCTGCATCGGCTTTGGCGCGAGATCGGGAATTTCGAACACAAAATCGGAAACGCCGAATTTTCGCCCGCCTGCCGTTTCCATCGCCGCCTGCGTGATGCTGACATTGGCGGTGCGGCCGGTGATGCGTACGCGCATGCCTGCGTCGGTGACCGGCGGCAGACCATCGACCGGGCGCATTTTCACGTTGCTGGCAACGAAATTGATCGAAAGTCCCTCTTCCGGAATCGGCGGTCCGCCGCGGGCAAGCGTGTGGGTCGGCGCGTTGATCGCGACTTCCGCCCGTTGCAGCGTGCCGCCGTCGACCCGTTCGAGCACCCACTCGCGCACTTCCGGGTTGATGACGACCGGCCACATGCGCTTCAGCTCGGAGGCCAACATCGGCGTGCCGGCGATACCCGCCGTCAGGCGCGGCTCCGCGGTCGAATAGTCGAAGGTGCCGGTGCCCGCGACGCCGACTGTCCCGTTGGAGATGTCGCCCTGGGTCAGGACAATGCGCTGGCCCTCGATGTCGAACCGCATGCGCACAGCGATCCGATTGAAGATCAGCGGCGCTTCGCCATCACCGCCTGGCAAGACGATGGTGCCGCCCGAGAGGCCGAGCTGCCAGTTCGGCACGCTATCGTTCGGCGGCTCGAGATGCGCGAGCAGTGTAATCCGGTTCTGTCCTGCAACGACCTGGAACGGCGCGACCAGCACCCGCCGCGTCGAATCCCAATCGACGCTGATATCGGCCCGGTCGATGTTCATCGGATATTCGGGCGCGCGCCGGTCGACGATGCTGCCGGCCTCGACGCCGATCTTGCCGGTGAAATAGGTCGGCAGGCCATCGCGCCCGATCTCGCCGCGCAGGCGGCCTGAAATCGGCAGATCGGCGGTGTACGAGGCATCCTTCAGGCGAAGCCCGAACAACAGGTCCTTGAGGAGAACGCGGTCGGCGCTGATGTCGACGCTGCGGACGCCGTTGACCTGCGGACCTATGGCCGAGCGGAACGACCAGGGCCGCGTCGTGTTCTCTTCGCCCACATTGAGCACAATGCCGCCGCCGCTCGGACGGCGCACGCTCAAGTTGATGTTCTCGAAACTCCAGTGGTTGCCGCTCTGCCGGTCATCGACGACGACATTGCCGTTCTTGATGCCGATCTCATTGAGATCATAGCCATCGAGCCCCGATGCGGTCATGCCATCGAGGCGTGCGAGTGCGGCGAGCAGCGCGTCGATTCCCGAACCGGTCGCCGGCGCGGCCGAACCGTTTGGCCGCGCGGCCGGCGTCGCGGACGAAGGTGGCGACGGTACAAGATCCGCAGGCGTCGCCGTGACCAACGGACGGGTGGTGCTTCCGGTAGAAACGCTGACCCGTCCGTCCTGCTCGATCAGCACCGACAGTTCGGCATCGACGAGACTGAAGCTTTCCGCGCGAAGTCGGCCGAACAGAAGCGACATGCCGGAAACGCGGACCTCGGCCTTCGGTGCGGTCGCGACGATCGCCCTGTCGCGATCACGGACCACGATATCGAGTACGCGAACGGCGATACGCGCCCGGCCGGCGCGCTCGATCTGCGTTCCGCCGATCTCGACGGCGTAGTCGCTGCTGACATTGTCCTTGATCGCGGCAGTCAGCCACGGCGTCGCCACATCGAAGCCGATCGGCCCCTCACCAAGTCGCCACCACAGAAGCCCGAACGCACCGGCCGACAGCGTTGCAAGAACGAGCGTCGCAGCCACCAGCCGGCTGGCCCAGCGATGCGAGCGAATCTGATTCAGCAGCAGCCCGAGAGCGTCGCCCAGCCGGAAGAAAAATGCGCCAGACACATAGGCGCGCGGCCCGCTCAGCAGGCGCTGCGCGCGATGGGCGGCTTCGTCCTGTTCGTCCTGCCACCCCGGAGCGTGCCAATCCGCAGATGAAGCCTGCGCCGCCCTTGCTCGGGTTTGGGCCAGGGGTTGCGCCCCCGGTTGCGCCGTGGTCGGTTGTCTCGCGGGTCCACGGACGCCGTCATGCGCCATCCGCCCGCTCGACGGCAATGCCGCCGATCCTCGGTTACTGTTTCCCGCCATTCAGTTACGGGCGCTCCGCAGCAAGCGAATTCAGAATCACCATACGCTCCGGTCGGCAGATTTCCACAGCATCGACGGCCCGCAGTCGTTGGCAACGGCTAGACTCGGCGCCCGCTTTCGACGTTCGTGACACACGGCGGCAACTCCTTGCACGAACTTCGGAAGCCAAAAGGCACTAGCAATCGGCCGCACTAGAGTATCATCCCTTTGAGCGGCGGAAAGCGACGAAAGGAAGGCGTATGGCACGGAAATCATCAAAGAAATCAGCGTCAAAGTCTGCCCCAAAGACCAAGCGACCCACTCCGCGCAAGCCATCCGCCAAATCGCGTGCACCAGCATCGCCCAAAACCCTCAAGAAATCTCCAAAGCCCGCACCCGCGGGAGCTTTGCAAGAAGGCGATCGCGCACCGGATTTTACGTTGAAGCGCGACGGCGATTTGCTCGTGCACCTCGCCGACTTCGCACGCCGCAAGCTTGTGATTTTCTTCTATCCGCGCGCCGACACACCGGGGTGCACGCTGGAAGCCATCGACTTTACCCGCCATTTGAAACAGTTCGAGCAAGCCGGAACCGGCGTGCTGGGCATCTCCGCCGACGATGTCGGCGCCCAGACGAAATTCCGCGACAAGCATGGACTTGGCGTTCCGCTTGGCGCCGATGCCGATCTGCAGACCGTCAAGGCGTATGGCGTCTGGGGCGAAAAATCCATGTATGGCAAGACCTTCCTTGGCATTGTTCGCACGACGGTTCTGGTTGGTGCCGACGGCCGGATCGCCAGGATCTGGCGCAATGTGAAGGTCGACGGCCACGCCGCCGAGGTGCTTGAGGCGGCGCGGCGCTCTAGCTAGCCATTGCCAATAAGGAACCCATTCTCCGAAAATTAACCATAAATGGCTCAAATCGGCGGGGTTGAGTGCCGGCCGATCGTTCCAGTTGCCGGCGTGGAGTTTCGATGTCGCGCCGGCCTGAGCATTTTTCGGAGCATTCCCGTCACCAAGGGCATGAGCACGGCAGAAGCGCCGCGCGCGCTGCCCCGCCGCCATACCGCTCACCGCCCGCAGCGGGCGAGGACGGCTACACACTGGCGCACGCGGGCAAGCGGGTTCGCGTCGGGCCAGTGGTGTTCTGGATCGTGGTCGGCTCCATCGTCATCATGGGCGCGTGGTCGGCTGCCACCGCAACCTATTTTACCTTCCGCGACGACGTGCTGACACGTCTGGTCGCACGCCAGGCCGAGATGCAATACGCCTACGAGGATCGAATCGCCGAATTGCGCGCGCAGATCGACCGCACAACGAGCCGGCAGTTGCTCGATCAGGAGCAGTTCGAACAAAAGCTCGACCAGATCCAGCGCCGGCAGGTGACCCTCGAGCAGCGCACCACCGCGCTCGGCACCCTCCCCGACACCGCGCCGACCGGGTCGGTCCGTTCACCCGGCCGAGGTGCTGCGCTCGCCGACCCGATCACGACCGGATCCTTGAGACCCTCAGCCGTGAGCGACACGGTCGTTTTCATCGCACCACCGGACCGCGAGGCACGGCTGGAGTCCCGCAGCACTGCTTTCGCGAGCCTGCTGAAGCCGGGCGAGCTCGCAAAAACCGCCGGCCTCGGCAACGTCCTGACCCGCATGCAGCTGTCGCTTGACGGCGTCGAAGGCCGGCAGATGGTCGCGCTGAATTCGCTCGAGGAGAGTTTCGAATTGCGGATGCGGCGGATGCGCGGCCTCTTCTCCGATCTCGGCCTCGATCTGGCGGGCATGGAGACGACCGCACCATCGCAGTCCGGCGTCGGCGGACCGTTCGTACCGGCAAGGCCCGCGAACAACGCCGGTCCGTTCGAGCGTCAGCTCTATCGCATCAATCTCACGCGCGCGCAGATCGATCGTTTGAACCGCACGCTGGCCGTGGTGCCGTATCGCAAGCCGGTGATCGGCCAGGTCGAATTCAGTTCAGGTTTTGGTGTCCGCAGCGATCCGTTCCTCGGCCGGCCGGCCATGCATACGGGCCTGGATTTTCGTGCATCACCGGCGATCCAGTTCGCGCCACAGCCTACGGCAAGGTCGTCGTCGCGGGATGGCAAGGCGGCTACGGCAAGATGGTCGAGATCGATCATGGCAACACGCTCACGACGCGCTACGGCCACCTCTCCGAAATCAACGTCAAGGTCGGCGACATCATCCGCATCGGCCAGGTGATCGGCGCGGTCGGCTCGACCGGCCGCTCCACCGGGCCGCACCTGCACTATGAAACCCGCATCGACGGCGATGCGGTCGATCCGCAGAAATTCCTGCGCGCGGGCGTGCGGCTGGGCGCAAGCTAGTTCCATCTGACGCAGGCTTGCCGCGACTCTGGTAAAGGTCGGCATGCTCGAGGTTCTGAATGACACCGACCGGCGTCTCGTCATGACGCTCGGCGATCGGAAATCTCGCTGGACCAGAATCATCCTCGACAAGGACGCTGCTCGCGCCTGGTTCGAACGGCGCCGCAAATTCCTGCCGACGCGGACGCTGACGGTTCCGCTCTCGGACATCGTCTCGATCGGCACCGAGGCGATTACCCGCGGGGCGAGCGCATCCGAAATCATCGTGGTGACGACCGCGTCGAAGGCCCAATTCCGACTCGCCGGCGACACCGGATCGACGCAAGACGCCGCCGCGCGAATGCGCGCATTCGCAGGCCTTGAAGGCCGCGCGACGCCGCACGTCACAAGACCTGGATCAGCGCTCGCATATTGGGGACCGGGCGCCATCGCGGCGGTCGCGGTCATGACAGTCGCCGCCGTCGCGCTCGCGGTGACGTTTGGCAGTCTCGCTATCGGCGCTGCCGGCCAGGCGGGTCAATGCCGCCTCCAGCATCGCTGCACGAATTGGCGGCCTGTTCGCCCTGCCGGCCTGCAATGCGCCGGCCAGCCGGAACACGATTCTGGAACTGGTACGCGACCGGATCGGGCCCTCGGCGATCCTCGCGGACATCACCGACGACGGCGCGAGTGGTGGCGAACGGCTGTGCCGTGCGGTCGCGCAACGCGATGGCAAGATCGCGCCGGTCAGCTATCGCAACTACTGGGACGGCTGGACGGCAAAGGTGCGCCTGACCGGCGAGATCATCACCGCCAAACTCAATTCCGCCAGAACCGCTGCCATTGCCGAGGCGGCGGAGTCGTTCCTGGTCGCAAGCCGCAATTCGCATCTGACCGGCAACCCGCCGCGCCAGAGCGATCCGGCGATCGACCGGATTCTCGCCATCGTCTTCGGGGCATCCGATCTTGCCGCGGAGCCGCTTGCCCCCGGCGAAATCGACAAAGCCCTGCAATGGCTGAAGACCGGCGACCAGATCGGCTCAGTCTATATTCTCGCCGGCACCGGCTTCGACGACTTCGCAAGTGTTCCGCAAGCCGATGCGATCCAGCGGCGTTTGCGCAGCAATGTCGTCGGCTTCGCCGACGAATTCGGCCGCTATGCGGATTTTCAACTCATCGTGCTTGGCGCAATCGCCAACGCGCAGATGCGTCGGGCGGCGAGCGCCCCCGCCGCGCAGTCTCGAACCGACGAGATCAGGGCGCTGCTCTCGCAAGCGATCGCAAGCAATTTCATCGCGCTCGTCTATGACGGCCACAACGATGCGTGGCGCATGGGCCGCCTGACGGCGCTCGGCCGGGCGGCGCCGGTCGCCGCGAAGTTTCTGTCGAAAGAGGACGCGCGGTCGGTCCGCGAACAGGCACTGCAAACGCTGGATTACTTCAAGCACGAGACCGTGCGGCGGAAAGCGCGCGAGGTCGCTGATCTGCTGGCCGCGCCCTAATCCACTTCACCACGGCGCGCAATGCCGCCGCCGAAGACCTCTTGTGCGGCAATGGCCGCCCCTTCCCGGTTGCCTCTTTCGATGCGCGACCTAAAGTGCGCGCCATCAATCAATGGAAACGTTATAATTCCGGGAGGAACAATCATGGCGGACGCAAAGGTCAATCCCAACGGCAAACTCAAAGGCCGGGTTGCACTCGTCACCGGTGCCAGCCGTGGCATCGGCGAGGCGATCTCCACCCGCCTTGCGATGGAAGGTGCGAAGGTGGTCTGTACCGCGCGCACGGCCGACGATGGGCAAAGCAACCTGCCCGGCACCTTGAAGCACACCGTCAAGCGCATCCGCGATGCGGGCGGCGAGGCGAACTACCTCACCTGCGACCTGTCGCAAGCCGCCGACCGCGAGCAACTCGTGAAGGACGCGACGGGACTCTACGGCCCGATCGATATCCTGATCAACAATGGTGCGGTGACCTTCTACTATCCGATCGAAACCTTTCCGGAAAAGCGCTTCAAGCTGATGATCGAAGTGCAGGTCTGGGCCGCACTGCATCTGGCACAAATGGTGCTGCCGTCGATGCGCGAGCGCAAACAGGGCGCGATCGTCACGATCTCGTCGGGAGCCGCGCTGCATCCGAAGCAGCCTTACGACAATCTGCGCGCCGGCGGCACCGTGTACGGCATGTGCAAGGCGGCGCTCGAGCGTTTTTCGACCGGGCTTGCGTCGGAGGTCTACAACGACAACGTCTCCGTCAACGTCATCGCCCCGGGCCTGGTGGCAACGCCTGGCGTCGCGGTGCACGGCCTGATCACCGAGAAGACCAAGCACCGCGTTTCACCGATCGAGAACATCGCCGAAGCCGTCTACGTCCTCGTCACCGGCGATCCGAAGAAGATGACCGGCCGCATCGACAACGCCGCGCCGATGCTTGAAGAACTTGGCATCAAGCCATCGCCGCTGGTCGGCATTGCGGCGGGTTGAACAGCGTCATTCCGGGGCACGCGAAGCGCGAACCCTCGTCGCCGCGATCACGTCGGCGACGAGGCGGCTGACGCCTTCGACGTCGTTCATGCCGCCGGTCACGCCGAAGCGCGTGACGACCAGTTGCTCCGACGGCACGATCACAATGTACTGGCCGAACTGACCGCGCGCCAGAATGGCGTCGCGCGGCATGCCCAGCCCGATGCGGTTCTGCGCGCCAAAACTGTCGCCGAGATTGGTCCAGAACCCCGCACCGTAGCCCACAAACGCCCCGGCGGTCGGCGCCGCGGAATACTGCACCCAGCCGGACGGCAGAATCCGCCTCCCGCCGATCATGCCGTCGTTCAGGTAAAGCTGGCCGAAGCGGGCCCAGTCGCGCGGTGCCGCCAGCATCTGGCTCGATCCCTCCGGCGTACCGGTGGCGTCGAACTCCAGCGTGACGTTGCGCATGCCAAGCGGTGCAAACAATTCGCGGTGCGCGAAGCGCAGTACATCCTCGCCGCGTCCGCCGACCGCATCGCGAATGATGCGCGACAGGATCAGCGTGTTGCCGTCGCTGTAGTTCCACACACTGCCGGGTGCGGCTTCCAGCTTCACGTTCATGGCGAAGCCGGCCATGTCGCGCTCCAGAAATTTCATCTGGTTCACCGGCGCCCACGCACTCGCAACCGACGCGCTCAGCGAGCTGCCGAGCGCGAGCCCGCTGGTATGGCGCATCAAATGATCGATGCTGATGCCACCGCGCTCGTCGCCCGACCACTGTGCAACCGGCGCCGGCGTATTCAGGCTGAGACGCCCTTCCCGCACCAGCACCCCGGTCAGCGCGTTGACGACGGATTTTGTGGCGGAGAATCCCATCACCGGCGTATCGATCCTGTGATCGGGCGCGTAGCGCTCGGCAATGATGCAGCCGTTCTTCATCACCACCACGGCCTTGGTGAATTTCCTTAACCGGCCCGTTTCTGCAAACACCCGGTCGAGCGCCTCGGCGAGCGCGGCATCGTTCGGTTCGACCAGCGGCGGCTCGGCGGCATGCTTTGAAGCCAAACCGCCTGATACCAGGGGCGCCGCAACGTCGCCGCCATGGTCCATCATGCAACCGAGCCCGTCGCGAAACTGCGCACGCCCGGCGCTGCGGCCGAACAGTCTCGTGACGATCTGCCGCCGCTCGCGGTCGACCTTCATGTCGAAGCCCCAGTTCACCAGCCACGAGCCAGCGGTCGCCTCCATCATTTCGGCAAAAGCTGCGTCCGGATCGAGACCGGACACGAAAACCTTCGAACAGATCATGCGGCTCGTGAAACCGGTCATGACCTGCGCCGCGCTATCCGGACGCGCGATCGAAGCCGAGAGCGAACCGACCGCAATGGCCGCGACCAGCACCGCCAATCCAAGCTTGAGTGCCATTGAAATCTCTCCCGAGGCTTGCGGCAATGCCGCGTGGGAGGAGACAAAGCGTGCGATTGCAGATCGCACTCGCCGATTTCGAAAATGCGCCTGGCCGAAATCGAAAGCTGCTGGCCGATTTCGAAATTCCGCAAGCAGGCAAATGATTTACGAAAGCGACGCGGCAAGCTTTTCGCGGCGATACTCGCTCGGCGTAACGCCGGTGGACACCTTGAACGCCCGGTTGAACGGTCCGATCGACTGGAATCCCGCATCAAGCGCGATCGTCGTCACCGGCACCTCGGCCTGTGACGGATCGGCAAGTGCCGCCCGCGCCTCCTCGATCCGGAAGCCATTCAGAAAGGCGTTGAAGTTGCGGTAGCCGAGTTGTCCGTTGATCAGCCGCCGCAGCTTGTATTCCGGCACGCCAAGCTTGGTCGCCAGCACGCCGATGCTGAGCCCGTCATGGCGATAGATCCGCTGCTCGGTCATCAGCCGGTTGAGTGCATCGACCAGTTTGCGGTCGGCGAGCACTGCGTCGGGCGCAGGCGTCGTCTCGGTGACGGGTGTTGCAACACGGGCCTCGCCGAACAATTCCTCGCCGGCAATCCTTGTCAGCACCAACGCGATCGCCGCCACCACGACCGACAGGATCGCCGCGACCACCACGCTGACGACGGCGGACGGCCGTCCCCCGGGGCTAATGCAGCTGTACCGCCGCATTCAGCGTACCGAAGCCGGCGGCCGCGGTGACGACGAAGGCGCGCACCTGCCGCCTGCCTTCCACCAGATCGTCCGACCAGGTCTTGATCGTCTGCGCGATCGCGAGCGCAATGAACAACAGCGAGAGAATGCCGAGCCCGGGACCGAAGACGTGCGTCGGCCAGGCGGATGTGGCCCCAGGCAAGAGGCAGTTGCCGAGACTGATGCCACACGAGCACCGCCCAGAGGATGACGTGCCACGGGCGCAGTTCGAACGCATCGTCAAACACCGCACGCGCGAACAGCCAGAACACGACGATATTGCCGCTGGCGACAGCCGCAAGCATTGCACAAAAGACATTGGCATCGGATGAGAACCCCGCGGCCGAACTCACCGCATAGGCGGCGGAGCCGGCAGCGAACACAGCGCCAAGTTTTCCGGCGATGCGGCCGCCGAAATCGCGCAGCACGACGGCGGCGATCAGCAGCAGCAGTGCGGCGGACGCGGCGCGGAGCGCGATATCGAGCGTGGAGAGTAGCATTCGGGCCGTTCTGCGATGGAACCGGTAGGTCTCGAAGCTAGGTAACGCGGGATTTTTGCGGCTTCAATTCCCGGCCGGGTCACGATGCTGGTGGTTTCGCCAATGGACTCGCGCAGCGGCACGTTCCCGCCCACGTGAAGTTTACCTGCAGGCAAGGAATGTAGGCAGACGCAACTCTCGCTATAATTCCGGTGCGACTGATTCTCCCTCGCTCTTTCGAGTTTGTAGAACGCCGGCCATGCGCTTCGAAGCTATTCCTGTACAGGCCGTCAAATCGATAAGTCAGCGAAACCTCGCAATTCATTGGCAGACGCTGCACACCCGGCGCGGGTTACCGCGCTTTGCGGATTTCGCGCCAGGCGACCGCGCCCACGATCCAAGGCGAATTCTCCTCTGGAGGATCGATGAACAGGATGGCGCGCGCAGCTATCGCCCGCTCTACAAGGGCGATTACGTCTTTGAGGCGTTCGGCGGTGATCCCTCGACCACCGAAGCAGTTCCCGAGCCGCTGCGGGATGCATTCTGGGCTGGTCTGGATGCCTGCGCGGCGTCGGCCGACATCGTCTACATGTCGATAGCCACCTTCGATTCCTCGGGCCACCGCATCGATTGCGAGCGCCTCCTGCTGCCGTTCGGCGACGGCGGCGCAAAGGCGACGCACATCCTCGCATCGCTGCAACTCGTCAGCCTCGCAGGGACATTCCGGCGCGATACGATCCTGCAGCAATTTGAGCGCGGGGCGGATGTTACGTTCTGCGGGCGAATCCCGCCGGCGCTGGCATCTGCAAGCCCGCAGACCGAAAAAACAAACGCACTCAGCTAGCGAAAGCCCGCGCTATCGCCGCGCCGGCAGCCTTTCAAACGTCGGCATGCCCGCCGGGATTTCGTGGAACGCCTGCTTGTCGATGGTGTAGATCGCCATCTGCGGCGTGAACTGGGTGGGGTCGTCGAGCGTGCCGACCTTCACGACGATCGCAGGGAAGCCCTGCGGCCTGGTCGTCAGATGCGTGCCGCAGTCAGGGCAGAATTCACGTGTCACCGGGCGCTCGAGATCGCTGCGGGCAAACTGCTTCGGCGTGCCCTTTGTGAAGCTGAAGCCGCCGGCCGGCACAGCCAGGAACATGTTGGGACCACCGCCGGTGATGTACTGGCATTCGCGGCAATGGCACTGCGCCTTCATGACCGGATCGCCCTCGGCCACATAGCGCACTTTGCCGCAATAGCATCCGCCTTCGAGCTTCATGGCGCTCTCTCCCGTGGTTTGCTTTCGCGAGCATGGTAGCTCAGCGCGGCAACACCGTCATTCGGGATCAGCACTCACCCGGACCGTCTGAACGTCCGGACCGCGATCGAGGCAGTGTTGTGTCAGCCCAGCCGGCTGAGCTGCTCTTCGGTGACCACGCGCACGACGTTTTCGCTCTTGCTCTTGATGCGATAGCGAAAGCGGCCGTCGGCCTCGACCGGAAGACAGGCAACAATCGTGTAAATGTCGCGTTCCCGGGCAGCTTCGCGACCCTGCGGGCCCTGGCGCTGATGATGGACATCGTCGTTGATCGAATAGCTATGCGCCGACATATCGGATCCCTCTTGCTTGGGAGGCTTTTAGGCCAAACCGATGCTGAAAAGCAACAAAACTCGATGCAAACGAGGGACTTGGCGCGAAACCGGAACCGCCCGGCCAGGCATGATTTCAGGAAATGGCCGCCTGTTTTTGCACAAGATCATGCCAAAACAAATAGATAGGCGACGAGTCTGATCCAATTTCGCCGGAAAGTCGCTTCCCGACGCGTTGGCCGCCCAGTCCTGGCTCTCGTTGCCGCTCAGCTCGCGGCGCTGACGATGAAGGTGACGATCTCCGGAAACGCGGTCAGGACCGCGATTGTGATGATGTCGGCGATGATGAACGGACCGATGCCGCGGAAGATCTCGGCAACCGGGATGTCCGGCCGCACGCCGTTGACGACGAACACGACCAGCCCCACCGGCGGCGACAGGGTCGCAATGCCGTTCAGCTTGACGAGGATGATGCCGAACCAGATCGGATCGAAGCCCAGCGCCACCACCACCGGAAAGATCACCGGCAGTGTCAGCAGGAACATGCCGATGCCCTCGAGGATGGTGCCGAGGATCAGGTACAGGACATAGATCGCGATCATGATCCACATCGGCGACATGTCGAGTGTGACGACCCAGGCGGCGATGGCTTCAGGCAATCCGACGAAACCGAGAAAGCGGGTGAAGATCAGCACGCCCCAGATGACGGTGAAGATCATCGCCGTCAGCTTCGCGGTCTCGAGCAGCGCCAGCTTCAGGTCCTTCTGCTTCATGCCGTGGAACAGCGCGATGACGAACACGCAGAACGCGCCGAGCGCGCCCGCTTCGGTCGGCGTCGCCGACGCCGAACAGCATGCTGTAGAAGATGATGCCAATCACCAGCACGATCGGGAACGTGCCGGGCAGCGAGGCGAAGCGCTGGCCCCAGGTGTAGCCGCGGATCGGCCGGCCGAGCGACGGGTTGCGGGTGCACATGATCGAGATGATCGCGGTATAGACGAGCGCCGAGAAGATGCCGGGCACGAACCCCGCGATCAGAAGCTTGCCGATCGATTCCTCGACAATGATGCCGTAGACCACCAGCAACGCACTCGGCGGAATCAGGCTGTCGAGCGTGGACCCCGCGGCGACGACGCCGGCGGCAAGCCGCTTGCTATAGCCGGCCTTCAGCATCTCGGGGATGGCGACCTTGGAGAACACGGCGGCGGCCGCGGTGTTGGCGCCGGACACGGCCGAGAAGCCCGCCACCGCATAGACCGTCGCGATCGCAAGTCCGCCCGGCATCCAGCCGAACCAGCGCCGCGCCGCCTCGAACGCGGCCTCGGTGATACGGGCGTAATAGGCGAGATAGCCGATGAGAATGAACATCGGCAGTACGCTCAGCGTATAGTTCGACGTCGTGGCATGCGGAATGGTGCCGATCGCGCTGATGCCCCTGCTCCAGCCGAGCATGGTGATCAGGCCGAGCGTGCCGACGATGGCTGCTGCGAAGGCGATCCGCACACCCAGCACGCAAAGACCGACCAGCAGAACGCAGCCCCAAACGCCGAGCTGCAGCGGCTCCAGATCCATCATGCGCCAGTCCTGCCTTCGCGCCCCAGCGCATCCTCGATCTCGGCTTTCGCCTGCTGTTCAGCCGTCTCCAGCATCGGCACGGCGATCGGAGCAGCGTCCGGGATATCTGACCAGCCGCGCATAATCGAAGGCCTGGAGCACCAGCCGGACCCAAAGCACCGACAGGGCAACCGGCACCATCAGCTTGCCCGGCCAGACAGGAAGGCGGATGTCCATGGTGGAGTCGCCGCGCTGCCAGGCGCGCAGGAAGTTCTGAAATGTGCTCTCGACCAGCAGCGTGATGATGAGGATCGCCAGCACCACTGCAAGACCCTCAATCGCCCAGAGGAGGCGCTTTGGAACGCCGCGCAGGATCAGGTCCATGCGCACATGCGCGCCGAGACGCTGGCAATAGGCGACGCCGAGCAGCGCGAAGATCGGGCTCGCCTGCTCGATATAGTCGATGTAGCCGTAGATCGCCGTGCCGAACACGGTGCGGCTGACGATCTGAAACACGGCGACGAACATCAGAAAGAAGATCGCCGCAGCCGCGGTGAGATTGAGCGCGTCTTCAAGAACGGCGAGCCAGCGACTGACGTTCGACAGGATCGGTGACGGCGGCGCCACCGCCGTGTTCGTGTCCATGCTTCTCCCCCCGGAAAGCGGACCCGCGGCAACCGGCCTGGCCGGCGCCGCGGAACGGCTCAATGCGACATTGCGAGTGTCTTAAGACTTGGGCGCCACGGCCTTCGCGGTGTCGAGGATGAGATCCAGCAGTTCCTGCGCAGGAATGCCCTGCTTGGATTTCTCGGCCACCCATTCGTCCCAGACCGGCTTGCCAGCGACTTTCTGGAACTCCGCGAGTTCGTCCTTGGTGTAGGTGATGAACTCCAGCTTCTTCTTCCTGAACTCAGCGAGAAACTTCTCGTCCGCCTCTCCGTAGGCCTTCTTCTGCTCGACATAGGCGAGCGTCTTACCCCTCTCGAGCAGCTCCTGGTACTGCTTGGGCAGCTTGTTCCAGGCCTCGATACCGATCACCAGCGGGCACGATTGGGTGCCGGGCGAGAGGTTGCTGGTGAACCACTTGCCTACCTCGTAGGTGCGGTAGAATCCGTGTGCATAGGTGGAGGGGAATGAAGCCGCATCCACCGCGCCGCGCTCGAGCAGGTTGTAGACTTCGGTCGCATCGACCGACGTCGGCACCGCACCGACCTTGGCCATCGCCGCACCGATGCCACCGATCGCACGCACCCTCAAGCCCTTCCAGTCCGACAGCTTCTTCGGCGCCGGACTGCTGCGCCCGATGAACTCATACTGCGGCAGCAGCGTCGACATGAAGAAGAAGCCCTTCCACTTGGCGATCTCCTGCTTGATGTAGGGGTGCTGATGGAATTTCTCGTGCACCTTCTCCTGCACATCCGCGTTCGGGAACGGCAGGAACGGAAGGTCGAGCGAGGTGTAAGCCGGGTGCTTCTCCGGGTGATAGGAGGAGCACATGTTGGTCGCTTCGAGCGCCCCGACCGACAGCAGGTCGAGCAACTCCTTCGGCTCACCATAAGAGCCGTAGCCGACGTTGATCGTGAAGTTGCCGCCTGTCTGTTCCTTCACGTAGGCGGCGAGAAAATCGACGCCCTTGCTCGCCGCGCGCGGCTTGCCCCAGGCCCCGACCTTCCAGGTGACCTTCGGTCCCTGGACCGTCTGCGCATCCGCGCTTCCAGCCACGGCGAATGCCGGAGCGATGATAAATGCCGCCAATAATGCTCGAACGCGCATCGCAGTCCTCCCGACCGTTTTTGCGTTGAACCGCTTGATTTTCTTGTTGTTGTTTTGCGGCAGCCTAACAGCGGCGATCCGAGGCGACAAGCTGTCGCCCTCGCCTCGTGGCCTATCGCGTTGCGGCAATCTGCCCTCGCGATGGTATCAATCGGCCGGGTTTGGTTGCTGAAAGTCCGCAACCGGACCGTTGCGGCGGCTACGCGCTGCAGGGGCGTCGACGTCAGTCCACGTCCTCAATCTGTTCCGGCAGCCCACCGAAGGCCTTTTGCGCGAGGGTGGCCGCCATGAACTCGTCAAGGTCGCCGTCGAGCACCCCTTGCGTGTCCGAGGTCTGCACTCCCGTACGCAGGTCCTTCACCATCTGGTACGGCTGCAGCACGTAGGACCTGATCTGATGGCCCCAGCCGATGTCGGTCTTGGCCGCCTGATCGGCGACGGCCTGGGCCTCGCGCTTCTTCAATTCCTGTTCGTAGAGCCGTGAGCGCAGCATGTCCCATGCCTGCGCCTTGTTCTTGTGCTGCGAACGGCCGGCCTGACAGACGACCGCGATGCCGGTCGGAATGTGCGTCAGACGCACCGCGGATTCGGTCTTGTTGACATGCTGGCCGCCCGCGCCGCCGGAACGCATCGTGTCGGTGCGGACGTCCAATTCCTTGATGTCGATCACGATGCGATCGTCGACCACCGGAAACACCGCCACGGACGAGAACGATGTGTGCCGCCGCGCATTGGAATCGAACGGCGAGATGCGCACGAGACGGTGCACGCCGCCTTCGGTCTTCAGCCAGCCATAGGCATTGTGGCCCTTGATCTGCAGCGTCGCCGACTTGATGCCGGCTTCTTCGCCTTCGGTTTCTTCCAAAAGTTCGATCTTGTAGCCGTGCTGCTCGGCCCACCGCGAATACATCCGCAGCAGCATCGCTGCCCAGTCCTGGCTCTCGGTGCCGCCTGCGCCGGCATGCACTTCGAGATATGAATCGTTGGCGTCGGCCTCGCCGGAGAGCAGCGCCTCCAGTTCACGACGCGCGACTTCCTTTTTCAGAGCGCGCAGCGCCTGCTCGGCCTCGCCGACGACAGCAGCGTCGTTCTCCGCATCGCCGAGTTCGATCATGCCGATCTGGTCGTCGAGTTCGCGCTCGACCTTGCCGATGCCGGTCAGCGAATCCTCCAGTGAGGTCCGCTCCTGCATCAGCTTCTGGGCTTTCTGGGGATCGTTCCAGAGATTGGGATCCTCGGCGAGCTTGTTCAGCTCGGCGAGCCTGGCCGTTGATGTGTCGACGTCAAAGATGCCTCCTCAGCAGCCCGACCGACTGCTTGATCTCTTCGACAAGTTTTTCGATTTCCGCGCGCATGAACCACCCAAACTCTCAGTCATGGCCGGGACAAGGCCGGGCATGACGGCTGCGCCCGATTTAGCCACCCTGCCCCGCTCGCGCAATGCTCAATTGCGCGGTGCTCGACCGGGAATCAGTCGAGTGTGCTGACAGGCGGCGCCTCCGCCCTGAAATCACGTTCCCGCACGTGGGCGCCGCCGGCCCTCAGATCCTCGACAATCACGTCGGCATGGGTCGCATCCTGCGCTTCGATCAGAAGCTCGATTTCTGCAATATTCGCAGACAGCGCACCGAAGAAGCGCTGGTGTTGAACTTCCACGATGTTGCCGCCGGCACGCGCCACCGATTCCGTAATTTTTGCGAGCGCACCCGGCCTGTCCTGAACCTCGACCGTCAGGCGGATCAAGCGACCATCGCGAACCAGCCCTCGCATCAGGACGTTCGCCAGGATGCGGGTGTCGATATTGCCTCCGGAAATGACAAGTCCAACCGACTTGCCGGCAAAGCGCTGGCGATGCGCAAGCACTGCGGCAAGCGGCGCGGCACCTGCGCCTTCCGCGATGGTCTTCTCGATCTCGACCAGCAGAATGACCGCCCGTTCGATTTGGGATTCGGACACCGTCACGACCGCGACGTTGTTCGCCCGAAGAACCGACATCGGCAGGGCGCCGACGTCGGCAACCGCGATCCCCTCGGCGATCGTGGCGCCGCCGACCGAAACCGCGACGCCTGCAAGCATCTGGGCGGCGGCGGCGTAGGACTCGACCTCAACGCCGACGACCTCGGTCGGCCGGCCAAGCCCGTTTGCCGCCACTGCAACGCCGGCTGCAAGTCCGCCGCCCCCGACCGGCACGACGATACAGTCGAGGTCCGGCCGGTCGCCGAGCATTTCGAGGGCCACCGTCCCCTGGCCGGCAATAATGGCGGGATCATCATAGGGATGCACCAAGACCAGGTTTTGCTGCGCAGCCAGGTCGCGAGCGAAGGCCGCTGAGTCCGCAAGCGTTTCACCTTCAAGCAGAACGCGGGCGCCGTGATGCCGGGTTCGCGATACTTTCACGAACGGCGTGAATTTCGGCATAACGATTGTCGCACTGATACGCAGCCGCTGCGCATGGTAGGCGACCGCCTGCGCATGGTTGCCCGCCGACATCGCGATGACGCCGCGATGAGCCTCGTCAGGCGACAGCGTCGCGAGCTTGTTCGCGGCGCCTCGTTCCTTGAACGAGGCGGTGAATTGCAGATTTTCGAGCTTGATCCAGATTTCCGCGCCGGCGATATCCGACAGCGTTCGGGAATGGATGAACGGTGTGCGAATGACGCTGGCGGCGATCCGGCGTTCGGCGTCGCGAACGTCTTCAAATGCGATCGTCGTCAGCTTGCTCATGTCGCACTGCCTCCTGCCAAAGTCGCTCAATTGCCGCGTTTCGCCACCGCGCCCCGGACCCTCACGCTGGCCTGCTTCGCGGGCTGGTCCGAACGCCGGCCGGCCTCGACGATCTGCCGCCGCATCCAGATGTTGGCGGGATCGTGGTCCGCGTTGCGGTGCCAGTACAGCACGGTGCGCAGCGGGGCGACCTCGAACGGCAGTTCCTTGCGCGCGACCTCGTAGCGCGAGGCGAGCGACAGCGGCGCCGTCACCGCCATGTCGCTGCTCATGACGACATGCAGCGCCGGCTGGAAATGGGCAACCCGCATCGCAGCTTCGATCTGCTTGCCGAACCGCGCCAGCGCGATGTCGACCAGACCCCGGCCACGGCGGCGAGACGACACCATGACGTGGTCCAGCGCCAGATACTGATCGAGCGTCATCGCCCGTCTCGCAAACGGATGCCCCTGCCTGAGCACGCAGACGTAGCGATCCTGCAAAATCTCGACGCTGTTGAGATCGGGCTTCTCGAGTTCCGGGATGTCGAGCGCGAAATCCAGATTGCCGGCGGCAAGTTCGCTTGCAATCTCGCGCCGGTCGACCTGGCTGCAATGCACCTTCGCATGCGGCGCGTGCTTGCGAAGCACCGTCGCGAGCTCCGGCATCAGGATCGTCGCTGCACCGTCACCGAGGCTGATGTTGAAGATCTTCTCCGACGTCGCCGGATCGAAGCTCTTCAGCTGATCGACGCTCGCCCGCAGCTGCCGCAGCGCCTGCCGCACCGGACCAATCAGGCTTTGCGCCACCGGCGTCGGCACCATCGCATTGCCCGTGCGAACGAACAGCCTGTCGCCGAAGGTCATGCGCAGCCGCGCCAGCGTGTTGCTCACCGCGGGCTGGGTGATGCGCAGCACTTCGCTGGCGCGCGTCAGATTGCGCTCGGAGTAGATGACATCGAACGCGACGAACAGGTTGAGATCGATTGCATTGAGATTCATCAAGAACTCGCAGGTTACGTCATTCATTATCGTGATACAGTCTATCACAAACATCAAGTTCAATGATGTGGAAACTCCCGCTAGCCTGCATCCGACGACGTTCAGCTTCACCGGAGAGCCATCATGAATTTCACCTATTCGGAAAAATGCCAGCGCCTCAGCGCGCAGGTGCAGGGCTTTATGGACACGCACATTCTCCCGCGCCTGCCTCTGGCGAAGAAGGAGGAACACGAACGGCAATACCCGCTCTCGTTCATGGCGGACCTGAAGGCGCTGGCGAGGGCGGAGGGCCTCTGGAACCTGTTCCTGCCGGCGCTGCGCCCGGATGAACCGGGCACGGGACTGAGCAACCTCGACTACGCGCCGCTCGCCGAGATCATGGGCCGCGTCGCCTGGGCGTCGGAAGTCTTCAACTGCAGCGCCCCCGACACCGGCAACATGGAGCTGCTGCACATTTTTGCCAGGACGAGCAGCGCCGAGCAGTGGCTGAACCCATGCTGAACGGCGAGATCCGTTCCGCGTTTGCGATGACAGAGCCGGACGTGGCATCGTCGGATGCGACCAACATCCAGACCATCGATCGCGCGGGACGGCAGCGACTACGTGATCAACGGCCGCAAGTGGTACATCACCAACCTGCCCACCGCCGACTGCCGCATCATCATCGTCATGGGCAAGACCGACTCGGCGGCGGACCGCGCACCGGCAGCAAAGCATGGTGCTGGTGCCGATGGACGCGCCGGGCGTCGAGGTCGTGCGGAACATTCCCGTCATGAACCACCATGCGCCGCACGGTCACTGCGAAGTCGTGTTCGCAACGTGCGCGTGCCGGTCGGCAACCTGCTGGGAGAGGAGGGCGGCGGGCTTCGCGATGGCGCAGGCGCGGCTCGGGCCCGGGCGCATCCATCACTGCATGCGCGCGATCGGACTTGCCGAACTCGCGCTCGAACTGATGTGCGAGCGCTCAAAGGACCGCAGGACCTTCGGCAAGTACCTTCACGAACACGGCTCGGTCGCGGAAGCGATCGCGCTGCTCGCGCATCGAGATCGACCAGGCGCGGCTGCTGGTCCTGCGCGCGGCCTGGATGATCGACAAGGTCGGCGCCGGCCGCGGCACGCAAGGAGATCTCGATGATCAAGGCGATGGTGCCGTCGGTGCTGACGCGGGTCGCCGACCGCGCCATCCAGATCTTCGGCGCCATGGGGATCAGCCCCGACACACCGCTCGCCGAGATCTACACGACGGGCCGGACGCTGCGCATCGTCGATGGACCGGACGCCGTCCACATGCGTGTCATTGCCCGCGCAGAACTCGGCGACGATGGCGGGCGCCGCGCACGCATCGCGAACTACCTCGCGGCCTGACCGATCCCGTTGGGCGACCCATTCTGCTACGAGGCCGGGCGAACCAGGATTGTGCTACAGTAGCCATCCGATCGCGCGGCCTCATGGCACTTGCCGGACGTGGCGACTTTCAAAAACCGGCTGTGGCGCGCCCTGGAGCAACAACAATGGTTCGCGAGGGCGGCTGTCTCTGCGGCGCGGTCAGGTTCAAGGCGGAAGGGCAGCCGATCAACGTGCGCATCTGCCATTGCCGCCAGTGCCAGAAATCCCACGGCGCGCCGTTCTTCGCGCGCGCGTTGTTCGATCAGCAAGCCCTGGTGCTTGAGGGGCCGACCGGACGCCATGCGACGTCCGAACGGATTGAGCGGGTGTTTTGCCGGCAGTGCGGCACACGGCTTGGATCATGGCGCACAAACGGAACGGCGGCGGGCGTCGCGCTCGCCCTGTTCGACGACCGCAACGCCTTCGTCCCCACCGACCATATCTGGGTCAGCGAACGGATCGACTGGGTGAGAATTGGCGACGGGCTGCCGCAGTTCAGCGAAGGCCCGCCTTAAGTAAGTCTCTGTTCCGATATCAGCTCTTGCGGTGCTCCAAATGCGCCGCGAGTTTCTCGACCGTCTGCTTGCCAAGCTCAATGGCGCCGAACTTCATCACCGCGTTGCGAGCCTCGATCGAGGGGAAGGTTGAGCGCATGGTGAGCAGTGTCCGCCCCTCACCCGCGATCGCAAACGTGACCAACACCTCGAACGCGCGCGGATCGTCGTCGACGTCCGAGTTGTGGCGATAGGCCAGACGTTCGGCCGGCACGATCTCGCGATACATGATGCGGTTCGGATAATCCGTGCCGTCGGGACCGTGCATTGTGAACCGAAACAGGCCGCCGGTGCGAAAGTCCCTTGCGATGACCGTGATTGTAAAGCCGTCAGGACCGTACCATTGCTTCAGCGCTTCGACGTCGCGATAGGCGGCGAACACCGCCATTGGCGCTGCTGCGAATTCGCGCTCCATGGTGATCGTCGGCTGATCGGCTGGCGAACTGGCCCTGACCTTTGACATTATTTTTCATCCTTCGATTGCGATTTTGCGAGATAGCGGTCGAGCCGGTCGAAGCTGCCGTCCCAGAAACGGCGATACTCATCGAGCCACTCGCTCGCTTGCTTCAGCGCCGCGCCGTCGAGCCGGCACGGCCGCCACTGGGCCTCGCGACCGCGGGCGACGAGGCCGGCCCTCTCCAGCACTTTCAGATGCTGGGAGATCGCCGGCAGGCTCATGTCGAACGGTTTGGCCAGTTCCAGCACCGAGGTTTCGCCGAGCGACAGCCGTGCGAGGATCGCCCGGCGTGTCGGGTCGGCGAGCGCCTTGAAAGTGTTGCTGAGCTGGTCGGCCGGCATGGAGCTGAACCTTATTTAAGTAATTACTTAAATACGATCGCAAGCAAGTTTCGTCAACTCCGGCGCGCTCAAATTCTCAGGAGTAAATGTCACCAGGCGGGGCGCAACGGCGGAACCGGTGCAAGACACAGGTCGAGCGCCAGGTGACGTTCGACCTGTTCACGTCGTGAAGGAGGCCGTCAGTACAGCCCGCCGGTGCCGGGGCGCAGGATCGTATTTCCCCTGTCCGGCTGCATGGTCAGGCCGTCGCCACCGCCGGATCCCCATCCGCCGGTGCGCCCGTCGGCATCGGCAACGCCGATCACCGAATAATTGTCCGGCGGCGCGGTGCCGGGCTTGAACGCCTCGAGAATGGTGCCGCCGCCCTCGCCCGGTCCCACGCGCATGCCGCTTCGCGCATCAACCCGGATCAGCTTGATGCCGGCGGGAACGCGGAACGGCACCGCAGGCTTATCGGCCAGCGCGACCTTCATGAAATCACGGACGAGCGGCGCCGCTGATGTTGCCGCCGGCGACGCCGCGGCCAAGCTGGCGCGGCTTGTCGTAGCCGATATAGACGCCGACCGCGAGATCCGGCGAGAAGCCGACGAACCACACATCCTTTTCGTCGTTGGTGGTGCCGGTCTTGCCGGCGATCGGCTTGCCGACTTCGCGGATGGCTGTTGCCGTACCGCGCTGGACCACCCCCTCCATCATCGAGGTGATCTGATAGGCCGTCATCGGGTCCATCACCTGCTCACGCCGGTCGACCAGCGTCGGCTCAGTCTGGTTCTTCCAGCCTTCCGCCGCGTTGCAGCCGCGGCATTCGCGCTGGTCATGCTTGAAGATGGTGTGGCCGTAGCGGTCCTGAATGCGGTCGATCAGCGTCGACTTGATGCGCCGGCCGCCATTGGCGAACATCGAGTAGGCGGTGACCATGCGCATCACCGTCGTCTCGCCCGCGCCGAGCGCGTAGGAGAGATAGTTCGGCAGATCGTCATAGACGCCGAAGCGCTTGGCGTATTCGCCGATCAGCGGCATGCCGATGTCCTGCGGCGAGCCGCACGGTCATGGTGTTACGCGACTGTTCGATGCCGATGCGCAGCGTCGAGGGACCGTAATACTTGCCGGTCGAATAGTTTTCCGGACGCCAGACCTGGCCGTTGCCCTGCTCGACTTCGATCGGCGCGTCGATCACGACGGTCGACGGCGTGTAGCCGTTGTCGAGCGCGGCCGAATAGACCAGCGGCTTGAACGACGAACCGGGCTGACGCCATGCCTGCGTTGCGCGGTTGAACTGGCTCTGGTCGAACGAGAAGCCGCCGGACATCGCCAGCACGCGGCCCGTCCACGGGTCCATCACCACCATGCCGCCGGAGACTTCCGGAACCTGCCGCAAGCGGAACTGGCCCTCGACCTTGTTGCCGTCCTTGGTCAGCGGCTCCGACATAGATGACGTCGCCCGGCTCCAGCACCTGGTTGACCTTGGCCGGCGCCCTGCCCCGCGCCGGTCCCGTCGCGGCCTTCGCCCAGCGCACGCCGTCGAGCGTGACGTTGCCGGTCTGGCCGTTCCTTGCGACACGGCGCCGCCGAGTTCGCGCGGCGGCTGGAAGCCGATCCGCGCCGACTGGTCGTTGCTCTCCAGCACGACCGCCATTTTCCATCCGATATCGGACAGCGATTTCACATCGGCAAGCTTGACGCCCCAGTCGCCCGTAAGGTCGAGCTTCTGGATCGCGCCGCGATAGCCTTGCGCTTCGTCAAAATTGACCAGGCCGTCGGACAACGTTTTGCGCGCGACCACCTGCAATTTCGGATCGAGCGTGGTGCGGACCGACAGCCCGCCCTCATAGAGCTTCTTCTCGCCATAGCGTTCGAAGACTTCGCGGCGCACTTCTTCGGCGAAATATTCGCCGGCGAAGATGTGCGCCGCGTTCTGCTTGCCGGTGACGACTCAGCGGGTCCTTGCGCGCCTTGTCGGCGTCGGCCTGCGTTGACCCAGCCGTTTTCCAGCAAGCCGGTCGATGACGTAGTTGCGGCGCTCGATGGCGCGGTCGCGGTTGCGCACCGGATGCAGCGACGACGGCGCCTTCGGCAATGCCGCGAGATAGGCTGCTTCCGACAGGGTGAGTTCGTTGACCGACTTGTCGAAGTAGACGAGCGAGGCGGCTGCGATGCCGTACGCGCCCAACCCCAGGAAGATTTCGTTCAGATAGAGTTCGAGGATCTTGTCCTTCGAATAGGTGCGCTCGATCCGCATCGCCAGCAGCGCTTCCTTGATCTTGCGGGCGAACGAGACTTCGTTGGTCAGGAGGAAGTTCTTGGCGACCTGCTGCGTGATCGTGGACGCGCCCTGCGGACGGCGGTTCGAGCCATAATTCTGCGCGTAGAGGACGCCGGCGCGGGCCATGCCGTAGAAGTCGAGCCCGCCGTGCTCGTAGAAGTTCTTGTCTTCGGCGGCGAGGAACGCGTTGATGACCGATTTCGGCACCGCCTGGATCGGCAGATAGAGACGCCGCTCCTTGGCGTATTCGCCGAGCAGCGAGCCGTCCGACGCATGCACGCGCGTCATCACCGGCGGCTCGTAGTCCTGCAATTGCGAATAGTCGGGCAGATCCCGCGAAAAATGCCAGACGAGGCCCGCGACGGCGCCGACGCCGACCAGGAACAGGATCGTTCCGGCGGCGAACAGGAAACCCAAAAATCGCAACAGCAACCGCATCGTCCTGAACGTCCGCCTCGCCATGATGCCGGGAGCCGCGCAAACGCCGCGAGCCGCCGGACGATTCAATCCAATCTATACGACCCCGGCTGTGGCTAAACTAGGGCTTCCAATAGCTTACAGGCTTCTTGAGCGTGATCCTTGTCCGAAACCCGCTCCAGCATTTTCGGTCACGCTCTAATGTCCGCCCTTCCGGGTCCGCGGCGACCGTGCGCTTGCCAAGAAACAGCTCCACCGCTTGCGCCACCGAACCGACCGTGCGCGAGCGCCAGCTGTCGGAAACCAGAAGCTCGAGATCGGCCTTGTTGGACACATAGCCGAGTTCCAGCAGGACCGACGGCACGTCCGGCGCTTTCAGCACGCGAAACCCCGCGGATTTCAGCGGGTTCTTGTGCAGGCGCGCGACGTTCTTCATCTCCTTGACCAGAGTGCGGGCAAAACGGTTTGAAAACGTTTTGGTTTCCCGCCTCGCCAAATCGATAAGGATATCGGCGACATCCGCCGGCTCCTCGGTCAGGTCGATACCGGCGATGAGATCGGCGCGGTTTTCGGCGTCGGCGAGCCTTTGCGGCCTCCGAGTCCGAAGCGGTGTCGGACAGCGTATAGACGGTCGCGCCCTGGGCATCGCCCTCGCCGCGCGGCAGCGCATCGGCATGAACCGAGAGGAACAGTGCAGCCTTGTGCCGCTGCGCGATCTTCACGCGGTCGGCGAGCGGTACGAAGGTATCGTCATCGCGGGTCATCACCACGCGATACTTGCCGGCCTTCTCGATGCGCTCGCGCAGCGCCCTGGCAAAATCAAGTACGATGGCTTTTTCGTTCTCGCCGCTCTGCGCCTGTGTGCCATGATCGATGCCGCCGTGACCGGGATCGATGATCACCACCGGACGCCTGTCGTTGGCGTCAGTGCCTGCGACCACCGGTGCTGGGGCCGTCTCAGGCGTCGCCGCTGCCATCGCCTTGCGATTCTCGGCGGCGATGCCTGCATGAAGGCTGTGCGGTCGATCGCGCTCAATTCGACGATGAGTTCGGGCGGCTGGCCGTTTTCTCCATCCAGCACGTAGGCCTTATCGATCTTCGCCGGACGCTTGAGGTCCATCACGATGCGCGATCCGCCGGGCATCACGAGGCCGTAACGGAATGCCTTGACCAGACCGCGGCTCGCATCACCGACGCCCTCCGGCAACTGGAAGGTCACCTGTGGAATATCGACGACGATCCGGTTCGGATTGGCGAGCGCGAAGGCGCGCAGATCGATCTTGCGGTCGAGATCGAGGATGAAACGGGTGCGCTTGTCGTCGCCGGCGACACGGACATCGGATGCCAGTCGGATTGGGCGATGCAACCGCCGGACGAAGCTCAAGTTTCTCCGTGGCTCTGCCAGGCACCGGGGCCAAGCAGACGCCCAGCATCGCGCAGGCAAACGCTGCGCGCCGCAAGAGGTTATGGTTTGCGCGGAATCAACGAATTCCCAGCCTTCGAGCGCCTGTTTATCGCAATAGGACCGCACGGTTAATCGAAGCTTAAGCAGTTAGCCACCTTTACCGTGACCTGTTGCAGCCGCGTGACGGTTCACTTGCAACCCTCCCGCAATCAACGTATGTAATTGGTGTTGATAGCTAAAACTTACAGTTGTGTCGTGTACAGCCTCCCGGTGCGGTATCGGGACACGGTTGAGCGAAAATTGCTCGAACGTCCCCATAGTTGCCGCGTTCCGGCCCTCCGATCATGACCATGCGCATAGCGCGGTCGATCTGATGGCTGGCTCAGGCCGGAGCGGACGCCGTTCAGTACCGAACGGGCTCCGCGGCAAGACACAACTGGCTATCGGCGAAAGCTTCCCGCGGCGTTGCTGCCGCATCTGATTGTTTCGCGGCCTTCAACCGCCGCCAAGACTGTAAAGACGGGCCGACGCTCAATGCGCCTCGCTAACAAGCCCAACCGCCATTCGATGATCTCGCAGCCGGGACGCAAAAACGACGCGCCCGGCTCGGAACGCGAATGGTCCGGGCTCCGGCGCATTCGAGACGTGTTCGGCCTTCCCATCACCCCCGAATCAGGCAGACCGTTCCGCCACCCTTCCGCGCGCAAGCCGCGCGGCGCTTTGCGCAGGGTCCGCCGGCAAGAGTGCTCCAATGCCCAACAAAATGCTTATCGATGCGACCCACCCGGAAGAGACCAGGGTCGTCGTTGTCCGCGGCAACCGCGTCGAAGAGTTTGATTTCGAGTCGGCGCAGCGCAAACAGCTGCGCGGCAACATCTACCTCGCCAAGGTCACACGCGTCGAACCGTCGCTGCAGGCCGCTTTCGTTGAATACGGCGGCAACCGGCACGGCTTCCTGGCCTTCAGCGAAATCCATCCCGACTACTACCAGATCCCGGTCGCCGACCGTCAGGCGCTGATCGAGGACGAGGAACGCGCCGCACGCGAGGCGGAAGAAGAGAGCGAAAACCGCCACCACCGCCGCAGCAACAAGCGGCATCGCAATTCGCGCCGGCGTGGCGGCGACCGCGACCGCGTGCGCAGCCGCGTGATCGAGACGTCCGACGACGCGCAGGCCACCGCCAATGACCCGGTCGCGCGCGCCCAGGCCGAACATGGCTACCATCGCTACACCCCGCCGCATGTTCACGATGCCGCCGCGGACGTCGCCTCGACCGCGGAATCCGTGCAGGCCGTCCAAGCCGAGGCGCAGGAGATTCCGTCCGCGCACGAAGCCAGCATCGATGCCGTATCCGATCCGGCGACCGCATCCGGCCAGGTGTTGCCGCGCGAGGACGAGGCAGCCGAAACCTCGAACGCAACTTACGACGCCGTGCCGGAGACCGGCGGCGATGAGCCCCACGCCGAGGACGCGAGCAGCCACAGTCACGCGGCCCCCTCGGACGCCGGCGAATCCCAAGCCGGCGAGACCCATGCTGACGATGAGGACGACGACGAGGACGAGGAAGAGACCGCCGAGGAGGACAAGGTCGAATCCGTCGGCGGCGACGATGCGATGGAGGAAGTGCCCGAGCGGCAGTTCCGCCCACGCCGCCAGTACAAGATCCAGGAAGTCATCAAGCGCCGTCAGGTGATGCTGATCCAGGTGGTCAAGGAAGAGCGCGGCAACAAGGGCGCTGCGCTGACGACCTATCTCTCGCTTGCCGGACGCTATGCGGTGCTGATGCCGAACACCGCGCGCGGCGGCGGCATCAGCCGCAAGATCACCTCATCGCAGGACCGCAACCGCCTGAAGGAAATCGTGCAGGTTCTCGACGTGCCGGAAGGCATGGGCGTCATCCTGCGCACGGCAGGTGCTGCGCGCACGCCGCCGGAGATCAAGCGCGACTTCGAATATCTGCTGCGGGCGTGGGAACGCGTGCGCGACCTGACGCTGAAATCGAGCGCGCCGACGCTGGTCTACGAGGAAGGCTCGCTGATCAAGCGTTCGCTCCGCGACCTGTACAACAAGGAGATCGACGAAATCCTCGTCGCCGGCGACAACGGCTACAGCGAAGCGCGCGACTTCATGAAGATGCTGATGCCGACCGCGACGCGGGCGGTAAAGTCATATCGCGAGGGGCAGCCGCTGTTCTCGCGCATGGGCGTCGAGAGCCAGCTCGACGCGATGTTCTCGCCGACCGTGCAACTGCGCTCCGGCGGCTACATCGTCATCAATCAGACCGAAGCGCTGGTATCGATCGACGTCAATTCGGGGCGCTCGACACGCGAGCACCATATCGAAGACACCGCGCTGAAGACCAATCTCGAAGCGGCGGAAGAAGTCGCCCGGCAACTGCGCCTGCGCGATCTTGCCGGCCTGATCGTCATCGACTTCATCGACATGGACGAGAAGCGCAATAACCGCGCGGTCGAGCGCAAGATGAGCGACTGCCTCAGGCACGATCGCGCGCGCATCCAGGTCGGCCGCATCTCGCATTTCGGCCTGCTGGAAATGTCCCGCCAGCGTATCCGCGCCAGCGTGCTGGAAAGCTCGACCGAGCCCTGCCTGCATTGCGGAGGCACCGGCCATGTGCGCTCGGTCTCTTCGGTGGCGCTGCAGTTGCTGCGCAGCGTCGAAGAGACGCTGATGAAGGGCGCAACGCATAACCTGACTGTGCGCACCCGCACCGAAGTCGCGCTCTATGTGCTGAACCACAAGCGCGGCCATCTGCGCGATCTCGAGAACGGCTTCAAGGTCGCTATCGCGATCATCGCCGATGCCGGCCAGCAATCGTTCGTGATCGATCACGGCGAGCAGGTGCATACGCTGGAAGCAGCGAAGGCACTGCTTGCCGCGCAAGCCGCGGCCGCGACGCAGCCGATCGATGAAATCGAGGACGAGGACGAGGAGTTCATTGGCGACGAGGCCGAACTCACGATCAGCGACGAGGACGCGGACGAACCGGCAGCCACGCAAGCCGGCGACGACAACGAATCTGCGGCCGAAGGCGATGCACGGCCTCGCGGCAAGCGGCGGCGCCGCCGACGTGGCGGGCGTAACGGCGAGCCGCGCGAGGCTGTCCCCTTCGCGGGTGAAGCGGCCTCTCCGTCGCTCGTATCCGACGATATGGAAGCGAGCGAGCCTGCACGCGAGACTGAGGATGTGGCCGAGCTCGACGGTGAGCGCGGCACTGATGACGCGGCGCGGCGCCGACGGCGCGGACGGCGCGGCGGGCGGCGGCGGCGCGGCGGTCCGGAGCAAGAGGAAGGCTCGGTCGCAGCGATCGCCGACGACTTGGGTCATGCGGCGGAATCCGAGGCAGTCGGTGCAGCTGCCGACCTCGATCAGCCGGCCACGCGCCACATCGAAATTTCCGTGCCCACGCCACCACCGGCCGAGCCGCCGCAGGCGGCACCGGTCAGCACGGCACACCACGAGCCTGCGCCTGACGCAGCGAGCGAGGCCGCCGATGCAAAGCGCCGGCGTTCGACGGTGCGAGAGAAGGTTTCGTTCGGGACCCCCACGAGCGAGTTACCGTCGACGCCGGCAGAACCTTCGCTCGTTGCTGCGCCTGCCGAACCGGTTGCCGCTGAGCCGCAAGCCGAACAGCCGCCCAAGGCCGGCTGGTGGTCGCGTCGCTTTGGCGGCGGCGGCTAGCGCTTAGGCGCAAGTTCAGCAGGCTGATCAATCAATCTTGAGCCGCGGAACGACCGTTCCGCGGCTCAAGATTGTCGCCGGGAGCGCGCACGGCGTTCGCGCCAACCCGGCATCACCAACCAGTGACCCAAACTGGTCGCAGCCCAGGATGAATTGCCGACGAAGTCAAAAATGCGCGACGCGCATGTACGAGCCGATCAGCTTACTCGCGCGGGAGCTTGTCCACCTCCTCCGGTGTCATCGGCTCTCGCAACACGTCGAACATCAAGGTTAAGTCGAATGGCACCCCATCACACTCTTCCTCAATGCAGATGAATACGGGGCCCGCTTGGTTCATCCGAAGAATCGCTGAAAGTGCGCCAGCACCTCGCCCGGTGCCTCTTCCGCAAGGTAGTGCCCGCTGTTGACTTCGCCGCCGCTGACGTCGGCCGCGCAATACTGCCGCCAGATGTTCAGCGGATCGTACCAGCGGCCGATCGCGCCCTTCGCGCCCCACAGCACCATGAGCGGACATTGGATCTTCGCCCCTGAAGCGCGCGAGGCGCGATCATGCTCGAGATCGATGCTGGCGGCGGCGCGGTAGTCCTCGCACATGCCACGGATCATGTCCGGGTTGCGGGCGCAGGCGAGGTAGTCGGCCAACGCCTCGGGATGGACGAAGTCCGGCGGCGCGCCGCCGCGTGAGGTATGCGCCGTGAACCACGTCTCCGGTGCGGCGTTGATCAGACTTTCCGGAAACGGATGCGGCTGGGCGAACCAGAACCAGTGGTAATAGCCAAGCCCGAACTTCATGTCGGCGCGCTCGAAGTGCTCGATCGTCGGCACGATGTCGAGCACGGCGAGTTTTTCGACGCGGTCGGGATAGTCGATGGCGAGGCGATGCGCCACCCGCGCGCCGCGGTCGTGGCTGCCGACAAGAAAACGCGTGTGTCCGAAATGCGCCATCACCTCCGCCATGTCCCTGGCCATCGCCTTCTTGGCGTAGGGAGCGTGATCGGAAGTGGCGGGCGGCTTCAGCGAGCCACCGTAGCCGCGCAGATCAGGACAGATCACAGTGAAGCGCTTCGCCAGCTCCGGCGCGACCGCGTTCCACATCGCGTGCGTCTGCGGATTGCCGTGCAGCAGCAGCAACGGCGGACCCGAGCCACCGCGACGCAGCCGCATCGGTCCGTCGGTGACGTCGACATGCTCCAGCGAAAAGTCCGGGAAGAACATCGCGACGCCTCCGTATGATGAACGCCTATCGCTTCAGCCAGGCGGTGATCCGCGCCACCGCTTCGCGCATGTCGTCCGCCGAGCGCGCGTAGGAAAAGCGCACGAACGAGCGGCCGTGAATGGGATCGAAATCGATCCCCGACGTTGCCGCGACATGAGCCTCTTCCAGCATCTGCTTCGTGAAGGCCAGGCTGTCGGCGGTGAATTTCGACACATCGGCGTAGAGATAGAACGCGCCATCGGCGGGCAGAAAGGTATCGAGACCGGCCTGCGGCAATCCCTCGATCAAAATGCGCCGGTTTTCCTCATAACCGCGCTTGATGCGTTCCATCTCTGCGCTGCCGTCGAACGCGGCTTCCGCCGCGATCTGCGACAGCGTCGGCACCGAGATCGACAGGTTCTGTTGCAATCGCTCGATCGGGCGCACGAGCGGTTCGGGCGCGACGATCCAGCCGACGCGCCAGCCCGTCATGCAGAAGTATTTCGAAAACGAATTGATGACGAGCGTATCATTGGACAGGGCAGCTGCGGTCACCGCCGGAAACGCGTAGTCCAGCCCATGATAGATTTCATCGGAGATGAAGCGGATGCCCGCGCCTTCGGCAGCCCCAATCAGCGCGGTCAGGGCTTCGCGCGTCATCATCGTGCCGGTCGGATTGGCGGGGCTTGCAACCAGCACGCCTTGCAGCGGCTTCTCGCGGTGTTCGGCCAGCAGCGCATCGGGCGAGAGCGCATGTCGTGTTTGCCCGGTGGTTTCGATCATGACCGGCTCGCAGCCGAGGGCCGTCAGGATGTGTCGGTACGGCGGATAACCGGGCAACGTCACCGCGACGCGATCGCCCGGCTCGAACATCGCCAGAAAGGCCAGAATGAATCCGCCGGACGAACCCGTGGTGACGACGATCCGCTCCGGATCGACCTCGCAGCCGTAAGCCTCGCGATAGTGGCGCGAGATCCTTGCGCGCAGCGATGGAATGCCGAGCGCGGAGGTGTAATCGATCCGCGCGGTGTCGAGCGCTGCATGCGCCGCGGCAAGCGCCGTGCGCGGCGCCGGTTCGGCAGGCTGGCCGACCTCAAGATGGATCACATGGCCGCCTGCCGCCTCGATTCGGGCCGCAGCCGCCATCACATCCATCACCATGAACGGCGGAACCTCGCTCCGGCGCGAGGGAACCATCAACTTGCGGACACGGTCGCGAACGGTGTTGTCGAGCATTGTGCATCCTTAGAGGAATGTCCCATGCGCTTGAAGGGGGCGCGCCGCCATGTTGCCGTATTCGGCAGCTTGTTAGTATCGGGATTTAGCGCATTCAAGGTGTTGGCTCGACTGCCAAATCCTGCGATGTATCGGACGCGGCCACCCGCTTTGCGGCCGACATGCGGGCGATTGAACTGCGGACCCAAGGGGCACTGAAAGACGGTTATGACGGTTTCGGCGCTCGATATCCCGCCGCGGTTTTCGCCTCGCGCGGTTTTGCGCGGCGCAATGGCGCTTGTCACCGCCGCCGCGCTGATGCTGGCGCCGCTGCCCGCGCTCGCGCAGGCGCCGGAAAAAAGGGGCCCGCCGACCATCCGCGATGCCGAGATCGAACAGCTGCTGCGCGACTACACCACGCCGCTGCTGCGCGCGGCCGGTCTTGCCAGGCAGAACGTGCAGGTCGTCATCATCAACGAGCCGACGTTCAACGCCTTCGTGGTCGACGGCCGCCGCATCTTCGTCAATTCCGGCGCGCTGATGAAATCACAGACGCCGAACCAGATCATCGGCGTGCTCGCGCATGAGACCGGCCACATCGCCGGCGGACATCTTGCCAAGCTGCGCGAGCAGCTGGCGCGCGCCCAGACGCAGATGATCCTTGCGACGATCCTTGGCGTCGGCGCCATGGTGGCCGGCGCTACCACCAATCGCGGCAACTCGAACAACAACCTCGGCAACGTCGGCGCGGCCGCGCTCAGCGCGCCTCAGGAAGTCATCCGCCGCAACATTCTCTCCTATCAGCGTCAGCAGGAAGAGAACGCCGATCGCTCGGCCGTGCGCTATCTGAACGAGACCGGCCAGTCGCCGAAGGGCATGTACGAGACATTCAAACGCTTTTCCGAACAGATTCTCTTCATCGCGCGTAACGCCGACCCTTACGCGCAATCGCATCCGATGCCGGCCGATCGCGTCGCGGCCCTCGCCGACTTCGCCCGCACAAGTCCCTACTGGGACAAGAAGGACGACGCATCCCTGCAGTTGCGTCACGATCTGATGCGCGCGAAGATTTCCGGCTTCATGGAGCGGCCCGATACGGTGCAGCGCCGCTATCCGATGTCGAACGACAGCCTGCCGGCGCGGTACGCGCGCGCGATCGCGGGCTACAAGCACGGCGATCTGCGCTCCGCCATCGCCCAGATCGACGGCCTGCTCCAGGTCCAGCCCGACAATCCATACTTTCACGAGTTGCGCGGACAGGCGCTGCTCGAAGGCGCGCGGCCGAACGAAGCGATTGCACCGCTCCGGCGGGCGGTGCAGCTGTCCAACAACTCGCCACTGATCGCGATGATGCTCGGCCAGGCGCTGGTCGCATCCAACAACCCGGCCAACTCCGAGGAAGCGATCGGAATTCTGCGCAACGCAATGGCGCGCGAACCGGAAGCGCCGCTCGGCTACACGCAGTTGGCGATGGCCTACGGCCGCAAGGGCAATTTCGCGGAAGCCGACCTCGCCTCGGCGCAAGCGGCATTCCTGCGCGGCGACATGAAGACCGCGCGCGATCTCGCCTCCCGAGCCAAAACCCGTTTCGCGGTTGGCTCGCCGGGCTGGGTCAAGGCCGACGACATTGTGAACACAAAACTCTCGGAAAAACGCTAGGTTCGCGCCGGATTTGATCCGGAACCGGTTTCCCTCTAACGCGATCATGCCATTTTCTTCCACGGACTGACACCTTCCACAGGTCCGTAGCCGCAAAGGACTGCACGATGCTTTCGCTTCGCTTCCTCTATCCTGCCGCCGTCGCAGCAGCGCTGATCGTGCCGCAGCCTGCTCCCGCGCAGAGCTTTTCGGAACCGCAGCGTGCCGAGATCCAGAAGATCATTCGGGAGTATCTGCTCGCCAATCCGGATGTGCTCGAGGAGGTCTCGGCCGAACTCAACAAGCGGCAGGCGGTCGCCGAGGCCGCCAAGCAGGCGTCCGCGGTCAAGAAGCATTCGGATGCGCTGTTCAACTCGCCGCGTGGCGTGATCGTCGGCAATCGCGAAGGCGACGTGAATTTCGTCGAGTTCTTCGACTACAACTGCGGTTACTGCAAGCGCGCGATGATCGACATGCTCGATCTGATGAAGGCCGATCCAAAGGTGCGCGTGGTGCTGAAGGAGTTTCCGGTGCTCGGCCAGGCCTCGGTCGAGGCCGCCCAGGTCGCCGTTGCCGTGCGGATGCAGGACCCGAGCGGCAAGAAGTATCTCGACTTCCACCAGAAGCTTCTCAATGGGCGAGGTCAGGTCGACAAGGCACGAGCGGTCGCAGCCGCCAAGGAGGCTGGGCTGGACATGGCGCGGCTGGACAAGGACCTTGCGAGCCCGGAAATCAAGGCGACGCTTGAGGAGAATTTCAAGATCGCCGAGGACATGGGCCTCAACGGCACGCCAAGCTATGTTATCGGCCAGCAGGTCATTGTCGGCGCCGTCGGCCTTGACCAGTTGAAGGAGAAGATCGCCCTCGCAAGGCGGTCTGCTCAACGCTAGGCTTTAGCAACCGGCAAGATTGGTTAACTGGCAGAATTCCAGCCGGTTGCGTTGCGCTTTTCACAAGATGGTTGAAGGTTTTGCAGGGGTTGCCGGCGGCGTTCAGGCTTCCCCTCTCCGGTCATGTTACCTATAAACGGCCCGCGGCCGCCGCTCCCGGCGATGCCGATCCACTCAGCCGGGCGACGGATGGCCAAAACCGCATCCAAGACGATCTATGTCCTGAACGGCCCCAACCTGAATCTGCTCGGGACGCGGGAGCCCGGGACTTATGGCTCCGACACCCTCGCCGACGTCGAAAAGCTCTGCCGCAAGGCCGCGGCTTCCTACGGGCTCGACGCCGAATGCCGGCAATCCAATCGCGAAGGCGAACTGATCGACTTCATCCACGAGGCCGGTGCGAAGAAGGCCGCCGGCATTATCATCAACGGCGGCGGCTATTCACACACCTCGATCGCCATTCACGATGCGCTCAAGGCGGTGAGTGTGCCGTCGGTGGAAGTGCACGTCAGCAACGTCTACGCGCGCGAGCGCTTCCGTCATCACTCGTTCATCGCCAAGGCCACATTTGCCTCGCTGACCGGCTTTGGCATCGAAGGTTACCGGCTGGCGATTGCCGGCCTCGCCGCAAAAGTCGGCGCGAAGGCGAAAGCCTGACGCGCGCTTAAACAGAAACGTCTGGATCAAAACGCATGGCCGCAAAGGCAAAAGGCACATCTGCCAAACCCACCGACGAGCGCGAACTGATCCGCGAACTCGCGACACTGCTCGACACCACCAATCTGACCGAGATCGAGGTGGAGCGCGAGGGACTGCGCGTGCGCGTGGCGCGCAGCGTGACGGTAGCGGCGGCGCCCGTGTACGCAGTTGCGCCCGCATCGGGCCATTCTGCGCCGGCTGCCGCAGCACCGGTCGCCGACATCACAAAACATCCCGGCATCGTGCCGTCGCCGATGGTCGGCACCGCCTACATGGCGTCCGAGCCCGGCGCACGGCCATTCGTCGATGTCGGAGCCAAGGTCGCAGCCGGCGATACGCTGTTGATCATCGAGGCGATGAAAACCATGAACCAGATCCCGGCGCCGCGCGCGGGCACCGTCACGCAGATCCTGTTCGAGGACGGCCAGCCGGTCGAATTCGGCGAACCGTTGATGATCGTCGAATAAGAAGACTGCAAAAGGCCGCGCGATGTTCGACAAAATCCTGATAGCCAATCGTGGAGAGATCGCGCTGCGCGTGCTGCGCGCCTGCAAGGAACTGGGCATCGCGACGGTTGCCGTGCATTCCACCGCCGACGCCGACGCGATGCATGTACGGCTTGCCGACGAAAGCGTCTGCATCGGCCCGCCGCCGTCGAAGGACAGCTATCTCAACATTCCGGCACTGCTGGCGGCCTGCGAAATCACCGGCGCGGACGCTGTGCATCCGGGCTACGGCTTTCTCTCCGAGAACGCGCGCTTTGCGGAAATTCTCGCCGACCACAATCTGCATTTCATCGGCCCGAAGGCGGAGCACATCCGTATCATGGGCGACAAGATCGAGGCGAAGAAGACCGCCAAACGCCTCGGCATCCCTGTGGTGCCCGGCTCCGAGGGCGGCATAGGCCCCGACGACGATGCCATGGCGATCGCCAATGACATCGGCTTTCCGGTGCTGGTGAAGGCCGCGTCCGGCGGTGGCGGGCGCGGCATGAAGGTCGCGCGCACTGCGGACGATCTGCTGCTGGCGCTGTCGACCGCGCGGACAGAGGCGAAGGCTGCGTTCGGCGATGACGCAGTCTATCTGGAAAAATATCTCGAGAAGCCGCGCCACATCGAAATCCAGGTTCTGGGCGACGGCCGCGGCGGCGCGATCCATCTCGGCGAGCGCGACTGCTCGCTGCAGCGGCGGCATCAGAAGGTGTGGGAGGAAGGCCCCTCGCCTGCGCTCGATGCGGCCCAGCGCGCGAAGATCGGCAAGACCGTCGCCGTCGCCATGCGCGAGTTGCAATATCTCGGCGTCGGCACCGTCGAATTCCTGTACGAGGACGGCGAGTTCTACTTTATCGAAATGAACACCCGCATCCAGGTCGAGCACCCGGTCACCGAGATGATCACCGGCATCGATCTTGTACTCGAGCAGATCCGCGTTGCGGCCGGCGCCGAATTGCCGGCAACCCAGGCAGAAATCGTCATCAACGGTCATTCCATCGAATGCCGGGTCAATGCGGAAAATCCGGTGACCTTCCGCCCCTCGCCCGGAAAAATCCTGCACTACCATCCGCCGGGCGGCATGGGGGTGCGGATCGATTCCGCCGTCTATCAGGGTTACGTGATCCCGCCCTACTACGACTCGCTGGTCGGCAAGCTGATCGTGCACGGCAAAACCCGCGCCGAATGCCTGATGCGGTTGCGCCGTGCGCTCGACGAGATGGTCGTCGACGGCATCGAGACCACGCTGCCGCTGTTTCGCGCACTGGTGCGGGAGGCCGCGATCATCGACGGCGACTACCATATTCACTGGCTCGAACAGTATCTGGCTGCCGGTGACGTGAAGTCCTGACGGCTCTTCCCTCTCAATTAGAGCTATTCTCTTCGCCGTGCGTGGAACCATCGCGCGGCGTCGGCGTTAGTCCGCGTCGCGAATATGCGTACAAGCATTTTCGTTAACCTCCGGATTAAATGCCTGATATTTCCATGATGTATAGCGAGCGCAAGCGACGGCCGGTCGTGCAGATCGTGCTCCTTTGCACCGGGCTCCTGGTCCTGCTCGGCATCAGCGCGGGTTCGATCTACCTCGTCTACTCGCTGCGCGAGGATGCCGACGCAATCTCGCACACGCTGGAGGTCGAAAACCAGATCTACATCGCGTTGTTGCAGGTCCGCCGCGCTGAAAGCGCCGAACGCGGCTATCTCCTCACGTCCGAACCGCAATTTCTCTCCGACTTCCAGGAAGCCGAGGCCGCAATCCGCCCAGCTTTTGACCGCCTCAAGCAGCTCATCGCGGACAACCCTGTCCAGGTTCGGCGTCTGGACGAGGCGCTCCCGCTCGTCGACAAGCGGCTGAAGGAATTCAATACGGTGGTGGCGCTTGCCATGAACGGCCAGCAAGCCGAGGCCAACAAGATCGTCCGCGAAAATGCGAGCCGGCGAACCACGGCGAACATTCGCGATCTCGCCGTGGCGATGCGCGACGAGGAAGAGCGGCTGTTGAAGGTTCGCACCGCCGAGACCAATCGCACGCAACTCCTCTCGGCTGCAGCCACGACGGCGGGCTCAACCGCGGTTCTGACGCTGGCGGCAATATCGATTCTGCTCGTCCGCGGCTCGCAACGCCTGCGCGACGACGCCGAGCGACAGCTGCGGGACATGAACTCAAATCTCGAAGCCGCCGTGGACGAACGCACCGCTGATTTGCAGGAGGCGAACGAGGAAATCCAGCGCTTCGCCTACATCGTCAGTCACGATCTGCGTTCGCCGCTGGTCAACATCATGGGTTTCACCAGCGAGTTGGAAGAGCTGCGCGGCAGCATCTTCCAGCGGATCGGAAGACTCTCCGCACCGCAAACGGTCGGCTCGGTGTCCGGCGCGACGGGCGCAGAGGCGCTGCTTGCGAACGAGGATCAGGAGCTCGCGAAGGAGTTCGACGAATCCCTGGGCTTCATCAAGTCCTCGATCGCCAGGATGGATCGGCTGATCGCGGCCATCCTGACCTTAACCCGCGAAGGCCGCCGTGAATTCAAGCCCGAGCGCATCGATATGCGCGAGTTGATCGAAGGCGTCGCCAAAACCGTCGCGCATCAGACAGACGAAGCCAACGCCGAGATCAGGGTCGGATCGCTGCCCGATGTCGTCAGCGATCGCCTGGCGCTTGAACAGATCTTCTCGAACCTGATCGACAATGCGCTGAAGTATCTGAAGCCGGGCGTTGCCGGCGACATCCAGGTCACAGGCCGCCGAAAGACCGGCTACATTATCTATGAAGTGACGGACAACGGCCGCGGCATCGACCAAAAGGATCATCAGCGGATTTTTGACCTGTTCCGCCGGGCCGGCGTCCAGGATCGCCCGGGTCAGGGCATCGGCCTTGCGCACGTGCGCGCGCTGGTGCGGCGAATGGGCGGCACGCTTTCGGTGTCATCGAAACCCGGTGAGGGCAGCACCTTCACGGTGATGCTGCCGCCCAAATGGAATTTGCCGTCAGAAGGAAAAGCAGCATGACCATGCCTGTCACCATCGTCATGATCGAGGACGACGAGGGTCACGCGCGCCTGATCGAGCGCAACATCCGCCGCTCCGGCGTCAACAACGAGATCATCCCGTTCGCCAACGGCACCGACGCGATGGCGTACCTGCTTGGCAATGACGCCTCGGGCAACGCGCACAAGGGCGACGCGCTGTTGATCCTGCTCGATCTCAACCTGCCCGACATGACCGGCATCGAAATCCTGCGCCGGGTGAAGGAAACGCCGCATCTGAAATGCACGCCGGTCGTGGTGCTGACCACCACCGACGACGCCCAGGAGATCAAGCGCTGCTACGAGCTCGGCTGCAACGTCTACGTCACGAAGCCGGTCAACTACGAGAACTTCGCCAACGCCATCCGCCAGCTCGGCCTGTTCTTTTCCGTCATTCAGGTGCCACCGGCCGCATGACAACCGACACGCCCACCGTGCTCTATATCGATGACGACGCTGCTCTGGCGCGGCTGGTCCAGCGCGGGCTGAAGCGGCAGGGGTTTATGGTCGAGCACGCCGCCGACGGCGAGGCCGGCCTTGCGCGCATTCGCGCCGGCGGCATCGACGTGATCGCGCTCGACCAGCAGATGCCTGGCCTCGACGGGCTGGAGACGCTGGCGCGCATCCGGGCGATCGACAGCGCGCCGCCGGTCGTGTTCGTGACCGCCTCGCTCGACAGCCGCATCGCGGTCACCGCGCTGAAGGCGGGCGCGGCCGACTACCTCGTCAAGGACACGCAGGGCGACTTCATCCCCCTGCTCGCGGTGGCAGTCGCAGGCGCCCTGAACGGCGCCCGCATGCGCCAGGCCAAGGAGGCCGCGGAAGCCGAGGTGCGCGCCGCGCGCGACCGTTACGCGGCACTTGCCGCCGAGCGCGAAATGCTGCTGCGCGAGGTCAACCACCGCGTCGGCAACAGCCTGCAGATCATCGCCTCGCTGTTGCATCTGCAGGCATCGTCGGCCGGCAACGAGGACGTGAAGGCCGCGCTCACCAACGCCATGGGCCGCGTCGCCGCGGTCGCGCAGGTGCATCGCCGGCTCTACACCTCGCACGATCTGCAGCTTGTCATGCTCGACCAGTATCTCCAAGCGCTGCTGGAGGATCTGCGCAGGTCCGCCGAAGGCGACAAGCTGACCCAGCTGACGCTCAAGAGCGAGCCGCTCGAAATCGACCCCGATCGCGCCGTCGCGGTCGGCATCATCGTCAATGAATTGGTGATCAACGCCGTCAAATACGCCTATCCCGACGGCCCCGGCCCGATCCATGTGGAGCTGAGCCGCTCAGGCGAGCAGATCAATCTCATTGTCGCCGATGAGGGCGTCGGCCTCGCCGCTACGCCGGCACCCGGATCGACCGGCATGGGCCGCCGCATCGTCGATGCCATGGCCACCAAGCTCGAGGCCAACATCAGGCTCGACCGAAACCATTCCGGCACAAGGGTCATCCTGAGCCTGCCCCGCACGCCGCAACCGAAGGCGCCGAAGCAGAGCGCCGCGTGAGCGTCTTCGGGTCGATACTCTTCACGATGTCAAGCCGGTGCATGTCGGCCCGCATTTTGCTATAGAGCGGCATGGCTTCGCGCGACAACATGCATGCCGAGATCACGCCGGAGGTTCTGCTCCGGGCCTACGCCTGCGGTATTTTCCCGATGGCGGAAAGCGCCGACGACCCGACGCTGTTCTGGGTCGAGCCGGAAGAACGCGGCGTCATTCCGCTCGGCGGCTTGAAAGTCTCCTCACGCCTTGCGCGCACCGTGCGATCGGACCGCTTTCGCGTCACCGTCGACAAGGCTTTCGGCGAGGTGATCGACGGCTGCGCCGAGGCAAAACCCGGCCGCGACAACACCTGGATCAACCGCCGCATTCGCACCCTCTACACCGGCCTGCACAGCATGGGCCATTGCCACAGCGTCGAGGTGTGGGAGGGCGATCAGCTTGCCGGCGGGCTTTACGGCGTCAACCTCGGCGGCGCGTTCTTCGGCGAGAGCATGTTCCACCGCGCGCGGGATGCCTCGAAGGTGGCCCTCATCCATCTCGTGGCGCGGCTGATCGCGGGCGGGTTTACCCTGCTCGACACCCAGTATGTCACCGATCACCTGCGCAGTTTTGGAGCGCTCGAGATTTCACGGCGGCGCTATCGCACCCAGCTCGATCTGGCCCTGCTGCACGAGGGCAATTTTGACGCCCTGCCGTCGGACCAGCCCGTCAGCGGCGTCGACGCGATGGCGATCCTGGCGTCGCGCGGCTAGCGCGCATTCCGCAAAAGCGGGCACCGGTTTGCGCGCAAGTCGCTACTTCCCGGCGTACGGCGCAAACGCCTTGGTGATCTCCCGGCCGGAATAGCTGTTCTTCAACTCGGTGAATGTGCCCTTCTCCAGAATTTCCTGTGACGCGCGCATAAAACCGCCCCACGCGGCGGCCGCGAGTTGCCCGCCGAGACTGACACGGCGAACGCCGAGGTCCGCGAGCTCAGCGACCCTGAAGTCCGGCGAGACCACCAGCACGTTGACCGGCTTTGGCGCGACGGCCTTGACCACCGCCGAGATCTGCTCGGGGGTGCGGATACCCGGCGCGTAAAGGCAGTCGGCGCCGGCTTCGGCGAACGCGACGAGGCGCTTGATCGTCATGTCGAGATCGGCCTCACCGGTCAAAAATCCCTCGCAGCGCGCCACCAGGAACACACCGCTTTCGTCATCGTCGAGCGCTGCGCGCGCAGCCCGAATGCGCTCCACCGATAGCGAGAACTCATAGAGCGGCTGTTTTGGATCGCTGGTGCGGTTCTCCACCGACAGGCCGGCGACCCCGGTCGCGGCAGCCTTGCGGACGTTCTCGGCAACGCCGGCCGGATCAATGGCAAAGCCGGATTCGAAATCCGCGTTCACCGGCAAATCCGTCGCCGACGACAGTACCGTCAGATGATCGAGCAGCTCATTCAGCTTCAGCCCGTAGTCACCGCGGCCCTGCGACCACGCATAGCCTGCGCTGGTCGAGGCCAGCGCCCTGTAGCCCTGCGCAGCCAACAGCCGGGCACTACCAACATCCCAGGGGTTCGGCAGCACGAAGCAACCGGACTCGTGCAGCTTGAAGAACTCCTTGCGCTTCTGCGCGACTGAAACGGTCATGGCGATATCTCCCCGGCTCTCATTAATTCGGCGCCCTGCCAAATCCTGTCAGTATTGTTTGCCATCATTCCGGGGCGCGCTGACAGCGCGAACCCGGAATCCGACACGGCAGAGAAACTTGATTCCGGGTTCGATGCTTCGCATCGCCCCGGAATGACGGGAGAAACTTTACTCCACCTGCCGCAGGAAAGTCCGTTCCTCGGCGAGAATAAACCTGTTGTCTTCGGCGAACTGAAAATTCGCCGAACCATCGCCGTCCGCCTTGATGCGCGCGCGGTAGGCCTCGTAAGCGGCGAGGCCTGGAAACGAAATCAGTCCGAAGGCGATGTTGTTGGTGCCTTCATGCGGCATCCAGTAGCCGAGGCAGTCGCCGCCGCAGGCCGGGATGAGGGAAAGCCAGCGCCGCGCATACGCCTCGAACTGGTCCCGTTTGAACGGGTCGATCTGGTAGCGAATGAAAACCGTCAGCGTCATGGAAACCTCCGTTTACCCGGGCGAGGAATATCCCGTTGCCTGTCGTCAATGCTTCGACTATGATCGAAGTATGAAGGAAGGACCGAACATCGCGATCATTGCCGCCCTAGTCGGCGATCCTGCGCGCGCCAACATGCTCAATGCACTGCTGGGCGGGGCCGCGCTCACCGCCAGTGAACTCGCCTCCGAGGCCGGCGTCACTTTGCAGACCGCAAGCTCACACCTGGGCAAACTGCAAAGCGCCTGCCTGATCGAGCAGGAGCAGCAGGGCCGCCACCGCTACTTCCGCCTTGCCGGCCCCGATGTCGCCGACGTGCTCGAAGGGCTCGGCACGCTCGCCGCCCGCGCCGGCCACCTGCGCGTGCGGCCGGGACCGAAGGACCCGGCGATGCGCCGCGCGCGGATGTGCTACGACCATCTCGCCGGCGAACTCGGCGTGCGCATGTTCAACTCCCTCGTCAGCCGCAAGCTGCTGCTGGTCGACAAGGACCTCGTAGAGATCACGCCGCGCGGTTCGAAATTCGTCGCCGAGTTCGGCATCGATCTCGAAGCGATCAAACCCTCACGCCGTCCACTGTGCAAGAAATGCCTCGACTGGAGCGAACGGCGCAGCCATCTCGCAGGCTCTCTCGGCGCCGCCCTGCTCGATCGCGTGTTCGAGCAGAAATGGGCGCGTCGCGAAGCCGATGGCCGTGTCGTACGCTTTACGCCCGGCGGCGAGCAGAAATTCACGGCGATGTTTACGTAAGTCGTTACTGCGAATGGCAAATAGGGAAGCGAGTTCAAACGCGCCCTATTCCCTTCGCCACTCCCTATTCGCTATTCGCTGACTACCTGAACCCCGGCAGCGGCTGGAGCGGCTGCTGCTGCGGCGGCGGTTGGCGCTTCGCCGGTTGCTTCTTCTGCTGCGGTGGCGGCGGACGCGGGGCTGCTGCGGGTTCGGCGCTGGCGACGGTGGCCTCGGGGCCTTTGCAGTCGGTCAGCCAGACGTCATAAATCGGATGCTCGACACCCGACAGGCCAGGGCTCGCCGCAAACATCCAGCCCGAGAAGATCCGCTTCACCTCACCCTGCAGGGTGATCTCGTCGACCTCGACGAAGGCATCGGTATTCGTAGCCTCGGTGGCCGGCCGCGTGTAGCAGGCCTGCGGTTTGACCCGCAGCGCGCCGAATTGCACGGTCTCCGCCATGTCGACGTCGAACTTGATGATGCGGCCGGTGATCTTGTCGAGACCGGAAAACACCGCCTGCTTGTTGATGATCTTCTGCGCCGGCGGCGCGGTGACGACTTCGTCGCCGGGCTGAATGGCGCCCGGGCTGCCGCCGGGCGCGCCCTTCGGCTGGCGCTGTCCGGGCGGCAGGCCCGGCAGCGGAGTGGGCGCGGTCGCCGTGGTCGGCGGCGTTTGCGGGACGACGGTCGTGCCGGGCGGCGGCGCCAGCGGTTGCGTCTGCACGGCACCTGGCGGCGGCACGCCTGCCCCCTGTGGCGGACGGATCGGCGCCGGCAGAATTCGCCCTTGCGGAATGTCGGGAACTTCCTCGGCGTCAGGATCCTGGCCGGGGGGGCCGATATTGGTCGGCGGACGCGGCGGCTGATTGCCGAAGATATTGCCGAACTGCGCGTGCGCCGGCGGCGCAAGCGACGAAACCGCCGCGACAGTGACCGCCAACGCCAGTGCTATCGGCAAAGGCTTGAACTGGAAGGCAGAGTTTGATGGCAAGGGTCGAGGCATTGCGCGCGGCATCAACCAAAAAAGAATCGTCCTCGCACGATCGCAAGGCCGCTCAAACCACCGGTTAACACGCCGAATACGGCGGGGAAAGGGCAACTCTTCCCGCCCCGGCGTTCATCGCATTGCATCCAAAGAACAAATTCGCGTGGGCTGGTCACGCCACAACTCAGATGAGATAGTTGGAACAACCCCGCGCGCGATCGCGGGATCAAAAAACGAACCAGAGGAATGACCCGATGCCCATCGTACTCGACCCGTCAGCAGCCATGGTCATGGAAGCGTTTCGCGCAGCCAACCGGCCGAAATACGAGACGATGTCGGCGCCCGAGGCGCGCGAAGCCTCGAAGCTTGGGCGCGCCGTGGTGCAGCCCGATCCGCCAAGACTTGCCTCGGTCGAGGACATCGCCGTGCCATCGCCGCAGGGTGCAATCCCCGTGCGCGTCTACAAGCCGGTCACCTTGAAGAGCACTCCCGCGCCCGCGTTCATTTTCTATCACGGCGGCGGCTGGGTGATCTGCGACCTCGACAGCCACAACACCGTGTGCGCCGAGATCGCCGATCAGGCGGGCTTCATGGTGTTCTCGGTCGACTATCGTCTCGCGCCCGAACACAAATTCCCGGCGGCCGCCGTGGATTCCATCGCAGCGACGCAGTGGATCGTCGACAACGCCGCAAAATTCGGCATCGACAAGACAAAAGTGTTCATCGGCGGCGACAGCGCCGGCGGCAACCTGACGGCGGTGGTGGCGCTCAACGCCCGCGACAATGACGGGCCGAAAATTGCAGGCCAGGTGCTGGTCTATCCCGCCACCGACATGGCGATGACGCATCCCTCGCACCGCAATCCGGACACCGACGTGCTGCTGACGAATTCGATGATGCGCTGGTTCATCGATCACTACCTGCGCAGCAAGGCCGACGCCGACGACTGGCGCGCCTCGCCCGCGCGGGCGAAAAACCTGAAGGGGTTGCCGCGCACCTATCTGATGACCGCCGGCGCCGATCCGCTGCACGACGAAGGTGTGGACTACAAGGACCGGCTGAAGGCCGCCGGCGTCGACGTCACCTACAGCGATTATCCCGGCCAGTTCCACGGATTCTGGACCATGGGCAAGCTGATCCCGGAGGCGAACAGGCTGACGGGCGAAGTGGCGGGCTGGTTGAAGGCGAGCGCGTAGTGTTCGTCATTGCGAACCATTGCCGTCGTAAGAACGGCGTCGCTTTGCTCGCCTATCGCGGAGCAATCCAGTTCGGAGGTTGCGGCAAAGGCAGACTGGATTGCTTCGGCGCGGAGCTTGTGCTCGGGCGGTACTTGCGCCGATCCGATAGCGACGTGACGGCCGTACAGCGGCCTTGCAGGGTATCGAAGCCATCGCTTTGTCCGCACCGGCGAGATCGAACGCGAAGGACAACTTCGACGCGCCGACTGGAAAGATCGTAACCTCCAGGCGCCTCGCAGTTCGCAAATCGGCAGGCTCAAGCCGCCGCAGGTGAAAACGGCGCGAGAAATTCTCGTTGAGCAGCGCCGCATGGTCCCGCCGGACATCCTCGTCGATTCGATATCTCACGCTGATGAGGCGGCCGCCCCATCCCGACATCAACTGCGTCGACAGCTCCAATGTCGAAATCAGGCGCGTCTCGGCCTTCGCCGATTGGCACCCGATCGTCAGCGTGGCGCGAATACCACGATCGTCGGCGCCGGCATCCAGCGCCGCGATTTTTCCCGGACGCCTGGCTGACGAGCCCTTGGCGACTTCGATGCGCCATTCCGCCCATGCGGGTCCGGCGACAACTATCAGGGCCAAAGCAAAAGCAAAGCAAATTCGTTTCTGCGTCCCGTTCATTCGCCAAAACCCGTCAATATCCATTCTTCAAATTGATATCGCGGCCAAGCCCAGCCGGCATCTGCAAGACTTCAATCCACAGGGATTCATATCGCGCGAAAGGCACCTCACCCCACCCGCGCCGCGCGTCGCAGCGACTGCGGCGGATGACCGAACGTGCGCATGAAGGCGCGGCGCATGCGCTCGGTGTCGCCGAAGCCGGACGACTGCGCGATGGCCTCGATCGGCTCGTGGCCGGACTGCACGCGCGTGCGCGCGACCTCGATCCGCAGGCGCTCCACCGCCTTCGACGGTGACACGCCGGTCTCGGCGGTAAAACTGCGCGAAAAATGCCGCGCGCTCATGTTGGCCTTGTCGGCGAGTCGCTCCACCGTCAGATCGGCATCCAGATGCTCGCGCGCCCAGGCGAGCAGCGGCTTGAAGCGGCCGCTCGGCGATTTCAGTTCGAGCAATGCCGAAAACTGCGACTGGCCGCCGGACCGGCGGTGATAGACGACAAGCTGCCGCGCGGTCTCCTGCGCGATCTCCTCGCCAAAATCGTCGGCGATCATGGCGAGCGCAAGATCGATGCCGGCGGTGATGCCGGCCGAACTCCAGATGTTGCCATCCTGCACATAGATGCGATCCGGCTCGAGCCGGATCTTTGGATAGCGCTTCAGGAAATCCCGCGTCTGCCGCCAGTGCGTCGTGGCCCGCCTGCCCTCAAGCAATCCCGCTTCGGCCAGAATGTAGGCGCCCGAACAGACGCTCGCGACGCGGCGCCCGCGGCGGGCGGCGGAGCGCACAAACGCCTGCGTCTCCTTGCAGGCCGCAGCCGCGCGGGTGCCCTCACCGCCTGCCACGATCAGCGTGTCCGGCATTTTTCTGGCGCGCCTGAAACTGCGCGCATTCAACTCCACGCCGGAGGAGGAGCGCACCGCGCCCGCCTCCCGCGCGAACATCGTGATGCCGGCCGGGTTGCCTTGCAAACGTTGCGCGATCTCGAACGCGGCGATCGGTCCGGTCGCATCGAGCAACTGGAAATCTTCAAACACCAGCACGCCGATCATGTGGGCCATGCTCCAAGGGGTATGTCTCAAATCGAGGGAAATACGTCATTTGCGACTTGAGGCAATCATGGGATGGAGGAGCCGTCAAGCACGCGCAATCAGGAGCACCAGATGGCCGAGACGATCCAGATCGGATTTGTGATCTTTCCGCGCGTAACCCAGCTCGATTTCACCGGCCCGCTGCAGGTCTTGAGCCGCGTGCCCGGTGCGAAAACGCATCTAGTGGCAAAGCGCATCGAGCCGATCGCCAGCGACACGGTGCTGACGATCACGCCGACCACGACTTTCGCCGCGTGCCCGCAGCTCGACGTGATCTGCGTGCCGGGCGGGATCGGCACCGACGCCCTTCTGAACGACGAGGAGACGCTCGACTTCCTGCGCGCGCAGGCGAAGACCGCGCGCTACATCACATCGGTCTGCACCGGCTCGCTGGTGCTGGCCGCAGCCGGCCTGCTCGACGGTTTTCGCGCGACGACACACTGGTCGGCGATGGGCTATCTCGGCCAACTCGGCGCGAGCCCTGAAAAGACCCGCGTCTGCACCGACCGCAACCGCATCACCGGCGGCGGCGTAACCGCCGGCATCGATTTCGGCCTGACGCTGGCCGAGAAACTGTCGGATCGCACCACGGCCGAGATGATCCAGCTGATGCTTGAATACAATCCCGCGCCGCCATTCAATGCAGGATCACCCGACACAGCACCTGCCGAGGTCATGGAGCGCATGGGCAAGCTGTTTTCGAACGCAGGCGCCGGCGTAACGCAACGCGAAGCAGAAGTTGCCCGCGCGGCGAAGCGCGTGAAGGCTATGGTGTAGTTTCCGACATGCCTCCTCATCCTGGGGAGCTGGTGGCAGCGCACCAGCGCTGCTCGGCGATCCACTGGACGCGGTGCCGGGCGCCGCACTAGAAACGTCGAATGTCGTCCAATGAATCCGTGGCCGGCGCCGGCGAGGCGCGCTGGGGTGAACTCTTCACGTCGCAACACTGGGCCGCGACCGTGACGCTCTGTCTCGGCGTCGCGCTGTTCGCGTTCAATGCCTTCCTGGTCTCGACGTCGCTGCCCACCGCCGTGCGTGAAATCGGCGGCGTCGCGGTGATCGCCTGGGCGACCACCATTTACCTCGTCCTCTCGATCGTCGGCGGCGCGGCGGCGGCACGCCTCAAGGCGCGGTTCGGGGCGCGGGCCACGCTGATTGTCTCGGCGGTCCTCTTTCTGACTGGCACGCTCATCGCAGCCCAGGCGTCGTCGATGACCGGGATCCTGATCGGGCGAGCCCTGCAGGGCATCGGCGAAGGCGTGATCGCCGCGCTCTGTTACGCGCTGATCCCGGAGCTGTTCCCCGGACGGCTGATCGCGAAGGTTTTTGGCGCGGAAGCGGTGGTGTGGGCGACCGCGGCCTTCGGCGGCCCGCTGCTCGCAGGCTTCGTCACCGAGACCGTATCGTGGCGCGCCGCATTCCTGATCAATGTGCCGGTCATCGCGATCTTCATCGCCCTCGTCCTGATGGTCGTTCCGCGCAGCTCAGCCGACGAAGCACGCGTACCCATGCCGATGCTGCGCCTCGCGGTGATCGGCGGCGGCGTCATGCTGGTGGCGCTCGCCGGCATCGCGGCGATGCCGGTCTGGAAGGGGGCGCTTGTCCTGCTGGCGGCCGCGCTTCTGATCGTGACGGTCATCCGTGACCGGACGAGCGCAGCGCCGCTCCTGCCATCCGATGCCTTCTCGCCCCGCACGCGCGTCGGCGTCGGACTTTGGATCATCTTCCTGATGCCGCTCGCGCAAGCCTCCACCGCGGTGTATCTCGTTCTGACCGTTCAGACCCTGTGGGGCCTCGGCGCGACCGTCGCGGGCATTTTCAACGCGTGTCTCGCGCTCGCCTGGAGCTTCTTTGCCATCGCGGTCGCGAGCCTCGGACCAGGCGCGAACCGCGCGCGCTTCATCGCGGCCGGGCCGATGCTCCTTGTTGCCGGCCTCGCCACCGTCGTCGCAGGTCTCGTGATCGATCAACCTGTCGTGGCGCTCATCGGCCAGATCGTCATCGGCGCCGGCTACGGCATCGCCTGGGGTTTTCTCAGCCAGACCGTGATGGAAGGCGCGCGCGCCGGCGAGCGCGACCGGGCATCGGCCTCGGTGCCGACGCTGCAGTCGGCCGGCTATGCGCTCGGCGCGGCCATCGCCGGCCTCGTGGCCAACGCCTCCGGCTATACCGTCGCCGACGCCGGCGCGGTGAGGTCGGCGGCGATCACGGTCTTTACGGCGTCAGCCACCATCGGCCTGTTGGCCGTGACCGCAGGGCTGGTGCTGCGAGGAAAGCTCGCACGCTGAATGCGTCCCGCAACCCCGTTGTCGTCCTCGCGAAAGCGAGGACCCATACGCCGTGAGGTTTGTGATACGCGAAGTGCCAGTTGCCTGCACTGAGATAGACAATCAGCTCGGAGGCTACGGGTCTCTGCTTTCGCAGGGACGACACAAAATGCTGGGCGCGCCCCGCCCTAAATCCCCTCCGCCTTCCGCTGCTTTTTCACGAACGCCACCCCGCATGACAGCTTCGCCGTGGTCGGCGCGTCCGCATCGAGCACGCGCCAGAACGGCGTGATCTCGGACAGTTTGGCGCCGGCGTTCAGCTTCTCGAGTGCCGCTTCGGCGACCGCGCGCAGGTGGAAGCCGGTGGTGATCGGGCACGTCACCTCGGCCTTGTACTTCTTCGCGAGTTTTGACCGAAACGTCTTCACATCCATACTGGCGCCGCGCGGGATTTTTGCGATGAAGCTGTCGACGATCTTCGGCGTCGGCACCAGCATGATCTCGCCCTTCTTCATGCCGGCGATGTCCATCGGCGCCGGCTTCACCTGATGCGGCCGCGGGTCGTTGAATTTATCGGTCCAGGTTTTGGGCATGGTTTTGCTCCGGCCTATCGCAGCGGCAGATAGATGTCCGTCAGCAGATCCGCGGGCTCAGTCTCGCGCGGGCTGTTGAGATACTCCTCGAACACCGGCGCGTCGGCCACCTCTTCGCCGGATTGCGCGAGCCAGGCGCCGTAGAACCACTGATAGGCCGCGCGCATGGTGGCGTACGGCCCTTTGTGGCGCAGCACCGCGTGACGGCCGCCGGGAATTTCAGTGTCGATCAGCGGCCGCTCGAAGCGGAACGCCGGATCGACCATGAGGCCCGCGCGCGAGCGCAAATTCTCCTCAGGGACAGAAAACGGATCGTCATAGTAGACGCCGATCGAGCGCGTGGTTGGGCCAATCAGCCCGCGCGTGGCGAACCAGCCGTAGAGCGGTTCGAACGCCTTGCCGATCTGCATGTAGGAGCCGACATGATCGAACGCCGCGAGCCGCGCGGGCGGCAGGGTTTTGATCGTGACATCGAATGCGGCGCCGTTGTCGGCACTCGTCTGCGCCAGAAATGTCGCGTGCGCGCCTTTGTTGCGATACTGCGCCGGCGGCATGCCGTAGTCGGCGGCGAACGCCCGGGTAAACGCCGCGGCACTGCCGTATCCGGACTTCTCCGCGATCGTCTCGATCGGCATCGCCGTGTTGGCGAGAAACCCCGCCGCGCGATGCAGCCGCAGCCGGCGGACGGTCGCCGCGATCGTCTCGCCGTTCATCGCGTGATAGATGCGATGCCAGTGATACGGCGACAGGCACGCGACATCGGCCAGGCGGTTGAGGTCGATCTCCTCGTCCAGATGATCATGGATGAACACGATCACCCGGCTCAGGCGTTCCTGGTAGTCGATGCGGTCTTTCAGCTTGTTCATGCCGGTCATGCCTTCAATTGCGTGAGGCTACCGAAGCACAAGCCGACTTTGCAAATCTTGCTGAGTTGGTCGTCATCATTGCGGGGAGCGTAGCGACGAAGCAATCCAGTCTGCCTTCGCGGCGACCTCTGCTCCGGATTGCTTCGCTTCGCTCGCAACGACGCTGGAGCTACTGCCCCGGCGTCCAGGCCTGATAATCGCCGGTGGCTTTCGGACGGCGGCCCGAGGCCAGCGTCGAGCCGGAGGGGCGGTACGCGCCTGCCGTGCCGGTCATGTTCGGCCGATGCGGCTTTTCCCACTCGCGCGGCTTGTAGTCCTCGGCGGTCGGCGGCACGTCGACGGTGTGATGCATCCAGCCGTGCCATGACGGCGGAATCTTCGAGGCCTCGGCGTAGCCGTTGTAGATCACCCAGCGCCGTTCGAAGAGAAGCGTCGGATCGATCTTGCCGCCTTTTGTGCGGTAATAGCGGTTGCCGGCCTCGTCCTCGCCGACGAACTCGCCGTACAGCGACGTCCACAGCTGGGTGCCGAACGTCTGGCCGTTCCACCAGGTGAAGATCTTCAGGAAAAACTGCTTCATTTTACGGGAATCCGGTCAACCGACGTCTGGCGTTGATGACATTCACCGCCGCCATTGTCCAGCGCCTGAAAGGCACGGTTTGGCCGTCAAACCGGCTCATTCCGTTCAGTTGATATACATGTGGAAAATCATATCTCTACGGACGGATGACAAGCACGTGAGAGACGGGAACGTCTCGACCTCTCGCAGCTTGAACGACCTGCATGTGCAAGACTCACACGCGAGATCTTGGCGAATTTGGAGACTTTGATGCGTAAATCTGGATTGATCGCCACTGCGGCGCTGATGGCTGTCGCGCTTCCGCTGATGGCCGTGAGCGCCTCGGCTCAGAACAAGCTCGGCGGCCCGGGCGGCGGCGGTCGTGGCGCCGTGGCCGCAGGCTCCGCGGTCAAGGGCGGCATGGTCGGCGGCGGCGGTGCGTTTCGCGGCGGCGGCGGTGGCGCCTTCAGGGGCGGAATGGTCGGCGCCGGTCCGCGCGTCGGATGGAGCGGTCCCCGCCCCGGCTGGAATGGCGGTCCCTCGCATCATCGCCGCTATGGATCGCGTTTCTACGGACCCGGCATCGGCTTCGGCACCGGACTGCTGCTCGGCGGCGCATTCGCGGCGCAGCCTTACTACGGCAGCGGTTACGGCACGCCCTACTACGACGAGCCCTATGACGACGGCTACGTCTATGCGGCGCCTGGAGGCGCGAGCCCGGACGACGTCGCCTACTGCCAGCAGCGCTATCGCTCCTATGACATTCGGAGCGGCACGTACCTGAACAACGACGGCAATCGCTATCCGTGCCCGTGAGGTCGCGGCGATTGCAGTAACGACAAAAACCGGCGCCTCGCAGCGCCGGTTTTTTTGTTGCGCGGGGCCCGTCTGATCACGCCTCGGATGCGAGGAACGCAAGTACGGTTGCGATGTAGCTGTCGAACATCGGCTCCTGCGGCAGCACGACGTGATTTGCGCTGGCGATCTCGTGAAAGCGGGCGCCGGGAATTCCGCGGGCGATCTCCCGGCTCCGCTCGGCCGGTATCCAGGCGTCATCGCGGCTGTGCAGCACCAGTGTCGGCGCGCGGATCTTGGCCAGCTCAGCCGAGACGTCCACTTGGGCGAGCATCTTCAGGATTCTTGCCGCCGTCGCGCCGGACGCAGACACGCGCTGCAGCTCGTTGAGTTCGTGGATCTGGGCGGTGCTCGCATCGGGAAACCCGAGCGAGGTGAACAGCTGCCGGAATGCGGGATTGTCGCTGCCCCACTGTTCTGCAACGAGGGTGGCCATGGCGTCCACGGCGGCCGCGCGTTCCGGCGCCACCACCAATGGGCCGCGCGCGTAGCCGCCCGCCAGCACCAGCCGGCTCACCCGGTCCGGGTGACGCGCAGCGTAGGCGATCGAGACCGCCGCGCCCTGCGACAGGCCGAGCAGCGCGAAGCGCTTCAGCCCCAGCGCGTCGATGACGGTCTCGAGATCGCTGACGCCTGCCTCGAATGAAATCCCGGCGTTGCGGTCGGACAGCCCCATGCCCCGCGCATCGTAGCGGATCAGCTGATGGGCTGCGCCGACGACGTCCAGCACCCCGCGCCAGATCGTGGTGCGCAGATCGTGCTCCACATGGCTCATCCACACCGGCGCGCGGACCACGGGCGATCCCTCGCCCAGGGTGGCAACCGCCAGATGGACGCCGTCCGCCGCTTTGCAATAGCGAATCTCCTGGGCCGGCACCGCTGCCGTCCCCGGATTAAAGGCAACCGGCGCGTCGCCGACAAACCGGTAGCCGCGCCCCGAGACCGTGCGAACATAACCGCGGCTGTCGCCGTCCTCGCCGAGCGCGCGGCGCACCGCATAGACCTGCACCTGCAGATTATTCTCTTCGACGGTGATGCCGGGCCAGACCTTTGCCATCAGCTCGGACTTCGTCACCAGCGCGCCATCGGCCGCGACGAGCGCGCACAGCACGTCCAGCGCGCGCTCGCCTACCGCAACGGCGGTGCCTTTTTTGAGCAGGCGGCGGTTGCGCAGGTCCAGCCGGAAAGGACCGAAGGCGACCTCGCGAAAAGACCGGCTGTTCAACTCGCTGTTCATGGGCCTTTCAGAACTTTTCAGATCGTCCAACAACCTTAAACCCGATCGCCCGCTAGGGTCCATGCCGTGATGCACCGCTTGACGTGCATCCGCAAACCGAAAGAACCCCAAGAGAAAACCCCGAGGGCCCACATGATCGTCTTCAGCGTCTTCTATCCCGCCACCGCCGGCGCCCGTTTCGACAGCGCCTATTACACCGCAACCCACATTCCGCTCGTGCAGCAGGCCTTCAAGTCGACCGGCCTTGCCGGCGTGCAGGTCCTGCACGGGCTCTCGGCCGGGGATGGCGGCAAAGCGCCCTACCTCGCCATGGCCCATCTGAGCTTCGAAAGCAGCGAAGCCTTGCAGGCCAGCCTGACCGGACCGCGTGCGGCCGAAGTATTCGGTGACATCGCCAACTTCACCACCATCCAGCCGGTGACCCAGGTCAGCACCCCGCGCGTCGCGGGCTGATGCTCGTCTCGGTGGCGGGACGATGCTTCGAACGAAATCCTTTCCTTGAGGAGAACGGCATCACGACCTCGCCGCCAGCACGACGCCGCCGAGCGTCAGCGTCAGCGCCAGCACTTCGCGCCAGCCGAGCGGCTCGCCCAGCGCGGCGGCGGACGCCAGCACGCCGACCACCGGTATGAGCAGGCTGCCGATCGACGCGGTCGAGGCCGGCAGGCGCTCGAGCGCTGCGAACCAGCGCGTAGCAGACGCAGAACTGCACGAAGGTCATGTAGGCCATCAGCAGCCAGCCTTTCGCCGACAGCGCGGCGAAGTTCGGCGCCTCCAGCACGAGCCCGGCCAGGATGATCGGCAGGCAGCCGATCGCGATCTGCCATGTGGCAAGCGAGATCGCCGGCAGGCCGAACGGAAACCGTTTCGTCAAAACGGTGCCGAGCGCGACACACAGGGTCGCCGTGATGGCGAGAGCCGCGCCCGGAAGCTTGTCGACGCTGGCCTCAAATCCGTCCGCGCCGAACAGGATGGCAAGCCCCGCCATCGCAATCGCAAGCGCGAAGGCCCTCAGCAGCGAAAAATGTTCATGCAGAATGGCGAGCGCCAGCAGCGACACCCAGACCGGCATCGAGGCTGCGATCACCGCCGCCTCGCTCGCCCGCAGCCACAACAGCGACAGCGCGATCAGCGACGCCCAGGTGCCGACCGTCAGCAGCGCGATCAGCACCAGCCGCAGCCGCAGCTCGCGCGGCACCTTCATGTTTTCCCGCCGCGCCATCGCCACCAGCGCAAGCGCGACCGCGCCGACCAGCGCGCTCCAGCCGCGCGCGGACAGCGGCGGCAGTTCGGTGAGCAGGTGCTTCATCACCGGCCAGTTCAGCCCCCAGCCGACCGAGGTGATCGGTGAGGAACATGAAGCCGAGTGCGAAGGAGTTCGGCGCCTTGCCGGGGCTTTGCTTGCGAGGATCAGCGGTCATCGATGCGACCTCGGCCGACGGTCGCCGCGGAGCTGCGACAGAGTCCGGTACGCGCATCATGACCGCGCCGCCAACGCGACGCCGCCGACAGTGAGGACGAGCGCTGCGATCTGCGCGAGGCCGAGCGGTTCGTGCAGCGCGATCGCCGACACCGTCACGGCGATGACCGGCGCCAGCATCGTGCCGATGGCGGCCACCGATGCCGGCAGCCGTTCGAGCGCTGCGAACCAGCAGACATAGGCGATGCAGAACTGCCCGAAGGTCATGTAGACCATCGCCGCCCAGCCGCCGGCTGTCGAGGGCCGCGACGTCGAGGACGCTTCCAGGATCAGTCCGGCCAGCGCCACCGGCGCGCAGCCGATGCCGATCTGCCAGGCCGCCGAGGTCGCGCCGCGGCAACCTGATCGGCCACTTCTTCAGCGAAGATCGTGCCGAGCGCGAAACCAATAGCGCCGGTGAGCGCAAGGGCCACGCCCGGAAGTTTGGTCAGGCTGTCGCGCGACATCTCGCTGCCGCCGAACAGGGCGACCACCCGGCAAACGCCATCACCAGCGCGATGACACGCGTCAGCGTCATCCGCTCGCCGAGCAGCGGCCACGCCAGCAGCGCCGTCCATACCGGCATGGTGTAGGCGATGACCGCCGCCTCGCCTGCCGGCAGAAATACCAGCGCGTAGCCCATCACCGCCATCCAGAGCGACACGTTGAGCACGGCGGAAAACACCAAGCCGCAACCATTGATCGCGCGGCACGCGCAGCGAGATGCCCATCGCCAGCGCATAGAGCGCCAGCGACAGCGCGCCGGCGACCCGCTCCAGCCCCGCGCCGACAGCGGCGGCCATTGCGCCAGCACATACTTCGTGGCCGGCCAGTTGAGTCCCCAGCCGATCGCAGTGACCAGCAGGAAGGCGAGGCCGGATGCGGAAATTTTGGCGGGTGTCATGACGGCGTGTCTGGCATGGCCACTCACGAGCGCACCGCAAGCATGACGCTGCCGACGGTGAACACCAGCGCTGCGATCTGCGCGGGGCCGAGCGGTTCGCCGAGCGCGTAAGCCGAGGCGAGCACGCCGATGATCGGCACGAACATGGTGCCGATGGCGGCGACCGAGGCCGGCAGGCGCTGCAGGGCGGCCAGCCAGCAGAAGTAGCCGATGCATTGCTGGATGGTGACGTTGTAGGCGAGCGTGCTCCAGCCGACGATGGTGAGGACGGCCACGTCCGGCCGCTCGATCAGCAGTCCGAGCAGCGCGACCGGCAGGCAGCCGAGGCCGAGTTGCCAGGAGGCGGAGGCCAGCGGCGGCAGGCCGACCGGAAACCGTTTCAGGAAGATGGTGCCGAGCGCGTAGGTGACGGCGGTCGCCAGCGCCAGCGCATAGCCCGGCAGCTTCGCGACATTGGCCTCCGCCGTGCTGCCGCCGAGCAGGGCGACGATCCCGGCAAAGGCCATCACCACGGCAATCACGCGCAGAAAAGTCAGCCGCTCGCCGAGCACCAGCGCCGCCAGCAGCACGGTCCAGATCGGGCTGGTGTAGGCGATGATCGCCGCCTCGCTGGCCGGCAGGATGGTCAGCGCAAACCCCATCATCAGCACCCAGGTGGTGATGTTGAGGAACGCCGATATAATGAGCCGCAACCAGGCGCCGGCCGGCACCCGCAGGCTCTGGCCGATCGCGACCGCAATCAGCGCCAGCACCCAGGCGGCGACGAATCCGGACAGGCCGCGCGCCGACATCGGCGGCCATTCCCCCAGCAGCAGCTTCTGCACCGGCCAGTTGATGCCGGCGCCAAGCGACATGATGGCGAGAAAAATGAACCCGGTCGGCGCGATTTTTTGCGGCGCGCTCTTATGTGTTTCGGCGGTCATTGCAGGGGATGCTGGAGAGGAATCGCAGGCACAATGACTGCAAAGCAGGCAGCCGACCACCCCTCCTTCGGTTTCCGCAACGGCGACTCGGAGCGACCGTTCTGCCCGTCCCCGCCCCCTTTCCCACCCCCAATTCCACGGAACCCGACCCGCGAAAACCACCCCGTCCCGCAACGCCCGCGCGAGTGCGTCTGAGTCTCTCCGAGACAAGCCCTTTGCGAGAATAAAAACTTGCCCTGTGAAGAGCGGGTGCATGTGAAATTCGCCCCCCGCGCGAAGATATTTTTCGCTTCCGAATCCTCTTGGACTCACTGATACTTGCGGACAGATCGGGGCGCGGCTTGACCCCCTGGTTTTCCCCATCGTCCACCATATTTAGTATTTGATTCAGGAACTCGTACTACTGCTTGACGTGCGCAAACGGATAGCAGTAGGTTTGGACCTGTTCGGCGCGAGTGGTTTTGCGGTTCGCCGGGCGCTCTCCTGAAACGGGTCTGCACCCACCACTCCGCTCATGCCGGTCGAGGCAGCGGACGAGGGTTTGTCTGCCTCTTTTCAGACCCGGGCACCCGGTCTGCGCTGAACAAAGTCCAGCGGCTTTCGGGGCGAAACCCGTGAGCCTTCAGGGCGCAAAAACAGTTCTGGGGCGTTGAAAAGGACAGGCCGGGGCCACCTGGCGGAGCCGCGATCCTGACCCACCCTTGCGCAGGCAAGGGCGGGCCAAAAAAGGGTCGCGAAATGACAATCACCGGCTATCCTCCTTGGGGGCGGGTCGCCGGATTTAAGGACGGGGCACGACACCTATGCGGATCGAACGGCGCTACACCAAGGCTGGCCAGTCACCCTACGCGGGAATGCAATTCCGGCTGGCCACCAGCGAGATCAAGAACCCCGACGGCTCGATCGTGTTCCGTCTCGACAATGTCGAGGTGCCCGACTTCTGGTCGCAGGTCGCCTCCGACGTGCTCGCGCAGAAGTATTTCCGCAAAGCCGGCGTCCCCGCCGCGCCTGAAGAGGGTCGAGGAAGAGACCGTCCCCTCCTTCCTGTGGCGCTCGGTCGCCGACGACGCGGCCCTTGCCGATCTGCCCGAGGCCGAGCGCTATCGGCAGCGAGCGCTCCTCCAAGCAGGTGTTCGACCGCCTCGCCGGCTGCTGGACCTATTGGGGCTGGAAGGGCGGCTACTTCACCTCGGAAGACGACGCCTGCGCCTTCTATCGACGAGCTGCGCTACATGCTCGCCCAGCAGATGGTCGCGCCGAACTCGCCGCAATGGTTCAACACCGGGCTGCATTGGGCCTATGGCGTCGATGGTCCCGGCCAGGGCCATTACTATGTCGACTACAAGACCGGCAAGCTGACCAAATCGAAGTCGTCCTACGAGCATCCGCAGCCGCACGCCTGCTTCATCCAGGGCATCGAGGACGACCTCGTCAACGAGGGCGGCATCATGGACCTGTGGGTGCGCGAGGCGCGCCTGTTCAAATACGGCTCCGGCACCGGCTCCAACTTCTCGCGCCTGCGCGGCGAAGGCGAAAAGCTGTCCGGCGGCGGCCGCTCCTCCGGCCTGATGAGCTTCCTGAAGATCGGCGACCGCGCCGCGGGCGCGATCAAGTCCGGCGGCACCACGCGCCGCGCCGCCAAGATGGTGGTGGTCGATGCCGATCACCCGGATATCGAGACCTATATCGACTGGAAGGTGAAGGAGGAGCAGAAGGTCGCGGCGCTCGTCACCGGCTCGAAGCTGAACCAGAAGCACCTCAAGGCGGTGCTGAAGGCCTGCGTCAACTGCGAAGGCTCCGGCGACGACTGCTTCGACCCCGAGAAGAACCCGGCGCTCCGCCGCGAGATCAAGCTCGCCCGCCGCGCGCTGGTCGCCGACAACATGATCAAGCGGGTGATCCAGTATGCCAAGCAGGGCTACAAGGAGATCGACTTCCCGATCTACGACACCGACTGGGATTCGGAGGCCTACCTCACCGTCTCCGGCCAGAACTCCAACAACTCGGTCTCGCTGAAGGACGATTTCCTGCGCGCGGTCGAGACCGACGGCGACTGGAATCTGATCGGCCGCACCAACAAGAAGGTCGACGAAGACGCTGAAGGCCCGCGACCTGTGGGAGAAGATCGGCTACGCCGCCTGGGCCTCCGCCGATCCCGGCCTGCACTTCAACACCACCATGAACGACTGGCACACCTGCAAGGCGTCCGGCGACATCCGCGCATCGAACCCGTGCTCGGAATACATGTTCCTCGACGACACGGCGTGCAACCTCGCCTCCGCCAACCTGCTGACCGATCTACGACACCGACGACGCGAAACATTCGACGTCGAGGCCTACGAGCATCTCTGCCGTCTGTGGACCGTCGTGCTCGAAATCTCGGTGATGATGGCGCAGTTCCCGTCGAAGGCGATCGCCGAACTCTCCTACGAGTTCCGCACGCTCGGCCTCGGCTATGCCAACATCGGCGGCCTGCTGATGACCATGGGTCTGCCCTACGACTCCAAGGAAGGCCGCGCGCATGTGCGGCGCGCTGACGGCGATCATGACCGGCATCGGCCTATGCGACCTCCGCCGAGATGGCGAAGGAGCTCGGCCCCTTCCCCGGCTACAAGAAGAACGCCAGCCACATGCTGCGCGTGATCCGCAATCACCGCCGCGCCGCGCACGGCCACACCAACGGCTATGAGGGGCTCGCCGTCAATCCGGTGCCGCTCGATCATGCCGCCTGCCCGCAGCCGAACATCGTCGCGCACGCCAAGGCTGCCTGGGACAAGGCGCTCGAGCTCGGCGAGCAGCACGGCTATCGCAACGCCCAGACCACCGTCGTGGCGCCGACCGGCACCATCGGCCTGGTGATGGATTGCGACACCACCGGCATCGAGCCGGATTTCGCGCTGGTGAAATTCAAGAAGCTCGCCGGCGGCGGCTACTGGAAGATCATCAACCGCGCCGTGCCCGAGGCGCTGCGCGCGCTCGGCTACCGCGAGAGCGAGATCGCCGAGATCGAGGCCTATGCGGTCGGCCACGGCTCGCTCTCGCAACGCGCCCGGCATCAACGCACTCGACCCTGAAGGCCAAGGGCTTCACCGACGACGCTGATCGCCAAGGTCGAGGCGGCGCTGCCGACCGCCTTCGACATCAAATTCGCCTTCAACAAATGGACCTTCGGCGAGGACTTGATCCGCGAACACGCTCGGCATCGCGCCGGAAGCGATCGCCGCGCCCGAATTTCGACCTGCTCGCCGCGCTCGGCTTCTCCAAGCGCGAGATCGAGGCCGCCAACGTGCACATCTGCGGCGCGATGACGGTGGAAGGCGCGCCGCATCTCAAGGCCGAGCACTAAGCGGTGTTCGACTGCGCCAATCCCTGCGGCAAGATCGGCAAGCGCTATCTCTCGGTCGAGAGCCACATCCGCATGATGGCGGCGTCGCAGCCGTTCATCTCGGGTGCGATCTCCAAAACCATCAACATGCCGAACGACGCCACGGTGGAGGATTGCAAGTCCGCCTATCTGCTGTCCTGGAAGCTCGCGCTGAAGGCCAACGCGCTCTATCGCGACGGCTCGAAGCTGTCAGCCAGCCGCTGAACTCGCAGCTCATCAGCCGACGAGGAGGACGAGGACGACGCGATCGAGACCTTCCTCGACAAGCCGATGGCGGCGCGCACCGCGCAATTCTCCGAGAAGGTGGTGGAGAAGCTGGTCGAGCGCATCATCGTGCATGCGCGAGCGCGAGAAGATGCCGGATCGCCGCAAGGGCTACACCCAGAAGGCGGTGGTCGGCGGCCACAAGGTTTACTTGCGCACCGGCGAATATGACGACGGCCGGATCGGCGAGATCTTCATCGACATGCACAAGGAAGGCGCGGCGCTTCGCTCCTTCATCAACAACTTCGCCATCGCGGTGTCGCTCGGCCTGCAATACGGCGTGCCGCTGGAGGAATATGTCGACGCCTTCACCTTCACCCGCTTCGAGCCCGCGGGCCCCGTGCAGGGCAACGACTCCATCAAGTACGCGACCTCGATCCTCGACTATGTGTTCCGCGAACTCGCGGTCAGCTACATGGGCCGCTTCGACCTCGCCCATGTCGATCCCGACCGAGTCGAACTTCGACGCGCTCGGCAAGGGCGTCGAGGAAGGCAGGGCGCCGGAAGGCAGCCAGCAGCGAACAAGTATCTGTCGAAGGGCCTGACCCGCTCGCGCACCGACAATCTCGTGGTGATGCGCGGCGGCAGCGCGACGCCCGCGCGCCGCAGCGCGACCGGCGGCAGCGTCACCTCGATCGCCTCACCGGCGCCCATGCGCGCGCCACCGACGCGATCGAAGGCGCGGTCGCGCTGAAGCAGGAAGCCCAGCACGACCTGTCGCCGACCGAAAAGCTCGAAGCGCTGCAATGGAGCAAGGCGGGCGCCGCGCGCAGCGCAGCCCGCCCGTCAAAAGCCGAACGCCGCGCGGAAGCCAAGGCCAAGGGCTACGAAGGCGAGATGTGCGGCGAGTGCGGGAATTTCACGCTGGTGCGGAACGGCACCTGCATGAAGTGCGATACGTGCGGCAGCACGACGGGGTGTTCGTGAGGGTAAGTCGCTAGCTGCCACCCGCATAGCGCACCAACTACCCTCTCGACCCTATGATTAGGTATGGGGTCGAAGAGTTCGAGTTTATCCGTGTGCGCCACTTCTTAGCTAAATTGAATACTTCACATACAAAGCTACGACTGCAGAAGCAGAAATGTCGGCAATCGTCACCGCGAGCGACGAAAAAGAGTTCTTCGTATGGGTTAACCCGTCGGAACTCAATGGTTCAGCACAGTATCGGATTGGTCGGCGGCATAGGGCACACTCCGCCAGAGCATCCCGATCCGGCTGACCTGATGTTTGTCTTCAATCCGAAACATCGGCAGGGCTTTGTTTCTCGTTTCCACGTTGGCGTTATTAATAGCTATGCCGTCGAATATGACTTGGAACGATTTCGGTTTGTCCGTTTTCCCGCCCTTCCTTCTCGTCTACACGCAATGTACCTTTTTGAGGATCGTGAGGCATCCGAACGCTATCGAATAACGCATGAAGGTCACATAGCAGGGCGGCTTCTCAAGCGCGGCGTGACCTCCGGCCCCTATTTTTTCTCGCGCCATGATCTTGCATGGATCGACTTCCTGCGTTTGGGCCATTCAATGGACGCGGACACACTGAATTTTTGCTGGCATCAATACTGGAGTGGCGGAAGGGTTCAGGACCACCAACTCACCTCTATGGGCAAACCGTGGAAGGCAAAGTCGATCAACGAATGTCTCTTTTACGGTCGCGTGAAATTTCCGAACAAGTGCCTGTCTAAGTCCGATTGAGCGCTCGGCATATCGCTACGCTCGTGCGAGCTACCGTGAACCAGCAGTTGCGAACCTTGTAGGCGCTCCGCGAACTTGACAGTGAGTCGTCCTACCCAAGGTGAGACCCATGGCCACCGCCCGACCCGCCACGCTGAACGACCTCACGCCCCTGCTCGACCTGTTCCGCGAATTGCCGCAGCTTCCAAGGTCAGCCGCCATGCCGAGCCGCTTGAGAAGGCCGAAGCGATCTGGACGCGAACGCTGGCGCGGGATGGGCTCAAGGTCTTTGTGTCGGAGGCCGACTTCCGCTTCGTTGCGACCTGCATGCTGTTTACCGCGCCGAACCTTCTGCGCGGCGGCCGCCAGCACGGCATCATCGAGAACATCGCGACCCATCCCGACTATGAAGGACGCGGCCACGGCCGCGCCGTGATCGCGGCCGCGCTTGACGAGGCCTGGCGGCAGGACTGCCATCACGTCATGTTGCAGAGCGGACGCGCCGATCCGCGCGTTCACAAATTCTCCGAGTTCGTGCGGCTTCAAGCCCAACCTGCGAGCCGCCTATGCCGCTACGCGGCCAACGATTGGGGCGGCCATTAGAAATTACGGTGAGTGAAATCCGGCGGATGCGACGATGCAATTCAGTGCACTATCTATCACCAGCGCGATGCGTCGACGGAGAAGCAACCACGATGATCGGAGCGGCATCATGGACCGCCTCGGCCAGTCAAGGAGCCCGCGCTAGCGGAACGAGGTCGCGAGGATGGCGCTGTGATCGCGATCGAAATCAAATCGCTTCACCGCAGTTACGGTGCCAGTGCACTTAATTTGCCTGCTAAACTGGCGGATGTGACAGGCGAGCAGTTGAGTGCACTGGCACCGCAATTTGCCTTCGTTTTGAGAGTAATGCGGCGCTACGCGTGGTAGCCAGCAAACTTTGTCCGGGAGCCGCGATCGCGACGGCCAAGCAGAAAGTTAAAGAAGCCACGGACCAAGAATAGGACACCAAGGCCAGCAAGAGCATAGATGCCGTACTTTACTGCCTGATCCTTCAGCCACTAAATCCAGTCGAAAACGTCCTGGAAGAGTTTATCCTTAAACTTCTTCCACATCATGCCTATCTCGTTGCCGAGATGGATGAAGCCGTTGTTTATTTCGCGGCCCTTTTGATCGATCCAGTTCTTGGGCTTCTGTGCCAATTCATTCGACTTGTTGATCACATTGGCAACGAAGCCATTGCCTTCGGCTTGAATTACCGGCGGAGCCGGGACTGGGCTCGGTTGAATGCCCACCGTGACACCGTCTTTTTTCACTTCAACCTTCATAGGCTCCAACGGCTTTTTCAGATCGACGGTAATATTGACCGACGGTGGAGTAACTGCCTTTTCGAGATCCTTCTTCCTGTCCGAAAAGAAATCAGCGTTTGCGGCCGATAGGGACAGAATGACTGCAATCAATCCAAGACCTAGCTTTCTGCTGGTAAGCATTGTTTCTGCGGGATCAACCCGCCCCCTGGTTGCAATACCGCGAGACTGCGCCCTTGAAACTGTCGGGAACATGAACGGAAGATTACTGGGCGTTCATGTCGAGCGATCCCTCGGAACCGGTTAGGGATTCAAGTCAGCTTAAATCTTGGCAATGAGGTAGCGGGCTGTGCTGTTACGCGAAAAACCGCCCTCAGCAAGCGTAGCCCGGACGAGCAAAGCAACATCCGGGGCGCAAACTCATCCAGCGGACCGGGCACACTGCTCAGCCGCTGGCGCGCTTCAGTGGGCCGCATTCTCTCGCCCGAGCGCTTTCTCGAAAAGCCGAGCCGCGGCACGATCCTCGATATCCTCAGAATTACGGTGAGAGTGCACCTAATTATCAGCCTTCTGAAATCCCAGGCGGATGCGGCCTCGGAATTCACTGCACCGTCACCGTAATTTGAATATCCCGTATTCGGGATCGAGGCGCTGAGTAAATCTGCATTGATCGGCCTTTGAAATCATTCGCCGGGACCAACGCAATCTTCCTGAAACAAAGTCGCCCATACCATGCTGGCGGTCCTGGTGCAGCAAGGGGCCGCCTTGGAGGCAGCCATGATCTCGGCGGCGTGGGAGGTACTCCTTGATCTTGCCATCGAGTTTGCCGCTGATCGGTGGCTCTACGCGGCCTCCAGGCGGGTTGTTCGCGTCGCCGCCATGGTCTTTCTTGCATTCTCCATGCTCTTGCTTGCGTTCCCGGACTCGACGCCGGCGGGTGCGTTGGGGGTGTCGGGGGCGTTGATGTTCTTTGCATGTGACTTCGCCCTCGAACGCTACGAGAACAGAATAATCCGCCTCGATAACGATTGAGGAACCCGAAACGAATGAGGTCGCCCACTGAGGCGGCCTTGCGCCGATGAGGTCCAGTATGTCGTCGCCATCGTCCGACGAGCGCCGGCGATCGCGGCCCCGTCAAAGCATCAATAAAGTCCACGATCATCACCCCCTCAGAGGCGGCCCGCTGGATTTGATCTCGTCGAGAAGTTGCCTCAGTGCACCCGGCTTTTCCAGGGTTGGATCAAAGAGCCTGACCAGATCGCGGATGATCGAAAGCGACATTCTTGCGTCTGTCGTTGATTTGGCCGGAACATCGAGGTCGCCCAACAAAGCCCAGCACGCGGCGCGCGCCTTGACGAACAGCCCCTCCATCGTGGTCGCATGAATTCGCAGGATTTCATCTTCTGCCGCATCGAGGCTGTCGAGCAGGGAGTCGTCTGACCACTCGCAATCCTCCAGTCCCTGCACGATTGTCTGAAACTGCCTGCCAAGCTCGATCAGTCTTGCGTCGGGTAATTCGGCCGCCGACACAACGGCGGGCAGCAACGCCGGAGCGCTGGCGACGCCTGCGACGACGGCGCGACGTGTTGGGGCGTACGTGCGCAAAGATTCTGCCCTCCGGCCAATCCATGGTCCTTCATGGTTACGGCGATGCAGATCAAAATTCTGTCAGTTAGCGGCGCCCCGGTGTGCGCCGGCACGCGCTTGGGCGGTTATGCGACGCGCCGTTGAATCGAGGCCGTCATGCCCGCGAAGGCGGGCATCCAGTACGCCGTAGCGTTCCGATTCGATCGCAAACGCCTGCGATTACTGGGTCCCCGCTTTCGCGGGGACGACGCTGAAGGTGCTGCCAGTCACCCCAATCTCATCGCCCTAGCCCAGCGTTGCCACGAACGCGTTGATCGCCTCAGCTCCCTGTTTTGGCTGCTGGCACATCCACCAATGACCCGCCCCTTGCAACACGGCGACCTTCGCCCCGGCGCGCTCGGCTGAACGGCGCGCGAGCGTCTCGCCGCCGCAGTAGGAATCTTCCGTCGCGATCAGCGCCAGGCCGGGTTTGGCGGCTGCCCGTGGCAAGCCGGCTCCGAAATTGCGCATGACCGGCTGGGCGGCCGATCTGTACAGCGCCAGGATGGCCCGGCCCAACTCCCCGTTCGCACCCGCAGCGACTTTCTGGGCGATCGCCGAGGTCATGCCCAGGCTCTCGTACCGCTGGGCTCGGGCCTCGGCCGGCACGCTGGCCATCTGCGCAATCGCCTGCTCGCCGATGTCCGCCGTCTGCCAGGCCTGCGCCATGTCGTGCCAGACATAATCCGCGTCGAAGCACCCCAGAATATCGCTCGTCCAAGATCGTATCAGATCCGGACGCTCCATTGCGATCCGGATGACGTGCCCCCCGCCCCAGTCATGCCCCACGAGATCGATCGGTTGTGTCAACTTCCCGAGTTCGCCGGCGAGCCAGTCGCGATAAGCGTCAGTGGAACAGTCAAAGCCCGCAGGGATCGCGGAGCCAAATCCGGGTGGAGACAGACGAACAACGTCATCGCCGCGCAGATGCGGGACGAGATCGTCCCAGATCGCCTCCGTTTCAGGATTTCCGTGAACAAGAACAATCGTCATCGAAGCACCTCCCCCAGCAACATGTGTTGCGCATGCCTCGGCGCGAAGCACGGAATTCAAGACCATTGAACGTATCGTTTTGACCCTGGCGCGAAAAGCCGCTTCAAGGCAGTTCTCTTTTAACTACGGTCAATAGCGGGGGCGCCGTCGACCGGAACCGGGCCGAATTGAACGAAACGGTCGCCTCGAACGACCAATCGTGATCTCCCTGATTCAAAGCAGTGCCGATGACGACGACCTTGCCTGCCTCCACACCCGCACCGGCGGGGCCTGTCTGGCACCAACGGGTGTTTTGCGGGGTCGCGGCGTTGACCGCCTTGATCGAGGCCTTCAGCGGGGTGGTGGATCTGGTGGTGGTCGGCGGCATCACGAGAACCCCCGACTTGTCGCCGAGCGGACTGATCGCGCTCGCACTGATGGTCGTGCATCTGCTGCTGGGTCTTGCGGCCCTCGGCTTCGCGGTCACCGGGCGCCTGCGCTTCGCCGTTGCCGCGCTCGCGGTGTGGGCGCTGACGAGATGGGCGCGCGACTTGACGATCCACGGCTGGTTCGTTGTCTCCCCGGTGGCCGATTTGGACCACATTGGCCGCGCGCTGTTCACGACGTTCGGCCGGCCGATGCTGTGCGCCGCAGCGCTCGCGGCCGCCTGGCGCAACCGCTACCTCGCCGCAGCAACTGTCGCGATCGCGGTGATGACTGTCGCCGACCTGGCCGCCATCACCATGTTCGCGATCGGAGCGTTCTTGTACGGATACGGGCCCTGAAGGCCGGTCGATCCGGCTTTCGGGAAAGCGATGCTTTTCGATCACGTCGTGTCACCGGTGGCCAGCGTCCTTCGAGACGCGACTTCGTCGCTCAGGATGACGTTGGAAGTGGGAGTGTAGCCGCGACGAGCACAGCGACATCCGGGTTGTCGCACCACTACACGAACACGAGGTCCGTCGTGGTGTCGATCACGGCGCCGGTCGTCAGCGTGATGATCTCCTGATCAGGCCGTCGGCCGAGTTGATTTGCCATTGGGTGGCCGTGAGCTGGTGGAACGTCGCGCCTTGCGCGAGGGTGCCGTAGCCCTCGAACCGCAGCACGTCGCCCGCGGCCGCGCCGTTGCCGTAGAACTCATGGATCCTGTCGCCCTGGGCCTGGCCGGCATGGAACACGAAGGTGTCGTTGCCACCGAGGCCCCACAGGTCCGGCGCCGCCGCCGCCATCGAGAACGTTGTCGTCGACGTTGCCGAAAATCTGTTGTTCAGCGCGTTGCCGGTGCCATAAACGGCGTTGCGCCGACGGCGTCAGCGACAGGGTCTCGACATTGGCGGTGAGCGTGTACACGTCGAGCGACGAGAAGACCGATGTCATGCCTTCGCCCGCAGCCTCGGTCACGATGTCGCCGGCGTCTTTGACATATAACTGTCGTTGCCGGTGCCGCCGATCATGGTGTCGTCGCCTAAACTGCCGAACATCATGTCGTCGCCGGCGCCTCCACTCAGCATATCGTTGCCGATCCGCCGGAAAGCGTATCGGCGCCGTCCATGCCGTAGAGCCAGTCATCGCCGTAGCCGCCGGCGAGCGTATCATCGCCGCCGAAGCCCTTCAGCGTGTCGTTGCCTCCATCGCCATCGAGAACATTGGCGCCGTCGTTGCCCCAGATGTTGTCGCCAAGGCGGAGCCAGTGACGTTTTCGATGTCGTTGAGGTCGTCGCCTTCGGCATCGCCACCGGCGGCGGCATCGTTGTAAAGCGAGATGAACACGCCGGCGTCCGAGGTTTCGTAGTACGCCGTGTCGTTACCAAGGCCACCGTTCAGGATGTCGGCGCCACTGCCGCCGGACAGTTTGTCGTTGCCTGCGATCGCCCCAGAGGATGTCGTCACCGCCCCAACCGTAGAGCAGGTCGTGACCCGCACCGCCAGTCAGCACGTTCTGCTGTTGTTGCCGTGCAGCGCATCGTCGTGATTGGAGCCGATGATGTTCTCGACCTGGAAGAGCGGTCGCCCTGGGCGGTCCCGCTGTAGCCATACCCGGCGTCAGGCCCGTCGCGGAGGACGACAACGACGCCCGTGTCGAGTCGTCGTAGACGCGGTGTCTATGCCGCTTCCGCCATTGATGATGTCGGCGCCATCGCCGCCGTAAATGAAGTCATTGCCGCTTCCGGCGTAGATGACATCGTCGCCGCCGTTGCCGTTGATGCTGTCGGCCTTGCTGGTGCCGTTGAGTGTGTCCGAATATCTGGTCCCGCGGATTCTCGCCATCGGTCGCTCCGATCCCCTGGATGCGTCGCACTCGGAAAATCGTGGCGAACATTTGTTACGCAATGGACGGGAGGCGATGTGATCCAGATCACTGTTCCAGATCACATCTGTCACGTGCGGAACAGCGCAACGCCGGCCCACCCTGGCTCGAAGAGCGAGGGCGGGCCGTCCGGGTTACCCGTCAGGTTGGCCGGAGTCGCGCCGCGCCCGTGCGCTACGGTATGAGGTTAAGTCGAATCCCGGTGTCATGCCCGCGAAGGCGGGCATCCAGTAAACGCCAGGTTCTCGATTTCATCGTGGAACCTGCGAGTACCGGGTCCCCGCCTTCGCGGGGACGACGGTTTTCGTCGTGGCTCAATCTGAATTCATCATGCTCTGGCTAGATCAGATCCGCAGCTGACAGGGTGTCCACACCCTCGAGAACCGCGACCGCCATCAAACCGGGTGAGCCGAAAAAAGTGACGTTCGCATAGAGCGTATGATCTTCGACGTTGAAGAAAAATACGTCGTCCGCATCACGATTCGACCAGCCGAGACTGTCGGAGCCGATCGCCAGGCGGCCATCCCCGCCGAAGGCGCCGGCAAAAACCCCGACATCCAGCTTGTCGAGACCATGCTGAAAGTCGGTGACGACATCGGCGAGCTGGAATAATCCACGTGTATCACGAACGTGTCGCGGCCGAAGCCGCCCGGATCGTCGCCGGTCAAAATGTTGCCGCCATGCGAACCAACCAGCCGATCGTTGCCTGCGCCCCCACGCAACACGTCGTATCCCCGGCCACCGACGAGCTGATCGTCACCCCAGCCGCCGTTGATCACGTCGTCACCATCCATGCCGAACAGAAAATCGTCGCCATTCCCGCCGTCGATCGTATTGGCGGAGGCGTTGCCGGCGATGATGTCGCCGAAGGCCGTGCCGATGACGTTCTCAATTCCCGAATAGGTGTCGCCGGCGGCGTCATTGGTCACGCCGACGGTCGCAAGATCCAGCGTGACGCCGATGGTCGCGCCCGCATAAGAGACCGTGTCGATGCCCGCGCCGCCGATCAGCCTGTCAGCGCCCGCGCCGCCGATCAGCGTGTCGGCGCCCGCGCCACCATCCAGCGTGTCGTTGCCTGCATCGCCAGAGAGCCGGTCGTTGCCAAGGCCGCCATTCAGCATGTCGTTGCCGCCGCCGCCATACATGAAGTCGGCAAGGTCTGTTCCGGTGAGGATGTCAGCCTGTTCCGTTCCCTGAATGGTCTTGAGGGTCAGGGTCAGGCTGGAGCTGCGAACCGCAGTCATCATGAGAGCCATGTCAGTCCCCTTGAAGGTCTGACCGCGCCCGGTTGCGTCGGTCGTGAAACCGGGAGGATGCTTGTAGCCGCATCGAAGCGCTGTTCCGCAGGGAACAGGGCCTGAGTCCCTTGTGACGCAGATCACGTTCGGAAACCTGGCGACGGAGAGGATTGTCGAAGCGAGGAAAGCCGACGCCCCGCTGCAGCCGGCGCTGGCTTCGGGAGTGAGACGAGGTTTGTCGAGGATCGTCGGATTGCGCTGACAGTCAATTCAGTTGACATGTTGCTGAAAGCCGGCGGATGCGAAGGCGAGCATCGCGTGCGCTGTCACCAGCCTGCTCCATGTGGCCATCCTGGTCCCGCTTTCGCGCGGGCAGCAAGCGCATGCGGGTCTGTCGCGGCGCTCATCGGCGTCACAATATTGATGTTGTTTCATCGCCCGCGGCGCGTAAGCTATGCGCAATCATTTGGGAGGATCGGCATGGATCTGCGTCTGCACACCACCCTCGCAGCTTTGGCGGCCACCGCTCTGATCGCCGGGCTCGCGTCCACGGCGTCAGCCGCGGGCGGCACGGTGAATTTGACCGTGGCCAAGGGCGGCTTCATCATCGGCGGCTCGAGCGGCACCGGCACGCTGCAATTCAAGCGACGCACCTATCCGCTGGTGATCAGCGGCATGAGCGGCGGTTTCACCTTCGGCGGATCGGAGTCCCGTCTGACTGGCCGGATCGCCAACATCCGCCGGCCAACCGACATCGAAGGATCATACGGTTCCGCCACCGGCGGCGCTGCAATCGGCACCCAGGGGCAGCAGTCGATCACGCTCACCAACGACAAAGGCGCAGTGCTGCAGTTGAACGGCACCCTGACCGGGCTGATGGTCAATGCCGACGTGGGCGGCATGTCGATCCAGCTGCAACGATAGAAGCTGCAATTGACAGTGCATTTGATTGACATCCTGCCCGGTCGCCCTGTTGAAAAGCCGACGGTGCGAAGGCGCAATGGGATGCACTGTCACCGCAATCCATGTCCGAGGCGATGATCCCGAACGTTGCGCGACCGTTTCTCGCGGCGGTGAAGATCGCCAGTATCGCAGCCGCCAGTGTCCTGCTCGCGGCGCAGACCGTGTCGAATTCAACCAGGCCGGTACTAATGCCGAACCAAATCGCGCCCGGCCCCGTGAAACACACACTCGGCTGGGTACCTGCCCTGATGGACCATATCAAACGGTGCTGGTCCCCGGCTGGCGGCGCTCCGCCTCCTCGCGTGCGCATCTATTTCGAACTCCGCAGAGATGGCACGCTCGCAGGCCCCCCGCGTCAGGTCCCAGGTACCTCGGACGGAGCGCCTCCTGCTTTGGTGCAAGACGCCATTCAAGCGATCCAGAAGTGCCAGCCATATGCTTTCCTGCCGCAGTCCGAGTATGTCGGCGGCTGGGATCGGCTCGACATCACGTTCGATATCCGTAAGACGCTCAGTGAACCGGGCAACACTTCCACCGAACCCAAACCCCGCGGCGATGCCAGCACAACTCCCGGCGATGCGGGCCAAACACCCAAATGGCTGTCGATCATGCAGCCAGAACGGAAACGCTGATCAACGCATTGCGAATCCCGGGTCAGGTCGTTGTCGACGCCGGCAACCCTTGCGCCATTCACATCAGCATCCAGCGCCGTATCAGCCACGCGAGACCGAGCCCGGCGAACAGGACGCCAAAGCCGAGCGAAGCCACCGCGTATTCGGACAACGCAGGCGAGCCGTCCGGCAATCTTGAAAACGGACTCCAGCCCGGTCCTTCCGAGTGATCGACTTTGACGCGATTGAGGGTGAAAAGCGCGAGCGCGCCCCAGCCGATGAAGAAGCAAACCACATGGAAGAAATAATTCGCCGGCGATCTGACACCGTCATACTTCAACATGGCATGTCCCGAGAATGGCCTGATGACTGCGATTTTGCAGCGCACGCTTCCGGCAGGCAATGCCGGCGCTCGACTTCTTTTTGCCAAACTGCTTTGGCTGGCGTCGTGCGGCCACGTGGGGTTTTGCGATGACCATCACCATCACCGCCTTCGAGCGATCGCCCGATCGCGGCAGGGGACTGGCGCGTGACATGCGCGTGCGCTGGGCGCTCGAAGAAGTGGGCCAGCCCTACGACGTTCGCCTTGTGTCGTTCGGTGCGATGAAGGAGCCCGCGCATCGTGCGCTGCATCCTTTCGGGCAGATCCCGACCTATGAGGAAGGCGATCTCGCCCTGTTCGAGTCCGGGGCGATCGTCCTGCATATTGCGGAGCGCCATGCGGGCCTGCTGCCGGACGATGCGAACGCCCGGGCGCGCGCGATCGCATGGATGTTTGCCGCGCTCAACACGGTGGAGCCGCCGATCCTCGAACGCGAAGGCGCCATGCTCGTGGAGCGCGACAAGGCCTGGTATGAGGAGCGTCTGCCGATGCTCGAGGATCGCGTCCATGCCCGGCTGCGCGACCTTTCCGGCCGGCTTGGCGATGCCGACTGGCTCGACGGCGCGTTCAGCGCCGGTGACCTTCTGATGGTGACGGTGCTGCGCCGGCTGAACGGATCGGGCCTGTTGGAGGAGTATCCGAACCTCACCGCCTATGTCGCCCGCGGCGAAGCCCGGCCCGCCTTCAAGCGCGCGTTCGCCGATCAACTGGCGGTTTTCACCGGCGCCCCGCCGGCCGCCCGATAGAGGTCCGCCCTCATGAAACCTCTCGTCATGGTCGGCGGCGGCCGCGGCTCTCTGCCACGCAGCATCATCGAAGCGGTCGAGGCGCAAGGCCGCAAGCTTGAGGGCTATCTGAGCGTTGGGGACAACCCCGAACCGCTGATGCACGCACGAACCTGTCTCGGCGATGAACACTTGATCGACGATCCCGGCTTCCTTGCCGCGCACGATGTGGTTGTCGCCGTGCAGGGCCCGCTTCGGCGCGCGATGTGCGAGAAGCTGCTCGCGCGCAACGCCGGCCTGCCGGTGATCGCTCACCCCGCCGCCACGATCTCGGCAACGGCTGCGATCGGCGCCGGCACCGTCATCTCTGCAGGGGCCGTGGTGCAGCAGGACGCACGCCTCGGCCGCTTCTGCATTCTGAACACATCCTGCTCGATCGACCACGACAATGTCGTCGGCGACTTCGTGTCGGTCTCGCCGGGCGTGCATACCGCAGGCAATGTCACCATCGAGGACGACGTTTTCATCGGCCTCGGTGCGCTGATCGTCAACCGCGTCACGGTCGGCGCACGCGCGACGGTGGGCGCCGGCGCCGTGGTCCTGCGCAACGTGGCGGCCGGCGTGACGGTGGTCGGCAATCCGGCGAAGCCTATGACGCGAGGCTAGACGAGAGCATTTTCCGCAAGCGCTGAATCAAACGTCGTCTTGGCCTGGCCCGTCATTTCTGAACCGGCGGCATTGCGCAATTCCCGGCCTGCTCAAAAAACAATCCTTCCGTGCAGCCGCCCCTCACTGCAATCAAGAATCTAGGACTGCAAACTTGACAATAGGACTATGGAGCGTTTGGCTGGGCGCCGGGAATGTTATCCTTTTCGCTGGACGTGCGAGGAGCAAACAAATGGAAACGTACCCACTGCTCAAAGTCCATGATCCATCCGGCCTTTCAGATGACGACTGGGCCGAAATAAGCAGGCTTCAACGCATATATTCCCTGGGCGGCAATGACTCTTTCTCGAAAGCCCTGGATCAGTTGCTGATCTCGAACCGCATCTGCGCTGCTGCAGTCATGCGGGCATTGTCTCCGCGTGAAGTCCGCGAGACCATAGACGAGGAGTTGATACGGGAGCTTGAAGTACTCGCCGGCTCTGACTTCCAGTTGCAGCCAACCAGTCAACACCACGCTGAACACGAGCGGCATCCCCGCCGGCTGAAGGCCCGACATCCGGCTGAATGAATTCAGGTGGGGCGCAGGCCCCGCTCAAAGCAGGAAGTCGGCCTGCGTCACGGTGGCGGCATTGCCGACGCCGACGAGGCGGATGGTCTGATCGAAATTCCCGTCGATCACGACCAGCGTGTCGGCGCCGATGTCGATGATTTTCACGCTGGCGGCGAAGTCCGCGCTGGCAATTCCGAACGCGGAGATATCCAGATAGTCCTGGCCGCCGGCGGGATTGGCGTCGAAATCGTCGATCCGGTCGTTGCCGAAGGCGGGCAGGAAAACGAACGTGTCGCTGCCCTCGCCTCCGCTCATCCCGTCGTTGCCGCCGCCGCCGTCGAGCACATCCGCGCCCTTGCCGCCGTCGAGGTCGTCCCTGCCGTCGCCGCCGGAAATCCCGTCGTCGCCGTCGTTGCCGTCGAGTTCGTCATGGCCGGCACGGCCGAACAGCAAATCCCTGCCCTGCCCGCCCGCGATCCCGTCGTCGTCCCTGCCGCCGTCGAGATAGTCGTTGCCCTTGCCGCCCTGCAGCCTGTCGTCGCCGGCGGCGCCGATGATGACGTCGTCGCTGTCAGTGCCGTTGAGGCGATCCTTGCGGGCGGTGCCGATGATCGCGTCGGACGTCGGCGTCACCACGAACCGGCTGACGATCGCCGGCTCGAGCGCCAGCACCGCCGCCGGATCGGCGGCCAGATCGGCCGCAGTGTATTCGGGAACGCCCCAGGCCGTGACCATGAGCTGACCGGTCGTCTCGTCGATCTCGAAGTCAGCCCAGCCGAAGTCGTGACTCACGAAATAGTCACCCTGCAACAGTGTGGCGTCGATCCTGCCGTCTGCGACCGCGAGGTTGTTGTCGAGGCCGATCGGATCGTAGCCGACGCCGGCGAGCACGGTGTTGAGGATGAATTCGACGAAGTCGTCCCTGTCGTTCAGGAAGCTGTCGGGATCGGGCGCGTTCGGCAGGCTGTCGTAGAAAGCAAGCTCTGCCGGGCTGATCAGGCCGAGGGAGGCGGCGACCGGCGCCACGAGAGGACCGATCAGGGTGCCGCCGACCGACGGCACCACCACCTCGAAGGCGCTGCTCGCGATCTGCGGGCCGCCCGCGTATTCCTGGTAGGTGAGATTGTTGACCGCATACAGATGCGTGTCGCCCGCCACGAACACCACGTTCTCGATGTGATTGTCGTCGATGAATTTGAGCAACTCGGCGCGTTCGGCCGCATAGCCTTCGAAACGGTCGCCGGCGTCGACGATCGGGCCGGAGTTCTGGATCGGCTCCGGCAGCATCACGAATTTCCAGGTGATGCCCTGATCGCGGGCGTCCAGCAGGTCCTGCTTCAGCCGTTCGAGCTGCACCTTGCCCAGCATGGTGCGGTCGGGCTCGAAGGCGCCTGCGAGAAACGGGATCACCTCGGCCGGGTTGAGCGGATTGACCGGCGACGGTATCTCTTCGTCGCGGAACGAACGCGTGTCGACCATGATGATCGCCGCCCCGGAGCCGTAGGTGTTGTAACGGTACAAATCCGGCGCGCCGTCGAAACGGTCGTCGCCGGTGTTGCGATAGGTGTGGTTCTCGATCGCGTTGTATTCGCCGAACGCCTGCAGGGCGTTGCGGTAAAGCGGCGTCTCGTTGATGAAGTCGCCGCTCTGGCCGCTGAAGCGCGGATCGGAGGCGGGGCTCGCACCGCCGGCCCAGTTGCCGACCAGTTCGGCATCGTCGAGCATCGACAGGATCGATGTGCTCGCCTGCAGGTCGGCAAGAAAATTGAAGCCAAGCTGGGCGCTGGTGATGGCGTTGTGCTCGGCGCGGAATTCCGCGAGCGTCGCCGCGCCCGGCGGCGGCTGGTCGGCGAAGACCTGGTCGCCCAGCTTGACCAGCAGGTCGAGGTTGGCGCCGGCGGCATTCCTGATCGCCATGAACGGCGCGAGTTCGGTGCCGTGCAGGTCGCTGATGACCCCGAAGTGGAAGCCGTCCTGGACGCCGGCCGTGGCCGCGGTTTCGAAGCGGCCTTCGATGACGTCGCCGGACGCATCGATGAAGCGATAGTAATAGTCGGTGCCGGGCTTGAGATGATCGACCTCGATCTTCAGCGGCACCGAGGGATGGTCACCTTGACCCTGTCCGTCTCGACGATGCGCCGGAACGACGGGTCGGTGCTGATCTGCAGGCGCAGCTGCCCGGCCTCGACGGCCCGCGTCCACAGCACCGCCGACGTCTGCGTGACGTCGCCTGCGGAAACGCCGTTGGGAAAGGCCGCGCTATAGGACATCGCCATGTCAATGATCCTCCAAGGGAATCCGGGTGCAGCGGATCGCCGCGTACACGGATTGCGGCAGGATCATTGCGGCGATGAAGCCGGCTGTCGTCATTGGAACGGATGACGCGTTCCGCTATTTTGACTGGGGTTTTTGCCGCAGCGGCGAAGCCAGCGTCGCAGGTGGGAGGTGGCTCCGGTGATCGACCTCAAGGACATTTCCGCACAGGATTTGTCGGAAACCATCGGCGCGATCTACGACTGCGCGATCACCCCCGACCATTGGCCGGAGGCCATGCGGCGGATCACCGAGCTCTCTGCCAGTGCGGCAATGGGCATGGGGATCGTCGACCACAAGCAAAATCACAGCGTACGCCTGTACGACTATGGCTATGCGGAAGACGAGCTGAAGCTTTACTTCCAGAAATACGCGGCGATGAACCCGGCGTGGGTTGCCCGCCTGATGTTTCCCGTGGGCGAGCCGGTTACCGGCGAGATGCTGCTTGACGAACAGGAGTGGCTCGAAAGCCGCATCTATCGGGAGTTCATGCAACCGAGGGCGCTTCGCTACGGAGCGACCATCGAGCTGTTGCGGACCAGGCACCGCAGCGTCGGGACCGCACTGATGCGCAAGGACGGGCAACGCCCCTACGGCGACGCGGAGCTGTCGCTTCTGCGTATCCTGTCCCCTCACCTGTGCCGCGCACTCACGATCGCCGACGCCCTCGACCTGCGGACGCTGAAGTCGGAGATGCTGGAGGCGACGCTCGACGGGCTTGCGGCGGGCGTCTATCTGACGGCGCGCGACGGCAACGTCGTCTACATGAACGCCGCGGCCGAGCACCAGGCGAGAACGGGCAATGCGCTCCGCGTCGTCAACAATCGGCTCTTCCCGACGAATCCCGAGGCCCATGCGGCGCTTGCGAAGATCATCGATGACGTGAGCAACGACGACACCGACGCAGGACCGGCCGGTCACTCACTCGCCCTTCCCGATGTCAACGGGGCCGGCTATGTCGCCACGGTGCTGCCGGTCGAACGCGGCCGCCGCCGGAGCATTCTGGCGCCCTTCGCCGCATCCGTCGCCGTGTTCGCCCAGAACCCCGAACTGGTGCCTGTCATGCCGGGCGCAGCATTCGCCAAGCTCCACCGGCTCACCGGCGGCGAGTTGCGCGTGCTGCTGACGCTTGCCCAGGGCGCCGGCGCGAAGGAAGCGGCCGACATGCTCGGCATCGGCGAGGCGACCGTGCGAACCCACCTGCAGCGGCTATTCTCCAAGACCGGAACATCGAGACAGGCCGAGCTTCTGCAACTGCTGCACGGCTCGACGCCGCCGACGACCGCGGCTTGACCGCTGCACCGGACAGGATGAAGACGGCGAAGCGATATCCGGGGACCTTCGTTGCGCTGTCCCGCATGTCGCTACGCTCATGCGGGCTACATGCGGCGGGCTACATCGTGAAGGGTCGGCAATGTCCTATCTTGCGTTCGTGGTGCTGGCGGTTCCGGCGGTCATTGGACTGGCGGGTGCGGTGTCGCTCGGCCCCAACCGCGGCATACTCTTCGGCGGAATCGCAATGCTGGCCGCCGTTCTGCTTCTGCTGCTGTTTCAGGTGACCCCGCCTGAACCCGGACGCCCCGGCTCCGACACCGGCCGCCTTGGCTACGCCTTCGGCCTCATGATGTTCGAATGGTACAGGTGGCGGCCATCGTTCCTCGTCGGCGCGGCCGTCGGCTCACTGATTTTCAGGGCGCG
>CAVZHJ010000021.1:0-85786 GCA_963774995.1 uncultured Alphaproteobacteria bacterium
TACAGTTCGGCTACCCTTGCCTTAAACAACGGCCAATTCGGGCGGCTTGGCCGCCCGGTTTGTTTTCAGGGATATCGGCCTGCTGCGCACGGCCTTCGTAAAGATCAGGATTCGACCCATGAAGGTCCGTAACTCGTTGAAATCGCTGCGTGGCCGTCATCGCGCCAACCGCCTGGTTCGCCGCAAGGGCCGGGTCTATGTGATCAACAAGGTCCAGCGCCGTTTCAAGGCGCGCCAAGGCTGATCGCAAGGCTGATTGCCAAGCAAGGCTGATCGCGCCCCGACCAGGGGCAGATCAAAGACGCTTCCGTGACATTCACACAGGCTTGAGCGTTTCCGTGCTTTCCAGCGCGCGGCGGCGCATCTAGACTTTGTGCATGGCACAGGTCGCAACGGTCCGTTCGCGCAAATTGTCGATCCTCCTGGCGTCGGCGTTCGCCGCGGCGCTCGTTATCGCCGCCCCCGCGCAGGCGCAGGAAACCCCGCCGCCCACCCAGCAGAAGAAGTTGCCCGAGCCGCCAGAGAAGCTGCCGCGCGTCGGCGCGGACCGTACGCGCGGGCTCGATTTTCTGTTCGGCGCGCTGAAGGCAGCGCCTGATCAGGCCAGCGCCAAGCATGTCGAGGGGCGCATCTGGGCGCTGTGGACGCAAACGTCCAGCGATACGACGATGCTCCTGATGACGCGCGCCAAGACTGCGATCGAAAAGAAGCAGACGGATGTGGCGCTGCAGCTGCTCGACAAGGTGGTCAGGCTCAAGCCGGATTATGTCGAGGGCTGGAATCGCCGCGCCACGCTCTACTACCTGCAAAACAACTATGCGAAGTCGCTTGCCGACATCCGCGAGGTTCTGATGCGCGAACCGCGTCACTTCGGAGCGCTGGCCGGGCTCGGCATGATCATGCAGGAAGTGGGTGACGAGAAGCGGGCGCTGGATGCCTTCCGCAAGGCGCTCGAGATCAACCCGCATCTCGAGAAGCTTCCCGATATGGTGAAGACCCTGACCGAGAAGGTCGAGGGGCGGCCGATCTGATCTTGATTTCGGCAGGCCTGGGCCGGCAATCGCCATGAAACCGGCATCAATGAATCACGTATCTGACTAGTGGTCCAATTCTAACATTCGCATACCGTTTCGGCTGACGCTGCTGCGAATGTTAGAATTAAAAGGACCACTAGTAATATAACGCTTTCTAGTGGAGCTTTGGATTTGACATTCGCGTCACGAACTCGCGGCCAGGTGGTGGCGAATGTCAAATCCACTCCACTAGTGCGCAGAAAATTCCGGACAACCCGTATGAGTTTGATCGGCGTCGCGGTGGCGCTCGTTGTGCTGGCTGCGATCACGCAGGCCGGCGTCCTGCTGATCGAGCGCTGGCATGCGCCCACTGGCCGCATGATCGATGTCACGGGCGGGCGGCTGCATGTCGTCGAGTTGGGGAGCCAGAGCGGGTCGTCGCTCCCTGTAGTGCTGATACACGGCGCAAGCTCAAACCTGCAATCGATGCGCCAGCCGCTCGGCGATCAGCTCAGCGGCAACCATCGGGTGATCATGATCGACCGGCCGGGCCACGGCTGGAGCACGCGGGAGGCTTTAAGCGACTCAACACCCGCAATCCAGGCACGCATGATCGACGAGGCGCTGGGCAAGCTTGGCGTCGATCGCGCAATTGTCGTCGGGCATTCGTGGGGCGGCGCGCTGGCGCCGGCCATGGCCATCAATCATCCGGCGCGTGTCGCCGGTCTCGTGCTGCTGTCGCCGGTGACCCATCGCTGGGCCGGAGGGGTTGCCTGGTATCACAACCTCGGTGCAACGCCCGTCGTGGGCCGATTGTTCGCGCACACTCTGGCGCTGCCGACCGGCCTGCTCATGCTCAAGGCGGGCGCGCGTGGCGCCTTCCTTCCGCAAGCAATGCCGGACAACTATGTGCGCGATACCGGCGTCGCGCTGCTGCTGCGGCCGCGTGAGTTTCTCGCCAATGCGCGGGATATGGCGACGCTGAAGGACGCGGTGACCGCGCAGATGCCGCGCTACGCCGAGATCAAGACGCCGGTGGTCATTCTTCACGGCGACGTGGACAAATCGGTCTATCTCGACGTTCACGCGCGCCAGTTCGTGAAGGCTGTGCCGCATGCCGAGCTGATCGTGCTGCCGGGCATCGGCCACCTTGTGCCGGCTGCCGCAACCGACCGGGTGGTTGCTGCGATCGAACAGCTGATGCCGCAGGCTGCGGTCAAGGCGTCGGTATCGGTGGGGCGTTAGCCCGGGCCAGCCTGTCCACTTCATCAGACGCAGGAGTTCGGCGGGTTTTCGCGCTCAGGTGCTGCGACGACGGTGCAGCGCCTGGCCCAACAACAGAAGCGGCGTGCTCGATACCATGAACATGAAACCCATCATGGTCGTTTGATCATGGAAACCCGAGCCGGGACCCGTCGCCTGAAAAACAAGCGGGGCCAATATGAAGCCGAGGCCAACCAGCGACAGCGCAACGCTGGCGGTTTTTGCGACAAGACCGAGGCGTCGCCATTCAGTTTCGCGAGATTGCCCCTGTTCGATCAGCTGTTTGACCTGCGAACTCAACAGACGAAGCTCGGTTTCGATCTCTGCCTCAGTCATCTCACGCCTGCGGATGTATGAGTTCGTCGTCTGGCTAGATGTCGCCGCTGTCGTCGGCGCCGACATAGGCGATGCGGACCATGTTGGTCGCGCCGGGCGTGCCGAGGGGTACGCCCGCGACGATGATCACGCGCTGGCCCGATCGCGAGAAGCCGTCGCGAAAGGCGATGCGGCAGGCGCGGTTCACCATGTCGTCGAGATCGTGAGCGTCCTCGGCGACAACGCAGTGAACACCCCAGACCAGCGAGATCCTTCGCCCGGTCTGCATTTTCGGCGTGATGGCGACGACCGGCGGCTTCGGCCGCTCGCGCGCCACGCGCAGCGCGGTGGAGCCTGAATCCGTCCAGCAGATGATGGCCGAAAGATCGAGCGTTTCCGCGATCTGCCGCGCCGCGTCGGCGATGGCGTCGCCCGCCGTCGCCTCCGGCTCGGCGCGCTGCGAATTGATCACCGAGCGATAGGTCGGGTCGCGCTCGACCTCCTCGCCGATGCGATTCATGGTCGCCACCGCCTCGACCGGATATTTGCCCGCAGCCGATTCGGCCGACAGCATCACCGCGTCCGCGCCCTCGAACACGGCGGTCGAGACGTCGGAGACCTCCGCGCGTGTCGGCACCGGGCTGTGAATCATCGATTCCAGCATCTGGGTCGCGACCACCACCGGCTTGCCGGCGCGCTTGGCCATTCGCGTCATCTGCTTTTGCAGGCCGGGCACGCGCTCCACCGGCATTTCGACGCCGAGATCGCCGCGCGCCACCATCAGCGCGTCGGCGACGTCGATGATTTCCGCCAGCCGTTCGATCGCCTGCGGCTTTTCGATCTTCGCCATCACCGCGGCGCGCCCCCGCACCAGCTTCTTCGCCTCGACCACGTCCTCGGGCCGCTGCACGAACGAGAGTGCGACCCAGTCGACCCCCGCCTCGAGGGCGGCTTCAAGATCGGCGCGATCCTTCGGCGTCATCGCGGAGACGGGCAGGTTCGTGTCGGGCAGGCTGACGCCCTTGCGGTCCGACATGCGCCCGCCAACCACCACGCGCGTGATCGCGCGATCCGGCGTTGCGTCCTCGACGATCAGCCGCACCTTGCCGTCATCCAGCAGCAGCGCATGGCCGGCCTTCAGCGCGTGAAGAATTTCCGGATGCGGAAGCTGCACGCGGGTGTGGTCGCCGGGCGCGGGATCGGAGTCGAGGGTGAAGGTTTCGCCGTTGTTGAGCTGGATCGCGCCCTCGGCGAACGCGCCGACGCGCAGCTTCGGCCCCTGCAGATCGACCAGGATGCCGATCGGCCGGCCGTAATTGCTTTCGATGTTGCGGATCGTGGTCACGAACTCGCGCATCTTGTCGTGCGACGTATGCGACATGTTGATGCGAAAGACGTCGGCACCGGCCTCGAACAGCTTGCGGATCATCGTGCTGTCGGAGGATGCGGGGCCGAGGGTCGCGAGAATCTTGATGCGGCGGAGCCGTCTCATTTCCTGGGTGCCGGGGTCAGCGACGGGGCCACCGGCGATCCGCCTGGAATTCCGCCTTGGGGTGATGCGCCGCCGGGCAGGCCCGGCAGCGGACGCTGGATGTTCTGTTCGCCGGCTTCGGTCAGTTGCACCGTCCAGGCGCGCTGCTCGCCGGTGTCGACCTCGAAGAAGCCGGTGCGGTCGAAGCCGCGCGCAAGGCAGTCCTCCGTGCCGCGGATGGTGAATTCCTTGTCGCGCGAGCACATGAAGGCTTGTCCCGACCACTCTCCGCCACGATCGTAGTCGATGGCATAGATATAATAAAATCGTGCGACGAGTGTTCCGCGCAGCAGCGTCTCGCAGCTCTTCGCCGCCACGTTCCACCAGCCTTCGGTGGTCCAGCCCTCGGCGTCCTTGTAGCCCAACGCGATGCCGACGCGGCTCGAGGTGTTGTTGCACAGGCGAAAATCGGCCAGCGCAGGTGCTGCCCCAAGGAAAAAGAGCGCAATCGTCGTCGCTGCCGCCAGCTGGAGCGGCAGGCGAATACGCGGGCGTCCGGTCGGCTGGATTTCGCTCAGTGGGCTCATGCAGTCCGGGCAGGCTAAGCCTCGGTACATCCAAGGCGAATCCATCTGATTTCGCGTAACCGTCCCTTGGCTGTCAACGACTGTTCCGCCAATTCGGCGTGACATACATCGTCAAAGTTACGCATTTGGCAGCCGGCCCTTCGCAATTGCCGGGCCGATATGGCAAAATCCGGGATATTAACTATCTCAAAGCGATCCTCCCGCCGCAGATTGAGGCAAAGCCATGCCGCTCGATGATGCCACCCGCACCGAACTGGAAGCCGCCGCATTCCGCACACTTGTGCAGCACCTGCGGACCCGCACGGACGTGCAGAATATCGATCTGATGAATCTCGCGGGCTTCTGCCGCAATTGCCTGTCGAACTGGCTGAAGGATGCCGCCGACGCCAAGGGGATCGCGCTCAGCAAGGACGAAAGCCGCGAAGCCGTCTACGGCATGTCTTACGAGGACTGGAAGGCGCAGCACCAGAAGGAAGCGAGCGCCGACCAGCGCGCCAAAATGGCGAAGACGCATCCAGGACACTGATCGTCTGTTCCCCAGGTAACTGGCGGTCGCCGCATCATCGGCTATAAACCCACCCCTCCGCGAGCGCGGCCTGAGGAGGGGGGCGATGTCGAACTACTGGAACGAGTCTGCTGGAGCCTGGATCGCCGACATGGGCGAGCGTGGCGATTTCAGCCGCGAGTTCGTGCTCGATGCCGCGATGCTGGGGCGTATCGAGGGCCGCGATTTCAGGACTGCGCTGGATGTCGGCTGCGGCGAGGGCCGCTTCTGCCGGTTGCTGCGGGCGAAGGGTATTGCCGCCACCGGCGTGGACCCGACCGCGACGCTCTTGCGCAGAGCGCGCGAGCGCGATCCGCAAGGCGACTATCGCGAGGGCCGCGCGGAAGCGCTCGAATTCAAGGATGCAAGCTTCGACCTTGTTGTCTCGTATCTCACGCTGATCGACATTCCCGATATCCGGCGAGCGATCCCGGAAATGGTGCGCGTGCTGAAGCCCGGCGGCACGCTGCTGATCGCAAACCTCAACGGGTTCATTTCCGCCGGCGCACAAGGCGGATGGGTGCGCGACCCCGATGGTACGCATCTTCACTTTCCAGTCGACCGGTATCTGGAAGAGCGTTCCGTTGTTCTCAGCTGGCGCGGCATCCACATCGAGAACTGGCACCGGCCACTTGCCGTCTACATGCAGCTGTTGCTCGAGCAAGGTCTGCAACTCGTTCATTTCGACGAGCCGCCGCCGCATGGCGTCGACAGCGACCAGGCGAGCCGCTATCGACGCGTGCCATGGCATCTGGTGATGGAGTGGCGAAAGAGCGCGTGAGGCGCGCGAGTTCCGGACGCAGGCAAGCGAATTCATCGCGGCCGTGACGATGGATCGAATTCATCTGTGGGTCGCTGTGGATGAGCCCGTGCGCTGCTTGACGCGATGCGCTCCGCTGAACGAGGGTGATCCTGCAAGTCGGCACGCTCGATGAGCGAGTACCGTCTGCCAGCAATCCCTTAACTTTCGTCCGGAGTATTCGATGGCCAGTCCTGCCGCCGTCACGGAAGCGCCCGCAACGCGCTTCGCCAAAGATCAGCTCAAGGCCATCATCGAACGCATCGAGCGGCTGGAAGAGGAGAAGAAGACGATCTCCGACGACATCCGCGATGTCTATGCGGAAGCGAAGGGCAACGGCTACGAGGTCAAGGCGCTGCGCGCCATCGTGCGCATGCGCAAGCAGGACGCCGACGAGCGGCTTGAGCACGAGACAATTCTCGAGACCTACATGCAGGCTTTGGGGATGCTCTGAACCGGCGCGCGGACGCGCCGGGCCCTGGACCTAGCGCAGCGCCGCTGTCTGCATCCTGAACGACACCCTTGGCAGGGTCGCAAAGGCCGATCCGGTGAAGCGGTCGGAGCGAAGGCCCGGGGTCGCATCTTCGGTGAATGTCATCGCAATCGCCATCTGCGGCTTCACGAAATGGGCGCGCAGAGAGGTCATGTCGGGATCGCCGAGCACGGTCGATAGCATGAAGCGGTAGCTGTTCGGCGCCAGCACCATCGCCCGCATCCAGACATCGTTCTCCGGCTTCACGCCGGTGGCGCGCGTGATCAGCGTCGGCACCGGCTGCGCACCCTTCATGACGACGGTGTTCACCGCGGCCGCCATCGGGTTTGCGCCGGCATTCACGGGCCTGATGCTGCGCGGGATCGGCGCGCTGGCGGCGACGATCTTGCTGCGGTCGAGCAGAGCGGTCGGTGGGGCATAGGCGAGCGCCTGTGCGCTTGGCGGAGGCAGGCTTGCGGTTGCCTGCGGGTCGCCGACGGCCGCGCGGGCTGACAGCGCTGCGACTTGCGCAGGGTTCGCCTGCTTCGGTGCGGCAACATCGTCACCCCAGAAGCCGCGTGTATTGATGATGTCGGCAACGGTTTGCGGCCTCGCGTCGGGGCGCTTCGCGGGCTGTCCGGACGCAGACGCGACCTGATAGGCGGCCTGCGGGCGCACCCGCGGCAGCGGGATGGTTTCGCTTTTCGCGGGTTGAGCCGCCTGCGCGACCTTCTGGTCCCTGGGCGTGGCCTCGTTGGCCGGCGCCTCGTCATCCTCGTCGTTCGATTTGGAGCTGAACAGCGAGGCAAGGAAGCCCTTGCTGCCGCGTGAGGAGGTGACGTCCTGGTTCTTCTCGCGGCGTTCGATATCGGCCATGGCCATATCGTAACCCTTCAGCGGGGTGCCGTCTGAGGGGAGGTGGACCGTGCGGCCGTTCGGGAAAATGGCGGCGAGTTGATCGTGGCTCATGCGCGGCCAGTGCCGCACGCTGCCGGTGTCCAGATGCACGAACGGCGATCCCGATGAGGGATAGAAGCCGACGCCGCCGCGCTGCAGGCGCAGGCCCGCGGCGCGCACCTCGGAAAGTGCTGCGCCCGGAATGAAGAAGTCGATCGCGTGGCCGCGCATGTGCTGGCTGAAGCGTGCGACGCCCTTCGAGCGGCGGCGCAGCATCGAGTTGGTCTGCGGCGAGCGGTAGGCGGAGATGATGTTGATCGGCTGCTTGCCGTCGACGTCGCGGTAGACTTCCCAGAGGATGTCGAACAGGCGGCGGTCCATCGTCGTCGAATCCTGGCTGCGCCAGTCGCGAAGATGATGATTGAGCTTCTTCAGCGCCTCTTCGTCATAGCGGCCATTGCGCTTGAAGGTGACGGTCAGATCTTCGCCGGAATGGGTGTGGTGAAACGACAGGGTGCGCGTTTCGTTCAGCGCCGTGGCGTCCTTCACGGACGAGCCGGCCGCAACAAGCAGCAGGGAGGTCAGACTGAGCCCCAGTCCGATCCGCGAAATTGTCCCCACATCAATCCTTCGCGTATCGCGAACCGTCACGTGCATTCCCGTGAAAGAGAAGTCGGAAGACCCCACCCGTCGCCCGTCACGGCAGGAAGGATGAACACAATCTTAAATCAGGAGAGTTAATCGAGATTTACGTCCCCGCGTACCCACCAAGTGACCCTTTGGGAGTAGGTGCCGAGTATGGCAAAAAAGTGCCGTAGGGTAACGTTTTGATTACGACGTGCCGCGCGATGGTTAACAAAAAGGCCCCGCCGATCGGCGAGGCCTGAAATTATGTATGAAAATCAGCAGGTTGCGTTATCGAGCGGCCTGCCGCTGCGGAACGCGGCGCTGTGGACGCTGCGGCGGCGGAGGCGGGCTCGGAGCCCCGAACAGGGTCTCGAAGAAGCCGCGTCCGCTGTTGGCCGACGAGCTGTTTGCCCCGAATACGCCCTGCGGCAAGGTGGTTGCCGGACGGCTGTAGCTCGGCTGGGCGTGGTTGAGCGCAATTTCCATGTTCTGCCGGTCGCCGCTGCGCAGGACGTCAAGCAGGCGCGCGTCGCGGCCATAGATGTCCTTGCGCGTGTGCAGGTGGCCCGCGTCGTCCACGAAGGCCGTGTGGTAGACGATGTGCACCGGCAAGGGGGTCGGGAATTTGATATCGATCTCGCTGTTGCCGTACATGCTGCGGATTTTGGCCGCCGAGTAGTTGTCCTTCGGCATCACGATGCCCAGCACAGCCTCGGCATACTGGTCGGGATTCTGCACCCGCATGCAGCCATGGCTGTAGGCGCGCGTGTCATGCGCGAACAGGTGCTTGTCCGGCGTGTCGTGCTGATAGACGAGGAACTTGTTCGGGAAGTTGAAGCGGATGCGGCCGAGCGCGTTGCCAGCCCCCGGCGGCTGCGAGATGTGTATGCCGCCGTCACGGTTCTGCGTCAGCCGCAGGCCCATCCGTTCCAGGACCGTCGGGTCCGATTGCAGTGCCGGCAGGTACTCGCCGTAGACGATCGACGGCGGCACGTTCCACGTCGGATTGACGGTGATGAACTTCATCGTCTCGGACAGTTCGGGGGTCGCCTGCTTGCCGGGCTTGCCGGTGACGACGCGCGTGGCCCAGGCCTGTGCGCCGTTGTGCATCACCTTCAAGGTAAAGTCGGGAATGTTGAGCATCACATAGCCGTTGCCGAGCTTCGGCTCGCCAAGCTCGCGCGGCAGCCAGCGCCAGCGCTCCATGTTGGCGATGACGATATCGATTGTCCGGCCGCGCTTCGGGCTGTTCATCGCCCGCAGGGTCGCATTGTCGAGCACGCCTGTGACTTTCAGGTCGGCATCCGACTGGAATTTGCGTACCGCTGCGGCAACCGTCTCGTCATACTTTGCGTCGTCAGCGTTCTCACTGACGCCAAGCCGTGCGCGCAGCTGCGGCACGCGCGGGTCTTCCATCACCGCAACGGGCTTCTTGGAGTTCTTCGCATTCTTGACGAACTTCAGCGCCGGGCCTTCCTCGATCTTCGGCGGCGCCGTCTCCGACGTGCCGCGCAGTTCGGCGAGCTTGGCCTTCAGCGCCTTGTAGCCCTTCTGCTGCGGGTTGTAGCTGTCGAGGGCCGCGGCCGCATCCTTCGTCGTCGCCATGTTCGACAGGATGTCGGCAGGCTCCGGATTGTGTTCCGGGTAGGCGATGTCGGCGCTGACGCGCGAGAAGTGCATGCGGCCGCCCTGCGCATGACGCGCATAGTCGAGGACGCTTGCGGTGAGCTTCAGATCTGCATCGGCGAGCGCATCCGGCGTTGATGCTGCGGCGAAGTCCGGCACCGGATAATCCGCAGCGGTCAGGCCGTCGGCATCGGCGGCCTTCAGGCGGGCGACGGCGGCCTTCGCGCGCGACGCCGCGGCGCCGTTCTCGATCCAGAGCGGAGCGTAGCTGCGCTCCTTGTAGAACGCCTCCGCGGCAACGCGCTCATCCTTGCGGTTGAAGATGCGCGCGGCGCGGGCCTGAAGCAGGTCCTTGATTTTTTCGGCGACCGGCTGATCGGCTGCAGCAATATTTGACGTTGCCGGCGCCTTCGCCGTGTCCTTCGCAGGCTCGGTTGCGGGCTGCACGGCCGCGGGTTGTACGGCGGCGGGTTGTACGGCCGAGGGTGCGGACGGCGCCGGCGGCTTCGCCGCAACATCGTCCTTCTTCGCGTCGTCCTGCTTGAGGTTTTCCCTGACTGGCGCCGTCGCAGTTGTCGCGGGCCTGGTTTCGGCTTTGGCCGGTTCCCCGGTCGCGAGCCCGCGGGCCAGAGAATTGAAATCATTCGCCGTGGGGGGCGGTGTGTTCGCCACCTCCGGCATTGGCACCGCGGCATCGATCGCGAGTTCCGCCGGCGACGTCGCAGGGTTCGCTTGTGCCGAGGCGTTCGTCGCCGCCATTACGACAAAGGCGGCTACGGCCGCGGCGATGATTCGATCGTATCCGCCACGGTCAGTTCGAACGTCTCGCATTCTCAAACCCCTCGAGCGAAGGCCGTCTCCCCGGCGGGACAGCTCTTCTTGCAGAACGTGGCCTGAATTTGCCGGTTCCGTCTCCAATGCCGCTTGCGCGGCTGCATCACGACTCTGACTTCAAGATAACACAGGGCAAGCCGACGGCCAGTGCCGTTGCCTTGACTCACGGGAAACTGACTTCAGTTTTGGCCGGGTTGCAACGATTTGCGCCGATTTGCCGCGCGCTTTTCGGCCTGCTGTCACTGCTCGGCCACGGTGTAATTGTGGCAAGAAAGTGTGTCGCACCGGTACATGGTACCTTGCGCGGCGGCGTTACTCGCCGGCGGCCGTTTCCGGGGTATTCCCGTCCATGCTCTCGAGCTTTCGATAGAGCGTCGAACGGCCGATTCTGAGCCGCCGGGCCACCTCGGACATCTGTCCCCTGTAGTGCGCGATCGCGAAGCGGATGACGTCGGTTTCGATATCCTCGATCGGCCGCACCTCGCCGTCCGCCATCAGCAGGCTGAGGGCTGCGGCAGGCGGTGCAGGCGCGATCGGGATGTCGTTGCCGATCATGTGCGGCTGCTGCCGTGCCAGTTCGAGCGGCGCCTCTCCGGCTCCGAACGACGCGGTGCTGCATCGGCATTTGCTGCAAGAACAGGGAAGTCCGCCAGGCCAGGGTCCCGCCGTCGCTGATCACGACCGCGCGATAAACGGCGTTCTCGAGCTGCCGGACGTTGCCCGGCCACGGGAAGGCCGCGAGCGCGGCGAGCGCGTCGCCGGAGACGGCGGTGATGCTGCGGTTTTCCTCGGCGCAGAAGCGCGCAAGGAAATGCCGCAGCAGGTGCGCGACATCCTCGCTGCGCGCACGCAACGGTGGCACCGTCAGCGGCAGCACATGCAGCCGGTAGAACAGATCTTCGCGGAACTGGCCGGACTTCGCACGCTGCAGCAGGTTGCGGTTGGTCGCCGAGATGATGCGCACATCGACCTTGACCGGCTTGCGTCCGCCGACCGCCTCGACCTCGCCTTCCTGCAATGCGCGCAGGAGCTTCACCTGGGCTGCAAGCGGCAACTCGCTGACTTCGTCGAGAAACAGCGTGCCGCCGGAGGCTTCGACGAACTTTCCGATGTGCCGCTCGGTGGCGCCGGTGAACGCGCCCTTCTCGTGGCCGAACAGAATGGACTCGACGAGATTGTCCGGGATCGCGCCGCAATTCACCGCGACGAAAGGCTTCGCGGCCCGCTCGCTCGACCCGTGGATCGCACGCGCGATCAGTTCCTTGCCGACGCCGGATTCACCTTCGATCAGCACGGGAATTGACGAGGCGGCGGCTTTCTCGGCTGTTCGCAGCACCGATGTCATGACGGCGCTACGGGTGACGATATCGGCAAAGCTCAGCCGGCCTTCGCGGCTGTGCTTGATCCGCTGCAATTCGCCTTTCAGCGCGCTTGCGTTCAAGGCGTTGCGCAACGACACCTGCAGGCGTTCGAGGCCGACCGGCTTGACGACGAAATCATGCGCGCCCGAGCGCATCGCCGAGACGACATTGTCGATGCCGCCGTGCGCCGTCTGTACGATGACGGGCAGTGCGACGCCCGCTTCGCGCAGCTTCGCCAGCACGCCCATGCCATCGAGGCCCGGCATGACGAGATCGAGCACCAGCGCATCGATGCGCGCCTCGTTTTCGCCCATGAGGAGCGCAATGGCCGCGTCGCCTGAGTCCACGGTCACGGTCTGATAGCCGGACCGCTGCGCCATGTTCTCCACCAGCCGCCGCTGCACCGGATCGTCGTCGGCAATCAATATGGTGGCAACCATTTGCGGCAGTCCCCTGAGTGTCCCGAATCGAGGCACTGTGAAGGGAGCGCATTAATGAGCCATTAATCGGGCGCGGCCGGTGCGATCGGTGATGGCGGGCCGGCGAGATGCTGGTCTCGCGCCGGCGCGTTTGTTGCCGTCACCTCCAGGCACGATGCAAGACGTCAACGCATGACGAGAGCAACGTGCCGTTACGGTGTACGGCCAGCGGGCGCAAATTTGCGTCATCAACCTATCGACTCGGGTAAAGGTCGCATCATTGCGGCTTGTCCCGTTCGCGCTTAGTTTGGCTGCAACGCCCGACTGCAATGGCAATTATCGAGATATTCATGGCCTCGCGTTCTGCTGCCCTCCGCAAATCCTCCGCCAAGCCGAAATCCGCACCGAAAGCGAAAGCGGCATCAAAACCGAAGCTGCCGGAATGGAATCTGGGCGATCTCTATCCGGCGATCGATGCGCCGGAGGTGAAGCGTGACCTGGAGCGGCTCGACGAGGAATGCAGCGCGTTCGAGACCGCCTACAAGGGCAAGCTCGCCGAAGAGGTTGCGAAGGAGGGCGGCGGCGAATGGCTCGCGGCGGTGGTCAGGCGTTACGAGGCGATCGACGACCTGATGGGGCGGCTCGGCTCGTATGCGGGCCTGATCCATGCGGGCGACACGGTCGATGCAACGATCTCCAAATTCTACGGTGACGTATCGGAGCGGCTGACGGCCGCCTCCATCCACCTGCTGTTCTTCACGCTCGAACTCAACCGGCTCGACGACAAGCTGCTGCAGAGTGCGATGCAGACGCCTTCGCTCGGTCATTACCGGCCGTGGCTGGAAGACATCCGCAAGGACAAGCCGCACGAACTGGAAGACCGCATCGAGCAGCTGTTTCAGGAAAAATCGCTGACCGGACGCGGCGCCTGGAACCGGCTGTTCGATCAGACGATCTCCTCGCTGCGCTTCAAGGTCGGCGCAAAGGAGCTTGCGATCGAGCCGACGCTGAATCTGCTGGCCGATCGCGCCGAGCCCAGGCGCAAGGCGGCCGCACTGGCGCTGGGCAAGACCTTCAAGGCGAACGAGCGCACATTTGCGTTGATCACCAACACGCTCGCCAAGGACAAGGAAATCTCCGATCGCTGGCGCAGCTTTCAGGATGTCGCGGATTCGCGGCACCTGAACAATCGCGTCGAGCGCGAGGTGGTCGATGCGCTGGTCGGTGCCGTGCGCGCCGCCTATCCGCGGCTGTCGCATCGCTACTACGCGCTGAAGGCGCGCTGGTTCAAAAAGAAGAAGCTGTCGTACTGGGATCGCAATGCACCGCTGCCGTTTGCTGCGACCGGCAACATCGCGTGGTCCGATGCCGAGAAACTCGTGCTGACGGCCTACGGCGCATTCTCGCCGGACATGGCGTCGATCGCCAAACGCTTCTTCACCGACCGGTGGATCGATGCGCCGGTGCGGCCGGGCAAGGCGCCGGGTGCGTTCTCGCATCCGACCACGCCGTCGGCGCACCCTTACGTGCTGCTGAACTATCAGGGCAAACCGCGCGACGTGATGACGCTGGCGCACGAGCTCGGCCACGGCGTGCACCAGGTGCTGGCCGCGCCGAACGGCGCGCTGATGGCGCCGACGCCGCTGACACTCGCAGAAACAGCCAGCGTGTTCGGCGAGATGCTGACCTTCAAGCGCCTGCTCGCGACCACGAAAGACAGGAAGCAGCGTCAGGCTTTGCTCGCCGGCAAGGTCGAGGACATGATCAACACGGTGGTGCGGCAGATCGCGTTCTATTCATTCGAGCGCGCGGTGCACACCGAGCGCCGCAACGGCGAACTCACCGCCGAGCGTCTCGGCGAAATCTGGATGAGCGTGCAGCGCGAGAGCCTCGGCCCCGCGATCGAGCTGAAGCCGGGCTACGAGACGTTCTGGATGTACATCCCGCACTTCATCCATTCGCCGTTCTACGTCTACGCCTACGCGTTCGGCGACTGCCTCGTGAACTCGCTCTACGCGGTCTATGAGCGCGCCTCCGACGGCTTCGCCGAGCGATATCTGGCGATGCTGTCGGCCGGCGGCACGAAACATCACTCCGAGCTGCTCAAGCCGTTCGGTCTCGATGCCCGCGAGCCGGCCTTCTGGGACGGGGGCCTGTCGGTGATCGAGGCCCTGATCGCCGAACTGGAGGCGATGGATTAGGGCCGACAGACAGCCTGTTGTACATTTCGTACAACAGCGTTATACAGATTGTATAACGTGGGCCCGGGTAAGGTGGGAGACCGGGGCATGCACCGGCCAATTGCGGCCACTCCCAAGGCAAGCCCATGAAGATCGAAATCAAGAAGATCGGCAATTCCGACGGCCTGATCCTGCCGCGCGAATTGATGCAGCGTCTCGACCTGAAGCGCGGCCAGCAACTGCACGTCACGGAATTGGCCGGCGGCGGTTTTCAGGTGCTGCCATACGACCCGGACTTTGAGAAGACGATGAAAATTGCCGACGAAGTCATGGACGAGTACCGGGATACGCTCGCCGCGCTCGCAAAATAATCGCCCGGCCAAATGAACGCTTCCCAAGAGCCTTCGTGGATCACCTACGAGCAGGCATTCGCAATTCACAGCCGCCAGTTGCGCCGCTTCGGTGGCGCTGCCGGCCTGCGCGATGAGGGTATGCTGCGGTCGGCACTCGAACGTCCGATCAACAAATGGCAATACGAGCAGGCAGGGCTGCCCGAGCTGGCTGCCGCCTACGCGTTCGGCCTCGCAAAGAACCATGCGTTCGCGGACGGCAACAAGCGTATCGCCTTTATGGAGATGGTCGTGTTCTTGCGTTTGAATGGCGTTCGCTTCGCGCCGGCACCCGCGCTTGCGACAGCCATCATCCTCGCACTTGCCGCGGGTGAGGTCAGCGAAGAGAGCCTCACGCGCTGGATTCGCGACAACTGGCCGGCGGCTTGAATCATCGAACGGCCTGCGCCGCGCGGCTACGCTTGAGGCACTGCACCCTGCGATCGCGTGCGGCCCAGCGTGTCAGCGCCCGCGCTTTCTTCGTTGACATCGGTGAATGCCAGCATCGCGCCGAGCCGGCCGGTTGCCGGCTGATCGAAGCCCGCTTCGCCTTCGAAGGACGCGGGGTTGCGGAACGTGCCGAACAGGATGTCCCAGATCGGCAGGTCGCCGTAGTTGTAGGCGTGCACGTCGCGCTGATGATGGATGCAATGCGCCTCCGGCCGCTGAATGACATAGCCGAGCCATCGCGGCGTGCGGATGTTCATGTGCTGGAAGTAGCCATAGAAGGCGGCGATGTAGCCGGTCAGCGCCGCGGCAACCGGGTCGAGGCCGAGCACCAGCGTCGTCGTCACCATGCCGATCAGCAGAAAGACGATTGTCTCCAGCGGATGGAACAGCGCTGCGCCCGACATGTCGACCCGCTGCGGGCTGTGATGGATCTGGTGAAACGTCCGCCACATCAACGGAAAGCTGTGCGCGCTGCGGTGCCATGCATAGCTCACGAGCGAGACCACCGCGTAGCCAAGGGCCGCGCCGCCGACCACGCCGAGGCCGCGCAAATCCACAAACCGATGCTCGGCGAGCCAGTGTTCCGAGATCAGCAGCGGCGTCAGCGTCGCGAGCAGACCCTGGACGATCAGAAACGCAAAGCCTTTCAGCCTCCAGTAGGCGATTGGCGGGAACGGGCGGGCAGGAAACCGCGCCTCGATCGCCAGCATCGCCAGATAGGTCACCGGGACCAGCAAGCCAAAAAAGTCGACAGCAGACATGGTGCGCTCCATGCGAATACCTTACACTGTAAGTTCATGAGTATAATAACCTTACGACGTAAGATTGCAAGCGGGCGCGGCGGGATGGCGGCGATATGACAGCAAAGACGAAGTCCCGGCGCCGGCCAGGGCCGGGCGGTGCGCAGGGCCGCAGTGGGGCGAGCCGTCCGGCCGTGCCTTTGTCGCGTGAGCGGATCACAAGTGCTGCAATGGCTCTGGTCGACCGCGAGGGGATCGATTCACTCAGCTTCCGCCGGCTGGCCGCCAGTCTCGGCTGCGAAGCCATGAGCATTTACCATCACGTCCCAAGCAAGGCCCACTTGATGGACGCCCTCGTCGACATGATGCTCGTCGAGGTCGCGATCCCGTCGCCGCTGGAGGAGCCGGATTGGCTCGCACGCCTGCGGCGGACCGCCCACGCCTTTCGCGCCATGGCGGTGAAACATCCCGGCTTCTTCGCCTATTTCGCCGTGCATCGCCTGAATACGCTACGTGGCGTCGCGTTTGTCGACGGCGTGATCGGAATTCTGCGCGACGCTGGATTCTCCGATGAAAACGCAGCCCGATTTTTTCGCGAGATCGGATACTATTTGACCGGAGCTGCGCTGGACGAGACGGCAGGCTATGCGAACGGGCCGTCTGCCGCCGAACCGGTCGACGACGCGGAGATCGCCGCCTCGTTCAAGCACCTCGCCGCGGCCGCGCCCTATTTTCAGCCGAGTCATTTCCAGCGAACGTTCGAGGCCGGACTCGAAATGCTGCTGGAGGGGATCAGCCGTGCTCCTCGCGCCGACGGCTGACTTTCGCCCACGATTTAATCGGGTTTGAAAATTGCCCGGCCGTTGCTCTCGCGATGCGATTGCGCTAATTGCGGCTGTAATGGATGGATTGTCCGGCTGGAGGGACTGATGGCGGATCATAGCGAAGTGGCTTACACGACCGCGGACGGCAACGACTACGTTGCCCACGAGCAGACCTATCTCGGGTTCCTCGCGCTGGTGAAGTGGGGCACCATTTCCGTCATCGCGATCGTCGCATTGATGGGTCTCTTCCTCACCTGATCTGCTTTTTCTCACCTGTTTTCAGGCTGGCGCAACGGCGCGCAGCGGGCGCATGATCTCCGGACAATCGGGATCGATTTTCGGATAGGATCGCGCTTCGGTCGGGGTTGGTGTGGGCGCGGCAATTCTGCCGCGGGAGGCGTCATGAAAATTGCTATCGCCAGGGAAATCGCGGCCGGCGAGCCGCGCGTCGCTGCAGTCCCCGATACCGTCAAGAAGCTCAAGGCGCTCGGCGCCGATGTCGCGATCGAGCCAGGCGCCGGCGTGAAGTCCGGCGTGCTTGACGCGGACTACGAGGCGGCGGGCGCCGTGATCAGCGCCGATGCAGTGAAGGATGCCGATATCGTTCTGAAGGTACGCCGTCCGGAAGCGGGCGAACTTGCGAACTACAAGCGCGGCGCGCTCACGATTGCGATCATGGATCCTTACGGCAACGACGCCGCGCTGAAGGCGATGGCGGATGCAGGCGTTTCGGCCTTCGCGATGGAGTTGATGCCGCGCATCACCCGTGCGCAGGTGATGGATGTTCTGTCGTCGCAGGCCAATCTCGCCGGCTATCGTGCGGTGATTGAAGCTGCCGAAGCATTCGGCCGCGCATTCCCGATGATGATGACGGCTGCGGGTACGATCCCTGCAGCCAAGGTGTTCATCATGGGCGTCGGCGTTGCCGGCCTGCAGGCCATTGCAACCGCGCGCCGGCTTGGCGCCATCGTCACCGCGACCGACGTGCGTCCCGCGGTGAAGGAGCAAGTGGAGAGTCTCGGCGCAAAATTCATCGCCGTGGAGGACGAGGAGTTCAAGCAGGCGGAAACCGCCGGCGGCTACGCCAAGGAAATGTCGAAAGAGTATCAGGCGAAGCAGGCCGCGCTGACGGCCGAGCACATCAAGAAGCAGGACATCGTCATCACCACCGCGCTGATCCCGGGCCGCCCGGCGCCGCGCCTGGTGTCGGCCGACATGGTGAAATCGATGAAGCCCGGCTCGGTGCTGGTCGACCTTGCGGTCGAGCGCGGCGGCAATGTCGAAGGCGTGAGGGCCGGCGAGGTCGCCGACGTCGGCGGCATCAAGATCGTCGGCTACACCAACGTCCCGGGCCGTATCGCAGCCTCGGCCTCCGGTCTTTATGCCAGGAACCTGTTCAACTTCGTCGAGACGCTGGTCGACAAGCCGGCCAGGGTGCTGGCGGTGAAGTGGGACGACGAACTCGTGAAGGCCACCGCGCTGACAAAAGACGGCGCGGTGATTCATCCGAATTTCCAGCCGAAGACTGCTTAAGGAGCGCCGCCGTGGATCATGTCATGCAAGCCGTCGATCCGTTCGTGTTCCGCCTGTCGATCTTCGTGCTGGCGGTGTTCGTCGGCTACTTCGTCGTCTGGTCGGTGACGCCGGCGCTGCATACGCCGTTGATGTCGGTGACCAATGCGATTTCCTCGGTGATCGTGGTCGGTGCGCTGCTGGCGGTCGGCATCGCGCTGGCCGGCAACGATAGCGGCCCGCTGTGGTCGCGCATCTTTGGCTTCATCGCACTGATCTTCGCGTCGGTGAACATTTTCGGCGGCTTTCTGGTCACCCAGCGCATGCTGGCGATGTACCAGAGGAAGCAGAAGTAGGGACTGACGACGATGAACACCAATGTCGCGGCGCTGCTCTATCTGGTCGCCGGAGTGCTCTTCATTCTTTCGCTGCGCGGATTGTCGAGCCCGGCGTCCAGCCGCCAGGGCAATTATTTCGGCATGATCGGCATGGCGATCGCCATCGCCACGACGCTGGCCGCCCATCCACCGGCCGATTCGATCGGCTGGCTGCTGGTGATCGGCGGCATCGCCATCGGCGGCGGCATCGGCGCCGTCACTGCGCGCCGGGTGCCGATGACCTCGATGCCGGAACTGGTCGCGGCCTTCCACTCGCTGGTCGGCATGGCGGCGGTGCTGGTCGCGGCTGCGGCGTTCTATGCCCCGAGCGCATTTGACATCGGCGCGCGCGGCAACATCCACAAAGCGAGCCTTGTCGAGATGTCGCTCGGTGTCGCCATCGGCGCGCTGACATTCACCGGCTCGGTCATTGCTTTCCTCAAGCTGTCGGGCCGCATGAGCGGTGCGCCGATCATCCTGCCCGCGCGTCACATCATCAACATCGTGCTCGGCCTGGCGCTGGTGTTCTTCATCTACGGCCTGGTCGTCTCGCAGAGCGCGATCGACTTCTGGCTGATCACGATCATTGCGCTGGTGCTCGGCGCGCTGCTGATCATTCCGATCGGCGGCGCCGACATGCCGGTCGTGATCTCGATGCTGAATTCATATTCCGGCTGGGCCGCGGCCGGCATCGGTTTCACCCTCGGCAACTCGGCCCTGATCATTACCGGCGCGCTGGTCGGCTCGTCGGGCGCGATTCTGTCCTACATCATGTGCCATGCGATGAACCGGTCCTTCATCTCCGTCATCCTTGGCGGCTTCGGCGGCGAGACCGTCGCGGCCGGCGCGGGCGGCGGCGAGGTGAGGCCGGTCAAGCTCGGATCTGCGGAAGACGCAGCCTTCATCATGAAGAACGCGCAGAAGGTCATCATCGTGCCGGGTTACGGCATGGCGGTCGCGCAGGCGCAGCACGCGCTGCGCGAGATGGCCGACCTTTTGAAGAAGGAAGGCGTCGAGGTGAAGTACGCCATTCACCCGGTCGCGGGCCGCATGCCGGGCCACATGAATGTGCTGCTGGCCGAGGCCAACGTGCCCTACGACGAAGTGTTCGAACTCGAGGACATCAACTCGGAGTTTGCCCAGGCCGACATCGCCTTCGTCATCGGCGCCAACGACGTGACCAATCCGGCCGCGGAAGACGACAAGACCTCGCCGATCTACGGCATGCCGGTGCTGCAGGTGTGGAAGGCGGGCACGGTGATGTTCATCAAGCGCTCGCTGGCCTCGGGCTATGCCGGCATCGACAACCCGCTGTTCTATCGTGACAATACGATGATGCTGCTCGGCGACGCCAAGAAGGTCTCCGAAAGCGTCGTCAAGGCGATGTGATCGCCCGGCAGCGTCAATCTGCGAGAATTCCGATCGTTGCGGCGGTTGCGCCGATGCCTGCGGCTGCGGGCCAATAGCGCCGCGCGGCGACGCGAACCCTGGCCGGCAAGCCAAGAACTGTCCGCTTGATCGGAGCGCGCGCATATCGCCGTGCGAGTGCGTAGAGCGCGCCGGCCGATGACAGGACGACGCAATGATCGCGAACCGGCTCCTCGTCGAGCGGTCGCGTCCAGTGGCGCTTGTAGTCATCCCGCGGAGGCAGCAGATCGTAGCGCGCGAGCCCGTGCGCAAAGCACCATTCGATCGTCAGCAGCATCTGCTCCTGTCCCGGACTGTAGATTGCAAACTCCGGATCGAAAGCACCCAAATAAGCCGTATAGTGACCAGCACAGGAAAATCCGAGTTCGACTGCAATCGGCCTGCCTTGCGCACTCAGCACGCTGACATATGCGCCGGGGCTCTCGATCGCCGCGAGGAGAATGGTTTGCAGGTCGAACGCGCCGACGACGCGGCTTGAAAGCCCGCTTGCCTGCAGCCACTGCCGCTTCCAGCGCAGGGCCTGCACGACTGCGTCGCGGGCATCCCTGCCGTCAAGGACGGCGAAGTGGAGCGGGCCGTGAGCGGTTTCCAGCTTTCTTCGCCGTTGCCGCCGTGTCCGCGTCGTCTGCCTGCTGAAGCGGGTGCAGTAGTTTTCGAACGTTTCAAACGCCTCGAGATCGACGAACGGAGCTGCGGTTTCATCGACAACGCTGCCGCGCGTCTGCGTGAGCACCCTGGCAAGCCCGGAGTCCCTGCGGACGCCGCGGCACAGAATTGCATCGATGCCGAAACCGTCGCGCAATTTCCGCCGCAGGCTCCAGAAGGCTTCGTCGTCGAACGGCTCGCCGATCACGTCGCTGTACTGGGCGAAGGGAGCGGTGAGATCGGACGCGAGCTTGAAGCCGTAGCGGCGCTCAAATCGAAGCGGCCAGATTGTCGTGATGTCGTTGCCCCGTTTCACCACGACGATCGCCGCGCGGTTCGTGGCGGCGGCCATGGCCGCGCGCACGAGGCCGCTGTGATGGAAGGCATTTCCCGGGCGCATTCGTCCCGGATCCGTCACTGCCGAATACAGGAGCAAGGATGCCGATGCAGGATCGGTCAGGACCTCGACAGCGGTCGAATTTTCGCTGGAAGTGCCGGCGACTGTGGCGAGAGCGTTGCCGGATACGTTTTGCAGCAGGGGCATGGATCGGTGTGATTGAAGGTCGCCGGACAGGGCGACAATGGAACACCAATAGAGCACGGACGATGCTTAGCGGGGCGTTACGAGCCGGTGCGGTGCAATGGCGCAGTGACGCGGGCTATGTGCCGGCGACGCCCTTCCGGCGTAGGTTTGCCACCGATCCGTCGCAGTTGATCCCTGAATCGGCCCAAAATCCCGCGCAAGAAGTTCCGCGGGGGCTGGGAGCTGGACTGCAATGCTGGGTTATCTCTCGAAATTTGTGCTGCAAATGCTGCCGACGATCTCGGCGACGGTGATCGGCGCCTATATCGTTTCAACCTGGATCAACCCGAAGACACCGCCGAGTGCTGCGAGCATCGCCGTGCAAAGCCGGCAGACGGCCAAGGCGTCGCCGGCCGTCTCCGGGCCAGAGGTGCTTGCCGCGCCGGCTGAGGAGAAATCCACGGACGCCGTCGAGCCGGCGAGGCCGGTCAAGGCCGCCAGCGGCTCCGACAACATCCGGATCATTCCGATCGTGAAAGAGCGTGCGCCGGTGACCGACACGGTCGCCGGTGCAGCTGCGGCCGTTCCCGCGCTCGAGACCGCGACTGCCGCCGAGCGGAAGGAGAAGGACGCGAACGAACTCGCGCGCGCCGTGATCCAGCGGCTGCGCGGCGGAACTGACACCGCGCGCGTGGCGGAGGAGCCCGCGAAGCCGGCCGCAGTTGTCCCCCGCGTTCAGCAGGCCCGGGCTGCTCCCGAACAGCCGCAGCAGCCGTTGCCGGCCGCGACCGTCGCCGCCGCGCCGCCGCTGCCCCCTGCGGTGACGATCGCCGCGCCAAGATATCCGCAAGACGACGGCGTGGATCAAACGTCGTCGAGCCAATCGAATCGACCAAGCCCGCCGGCCGAGATTCCGGCCGCGCGCGCTCCGCTGAACCTGCAGGCAGCTCACCGGGTCGCGGAAAATCCGTCGCTTGCCGACGATTTCCTGTCGGCGACAAAGTCGTTCTTCCGCGCGATCACGCCGCAATAGGTCCTGCACCGCGGCGAAACAAACGTGGGCCGCTCGCTCGGTGGTAATTCGTCGCCGTTTCGTTGACTTCCCGACCGGACATGTTTCGGTAGCGATATGACGTCGCTGCGATGGGCTGCCGTATGTCTGGTGCTGCTCTATGTCACCGCCGTCGCGGCGATGTACGTCTTCCAGCGCGCGCTGCTCTACCCCATCCCGCAAACCCTGCGAACGACACCCGCTGCGGCCGGCTTTCCTGAGGCGGAAGAGGTTATCGCGAGGACGCGCGACGGCGAGCAGGTCGTTCTGTGGCATGTCGCGCCGAAGGCCGACAGGCAAGTGGTCGTCTTCCTTCATGGCAATGGCGAAGTCCTCGCCTGGCGGGTTCCGCGCTTTCGTGCGCTCACTGCGGATGGCACGGGTCTCGTTGCATTGTCGTTTCGCGGCTATGCGGGCTCGACAGGCAAGCCGACGGAACAGGGGCTGCTGGATGACGGTGCCACCGCTTACGACTTCGCGGCGGCGCGCTACCCGCCGGCACGTATCGTGCCTTGGGGATATTCGCTGGGGTCCGGCGTTGCGATCGCGATGGCGACCACGCGACCGGTGGGCGGGATCGTTCTGGAGGCGCCGTATACATCAACCGTGGACGTCGCAGCCGGCGCGTTCCCCTTCTTTCCGGTGCGATGGCTGATGCGCGACCGGTTTCATTCCGACAAGCGCATTGGCGCACTGAAGGCGCCGTTGCTGGTCATGCACGGCGAGAAGGACAGCGTCATTTCCATCGAATTCGGCAGGCGACTGTACGAGCTTGCGCCCGGACCGAAACGCTTCGTCGCGTTCGAAAACGGCACACATATCGATCTCGATCAGCAGGGAGCGGTCGGGACCGTTCAGGCGTTCCTCGGCGAGATACGGCAGAAGCCCCAATGAAAAACGCGGACCTCGAGGCCCGCGTTTTCAATCAAACCTGTGTCAGGCTTCAAAAGCGCGGGGGGCGCGGGCCTGCACCGGGACCGCCGCGGCCGGCGCCCGGACCACCAGGTCCGCCACGCGTATCGACCTTAGGCTTCATCGGCAGCAGGCCTTCGCGCTGCAGCTTCTTGCGCGCGAGCTTGCGGGCGCGGCGGACGGCTTCCGCCTTCTCGCGGGCTTTCTTTTCGGAGGGCTTTTCGTAGTGGCCGCGGAGCTTCATCTCGCGGAAGATCCCCTCGCGCTGCATCTTCTTCTTCAGCGCCTTGAGGGCTTGGTCGACGTTGTTATCGCGAACGAGAACCTGCACGCAGCATCCTTTGCATTGGCCGAACGATTGATCGGTTTGGATTCTGGGCGACGAAAAAGGGCCAAAAGCAGCCAAACACTTCTCGTCAGGCGCGCGGATGTATCAGATTGAATCGGAATTGTCCACCGGTTGAGAGCGGCTCGCGAAGCTCGAATCTATCGTTTTTGCGACTGGGGAGGGGATTTGACCTCGGTCACATGCCCCATTTTCCGGCCGTCGCGGGGGGCGCCCTTGCCGTAAAGGTGCACCGTCGCGCCGGGTTTGGTGAGCCAGGCGCCGTAGCCGTCGACGTCGCTGCCGATCAAATTGGTCATGGTCACATCGCCATGCCGATGGACCGGCGCAAGCGGCCATCCGGCGATGGCGCGGATGTGCTGCTCGAACTGGGACACGGACGCGCCGTCCAGGGTCCAGTGCCCCGAATTGTGCACGCGCGGCGCGATCTCGTTCACCAGTAGTCGCGGCCCGCCCGCGCCAGGGGCGACGAACATCTCAACCGCGAGCACGCCGACATAGTGGAAGGCATTGGCGATCTTCGTCGCGATCTCGCGGGCCTGCGGCGGCAACCGCGTCCGGGATATGCGCCGGTACGCGTGATGTCTTCAGGATGTGATCGCGATGCTCGTTTTCCGTGACGTCGAAGCATTCCACGTGGCCGTCGGCGCCGCGCGCGACGATCACCGAAATCTCGCGCTCGAACGGAACGAATTGCTTCAAGGATGGCCGAGTTGGTGCCGAATTCGGCCCAGATCGCGTCAAGGCCGTCGGTGTCGCGGATCATCGACTGGCCCTTGCCGTCGTAGCCGAAGCGGCGCGTCTTCAGTACGGCCGGCAGTCCCAGCGAGGCAACGGCCTCTCGCAGCGTCTCGATGGACGACACTTCCGCGTACTCGGCTGTGGCGATGCCGAGCCGGCGCACGAAATCCTTCTCCGCCGAGCGGTCTTGCGCGATCTCCAGCACCGAGGGATCGGGAAGCACCGGACGGCGTGCGGCAAGGATCAGCGCAGTTGCCGATGGCACATTCTCGAATTCGTAGGTCACGACGTCCACCTCGGACGCAAACATTTCGAGCGCTGCGACATCCGCGTACTCGGCACAGGTAGCATGCTGTACCACGTCGAACGCTGGCGAATCCGGCTCGGGGGAATAGATGTTGCAGCGCAGACCGAGGCGCGCGGCGGCGAGCGCGAGCATGCGCCCCAACTGTCCGCCGCCCAGGATTCCGATTGTGTCGCCCGGCTTCAGCTTGACCTGACCTGGAGATGTCACGCAGGATCCTCGGGCCGCTCTGCGACGGCGGCGGTCTGTTGCTGTCGCCAGGCTGAGAGCCTGGCCGCCAGCGCCGCATCGTTCAGCGCAAGCACGCTCGCCGCAAGCAGGGCCGCGTTGATAGCGCCTGCCTTGCCGATTGCCAATGTTCCAACCGGGATTCCGGCGGGCATTTGCACAATCGAATAAAGCGAATCGATGCCCGAAAGCGATTTGGACTCGACCGGCACGCCGAACACCGGCAGTTCGCACAGGGATGCGGTCATCCCCGGGAGATGCGCCGCGCCGCCGGCGCCTGCGATGATCACCTTGAAACCTGCGGCCTTTGCGCCCTTGGCGAACGCAACAAGCCGATCCGGCGTGCGATGCGCGGAAACGATGCGCGCCTCATGCGACACGCCGAGCGCCTTCAGCGTGTCCGCTGCGTGACGCATGGTGTCCCAGTCGGACTGGCTTCCCATGATGATGGCGACGAGAGCGTTCATTCTGCCCGTTGTGTATAAAGTGCAAAAAAGGAGCGCGGATTATAGGGATCGACTTTTCCGAAGCAAGCAGATTGGATCGGCATTTCTTCTCATGGTCAACGCGGCTTGCCGCGCGACCGGCGGTGACGCGATATGGCGAAACTGACGAAGCGCGGCGCCGGCAAGACTGGCCATTCAACACGCCGGACGCGCCTGGTCGGGGTGCGTGCATCTTCCGCCGAACCGGCCGATGTCAAGACCGGTCTGCGCGGCGGTCGGGAAAAGAACCCTCGAACGGCAGCAAAAGGCGCATCGGCGGCAGCGACGATCGCGGCGCTGACAAAGCGGCTTGCGCAGGCACGGCGGCACATCGCCCGACTGGAGGCGCGCGCCGATACCGATTTCCTTCTGGATATCCCGAACCGGCGCGGCTTCGAGCGCGAATTGAACCGCTCCATCGCCTACATGAAGCGCTATCGCGCGTCGGTTGCGCTGCTTGTCGTCGATGTCGACCGGCTGAAGCCGATCAATGACAGTTTCGGTCACGCGGCCGGCGATCATCTGTTGAAGACCATCGTCGGCGTTCTTTCTGCGAATATCCGTCAGTCGGACACGCTCGGACGACTCGGTGGCGACGAGTTCGGCATTCTGCTGTGGAACCTCGACGAAGACGACGCGCTGACAAAGGCAGCGGCGCTCGAACTGGCCGTCGATGGAATGGCCTGTGAATATCGGGGACGACGCATTTCGTCCGGCGTGTCCGTTGGCGTCACCGTGCTCGGGGCCGACGATGCCGCGGCGCAGGTGTTCGAACGCGCCGACCGGGCGATGTACGCGCACAAGCAATCCCGTCGCGCCGTCAGGCAATGATATCGGGTGTGATCTGATCTTCGATGAAGGCGATGCGGTCGCGTAGTTGCAGCTTGCGCTTCTTCAGGCGCTGCAATTGCAGCAGATCGGGCGCAGGAGACAATTGCAGCGCTGCGATCGCCGCGTCCAGGTCGCGATGCTCCTGCTGCAGGCGCATCAGCTCTGCCTTGAACTCACGGTCGTCTTCGTCGGTCATCAGCGTTGATTCGAATCGTGAGCGTCGCCAGTCGGAAATCGTGTACGGCAGCGGTTCCGCCGGAGCGGCACAGAGCCGCACGTGCCAGCCTTTGCAGTGCACGCAGGGTTCCGCGCCCGGTAGTTTTCTTCAGGAATTATCTGCGGTTCCGGTGATTGTGGCAAGCCAAGGTCACGCCGAATACCCGTTAGCCACCAATTTCGCGGCGCGTCGCCGCCGCCATCGACAGCCGCCGCAAGTCATGTACACTCGTATACCCAGAGCGAAGTCAGATGGAGGTGCCAATGGCGATCCAGGCTCATCTTGCGGAACTGGAACGTAAGCACGAAGCGCTCGAAGATCAGCTTCACGACGCGCTAAATCATCCCTCAACGGATGACATCACAATCCTCGAAATCAAGCGCCGGAAATTGCAGGTCAAGGACGAGATCGAGCGTCTGCGCATCGCAGTCAGCGACACTGTCCACTGATCTAGTTCAAATCTGACATTAGCGCTGCGGGTTCGCTACCGTGGCCCGACGGGAGCGCGCAAGCGTGCGGCTAGGCCGTACCTGCAAGCTGCGCGACGTGGTCGGCGATTGCCAGCGACGATGTCAGTCCCGGCAACTCGATGCCGAACAGGTTGATCAGCCCGGCGATGCCGTGATCATGCGGTCCCTGGATCATGAAGTCCTGAGTGGCGATTGCCGGGGGCACGATTTTGGGGCGTATGCCGGCATAGGCCGGCACGAGCGACTGGTCCGGCAAGCCTGGCCAATACCTGCGAATCGCCGGATAAAATAATTCGGAACGCTTCGGATCGACGGCATAATCCATATCCTCGATCCATTCGACGTCCGGTCCAAAGCGGGCAAGGCCTGCCATGTCGAGCGTGAGATGGACGCCGAGGCCGCCCGCCACCGGAACCGGATAGATCAGCCGCGAGAACGGTGCACGCGCCGCGCAGCTGAAATAGTTTCCCTTGGCGAGGTAGGCTTGTGGAATGCGGCCCGGCGGCATGGCGTCGACCGCGGCTGCGATGGCCGGCGCGTTGTGTCCGGCAGCGTTGATGAGCAGCCTGCAACCGATCGTCATCGGCGCCTCGCCGCCGACATGCAGCGTCATGCTCCCGGCCCCGACGCTCGCACGCTGAAGCGGCGCATGAAACGCGAACAGCGCTCCGGCGTCCTCTGCATCGCCACGCAGCGCCAGCATGTAGGCATGGCTGTCGATGATGCCGGTGGATGGCGACAGCAGCGCGCCCACGCAGTGCAATGCCGGTTCAAGCGCGCGCGCCCCGGCTTCGCTCAGAACCTTCAGATCGCCGACGCCGTTCGCGCGCGCGCGTTCGGCGATCGACGCCAGCCGTTCGCCTTCTTCAATAGTCGTCGCGACGATCAACTTGCCGCAATTGCGATGCGGCACGCCGTGGTCGTTGCAATAACGATAGAGCGCAGCACGGCCGCTGACGCAAAAGCGCGCCATCAAGCTGTCGCGTGGATAGTAAATGCCGGCATGGATGACCTCGCTGTTGCGCGACGAAGTCACGGTGCCGATTTCGCCCTCGGATTCGAGGACGATCACCTCGCGGCCGCCGCGGGCGAGCCGCCGGGCGATGGCAAGGCCGATCACGCCGGCGCCGACGATTACGCAATCCACATGATCCATCAAGCGCAGGCCCGTGCGTTCAGGTTTCGTTAACAGGTTTTAACAGTTGAAGGATGTCCGCACGCAAGTCGTTTACAGCCTGTTAGCCATCGCAAGGCCGACAGGGACAGATCTACTCAACTCGAGCGGGTGAAAGGGTACAAGTTTACCCGATTAAAAGGTGTGCACCCTGACAATGAATACGCCAACTCCGGCAAGATTGTCATGGCGGCCATGCAAGACTGGATTGCGAAGTGCGAGCGAGCCCTTGCGCGACTGTGCGTGTGCGTGGCCGTGTCCGCATGCCCTGCATCGGCCGCGCATGCGTGGGATTTCACGGAACTCCGCACGCTCATGCTGTGGGAACTGGTCGCCTCTGCTGGCGTCCTTGCGGCGTTCTTTGCCTCGGTTCTGCTCTGGATCTACTCCGCCCATCGCCGTTTGAAGCTGCGGCAGCGCCGCCGTGCGAAGTTCGCGTCGTCGGCGCTGAACAACATGCCGCATGGCATCATGATGGTCGATTCGCGCCGGCGCATGGTCTTCTGCAACGACCAGTATCTCGAACTCTACCGTCTGTCGCGATCGGAGATCCGGCCGCGCATGCCGCTGTCCGAACTGCTGGAGCTGCGGAAGGCGCGGGGAACGTACAGCGGCGATCCGCATTTTGCCAAACAGCGCGGTGATGTTTCGGACAGCGACTTGCGCGATATCAGCGACGGCCGCCAGATCAAGATATCGCGCCGCTGGCTGCCCGGCGGAGGGTACGTTTCGGTCCACGAGGATTTCAGTGAGCAGCGGTCGCTGTCGCGTCAACTCGCGACCACCAAGAGCTTCCTGGAATCGGTGATCGACAACATTCCTGTCTGCGTCGCCGTGAAGAACATCGACGACGGAAAATACATTCTCGCCAACCGTGCATTCGAGCAATTCAGCCGCTTTCCGCGCGAGAAGATCGTCGGCTATCACGCGAATGAAATCTTCACGCCGCAATCGGCCAAGGCCGTCGTCCAGGCGGACGAGGACGCCATCGCGTCGCCGACGGGCGAGGCTCGCATGGAAGTCGTCGTCGAGCGGGGCTCGGAGAAACGCGTGCTCGGCGCGCGACGCGTCGTTGCGCGCGATGAACACGGCGAACCGAAGTTCCTCGTCACCCTGTTCGAGGATGTGACAGAGCAGCGGGGTTTGTTGAAGCAGGTCGAGGACACCAAAAAATTCCTCGAACTCGTGCTCGACTACATTCCGACATCCATCGTGGTCAAGCGGGTCGACGATCGCAAGTATCTGCTCGTCAACCGGCAGGCCGAGAAATTCATGGACCGGTCGCGGCAGCAGATGATCGGTCACAGGATCGAGGAATTCCACTCGAAGGACCGCGCCACCTTCATCAATCACCGTGACAATGCTGCGATCCGGATGAAGGGGGAGGTGGTGACCGAGGAATATCCGGTGAAGTCGGACACCGGCTTGCGCCTCTACATGGCGCGCCGCATCGCCGTTCTCGACGAGCGGGCCGAGCCGCAATATCTGATCCAGACCAACGAAGACATCACCGACCGCCGTCAGACCGAGTCGCGGATGGCGCATATGGCCTATCACGACGGCCTGACGGATCTGCCGAACCGTGTCGCCTTCGTGCAGGCGCTGTCGCAGATGATCGACGCATGCGCAGGAACGGACGAATTCGCCGTGTTGTCGATCGATCTCGACCGGTTCAAGGAAGTCAACGACGTGTTTGGACACGAAGTCGGCGACAAGGTTCTGGTCGAGGCCGCGCGCAGGATCCAGCTGGCCGCGCAAGGAGCTGTGGTCGCGCGGCTTTCCGGCGACGAATTCGGCCTGATCATCGACGGCGCGCAGCCGGAGGCGGGCAAGGCGCTCGCCGAGCGGCTGATCGAGGCGATGCACAAGGAATTCCTGATCGACGGCAAGACCATTCACCTTGGCGTGACGGCCGGCATTGCGGTGTTTCCGCACAATGGCGCGGCTCCCGCCGCGCTGCTGGCAAATGCCGATGTCGCGCTGTTCCGCGCAAAGGCGCAGGCGCGCGGGTCGGTTTGCGTCTTCGAAGCGGAGATGGATCAGCAAATCCGCGACCGGCGGGCGATGCATCACGAACTGTCGCAGGCGATCAAGAACGGCGAACTCACGCTGCACTACCAGCCGCAGGCGAAGATCGGCAAGGACGTGGTCGGGTTCGAGGCGCTGGTGCGCTGGAATCATCCGATCCGGGGTTCAGTGCCGCCGGGCGCATTCATTCCGCTCGCCGAGGAAAGCGGCCTGATCGTCGAGATGGGCGAATGGATTCTGCGCGCGGCCTGCATGGAGGCCGCGTCCTGGTCGCGGCCGCTGCAGATCGCGGTGAACCTGTCGCCGGTGCAGTTCCTGCACGGCGATCTGGTGGCGCTGGTGCATTCGATTCTGCTCGAGACCGGCGTCGCGCCGGGGCGGCTCGAGCTCGAAATTACTGAAGGCGTTCTGATCGGCGATTTCGATCGCGGGCTCGCCCTGCTGCGCCGGCTGAAGGCACTGGGCGTGCGGATTGCGATGGACGATTTCGGCAGCGGTTATTCGTCGCTGTCCTATCTGCAGTCGTTCCCGTTCGACAAGATCAAGATCGATCGCGAGTTCGTCATGAACCTCGGCCACAACGCGCAGTCGGCCGCGATCATTCGCGCCGTCATTGGCCTCGGCCGCGGCCTCGATGTGCCGATCGTCGCCGAGGGAGTTGAAACCCAGGAGCAGCTCTCGTTCCTCGCCAGCGAGTCCTGCGATCAGGTTCAAGGGTACTTCATCGGCAAGCCGGCCCCGATCCAGCAGTATGCCGAGCTCGTTGGACATGCGTCCGGCGCCGATGCCTTGCGCCGCATCGGCTGATGTCGCCCTGCGAACGGCGATTTCCATTCTGCCGTCATTCCTCCGACATCAAGCCGCCGCGTTGCACGGCCCTAAGATACCGACGGGGCAGGTGATGGCGTTTGCGCGCTGTCATAGCCGTTCGAAGAACGGCGTTGCTTCGCGCGCCTGTGGGGTGGGGGACATCGGGCCGTATGGCGGATTACGATCTTGCCATCATTGGCGGCGGGTTGACTGGCGCCGGCATCGCGCGGGACGCGGCTGGACGCGGCCTGAGCGTCGTTCTGATCGAGCAGGGCGATCTTGCCTCGGGCGCGTCCTCAGCCTCGCCCGGGCTGATTGCGGGCGATCTGGAGCAGTTTGAGCGCCGCGCATTCCTGCGGGTGCGAGCTGCCCTTACCGAGCGTAATCTTCTGGCAAAGCTTGCGCCCCATCTGGTGCGGCCGGTGAGGCTGGTTCTGCCCGTGCATCCGGAAGACCGGCCGTGGCGGCTACGGTCGGAACTGTTCCTTTATGATCGATTGGCGCCCTGTCGCGCGTTTCCGCGCGCGGCGATGCTCGATCTCACCCATCACGAGACAGGCTTCAGTCTGAAGCGCTCGTTCCACACGGCGTTCGCCTATACCGGCGCCATCGTCGATGAGGCGCGTCTGGTTGTCCTCAATGCGGTCGATGCGGCCGGGCGTGGCGCATCGATCCGCACCGGCGCCCGCTGCGTCCGCGCCGATCGCGAGGAGGAGTGGCGGCTCGGCGTGATCGATCGCGGCCACCGCCGGACGATCACGGCACGCGCGCTGGTCAATGCCACCGGCGCCTGGGTCAACAGGACTGCGGAGTCCGTGCTGCGCCGGGCCGCGCCGCATGCGCGCCTGCTGCGGCAAAGCAGGATCGTCGTCCGCCGTCCGTTCGATCACGACGGTATCTACGCCTTCAGGCACATCGACGATCGGCTGATCTTTGTCGCTCCCTACGCCGACGACTTCGCCACGATCGGGCTGATCGACAGCGAATTCACCGAAGATCCGGCTGTGGCATCGCCCACAGCTGGAGAAATCGCCTATCTTTGCGGTGCCGCCAATCGCTACTTTCGCGAGCAAATCTCGCCGGTCGATGTGCTGCGTACGATCTGCACGGTGCGTGCGCATTCCCCGCGCAGCAACTGGCGTCAGGATGCGGCAGGCACGATCGCGCTCGACCGTCCATTCCATGAAGCGCCGCTGGTGACGGTGTTCGGCGGCGATGCCGCGATGTATCGCCGGCAGGCGGAAGATGTCATGGCGGCGCTCGCGCCGTTCTTCGCGATGCGCGGACCGTGGACCGGGGTGTCGCCGCTCGCGGGCGGCGATTTTTCCGCCGATCTCGACGAAGAGGTGGACCGCGCCCGGATGCGCTGGCGGTTTCTCACCGACGCACACGCGCGCCGGCTGATCTGCGCCTACGGCACGCGGATCGCGCGCATTCTGAGCGATGCGCGGAGCCTGACCGATCTCGGCCCGCTGTTCGGCCCGGACCTGACGGGTACCGAGGTGCGCTATCTGATGGGTTGCGAATGGGCCCGTACCGAGGACGACGTGCTGTTTCGGCGCTCGAAGCTCGGGCCTGCGATATCGCCGCACGGCCGCAGCGCATTGATCGAATTCATCAAAGCCGGCGTGTAAGGACTTGCGAAGCAAATCCTGTGGCCTGCGCGGGCGCTGCGGTTGAGCGGGTCTCTAATCACCGCTACCTATTGGCCGCGCAGCGGGCTGCCGATGCCGCATGAGACAGGATGATGGTGCAGGATTTGCCCCCGACGACAGCGCCGGCTCCAGACAACGCCGGCGGCGCCGAAACGCCACTGTTGCGCATCGCATCCGTCACCAAACGGTTCGGCGGCGTGGTCGCCGTCGAAAACCTGTCGCTCGATATCCGTGCAGGCGAATTCTTTGCGCTGTTGGGTCCGTCCGGCTGCGGCAAGAGCACGCTGTTGCGCATGCTCGCCGGCTTCGAGACGCCCGACGAAGGCAGCATCCTTCTCGATGGCGTGGACATCGTGGCGGTGCCGCCGCATCAGCGGCCCATCAACATGATGTTCCAGAACTACGCGCTGTTCCCGCATCTCGACGTTGCGGGCAACATTTCTTTCGGGCTGAAGCGCGCGGGGCTGAGCCGCGCGGATATCGCCGTTCGCGTCGCCGAGTTGCTGGTGCTGACCCAGCTCGAAGGCCTGGAACGGCGGCGTCCGGACCAGTTGTCCGGCGGCCAGCGCCAGCGGGTGGCGCTGGCGCGCGCGCTGGCGCTTCGGCCGCGGATGTTGCTGCTCGACGAGCCGCTCGCCGCCCTCGACAGGAAGCTGCGCGAAAGCACGCAGGCGGAGTTGCTGGAGGTGCAGCGCAAGCTCGGCACCACGTTCATCATCGTGACGCACGATCAAGGCGAGGCGATGACGGTCGCCGACCGCATCGGCGTGATGGACAAGGGCAATCTGATCCAGATCGCAGGCCCGCGCGAACTCTATGAATTGCCGAATTCGCGCTGGATCGCGAGCTTCATTGGCGACATCAATTTCATCGAAGGCCTGGTCGTTTCCCAGAAGGCCGGTCTTCTCACGCTGAAGACCGAGGAGGCCGGCACGATCGTCATCGCGAGCCAGGCCCAGCCGATCGCCGGCATGACGGTGCCGATTGCGATCAGGCCGGAGAAGATCCGTATTTCGTCGGAGACCGCATCGAGCGATCTCGCCAACGCGTTGCGCGGCGAGATCGTCGACATCAATTATCTCGGCGGCGTATCGGTCTATCACGTGCGGTTGCCGTCGGGCTCGGTGGTTCGGGTCACGGCCGCCAACCTGGTTCGGCTCGGGGACGAGCTTCTTCAGCCAGGGTCAGCGCGTATCGCTGTCGTTCTCGCCCGACGCCTGCATCGTGCTGGACCGGTGACGACATGAGCGCGAGCCGCAATTTCTCCCGTCCCGCGCGCATTGCCGCGATCGCTCCCTATCTCTGGATGGCGATCTTCTTTCTCGTGCCGTTCCTCTTCATCCTGAAGATCAGCCTGTCGCAAACCGCGATCGCGCAGCCGCCCTACGAGCCGGTGTTTGATTTCGCTCAGGGCTTTCAGGGGCTGACGACCGCGGCGGGCCGGCTGGGACTCGAGAATTTCCGGCTACTGGTGTCGGACGATCTCTATCTGCTGTCGTATCTGCGCAGCATCACCGTTGCGGCGGTTTCCACGTTGATCCTCGTGCTGCTCGGCTATCCGGTCGCCTACGGCATGTCGCGGCTGCCGCGCGGCTGGCAAACCGTCGCCATGCTGCTGGTGATCGTGCCGTTCTGGACCTCGTTCCTGATCCGCATTTATGCCTGGATCAATATCCTGCAGCGCGACGGCTTGCTGAACGATGTCCTTGTCGCGCTCAGGATCGTCAGCGCGCCGATCGCGTGGTTGTCGACCGACACCGCCATGTATATCGGCATCGTCTATTCGTACCTGCCGTTCATGGTGCTGCCGCTGTATGCAACGCTGTCGAAAATGGACGCGTCGCTGCTCGAAGCCGCCGCCGATCTCGGCTGTTCGCGGTTGCGGGCGTTCTGGCTGGTGACCTGGCCATTGTCGCTGCCCGGCATCGGCGCCGGCGCGCTGCTGTGCTTCATCCCGATCACAGGCGAGTTCGTGATCCCCGACCTGCTCGCCGGCTCCGGTCAGATGATGATCGGTCAGACACTGTGGGCGGAGTTCTTCACCAACCGTGACTGGCCGGTCGCCTCGGCGCTCGCCGTCGTTCTGCTGCTCGTTCTCCTGGCGCCGCTCGTTGTCTACGACAGGCTGCAGCGCAAGCAACTTGAGGCACGGTCGTGAGTGCGCGCGCGCTGACGCGGCTGTCGCCGTTCAACACGGTGTCGCTGGCGCTCGGCTTTGCCTTTCTCTACCTGCCGCTCGTTATTCTCATCATTTATTCGTTCAACGCCTCGCGCCTCGTCACCGTGTGGGGCGGATGGTCGACGCGCTGGTATGCCGAGCTTCTCAACGATGCAGCCATGATGGAGGCCGCGTGGATGAGCCTGCGCGTCGGTGTCACGTCGGCGACGCTCGCCACCGTCCTCGGCACGATGGCGGCGGTCGCCTTGTCGCGCGGCGACCAGTTTCGCGGGCGAACGCTGTTTTCAGGCATGCTGCATGCACCGCTGGTGATGCCCGAGGTCATTACCGGCCTGTCGCTGCTCTTGCTGTTCATCGCCGTCGAAGCCGAACGCGGCTTCTGGACGGTTACCGCCGCCCACACCACGCTGACCGTGTGCTTCGTCGCGGTCATCGTGCAGTCGCGCCTGAACGGGCTCGATCGCAGCCTCGAGGAAGCCGCGATGGACCTCGGCTGTTCGCCTGCGCGCGCGTTTTTTGCCGTGACGCTGCCGATCATCCTGCCCGCGGTCGCGGCGGCCTGGATGCTGGCTTTCACCCTGTCGCTCGACGATCTGGTGATCGCGAGCTTCACCACGGGCCCCGGCGCCACCACATTGCCGATCCGGATTTATTCGGAAGTCCGGCTCGGCGTGAAGCCGCAGATCAACGCCATCTGCACGCTGATGGTCGCTTTCGTTGCGCTGACGATCGTCGTTGCATCGCTGGTGTCGAAACTGTCGGCGGCGAAGGGCGCAAGCGCCGCGCCGCTGTAATGTTGCCTTGAAAACAGCCGGGCAATGCCGCAGCATCAAGACAGCTGAATTGCGAACGGACACAACATGGCGCATCCGAAGAACGTTCTCTGGATCATGTGCGACCAGCTTCGGTACGACTATCTCGGATGCACGGGACATCCGGCACTGAAGACTCCCAACATCGATGCGATGGCGGGGCGCGGCGTTCGTTTCAGCAACGCCTATGTGCAATCGCCGATCTGCGGCCCCTCGCGCATGAGCTTCTATACCGGCCGCTATATGCGCTCGCACGGCTCGCACTGGAACGGCTGGCCGCTGCGCGTCGGCGAACCGACGCTCGGGGATCATCTGGGCCAACTCGGCGTGCGCAATGTGCTGGTCGGCAAGACACACATGTCGCCCGACCTGGAAGGCATGAAGGCGCTCGGCATCGCACCGGAGTTGATCATCGGCGTGCATGTGTCGCAGTGCGGCTTCGAGCCGTATGAACGCGATGACGGACTGCACCCCTCAGGCGTGCCGCGGCCGAGATACGACAGCTATCTTCGCGACAGGGGCTACGACGCGGCCAACCCGTGGGAGCACTGGGCCAACTCCGGCATGGCCGCGGACGGTTCGCTGCAGAATGGCTGGCTGCTCGTGCACGCCGACAAGGCGGCGCGCGTTCCCGACGAACACTCCGAGACGCCCTACATGACGCGGCGGGCGATGGATTTCATCACCGGGGCGGAACAGGACGGCCGCCCGTGGTGCCTGCATCTGTCGTACATCAAGCCGCACTGGCCCTACATCGCGCCAGAGCCGTACGCGAGCATGTACGGCCCTCAGGATGTGCAGCCTGTGATTCGTTCCGACAGGGAGCGGCAGAATCCGCATCCGGTGTTCGGCGCCTATATGGACATGCGCTACTCGCGCAACATGGCGCGTGACGGGGCGCGGGAGAAGGTCATCCCGACCTATATGGGCCTGATCAAGCAGATCGACGATCAGATGGGTGTGCTGATGCGCTTTCTTGAGCAACGCGACTTGCTTGAGACGACCATGATCGTGTTCACCTCCGACCATGGCGACTATCTCGGCGATCACTGGATGGGCGAGAAGGATCTGTTCCACGACCAGTCGGCCAGGATACCGCTGATCGTCATTGATCCGTCCGGAACGGCCGATGCCACCCGCGGCACGGTATGCGATGCGCTGGTCGAGGCGATCGACCTGGCGCCGACGTTCATTGAATATTTTGGCGGCAAGCCGCCGGATCACGTCCTGGAAGGGCGCTCGCTGATGCCCTGGTTGCGCGGTGACGCTCCCGAAAATTGGCGCAAGGTCGTGTTCTCGGAGTACGACTACAGCATGCAGGACGTGCGCGTGAAGCTCGACCAGCCGATCGGGCAATGCCGCCTGTTCATGGTGTTCGACGGCCGCTGGAAGTACATCCATGCGTCCGGCTTCCGGCCGATGCTCTATGACCTTGTCGACGATCCGCAGGAACTGATCGACCGCGGTGACGATCCTTCATGCGCGGACATCATCACGCGGCTGCGGTCCGAGTTGTTTGATTGGGCGCTGCATCCGAAGGGACACATCACGACCAGCACTGAAAAGATCAGCGCCTACGCGAGCAAACAGCTTCAGGTCAGGCGTGGAATTCTGATCGGCATCTGGGATGAGGCCGAATTGGCCGAGATCCGGAAAAGACTGACGTGACCTATTCCGTCCGGCTCTTCGCTTCAGGCGTCTCTGCGGCCGGCGCGGAGCGCTGTCCGCCGGTCAGACGCTCGATCGCGGATTTCACTGCGTCGCGCGCCCGCCGGTCGCGCACCGCGTCCAGCAATGGCGCGGACGCGGGCGAGCGCCGCAGCAGGCTTTCGGAGTCGGGGAAGATCAACGGGTCGTCCCAGGGCCCCTGGATGACGAACGGCAGTTCGAAGGTCCGCGCGGCCCCGGCTGGAGGAACAAGGCTCGCGACGCCCTTGAGATCGAATTCGCGCGAGGGAAGCGATGCCGCGCCGGTCAGCACCATTTGCACCGTCGGCCCGTCGAGACGGACGTCCTCGGTGGTCGCGATGCCGTCGTTGAGCCGGACGGCGACGTTCAGCTTGTCGAACGGCGTCCGCCCGGTGCGGAATTCGCCGGCGCCGGACAACGGCCGGCGTTCGAGCCGGCGCAGCAGCTGTTCGACGTTGAAGCCGGTGAGGGCGCCGTTCTGGCTCGTCAGCGTCGCGCGGCCGTCGAGCGATTGTGCCAGCTGGAACGGATTGACGCCTGCGGCCTCGAGCGTGACACCAAGCGTTCCGCGCCCGGCGATGCGCCGCATGCCGAACAGTTCGCCGAGACAGGCTTCGAGATCGACATCGGACAGCTGAAACTGCGCTTTGACCTCGGCCCTGGCGTCCGCTCGCGCCACGTTGAACGAACCTTTGGCGACACCGCCGAACAGCTGCGCCTCGCCGACGCTGAGCATCAGCGCGCCGTTGCGGACATTCAGGCCGAGCGCCGTGCGGCCGATTTTGGTGTTGCCGACGGTCATGCGCGCTGCGGAAAGCCTCAAGTCGAGTTCGGTGCCGGAGAGGCCGCGAAGATCGAACGGCTGCCTGTTCCAGTCCCGCGAGCCGCCCGCCATCATGCGTACGGTCGAAATGTAGGGCGTGACATCCAGCGCCCCGGCGGCAAGCGTGCCTTGCAATGTCTGCCGCCCGTCGCCGCCGTAGCTCATCACGCCTTCGGCGACGTTGCCGTCGAGTTCGACATTGACGTTGTCGAGCGCAATCGACGTTCCGGTCGCGTTCGCGCGCGCCTTCAGCGAGAACCGGGCGAAGCCCGCGCCATTGGGAAGATCATGTCCGGCCCAGCGCAACGTGTCGCGCAGCGACGTGGAATTGACGGTCAGATTGCCTTCCATGGCAAGGGCCGAGGGATTGGCGACCGTGCCGTCGAACGCAAGCTTCACGGGTGCGCTCGACAGGCGTGCGCGCAGACCCGAACGCTCGCCGGACAGCGCGGAGGCGAAATTGGCGAGGCTGATGCTGCCGTCGATGCGCTCGCCGCGCCAGTTGAATTCTCCGGTGGCGGCGAAGGAGCGCGAGATCGATGGCCAGGCGAGCGACACATCGATTCCGGTTGCGGTCTCGGCAATACGGCGGACCTCATCCCGATAGGTCAGGGCGCCGTTGCTGATGCGCACTTCCGAAAACGAAACCGCGTTGCTGGCACCCGCCTTCAGCTGTCCTTCAAGCCGCTCGATCAACGGCTCCCAGTTCGACAGGCCGTTGGCGCCGCGCCTGACGTCGATACGCGGGTTCGACAGAATGAGGTCGGCGATTTCGAAACGCCGCACGGCCAGCGCCAGCATTCGCAAATTCGCGGTCAATTCGTCGACGCTGAGTGCAGGCTCAGTTGCGCTGCCGAGCCTGACGTCGCGAAATGTGACGGTCGGGGTGGGAAAAAGCGAGACGCGGATCGGTCCGGTCACGGTCAGTTCCATGCCCGTGGCGGCGCGCACCTGTGCATCGACCGCGGCCCGCACGGAGTCGCGATCGAGCAGCAGTGCGACGGCCACCACAGCGACCAGCGCCACAGCCGTAAGGGCGGCAACCGACAGTCCCAGGCGTTTCAGTCCGTGGGGTATTGGCAAGGGGCGTCCCGAGATGACTGAGAGGTGGAGTGACGCGAAGTCGTGCAGGACCGCATCGCTTTTGCGCAACTTGGTCCGTTTTCTTGACGCTTTCAAGGCCGCCGACCGGAGGGCGATTGCTCTGATTGACGCCCATTTGGAAAATTGCCTAATAGAGCGGAACGTGCTGGCGTCACCGCCGCCCAACGACAATCGGGTATCTCGGTCATGAACAAGGTTTTTCCGGACGCCAAATCGGCGCTCGCAGGCGTGCTGAAGGACGGCATGATGATCATGTCGGGAGGATTTGGCCTGTGCGGGATCGCGGAGGCGCTGTCCGATGCCATCCGTGAGTCCGGTGTGAAGAATCTGACGGTGATTTCCAACAATGCCGGCGTGGACGGCATCGGTCTCAGCCGCCTTCTGGAGACGCGGCAGATCAAGAAAATGATCGCCTCGTATGTCGGCGAGAACAAGCTGTTCGCGCAGCAGTATCTGTCGGGCGAACTGGAACTCGAATTCAATCCGCAGGGCACGCTGGCCGAACGCATCCGCGCCGGTGGCGCGGGCATTCCCGCCTTCTTCACCAAGACCGGTGTCGGCACGCTGATCGCCGAAGGCAAGGAAGTGCGAGAGTTCGATGGCGAGAAGTACGTGATGGAACGCGGGCTGTTTGCCGATCTCGCGATCGTTCATGCATGGAAGGGCGATACCGCCGGAAATCTCGTCTATCGCAAGACGGCGCGAAACTTCAATCCGATGATGGCGACGGCAGCCAGGATCACGGTCGCCGAGGTCGAGCACCTCGTGCCGGCCGGCGAAATCAATCCGGATCACATCCACACCCCGGGCGTGTTCGTGAAGCGCATGATCCAGGTCGGAAACGCCACCAAGCGCATCGAATTCCGCAACACGCGCCCGCGTCCGGCGGCATAACTTTTAGGCTCAGGAGATCACGATGGCCTGGACTCGCGAACAGATGGCGGCCCGCGCGGCGAAGGAATTGCGCGACGGCTTCTACGTCAATCTCGGCATCGGTATTCCGACGCTGGTGTCGAACTATATTCCCGACGGCGTGAACGTTCAGCTGCAGAGCGAGAACGGCATGCTCGGCATGGGTCCGTTTCCATATGAAGGCGAGGAAGATGCGGACCTGATCAACGCCGGCAAGCAGACGGTCAGCGAACTTCCCTCGACCAGCTATTTCTCGAGCGCCGATTCCTTTGCAATGATCCGCGGCGGCCATATCGACCTGTCGATCCTCGGCGGCATGCAGGTCGCCGAGAACGGCGATCTCGCCAACTGGATGGTGCCGGGCAAGATGGTCAAAGGCATGGGCGGGGCGATGGACCTCGTCGCCGGGGTCAAGCGCGTGCTGGTGGTGATGGAGCACATGGCCAAGGACGGGCCAAAACTGCTGCATCGCTGCAACCTGCCGCTCACCGGCGCGAATGTCGTCGACCTGGTGGTGACGGATCTCGGCGTGTTCACCATCGACAAGCACGGCAATGACGGCATGGCGCTGATCGAACTCGCCGACGGCGTCACGCTCGACGAGATCAAGTCGAACACCGAAGCGAGCTTCCGCGTCGCGCTGAAGAATACGTAGTCTTGTCATTCTCCGGCTCGCCGCTTCGCGGCGCCCCGGATGACGTCCAGGCCGGCCCGTTCGGCGCGTCGACGCGTGCAGGCATCCATGCGCCGGCGAACGGGACAGCGATGCTGACTTTCATTCGGCGACGTTTCGAGTTTCACTCTCGTCCATACGATGCGCAGCGCAGGGGCAAGTGAACGCTTGCGTACGCATTTTGTCGGCCATGCATGCATGACGGCGGTCGCGGCGGGAATGATTCCAGCGTAGCGTTCGAATCCAAGGGCCTCGCCTGACGAAGGCCCGTTGCCAAAACACAATCATCTTTCCAAGGAGGCGACGCATGACCCCGCTTACGGGTACGAAGGCGTTTCTGGCCGCGGCTGGACTGATCGCCGCGGCGACGATCGCGCAAGCGCAGGACTTTCCCTCAAGACCCATCACGCTGATCGTTCCCTGGCCCGCGGGCGGCCCCACCGATGTCGGCGTGCGCGCAATGGCCGAGGTGGCATCCAAACATCTCGGCCAGCCGATCATCATCGACAACAAGGCCGGCGGCGCCGGCACCGTCGGGCCCGCCACCATGGCGGCGACAGCGAAGCCGGACGGCTACACGATCGCGCAGATGCCGATCACGGTCTACCGCCTGCCGATGATGCAGAACACGACCTGGTCTGCCGATGACTTCACCTACATCGTCCATCTGACCGGTTACACCTTCGCGGCAATGGCCCACGTCGATACACCGTTCAAGACCTGGAAGGACGTGCTGGATTACGCGAAGGCCAATCCCGGCAAGATCACCTACGCCACCAGCGGTGCCGGATCATCGCTGCATCTCGGCATGGAGATGATGGCGGAGAAATCCGGCGTCAAGTTCACCCATGTGCCGTTCAAGGGCGCGGCCGAGGTGAATGCGGCCGTGGCCGGCGGGCACACCATGATGGCGGCCGGCGGCTTGAGCGTGAAACCCATGGTCGATGCCGGCAAGGTGCGCTTGCTGAACGTCTGGACGGCGAAGCGCCTGAAGTCGGTCCCCGATCTGCCGACGCTCAGGGAGCTCGGCTATCCATGGGTGTTCGATTTGCCATGGGGCATCGCGGGGCCGAAAGGCATGGACCCCAGGGTCGTCGCCAGGCTGCATGACGCCTTCAAGAAGGCGATCGAGGACGAGGGCGTCGTCGCAATTCTTGAGCGCTACGAAATGGTGCCGAATTACAAGAACGCCGCAGACTACGCGGCCTCCGTCGCCGAGCAGGTCAAGACGGAGGAAACGCTGCTGAAGCGCATCGGCATGCACAAGAAGGAATAGGGCTCGCGTCGCTTCGTCTTCGGCCAGGCGATCGGCTCTGGCGGAAGGCTTTCCACATTCCCCGACGCCGGAGGACCGCAGATGATGAAAAGGCGCGCATTCCTGAAACTGTCAGCCGCAGCGATTGCAGGCGGCATCGTTTCGCCCCATGCCGGTGCGGACACCGGATGGCCGAACCGGCCCGTCAGGCTCATTCTTCCCTATGCACCGGGCGGCGCGACCGATCTGATCGGCCGGCCGTGGGCGGACAAGCTCGCCGAAGCGTATGGGCAGCCTTTCGTGATCGAGCACCGCGGCGGTGCGTCAGGCATGATCGGGCTTGAAGCCGCGGCCAAGTCGGTGCCTGACGGCTATACTTTCCTGCTGACGCCGTCGGCGCCGCTCACCATCCTGCCGACGTTGCGCAAGACGCCCTATGACCCGGTGACGAATTTCCTGCCGGTGGCGCGCGTCGGTGACATCATTTCGGGGTTTGTGATTCATCCGTCGGTCGGCGTCAAAACCTTCAAGGACATGCTGGACTACGCCCGCAAAAATCCAGGCAAGCTGTCCTACGGTTCGGCGGGCCTCGGCACATCGACGCATATGCGCATCGAGATGCTGAAGTACCGCGCCAAGGTCGACATCCTGCACGTTCCCTACCGCGGCAGCGCGGATTCCTTGAACGATCTCCTGGCCGGCAACATTCAGATGATGAACGAGATCAATCCGCTGCCGCATGTGAAGGCCGGCAAGCTCACTCTCTTGAACATCAATTCGCCTACGCGTTCCCCTGAATGGCCGGGCGTTCCGACCCTGACCGAGCTCGGCTATCCAGACTCGGACGTGCCCGGCTGGTTTTCGATCTGTGCGCCTGTGGGAACGTCTGCGGAGATCGTGCAGAAGCTGAACGCCAGGGTCGTGGAAATCGCGCAGACCGCAGCGATGAAAAAGATCATGAGCGGCATCAGCGTGGAGGTGCCGTTGCAGACACCCGCTGAGGTCAGGACGTTTCTCGCCGACGACATTCAGCGCAATGCAGAGGTGATCAAGATGGCAAAGGTCGTGCTCGAATAGCGCGTAACGCCCGCCGGCATCGGGGATGCCCGGCTCGCTTGCTCACGCCGGCCCGTTCGGCACGTCGGCGAAGCGCGTGAGCCAGACGACAGGGACGATGCTGGCGGCGACGATCAGCAGCGCGGCCAGCGATCCCTGCTCAAAACTGCCGCGGCTGGCGAACTGGTAAATCGAGGTCGAGAGCGTCTCCACGTTCAGGGGCCGGAGCAACAGCGTTGCCGGCAGTTCCTTCAGGCAATCGACGAACACGAGAATGGCCGCGCCCCACAGCGCCGGGCGCAGCAATGGCAGATAGATCTTTCGCACGCAGGTCCATTCGGATGCGCCCGAGATCCTGGCGCTGTCGTCGTAGTCGCGCGGAATGCGCTCGAAGCCGGCCTGGGTGAGACCGGTGGCGACCGCCATGAAGCGGATCGCGTAGGCGATGACAACCGCAGCGCTCGATCCGGCGAGAAGCAGGCCGGGGGCCGTTGCGCCCAATCCGCGTGCGATGGCGTTGATGACGTTGTCGAACGCCACCAGCGGCGTCAGCAGCCCAAGCGCCAGGATCAGGCCGGGGACCGCGTAGCCCGCCTGCGATGCACCGATGCTTGCCGCGGTCGATGCACTGTTGCGCCAGCGGTTGGCGACGTTGGCGGTCAGGCCGAGCAGCAGCACGATCGCCGTCGCCGTCAGCGCCAGGACGATTGAATTGCCCAAAGCCCGCAGCAGTCCGGCGTCGATGCCGCCGATCAGGCTGCGCTGGAAGCTTTCGTGCAGCAGAAACCCGAACGGGATCGCAAACCCGAACAGCGGCGGAACGATGCAGAGCCCGCATGCGGCCCATCCGGTCCCGCCTGCAAGCGGTGTTCGCGCGGCGATGCGCGGGCTTTCGGCCAGGGCCGCAAACGCGCGCTGCCTGCGGCCGTAGCGCTCCAGCAGCACCAGCGCTGCGACGACGAACAACATCAGACACGATATTTGCGCTGCGCCGGCGAGGCTGCCCTGGTTCAGCCAGGTGGTGAAGATCGACACCGTCAGGGTGCGCACGCCGAGATATTCGCTGGCGCCGATGTCGTTCAGCGTCTCGAGCAGAACCAGCGCCAGCCCGACTGCGAGCGCCGGCCGTGCCATCGGCAACGAGACGCGCGTGAATTCCTGCCATCGCCGCGCGCCGAGCAGCCGCGCCGCCTCGGTGAATTCCGCGCTCTGGGTCTGGAACATCGCCCGTGCGGACAGATAGACGTAGGGATAGAGAACCAGGCCGATGATGGCGATCGCGCCGGCGAGCGAACGCACCGCGGGGAAGCAGCGTCAGCGCCTGTTGCGATCGGCAGCCACGTCGACAAAGCGTTGTGAACGACGCCGAGCGGCTCGAAGATTTCGACATAGACATAAGCGCCGATATAGGTCGGGATCGCCAGCGGCAGCGGCATCAGCCAGATCAGATAGGGCCTGCCGGGGAAGTCGTGCGACGAGATGATCCATGCTGCGCCGACCCCGAGCAGCGTGGCGACCGTTCCGACACCGAGCAGCAGCAGCGTCGGTGTCGAGCGCCGCGCGCGGCAGCACGTAGGCGAGAAGGTGCGGCCAGAGGTCGGTCACGGGCTGCATCGCCAGCAGTGCGATGCTGAGCACGGGAATGACGACGACAATTCCGGTCAGGATCGCAAGCGTTGCGGCGAACTGCTCGGCAATGCGCGAGCGTGATCGGACGGGCTTGATGGCTCACAAGGCTTTCCGCAGGACGGCGCGATCCGGGCGAGCGGATCGCGCCTCGTTCATCGACGTTTTCGCGTTTGACTGCGCGGTCAGTTGTCGAAGCCGACCTTGTCGACGAGCGTCGAGGCCGTCTTGCGGTTCTCGGCGATTTTGGCGATCGGCAGCGGATCGGGATTGAGCTTGCCGTAGCCGGCGATGGTCGGATTGACCGCGACGCCCGCGCGCACCGGATACTCGTAGTTGATGTCGGCGTAGATCTGCTGCGCCTTGTCTTCCGCCAGCCATTCGATCAGCTTCATGGCGTTGGCCTTGTTCGGCGCATGCTTGGCGAGCACCACGCCGGAGAGGTTCACATGGGTGCCGCCGCCGGCGAAGGTCGGCAGGATCACCCTGGTCGCCTCGGCCCATGGCTTCTTGTCGGCTTCGACGTTGTTCATCAGCGCCCAGTAGTAGGTGTTGCCGATGCCGATGTCGCACTTGCCGGCCGCGATATCGCGCGCGGTTTCGCGGTCGCCGCCGGACGGCTTCTGGGCAAGGTTGGCCTTGACGCCGCTTGATCCATTCCTCGGCTTTCGCTTCGCCGTGCTTGGCGACGAAGGCTGCGAACAGGGCGTTGTTGTAGATGTGCTGGCCGGAGCGGATGCAGATCTTGCCCTTCCATTTCGGATCGGCGAGTTCCTCGTAGGTGATCGCGTCCTGCTTCACGCGCTCCTTCGAGGCGTAGACCACGCGCGCGCGCATCGAGATGCCGTACCAGTGGCCGTTCGGGTCGCGAAAGCGCGGCGGGACGATCTCGTCGAGCTTGTCGGAATTGATCGGCTGCGAGATGTCCGCCTTCACGGCATCGTCCAGGCGGCCGATATCGACGGTCAGCAGCACGTCGGCCGGGCTGTTGGCGCCTTCGGACTTGATGCGCTGCTCGAGGCCGGAGCTCGCCGAGATGACATTGACCTTGATGCCGGTGTCCTTGGTGAAAGCGTCGATCAGCGGCTGGATCAGTTTCGCCTCGCGATAGGTGTAGACATTGACCTCGCCCGATTGCGCCAGCACCGAAGCGCTGGTGACGGCGACGATGCTGACAGCGCCCAGGGCGGCGATGGAAATATCGCGAATGCGAGACATGCAGATGCTCCGGATTGTGAGGCTCTTGAGCTTGCTCCGGACAAGTCCGTAGCAATTCTTCCCGAAGCGTTCTCTAGCTCAGAAAGCGCGCGATATCCCGCGTTGGAAAGCCGCGAACCGGCGGCTTTAGATCAATTCCAGTTTAGGATGATTACAAATTAGAGTCGTTCCAGAATTCGCGGCGGCAGGAGTCATCCAGTGCGCGCCCGCATGCCGGCGAAGACGACTTCGATCAGCGTCCCGGCATTCTCCGTGGTCTTGATCTGGAATTGCGCCCGGTTGGCCTCGGCCAGCGCACGCGCGAGCGAAAGGTCGATCGTGCCGCGATCTGCGACGGTCCGCCCGGAGGGCGCTGCGGTGCCGCGATGTGAACCCGGATGTGAACCCATGGCTGAGGCGAGTTCAGTTTCGCTTAAACCCCGTCCGGCGTCGCGCACGCGCAGGATCGCCCCGCCATTGCCGCCAGGTGCGGTCGAGACGATCACTTGCCCGCCGGCCTTCGAGAAGCGGATCGAACTGGCGAGGATATTCATGGTGATCTGGCGCAGTGCCTGGGTGTCGGCCATCACCAGCGGCAGCGCGTGCGCAAGCGAGGTGCGGATGATGACGCGTTCGCGATTGGCCTGCGGCTGCAACACGCCGACGCATTGCTCGACCATCTCGTTGAGGTTCTGGTTGACGAGCTTGAGGTCGAGGCTGCCGGTCTCGATGCTCGAGATGTTGACGATATCGTCGAGTATGGCGATCGCGCGCTCGCCGGAGGCGCGAATGTCCTTGAGATACTCTGCATAGCGTCCGTTGCCGAGGCCTCCGAAGCGTTCCTCGATCATGACGTTTGCGAAGCCGATGATCGTGTTGAGCGGGCCACGAATCTCGTGACTGATGCCCGCGAGCGCATCGGTCTTGGCCGTGGTTGCGCGCTCAGCCTGACGCCGCGCGTTCAACAGATCCTGCTCGTTCTTCTTCAGTTGCGACAGGTCGCGGAACACCGCAAAGTAACGCTCGCCATCCATAGCCGGTCGAAGAACGGCGTCGCTTCGCTCGCCCGTGCTGTTGCGCCCCATCGTCATCGACAGCGGGACGAATCCGCCGGCGCGCTCGCGGCCAAGCACTTCGCGGCCGTGATCGGGCGGATTGGCTGCAGTCGGCCGGTCGAGGCTTTCAAAATAGTCGAGCACGACGCGCTGGCTCTCGGCCGCGAACAGGTCGGCGAAATTGAGTGCGCGGAATTCCGCAGCGTTCAAGCCGAACAGCGCCTCCGCGCTGCGATTGCAGGACACGATCGCGCCGGATCGGTCGAACAGCACGATGCCGTCGGTCGCCGTGTCAAGAATGGCAGCATGGTTGTTGTCGGCCTGATGTGCAGGCTGCGGCGGCAGGCTGCGGATGCGGTGCGGGCAAAACCTGTGAAGCTGCCGGTGCCGCCTGGAGAATGAGCGCGTGAGCGGTTTCGCCGTCCCAGAGAATCGAAAAAAGCCGTGCATCCGAGGGCGCGCGATCGTCGGCGGAGGGCGCGATCTTGAGCGGCATGCCTTCGTCGGATGTGCTGCTGGCCGAGGTCGGGCCCGGCTCCACATAAAGTGCATCGAGGCCGCCGGCCTCCTGCAAGGCGTGCAGATTTTCGAATGCCGTGCGATCGAGAAAAGCGCGGTTGGCATAGAGCAGCCGATCCAGCCGGTAGATCAGGATGCCCGATGGCATCAGGTCGAGCAGCATCCGCTCCCTGGCGCTGTCGCCGCGCGGTGGCCGCGCCTCGGCGGCGAGCCATGCCGGCTGCTCCGGTCTGGCGGGAATGGCGTGATCCTCGTCATCCAGGCTGTCGCGCCTGTCCGATAGAACTGTTCGCTCCGGTGTGCCCGTCTCGTGCTGCGGGTTGTCGGCGGGTTTCTGCTGCGTCAGGCGCCGGGCGATCTCATCAAAGGCGTGATTTTCGACTGCGCTGAGCGACGGCATTCTCGCATCGTTGGCGACAGGAAACGGCAGCACGTTTCTTGGAGGCTCCACGATTGGTGGTTCCACGCTTGTTGGGGGTTCCACGATCTCGGTCTCCGCCTGAGAGAAATTGTCCGGCACGGCAGGCGTCGCAGCGGCTGCCGTGGACATTGAATCATGTGCCGGGGAATCATCTGAAAGGTCTGATGCCGGCTGCTCGACCGTAGCGCCGCCTGCTTGCCGGGCGTCGAACTCGTCGAAGGACGCGCCGGCATGGCGATAGATGCCGAAGCCGCGATAGCCGGCGAAGTTTCGCGCGGTGTCGAACATCGGCATGCCGGAGAGTTCGATCCTGGCGCGCTGGTCCGATCCTTCGAGCGGCCACCGCACAGCGACCCCGCTCCAGGTCTCGCGCCTGGCGATGGCCTTTGCGATGCGGCCGCGCGGATCGAGATCGAGCGCTTGCGCGACCTCGCTCCATGTGCGCCCTTGAATTGACGCCGTACGTTCACCGGTGATGCGACGAAATTCATCCGAGACCAGCGAAAATTTGCCCGCCGGATCGATCCGCCAGACGAACCGCAGCGGCTTCTGAGTTCCTGTCGCTAACTCCGCGACAGCAGATTCCCTCTCCTCAACTGCGGGGAGAGGGTTGGCGCTTGTCCCGGCGTAGCCTGTCGGCGAAGCCGGATGAGGAGGGGGGACAGTCGTAATGAAGGCGGCCGCCTCCTCAACCGGCGCGCCATCGCCGATGCTGTGCACCGGCGTTCGGTCCTCAACGGGCTCGCCGACCTCTCCTCGCAAGCCGGGAGAGGTGAAGTCCTCAGTTTGTGCTTCTTTCGTCCAAGATGTTTCCGTGGGCATTGCGATGCCGGGACTGCCGCTGCTCTCGTCAACGGGTGCGTCCGGCACAGTTGCGTCCGCAGGCGGCTCGTCAATCACCGCTTCGATCGCATCCACCGGCGTCGGCGCGGCGGCCGCCGGGGCGTCGCGCGGAGCCGCGCGGACGGAAGGCGCCATGGCGACGATAAGGACTGCAATTTCGCCATCCGGCATGTCGAACCGCGAGCAGGCACATGTCATGAGTTGCCCCAGCCGGGCGCCGAAGCCACGCAGACGTTCCAGCCGCGTCGCGCCACTGGATGCAAGCCGCCGCGCAAGCTGCGCCACCTGACGGCCGTGCGGATCGGCAGGGCTGCGCGGTTTCTCGATCAGGCGCGGATCGCCGATGCCGAGCGCGGCTGCTGCAGGCTCGTTGCACCACAGGATGCGGCCCCCGTCGGCGGACCAAAGCCATGCCGGCTGACGTCCGGCGGCAAGGCTCGCCAGCCGCGGATCGCCTGCTGCAATCGACTGGAACGTATCGTTACCTATCGGCATTGATGAACTGGAGCATCCCGATCGTCATGAAACCTGTCCGGCAGCGCAAGCACGCCAGAATAAGCAGATTCTTGGTAGCCCGCTCATGGCATGGGGTCCACGGGCCGCGAAGCCTGAACTGTGCAAAGCGGCGAAAGCGTTAATCGCCGGCCCCGGTGCCTGGTCTGCACGGGGGTGACAGCAGGGGCGGCAAAAAAGCGAAATCGTCCGGCCGCGTCACGATGCGATCAAGAGGCGCTGTTAAGGTTTCGGGGCGGTTGGGGCATCCAGGGCCGGGAGAGTGAAACGCCACCAGAGGAGCTTGAATCATGAATCAGCACGACGGGCGCGACGGTTTCGAGATTCCGAAGAACTTCGAGATTCCCCAGAACGTAAAGGATATGGCCGAGGCAGGCTTCGATCAGGCCCGCAAGGCGTTCGAGACCTTCATGAGCGCGGCGCAAAAGACCGCCGGCACATTCGAAGACCAGGGCACGGCCGTGCAGGCGAGCGCCAGGGAGCTCTCCGGCAAGGCCGTCGCCTTCGCGGAAGCGAACATCAAGGCCTCGCTCGATTACGCCGAGCGGCTGCTCAAGGCGAAGGACATGGCGGAAATCCTCCACCTGCACGCCGAACACATCCAGAGCCAGATGCGGGCGCTGGCCGAGCAGGCGAGCGAAATGGGGCAGGCGGTGACGCGCGCCGCCATGGACGCGACCAAACCGAAATAGACTTTGGTCTAAGATTTCTGGTTCCGCATCGCAATATAATGTTGCGTCGCACAAGATTCCGGGTATAATGCGCCCGGAATTGAAGACGATCAGCCCCGGACGCGAGCCCGGTCAGCTTGTCCGACCGCATCACCAAATTCAAAACCGCTGCAGCAAAATCCTCCACTCCAGATGTGAAAGTCATTCCTGATGGCCAAGTCGCAAGATCCGTTCTCCACCGTCGTCCCGCTCGAAATGCCGGGCATGCGCGAGTTCGCCGAAAAGGGCGTTTCGCAGGCCCGCGAGACCTACGAGAAGTTCAAGGACGTTGCTCAGTCGAGCAATGAGACCATCGAAGCCGTTTACGCCTCCGCGTCCAAGGGCGCGTCGGACTACTCCGGCAAGCTGCTCGAGCTCGCGCGCGCGAACACGAACGCCGCGTTTGACGTTTTCGAAAAGCTCATTGCCGTGAAGTCGCCGACCGAAGCGTTCTCGATCTGGACGAGCTATGCGCGCGGCCAGTATGAGACGCTGACATCGCAGACCAAGGAACTCGTCGAACTCGGCCAGAAGGTCGCGACCGAGACCGTCGAGCCGATCAAGACCGCCTCGTCCAAGGTGTTCAGCAAGGTTGCGTGATTAATCCTGGACTTGCGCGAACGGCGCAGCCGTTCGCCGGTTTACCAAAGGCCCGGGTGCGAACCCGGGCCTTTGATTTTGATGCTGTTTTGATGCCGCTCGCGGCCCGCCAGCGTCTTGCCAAAGCCAGGCGTTGCTCATAGTTTCCGCCCGCTTGCAGCCCCCTGTTTGGCGGCTCGATCGTGCAGTTGTAGCTCAGTTGGTTAGAGCGCCTGTCTGTGGAACAGGAGGTCGGTGGTTCGAGCCCACCCAACTGTACCAAACACAGTGGAAAGCTCTGCCTTCCCCGTAAGTTACTGTTGGACCAACAGCATTCGCGCGCTCTAAAATACAAAGAGCGATACAAATGCAGTTGCGGTTGGTGGCGTTAAACAAAAAGAAAAGCGGAGCATACACTGCTCGCAAAGTGATCCCGGCAGACGTGCGTCAGGCGTATGTGCGGCTCTATGGTCGGCAGTGGGAAGAGAAACTCCATCTTCCTGCAGACACGCTGCCAGCATTCGTTAAGAAGCGGTGCGGCGAATGGTGCGCGGAGATTGAAACACGCATCGCCACCTTGCGAGCGGAAGCGAAGGGCGAGGGTCAGCCGCTAACGCGGCGGAACTCGTTGGCGCTCGCAGGCGAGTGGTACTCGTGGTTCATTGCGAAGCACGAGGACGCGCCGGGGCAGCCGAGCCGCAGGCGTCAGCTGAGCGACAACTATTTTTGGGAATTCGTCTTTGCTGAGGCACCACCCCAGTTTCGCGCGGACCCCGCGCGGACCCCGATTGGGAATGGAAGAATGCGCCGGACGTGCGCGAGAAGCTGAGGCCGGTGATTGTAGAAGCAGCCCAGACGGCGCTGTTTCTGGCGGGGCGCGGTATCGTCCTTAATACGGAGCCCACGCGTCGTTCCTGGACAACGTCGAGGATGAGTTTATCGGCGCATTGGACGTGCTCGAACGCCGTGCACGCGGCGACTACTCACCAGATGAAACGCCAGCACGCTTTCCGTGGCGAGCGTGTCCACCGGCCCTCGTGGACCCACGTGTCCCCACAGGTCCCCGCCGCATCCACGCGCCCAGCCTGGCAGCGAACGCCACGCCCTTCAGCGCGGCCCGTCCACGTGGGTTCACTTGGCATCGTCGGCTCCGGCGGTACCCCGTGTCGAATGCTGGGGCCACAAGGCTCCCGTACTTACAAGTTCGTTGGCGTTGGTCTACGTCCGCTTTACCGCCGTTAGCCGACAATCATTGCATCGCAATGAAACGACGCTAAGTGCCAACAGGCGACATGCTTGCAAAGGCACGGATCCGGGCTAATGCGCATTGGAAGGCACAATGGTCGTTCGTTTGTGTCCGCAAGAGCGCCGTCGGCGGTGAACCTTTTGCGGGCGGCCCGCGACAAACAACCGCCCTCGTCGCGACGGCGGCGCGTGCCGCCGATTGAGGTTGCCCATGCCGATCGTCAGAATCCTCCTGGTCGTTCTCGCGCTCGCTTCGCCGCTATCGATGGCGGGAGGTGCTGTTGCCGGTCCGTTCGAGGATGCGCAGGCGGCGCATGGCAGAAGGGACTACGCAACCGCGCTACGGCTCTGGCGTCCGCTGGCCGACCAAGGCAATGCCGAGGCGCAGTACGCACTCGGGTTTATGTACGACCGCGCCCAAGGTGTGCCGAAAAATTACGCTGAGGCTGCAAAGTGGTGGCGCCTCGCAGCCGATCAAGGCCATACCTTCGCCCAGTACAACCTGGGGACTTTGTACGACGACGGCAAAGGGGTGCCTCAGAACAAAGCTGAAGCATTGAAATTGTATCACCTTGCCGCCGAGCGCGGTAACGACGGTGCGCAGTTCAGCGTCGGGGCCCTGTACTTTGCAGGCGTAGCCGTGCCCGAGAACCGGATTGAGGCTGCGAAGTGGTTTCGCCGCGCTGCAGACCAGGGTCATATTGGAGCGCAGGTATATCTTGCTCTCAGCTACGCGACGGGACTAGGCGTGCCGCAGGATAATGTTCAAGCGTACATGTGGCTCAGTGTTGCGGCTGCGAGAGGTGACAAGGATGCGATCAGCAATCGAAATCGCGTCGCGCAGAAGTTGACCCCGGTTCAGATCGCCGACGCGCAGAAGCTGGCGCGTGATTGGAAGTCGAAACCGGAACGGTAGTATTCCCGTGCGTCGCGGAAGCAATGTCTGCTGTGGGTCAAAAGCTACCGAGGGGCCTCTTCCGGGCGACGTCCGGTCTACCCCTGACAGCCGACATTGTTGGTGCTCAAGAACACCGAAGAATGCCTAGCCGACTATCTACTTGCGCGAGCTGCTGCCCGAAGAGAGCGGTAGACGCTGCTGGCGATGTGCTTTTGAGCGGGAGTACCGCGATCCAAGTTTGGCTGGGTCGCGAGTACAAATCCATGATACAAATTGCAAAGGCTAGCGCGCGAAAAGGCTAGGTTTTTCAGTGTTTACGTGAATGAGCAGCAGAGCCCGCCCAACTGTACCAAACGCCCGATATGCCTGAACGCAACTAACGCCGAAGTGATCGTCGGGCATTGAATTTCGGTGAAATTCCGCCAACTAATCCGTGGGACGATTCGTATTGCCTTTATTGAGGCTGCAAAGGAATGAGCCATGCGTAAGTCAGTCATCGCCCTCAGCCTGCTCGGCGCCGTACTCGGCCTGGCAAGTGTGCCCGCTGAAGCCGCGCCGCGCGGCCCGACCCAGTATTTCGACGACCGTGGCGGCTTCCGCGGTTATGCGTGGTGCCTGCAGCAGGGCCTGGAGATATTCGACTGCAACTACTTCAATCTCGCGCAATGCCAGGTGTCGGCGTCGACCCGGCGCGTCTGGTGCGTGCAGAATCCGTTCGCCGTCGTGGCGGCTCAACGCGCGGAGCAGGCGGCCGCCGCCGGTCCCGTGAAGCGAAAGAAAGTGCGGCAACAGGCTTACTGACGGTCGCTTCCGACGTTTGTGAAGCGAGCCTTTGCGCCCGAACGCGAACTTCGGGCGCAAAGTTCGTTCGCTCATCTCTGCTCTATGCGCCGACAGCCCGCGCGAACGGGAATTCTGCCTGTGCAGCAGTGGCGGGCTCGCCGTGCGTGATGGTGCGGAATGTGCCGATGTCAGCCGGTCTTCCCACGACGTATCCCGGAACCTCGCTGCATTCCTCCTTTTGCAGGAACGCGAGTTCGGTGCCGGTTTCGATCGTTGCCGCCTGCTCGTGGTTGTTGACGGATTTCACCAACGAGCCGTCGATCTTGATCTTGTCGAACGTAAACGCGCGGAGATTGGACAGCGACGAATAGCCGGTGCTGAAATCGTCCATGGCGATCCGCGACGCCGAGCACCTTGATCCGTCGAAGCGCGTTCAGCACGCGCTGCAGATCGTGGCACCAGCGCGGTTTCGGTAATTTCGAGTTCAGGCCGCAGCGACGATTGGCCGGTTTCTCCATCTGCCGGCAGTCGTGCACGTCGGCGTCCATCGCGTCTTCCCAAGCACCGGGAATGGTAAGTCAATGCCGAAGCAGAACCGTTGTTGAAATTCCGTGTAGCGGTACGCGCCGGTGCGCAATTTGTCGCGTGCGACAATGCGCAACATCCGTCGGAACTTCGGCTTTGCATTCGCCGATGACGGGCTCCCGGCCTTTTCTGGAATGATTCAAAAAAAAGCCGGGCTGATGCCCGGCCTTTGTAGTTGTGGCCACGAGAGGCCGACACAATCACCTTCCAAGAGGGATAACTGAACCGTTGAAGCTGCAGGAGGAGGGGGACAATGCGCAACTTCAACCACTCAGCTTACACACACTATGACCGACACGAGTGATGCGCAGCAAGCAGGGCGGCCGCATGTCAGAGGTCCGCAAAATGCAAGCTATTACTCTTTCGGAGACCAGCGTTGCGCTTTGCTCACGATGAAATCGCGGAATACCTGCACGCGTGCCACTGCCTTCAACTCTTCGGGATAGACGAAGTAGGTGTCGATCTGGATCGAATCCTTCTCTTCGAACAGCTGCACAAGTCCGTGCCGCTCTTCGACCAGGTAGTCAGGAAGCGCGGCAACGCCGAGGCCTTGCTGGCACGCGCGCGCGAGGCCGAGCACGTGGTTGACCTTGAAGTAGGCTTCGCGCGGACCCTTGCCGTTGCGGCCAGCCTCGATCAGCCAGTAGCGGTTTTGCATGTGCGCCGGCGCGTGCAGGTCGCTCAGCACGCACAGACGATGATTGTCGAGATCCTCGAGCGTACGCGGCGTGCCCATCCGCTTGATGTATTCCGGCGAGCAATAGGCGTGATAGCCGATCGAGAACAGCTTGCGCTGGATCAGGTCGGGCTGTGTCGGCTTGCGCACGCGGATGGCGACGTCGGCCTCGCGCATCGACAGGTCGAGCTCTTCATCCGTCACCATCAACTGGACGCGAATGTCGGGATAGAGCTGGGTGAACTCGCCGAAGCGCGGGATCAGCCAGTGGATGCCGACGCCGGGCGTCGTCGTTACTTTCAACTCACCGCTCGGCCGTTCGCGGCTGTCGGTCAGCTTGGCGCGCGCGGCCTGCAATTGCATGAACACATCGTGCGCGGTGCGGAACAGAAGATCACCCTGTTCGGTGAGGATCAGTCCGCGTGCGTGGCGATGGAACAGCGAGACCGACAGCTCCTGCTCCAGCGCGCTGACCTGGCGCGAGACCGCCGATTGCGACAGGCCGAGCTGCTCGCCGGCATGCGTGAAGCTGCCGGCTTCAGCGGCGGCGTGAAAGACTTTCAGCTTGTCCCAGTCCATATCCGAAAACCCGTTGCGTGGCCTGATCATGATTACTCCGCAGCTGCGCGTTCAGTGGCATGGAGTGCGATAAACCGCTCCGCCTCAAGCGCCGCCATGCAGCCTAGACCCGCGGCTGTCACCGCCTGGCGGTAGGTCTCATCGGCGACATCGCCGGCGGCGAACACGCCTGGCACGGACGTCGCGGTCGAATGCGGCGCGATCTCGACATAGCCGGACCGCTTCATCTTGAGTTGGCCTGCGACAAGCTCGGTCGACGGCGCATGCCCGATCGCGACGAACACGCCATCGGTGGCAAGGGTGCTGACCGCGCCGGTTTTGACATTCTTGACCAGGACACCGGTCACCTTGCGCGGGTTCGCGTCGCCGCTGATCTCCTCGATCGCGCTGTCCCAGATCACCTTGATCTTCGGGTTCCTGAACAGGCGATCCTGCAGGATGCGCTCGGCGCGGAAGTGATCGCGGCGATGAATCACGGTGACCTTGGTGGCGAAGTTCGTCAGGAACATCGCTTCCTCCACGGCCGTGTTGCCGCCACCGACAACGACGACTTCCTTGCCGCGGTAGAAGAAGCCGTCACAGGTCGCGCAGGCCGAGACGCCGAAGCCCTTGAAGGCTTCTTCGGACGGCAGACCGAGCCAGCGGGCCTGCGCGCCGGTCGCAAGAATGACGGTATCGGCGAGGTAGACATCGCCGCTGTCGCAGGTGAGACGGAAGGGACGGCTGCCAAGCTCGAGTTTGGTCACCATATCGGTGACGATCCTGGTGCCGACATGCGCCGCCTGTTTCTCCATCTGCTCCATCAGCCAGGGGCCCTGGATCACGTCGGCGAATCCAGGGTAGTTCTCGACATCGGTGGTAATGGTGAGCTGCCCGCCGGGCTGGATGCCCTGTATCAAAAGAGGGTCGAGCATGGCGCGCGCTGCATAGATCGCCGCCGTGTAGCCTGCGGGCCCAGACCCGATGATGACGACCTTTGTGTGAATAGGCTGGGCCATTGCCAGAGGATCCTTGAGCTGGCCTCGATGCGAACTGTGCGGGTTATGCAGCCGGTACAGGCTCAGCCGCTTGTGGCGCATGGAGGGTGCCTGATTTATTCTAAGTCATCTGGTGAGCCATGCAAGTTACGCAACTCACATTCTTGGGAATAGAATTCGGCTGCCAGTTCCAGCAATAAAATTGCTTCAAATTCCCGATTTTGGGGTATGAGAGGCGGAATTTCGTTGCAGTTTTTGCAATGCAACGCAGGAGGCGGGGCCGATACGGGCCCAGGCAACGGCAAATGAGCAGGGACCTCGACGACATCGACCTGAAGATCCTGGCCGAGATCCAGGCGGACGGCCGAATCACCAATGTGGAACTGGCGCGCCGGGTCGGCATCTCGCCGCCGCCGTGCCTGCGCCGTGTGCGTGCGCTGGAAGAGGCGGGCTACATCACGGGCTATCGCGGCTTGCTCGACCCGCGCAGGCTCGGCTTCGACGTGACGGTGTTTGCCTCGGTGCATCTCTCCAGCCAGGCTGATGCCGATCTGCGCGCGTTCGAGGAGTTCGTGCGCGACGAACCGCTGGTGCGCGAATGCTGGATGCTGTCGGGCGAAGTCGACTTCATCCTGAAGTGCGTCGCGCCGGACATGAACATGTTTCAGGAGTTCGTCTCGCGGCTGACCTCCGCGCCGCACGTCCGCAACGTGCGCACGTCGCTGGTGTTGCACAACTCGAAGGACGCCGCCGCCGTGCCGATGGAAATGGCCGCGCCTCGGTAGACCTCCGACTTATCGTCGTCCCCGCCACAGCTGTTCGAAGAACGGCGTCGCTTCGCTCGCCCGTGGACGGGGACCCGGTATCCCGGAGCCCGAATGATTCAATCGCAGATGCTGCGGCGTACCGGATGCCCGCCTTCGCGGGCATGACGGCTGCCTGTAACCCGGATCTCCCGTGACCTCCCTCCAGATCATCCTCCTTGTTCTCGCCGGCTTCGCCGCCGGCGCGGTCAATGCTTTTGCCGGCGGCGGCACGTTCTTTACTTTCGCGGCGCTGGTGTTTGCGGGGCTGCCGACGCTGGATGCCAACGCAACGAGCGCCGTCGCGCTGACGCCCGCGAATCTTGGCGGCGTGGCAGGCTATCGCGACGAAGTGCGGCGCCATGCGCGCGAGCTTCTGCCCATCGTCGTGATCAGTCTCGTCGGCGCAGCATTCGGCGCCTGGCTGTTGATCTCGATCGGCGACGCCGGCTTCCGGCCGACGGTGCCGTGGCTGCTGCTGTTCGCCACAGTGCTCTTTGCCCTGGCGCCGAGGATCAACGGGATCATCGCTCCGTTCGCGGCGTCAGGCGGCACGGCGTGGCGGATTGTCGCTTACGTGGTGATCACGCTTGTCGCGATCTATTCCGGTTTCTTTGGTGCGGGTGCCGGCATCATGATGCTGGCCGCGCTCGCCATCGTCGAGAGCGGAGATTTCCACAAGTCGAACGCAATCAAGAACGTGGTGGCGTTCCTTGCGCAAATCGTGTCGTCAGTGCTGCTGATTGCGGGCGGCCTCGTGCACTGGCGAGAGGCGGTCATCGTCATGATTGCGTCAGTCGCCGGCACCTATGTCGGCGTGCTCGCCGCGCGGCGCGCACCATTGAAGGTCATTCGCGCGATCGTCGTGGCAGCGGGCGCGGCGTTGAGCGCGGTGTTTTTTCTGCGGTGAGGCGATCCCCTGTAGCCGGGATTTCGCGTCGCTTCGTCCGGGCTGCAAGAATTACTTCCGCTTCCGCGATAGTGCATCCACGCTCCAGGCTCCGCCGCCGGCGCAGGCGAAGTAAAGGAATACGAAGCAGAACAGCACCGCGAGGTTGCCGCCGTTGGTGAGCGGATAAAGGCCTTGCGGTGCGTGACCGAGGAAGTAGGCAAACGCCATCAGGCCGGACAGGATGAACGCGACAGGGCTCGTGAACAGGCCGAGCAACAGGAAGGAGCCGCCGGCGAGCTCAAGCACCCCTGCAAACCAGGGAAGCGAAAACGCCGGCACGTTGTTCAGATACGCGAACACCGGAAAGCCGAGCAGCTTCGCCATGCCGAACTGAAGCAGCAGCAGCGCGGTCACGATGCGCAACACGCCGAGAATGCGCGGCGTCCACGCGTTGCGAAAATTGTCGAGGTCCATCAAACACTCCGGCCATCAATCAAACAGGCCGGTCGCATATCGTGTCATTCGCCGCGACGTAAGCCGCGCGGCGAACACGAATGCGTCAGATCACTTCCACTCGACCTTCGTGACCTCGTAGGCCTTGGCGCCACCGGGGGCGACGACCTCGACCGATGCGCCCTTTTTCTTGCCGATCAGCGCGCGCGCCAGCGGCGAGGTGACGGAGATGCGGCCCTTCTTGGCGTCGGCTTCAGGTTCACCGACGATCTGCCAGACCTTCTTCTGGTCGGTGTCTTCGTCGACCAGCGTGACGGTCGCGCCGAACTTGATCGTATCGCCGGACAGTTTCGACACGTCGATCACGTCAGCGCGCGCAATCTTGTCCTCGAGCTCGGCGATCACGCCTTCGTTGTGCGACTGCTGTTCCTTCGCCGCGTGATACTCCGCGTTCTCGGACAGGTCGCCATGCGAGCGCGCTTCCGAAATCTGCTGGATGATGCGCGGGCGTTCGATCTGCTGGCGATGCTTCAGGTCCGCCTCCAGCGCGACGTAGCCCGCATGCGTCATCGGAATCTTTTCAACCATCTCGTCGTCCTTCGATCCTGCGTGCCGATCCCGGGAGCCTGTCCCGGGATATGCGAAGCAAAATCCATTGTACGGTTCGAGCCCTTGTCCGAAGGGCTCCGTTTCAGTTCATCGATGCCGGAACAGAACAGCGCAGCGGCGCAGCGGTTCCAACTATACACCAGTGCCGCCGATTTGAAATCCCTGCGCCGCCTGCTGCAATCCCTTGCCAGGGATTTCAAATCGGGAAGCGGCACGGGTATCAAACAGTTGCCGGCGCCCTTTGGCTTTCGAAGTTCGTCTCGGAGGTTGCCGCGCTGTCAGACGAACTTCGAAAACCGGGCGCCGGAAGCTGCGGAACTTCACGCGGCCGGAAAATAGCTCTGCAAGGTCCGCACCTCAAGATCGCCGCCGAGATAGGCCTTGATCCCCTGCGCCGCAGCAACGGCGCCCGAAAGAGTGGTGTAGTACGGGACTTTATGCAAGAGGGCGGCGCGCCGGAGCGAACGGCTGTCGGCGAGGGCTTGCGGGCCCTCCGTGGTGTTGAAAACCAGCTGGATTTCGCCGTTGGTGATTGCATCGACGATGTGCGGGCGGCCCTCGAGCACCTTGTTGATCTTCTCGGTCGGCACGCCGTTGTCGGCGAGAAAGCGCTGCGTGCCGGATGTCGCGATGATCTTGAAGCCGACGGAGGCGAGCAGCCGCACGGCGTCGAGTATCCGGTACTTGTCCTCGTCGCGCACCGAGACGAACACGGTGCCCTTGCGCGGCACGCGCGTGCCGCCGCCGAGCTGGCTTTTTGCGAAGGCGATCGCGAACGATTTGTCGAGACCCATCACCTCGCCGGTCGACTTCATCTCCGGACCGAGCACAGTGTCGACGCCGGGGAAGCGCGCAAACGGAAATACCGACTCCTTGACGCCGATGTGGTCGAACTTGTTCGGCGTCAGCTTGAAGGACGCGAGACTCTCACCTGCCATGATCCGTGCGGCGATCTTGGCCACCGGCTTGCCGATCACCTTGGCGACGAACGGCACCGTGCGCGAGGCGCGCGGGTTGACTTCGAGCACGTAAATTTCGTTGTCCTTGATCGCGTACTGCACGTTCATCAGCCCGCCGACGTCGAGCCCCAGCGCGAGTGCGCGGGTCTGACGCTCCAGCTCGGTGATGGTCGCAGCGCTCAGCGAGTGCGGCGGCAGCGCGCAAGCCGAAGTCGCCCGAGTGAATGCCGGCTTCCTCGATATGTTCCATGATGCCGACGACGAACGTGTCCTTGCCGTCGGCGAGGCAGTCGACATCGACTTCCACCGCGTCCGACAGATAGCGGTCGAACAGCAGCGGGTTCTTGCCGAGCACGGTGTTGATCTGCCCGGTCTTGTCGTTGGGATAGCGCGCCTTCACATCGGAGGGCACCAGTTCCGGCAAGGTGCCGAGCAGATAGTCGCCGAGCTGGCCTTCCTCGCGGATGATCTGCATCGCGCGCCCGCCGAGCACGTAGGACGGACGTACCACCAGCGGATAGCCAAGCTCGCCCGCGATCAATCGCGCCTGCTCGACCGAATAGGCGATGCCGTTCTTCGGCTGTTTCAGTCGCAGCTTGTCGAGCACGCGCTTGAAACGGTCGCGGTCTTCGGCAAGGTCGATTGCTTCCGGCGACGTGCCGAGGATCGGCACTTTCGCCTCTTCGAGCGCGCGTGCGAGCTTCAGCGGCGTCTGGCCGCCGAACTGCACGATCACGCCATGCAGTGTGCCGTTGGAACGTTCGGTGTCGATGATCTCGAGCACATCTTCTTCCGTCAGCGGTTCGAAGTAGAGGCGGTCGGCCGTGTCGTAGTCGGTCGACACCGTCTCCGGATTGCAATTGATCATGATGGTTTCGTAGCCGATGTCGCGCAGTGCGAAGCAGGCGTGGCAGCAGCAGTAGTCGAACTCGATGCCCTGGCCGATGCGGTTCGGGCCGCCGCCGAGAATGACGACCTTCTTCTTGTCCGACGGCGCGCTTTCGTCCGCCACCGAGCCTGCGAACGGCATCTCGTAGGTCGAATACATGTAGGCGGTCGGCGAGGCGAATTCGGCCGCGCAGGTGTCGATCCGTTTGAACACGGGACGAACGCCGAGCGCGCGGCGCTGCGTCTTCACTTCAACTTCGGTTTTTTTCGCCAGCACAGCCAGCCGGGCGTCGGAGAAACCCTTCGCCTTCAGCGCGCGCATGCCCTGGGCATGCGGCGGCAGCCCGTGCGCCACAACCTTCGCCTCGGTGTCGACGATGTCGCGGATCTGCGCGAGGAACCACGGATCGATCTTGCAGGATGTGAAAATCTCGTCGTCGCTCCAGCCGAGCCGCATCGCCTGCGCGACCTGCAACAGCCGGTTCGGGGTCGGCGTGCCGAGTGCGGCGCGGACCGCGTTCTTGTCGTCGCTGTGGCCGATGCCTTCGATCTCGATATCGTCGAGGCCGGTGAGGCCGGTTTCCAGCCCGCGCAGCGCCTTTTGCAGGCTTTCCTGAAACGTGCGGCCGATCGCCATCACTTCACCGACCGACTTCATCGATGTGGTCAGCGTATGGCTTGCGCCGGGAAATTTCTCGAAGGCGAAGCGGGGGATTTTCGTGACGACGTAGTCGATCGTCGGCTCGAACGAGGCCGGCGTCGCGCCGCCGGTGATGTCGTTGGCGATCTCGTCGAGCGTATAGCCGACCGCGAGTTTTGCCGCGACCTTCGCGATCGGAAATCCGGTCGCCTTCGAGGCCAGCGCCGAGGAGCGCGACACGCGCGGGTTCATCTCGATGACGACAAGCCGTCCGTCGACCGGATTGACGCCGAACTGCACGTTGGAGCCGCCGGTCTCGACGCCGATCTCGCGCAGCACCGCAAGCGATGCGTCGCGCATGATCTGGTATTCCTTGTCGGTCAGCGTCAGCGCCGGCGCGACCGTGATCGAGTCGCCGGTGTGCACGCCCATCGGATCGAGGTTCTCGATCGAGCAGACGATGATGCAGTTGTCCTTCTTGTCGCGGACCACCTCCATCTCGAATTCTTTCCAGCCGAGCACGCTTTCCTCGATCAGCACCTCGTTGGTCGGCGACGCATCGATGCCACGCTCGACGATCTCGATGAACTCCGCCTTGGTGTAGGCGATGCCGCCGCCGGTGCCGCCCATCGTGAAGGAGGGGCGGATGATCGCCGGCAGGCCGATGTCATCCAGCGCACGCAGCGCGTCCGGCAGCGTCTTGATCTGCACCGAGCGCGGCGTCTCGAGACCGATCCTGGTCATCGCGTTGCGGAAGCGCTGGCGATCCTCGGCCTTGTCGATGGCGTCGGCGGTGGCGCCGATCATCTCGACGTTGAACTTGTCGAGGGTGCCCTGCTTGCGCAGCGAGAGCGCGCAGTTCAGCGCGGTCTGTCCGCCCATGGTCGGCAACAGCGCGAATCCGCCGGGAATGACGTTGCGCTCCTTCTCGATGATTTTTGCGACGATCTCCGGCGTGATCGGCTCGATGTAGGTCGCGTCCGCCAGTTCCGGATCGGTCATGATCGTCGCCGGATTGGAATTGACCAGGACCACGCGATAGCCCTCGGCCTTGAGCGTCTTCACCGCCTGGGTGCCCGAATAGTCGAACTCGCAGGCCTGGCCGATGACGATGGGTCCGGCGCCGATGATCAGGATGGTCGAAATGTCAGTTCGTTTCGGCATCGCGTCCCGTCTGCGAGGCGGCAAAAGCACACAAAAAAAGGGCGCGCTCGCCGCGCGTCCCCTGGGCCCTGCGGAGGGTCAACCTCGCGCGGGCCGTGTCTAGACCAGATTCTTGGACCGGGAAAGCGAATAAAGCGGTCAATCCCCCGAGGGATTTTCCTTTGTTCTCAAGGAGATGAGGACGTGAAGGAGCGATTGGAGGCCCGGCCTGGATTTGAACCAGGATGAAGAGCCTTGCACAGCTCTCGCGTTTGCACTCCGCCACCGGGCCGCGGGCATTGTTACCCGCCTGCGACAAAGAGTCGTTAGGGAGCCATTGTCGACCCGTCATCGTGGTTAATCAGCTTCGCGCCGCCGCTCAGCGTGGCGTCGCAACGAAAGATATCCGTGCCGGCTGATGTTCGAAGTTGAAGGGCAGCCGTTCCGTCCTGAAGCCGGCAGCATCGATGCGCCCGGTGATTTCCCGCTCGGTGTAGGTCGTGATGCCGAGGCTCGCGCGGATGCGGCGGTAGGGCGACAGCACGGTGCGCACGAGGCCGGCGAATGCGGCGACGAGAAAGCCGTTGCGATACGCATAGCGCAGCAGGGCTATGGCATCCGAGACCGGGCTGACGCCGGGCGGGACCACGTCGGCCAGGATCAGTCGACCGTCAGGCGCCAGCAACGCGCGCCACGTGCGCAGCAGCGCATCGAGTTCGTCGCGCGTCAGGTATTGGGCGACTGAGTTCGCCACGATGAGGTCAAGCGTTCCCGCCCGGATGGTCGAAAGTTCATCCGGGCCGACGACCGTCACGTTCGGCAATGCGCCGAACCGCGCCGCGCAGATTGTCGCGGACACGCGAGGCCGCCTCGCACAGCCACAACTGTCCGACGCGCGCCGCGACGCGATCCGCATGCAGCGCCTCGCCGCAGCCGAAGTCGAGGACACTGGCCGTGCCTGCCGGATTCAACTGGAGAAAGCGGTCGGCAACGTCGCGGTAGTGCAGGTCGAGGTGCCGCGCATTCACATAGATCGAATGCTGCGAATTCCAGAAGCTGATCCAGTTGTTCTCGGACATGTGGCGGTCTTGCTAGCGTGTGGGCGGCACGAGCCATATCAGGAATTTCTCCGGCCGGGTCGTGCTGCCGAGAAAATGGTTTGCGAGCGTGATTTCGGACTTTTGCAGGACGGCCTCGGGAACGCCAAGTGTCTGCAGGCCCTGAATGCAGGCGGCCGGGTCGGCGGCGCGGCAAAGGATCGCGGCGCCTTCGCGCGCAATTCGCTCGGGCGTCACCCACGGCGTCGTCCACAAGCCGACGACAAACACCAAGTCGGGATGATCCTGACTGTAGAACGCGGCTCCGCCGGCGAGGTTCTCGTCGCCGGTGACGATGCTGAGGCGTGTCCCGTAACGGCTTCGCCATTCGCGCGTGAGCTCGGTCGCGAGCGAATGCGAGTACTCGCGGCTCTGGCCGATGCCGTTGGCGTGATAGCTCCAGGCGATGATGGGCGCGGCGGTGATGACCACAATCGTTGCCGCGGCGATGCAAATGGCCGTGGTGATCAACGCACGACGGATCAGCACGGCGGAGGGCGGCGCGAGCAGCAGGATCGGCAGCAGAAACCAGGCCTGCATCGTCCACAGCGGCGTGACCGAGGTCTTCAGGATCGGCGCCACGATCGCCGGCAGGATCAGCGGAACGGCGAACAGGGCCACCAGCATGCGCCGCCCCGGATCGTGCGGCCGGAACGCGTCGCGAACTGTTTCGCGGCCGGGACGAACCACCAGCCAGTAAGCCGCGCAAGGCAGGGCGGCGTAGCCGATCAGCCCCGCGAGGTAGCTGCCGCTCTTGCCCAGCGCCTTGCCGAGACTGACATTGCCGTGAACCGAGAACGCGTAGTTGAACGTCTGCGGACCGTTCGTGTGCAGCCACCACAAATGCGGGGCGAGCACGAGAAGTCCGGCGGCTGTCGAAATCCACGGGGCCGGTGATCGCAGGTAACGCAGCCCGTCGCGATGGAGCAGCACCGCGACCGGAAACGCCGCGATCAGATAGACGGAAAAATACTTGCCCATCATCGCCGTGGCTGCGGCAACGCCCGCTGCAAGCGGCCAGATGACGCCGCGGCGCTCGAACGAGCGCAGGAAACAGTAGACGGCGATCGGCCAGGTCGAGAGCAGGGTCTGGTTCGACGCAAATCGCTGGCCGTGAAACTGGTAGAACGGCGTCATCAACAGGAACAGCAGGACGAAGATCCGCTTGTCGCGGTCGAGATAGCGCCGTGCGATCAGGTCGGTGAAGAACAGTCCGACCGCGGCATTGGTCATCGCCAGCAGGTGAAACGACCAGTCGGCGACCGGAAAGACGGTGAACCAGCCGCGCACCATCAGCGCCGCCAGCGGCGGATGCTTGAAGTAGCTGGCTTGCGGATGCATCGACCAGCCGAAGACCTCGGTCAGGTCCGGATGTACGCCGACGGACGAAAACGAGAGCGTCTGGAACGCAGTCCAGACGGCGACGAACAGGATCAGGATGCGCAGCGTGCCGGCGTTGGCGGAACCGGCCGAGAGGAATGTCTCTGTCGCGTTCCGAAGTCTTTCCGCTGGCGTGACCGGTACGGCACCCGCCGTCATGCGGGGGAACCGGGTAATCGGTGGATGTTGCCCGGCGCAGGATCGCCTTGCGCCGAGGCTTCGGTCTCTGCGATCAGATAGAGCGGCCAGCGCCTGGTTTCGCGCAGCACGCGGCCGACATATTCACCGATGATGCCGAGCACCAGGAATTGTCCGGCGCCGAGCGTGGCGATCGCCGACATGATCGACGTCCAGCCTGCGACCGTATGGCCGATCCAGAGGAAACTGACGATCGAATAGATGAACAGCAGGAAGGCCGCGAACGCGAACAGCAGCGCGAGATAGATCGCGATGCGCAAGGGCCGGATGCTGTGCGAGATGATGCCGACGACCGCAAGGTCGATCATGCGGCGGAACGTATAGCTCGACTCGCCGGCGCTTCGCGTCCCCTGCGTGTAGCTGACGGTTGCGAGCGGCAGGCCGATCCAGCGCACGAGTCCGCGCAGGAAGACGTCGTGATTGTCGAAGCTGTTCACGGCGTCGACGGCCGCGCGATCCAGCAGCAGGAAATCGGCGCTGCCGGGTTCGATCGGAATATCGGACAGCATCCTGAACAGACGATAGTAGAGCTGCGACGTCACGCGCTTCGTGAGCGTCGTCGCCTGTGGCGGGCTCGAGCGCTGGGTCACGACCACCTTCGCGCCCTCGCGCCATCGCGCGAGCAGCTCCGGGATCAGTTCCGGCGGATGCTCGAAATCGCAATCCATCAGGATGACCGCCCTGCCGCGCGCGTGCCGCAGGCCTGCGCGCAGCGCAATCTGATGACCGAAGTTGCGTACGAACGACACGAACCGCACCCGCGCGTCGGCGCTCGCCAGCGCGCGGATCGCATCCAGCGTGCGATCGGTGGAATGATCGTCGACGAAGACGATTTCATAGCTGCCGAGGGGGGCAAGGATCGCGCCCAGACGCTTCGCCATCGCGGCGACGTTGCCTTCCTCGTTGTGCGCGGGAAGCACCACGGAAATCTGCGGCGAGGTGTCGATCATGTCTGGGTGTGATGGCTGTTCCGAACGGGAACCTATGTTTGCGGGCGACGTTAGTGGGTCTGTGAGCCCATGTCCATTGCGGCGCGCTGCCGCTCGCCTTGAGGGAATTTCGCCGTGAACAAGCCAGCCAAGCTCGACCCGAAACACAAAGTCGCACCCGCTCTCGATACGCCGACCGACCTGTCGCAACAGGCCGTCGACGAGATTTCAGCGGCGATGAACGGCATCCTCGCCGATGCCTTCGCGCTCTATTTCAAGACCAAGAATTTCCACTGGCACGTGTCCGGTCCGCATTTCCGCGACTACCACCGGCTGTTCGACGAGCAGGCGGCGGATATTCTCTCGAGCACCGACGAGATCGCCGAGCGTGTCCGCAAGATCGGCGGCACGACGCTGCGTTCCATCGCGCACATCGGCAAGCTGCAGACGATCGACGACAATGACGACGCCTTCGTGCCGGCGCGCGACATGCTGCGCGAATTGATGGACGACAACAAGGCGGTGGTGAAGGCGATGCGCGAGGCGCACGACCTCGCCGACAGGCACGAGGATGTCGCGACCGCGAGCCTGCTCGAAAACTTCATCGACGCGGCGGAGAAGCGGACCTGGTTCCTGTTCGAGGTCGAGCCGCAATGCCGGCGACAACGCAAGGTAGTCTGCGCCGGAACTCCGGTCTTCAAGCCGCCTTCGGCAGCGGAATGTCGAACACGAGGCACGTCGTCGTTGCGTGCGCGAGCAGGCGTCCGCTTGCGTCCTTCAAATGCGCTTCGGCGGTGGCGGCGCGCCGGCCTGCGCTCAGCACGCGGCCTTCGGCACGGATCGGGCCGGTGTCCCTGGTGATCGCCTTGATGAAGCTGATCTTGAATTCCAGCGTCGTGTAGCCCTGGCCTTTTTCCATCATGGTGTGCACCGACACGCCGAGCACGGTGTCCATCAACGTCGCGGCGTAGCCGCCATGCACCGAACCGATCGGGTTGTAGTAGGCGAATGACGGAATGGCCTCGGCCAGCGCATAGCCCTTTTCCACTTTGGTCACGAGAAAGCCCATGGTGCCGGTGATCGGCGGCGCCGGGATCTTCCCGTCGATCATCGCCTGCATGAATTCCAGTCCCGTCATCGAGGCGAGAACCTGCGGCGGCACCACGTCATAGGTGCGGTCTTCTTTCAGCAGTGCGGCAATGTCTTTGGGGGCGGCGGCGTTCATGGCTTGCAATCCGGCTCGGTGACGTTTATGATTACGATCGTAATTAATAATCCGGCCCGTGTCCAGCGCGGTGCGCGAAGGGCTGCCATGCTCGCGGACGGCGAGCCGGAGGGAGGCGACGCATGCGCATCTCGAAAGAAAAGGCGGTCGAGAACCGCGGGAAGGTCGTGACGGCTGCGGCGCGGCTGTTGCGCGAGCGCGGGCTCGATGGCGTCGGCATCGATGCGGTGGCGGACGCGGCCGGTCTGACCCACGGCGCGGTCTACAGCCATTTCAAGTCGAAGAACGAACTTGCCGCGGAAGCCGTGCGCCAGGCGCTGCATCAGTCGATGGACGAATGGCTTGCGTTGACCAGGGGACTTGCCGGGGCAGATGCGCTTCGAAAAGCTGCTCAAGGTCTATGTGTCGCGCGCGCATCGCGATCACCCGGAGGCCGGCTGTTCGGTCGCGGCGATCGGCGGCGGCGCCCCGCGCGTCGGCGACGAGTCTGCGTGACGTCTTCCAGGACGGCACGCGCCAGTTCATCGACGTTCTGACGTCGGTGTCCGGCGGCGAGACGGCGGCGGAACGGCGACGCAAAGCCATTGCGCGTGCCGCCGCCATGGTCGGCGCCCTGGTGATGTCGCGCGCCGCGTCGGGCGATCCCGGTCTGTCGGACGAGATTTTGAAATCGGTGCGGACGGAGCTTCTGTCGCGTCCCCTGAGTGGAGCGGCCCTTCACCTCTCCCCGGCGGCAGGTGGCACCAGCGGCGGCTCTGAAACCCCGACGCCCCGCCGCCGTATATGATGGCGTAACTTCACTTCAATCGGGGCGGTACCATGCGGACCTTCAGGCCATTGCTCGCGGCCGTCATTGTCGCGTGCCTTCAATCGTCACTTGCCGCCGCGCAGCCGGCGCAGGCGGAAAATTTCGAAAGCTGGCCGCTGCTGACGGATACCTTCGAGAGCACCAGCGGCCAGGGCATCATCATCAAGGGCTACGACCCGGTGATCACCGGCGACAGGTGCGCGACGCATTTTTCGGCGACGCTGACCGACGGCAAGGTCTATTTCAACATCGTCGAGTTCGACGCGGTGCCGATGCAGGGCGGTACGCTCTGCACCAACGGCAGGTACCGCGCCGTCGACGGCAGCGCGTCGGGCACGACGCCGTTCCGGGTGTTCTTCAAGGACGGGGTAAGGCGCAGGTCGCCGTAACCGTCATTCCGGCCCGCGCCTGGCGCGTCCCGCAATGACGGGTTACTTCTTCCTCGCCCGCATCAAATCCGTAAACCGCCTGAACAGATAGTGCGAGTCGCGCGGCCCCGGCGAGGCTTCGGGATGATACTGCACCGAGAACACCGGCTTGTCGGACAGCGCGATGCCGCAGTTCGAATCGTCGAACAGCGAGACGTGCGTCTGCTCGACATTCTTCGGCAGCGTGGTCTTGTCGACTGCAAAGCCGTGATTCATCGAGGTGATCTCGACCTTGCCGGTGGTCATGTCCTTGACCGGATGGTTCGCGCCGTGATGACCCTGATGCATCTTCACGGTCTTGCCGCCGAGCGCCAGACCCAGCATCTGATGGCCGAGACAGATGCCGAAGGTCGGCAGGCCTGAATTGACGATCTGCCGGATCACCGGCACCGCATACTTGCCGGTCTCCGCCGGATCGCCCGGACCGTTCGAGAGAAACACGCCGTCCGGCTTCATCGAAAGAATGTCTTCCGCCGAGGTCGTCGCCGGCACCACGGTGACCTTGCAGCCTTCGCCCGCGAGCAGGCGCAGGATGTTGCGCTTGATGCCGTAGTCGATCGCAACCACGTTGAACTCGTGGCTCGTCCTGCCGGCTGAAACCGTTGCCCCACTGCCACGGCATCTCGTCCCAGACGAAACGCTGCGCGCTCGTCACCATCGGTACGAGGTCCATGCCTTCGAGGCCGGGCCAGGCTTTTGCCTCGCTCTTCAGCGCATCGAGATCGAACGAGCCGCCACCGGCATGCGCGATCACCGCGTTCGGCATGCCTTTCGTGCGGATCAGCGCGGTCAGCGCGCGGGTGTCGATGCCGGCGAGGCCGATGATGCCGCGCGCCTTCAGCCACTGGTCGAGATGGCGCGTGGCGCGGTAGTTCGACGGATCGGTGATGTCGGCGCGCAGGATCACGCCGCAGGCGCCCGGCCGCGCGGCCATGTTCAGCGCCTCGATGTCTTCCTCGTTGGTGCCGACATTGCCGATATGCGGGAAGGTGAAGGTGATGATCTGTCCGGCGTAGGACGGATCGGTGAGGATTTCCTCATAGCCCGTCATCGCCGTGTTGAAGCAGACCTCGCCCACCGCCTTGCCTTCCGCGCCGAGGCCAAAACCTTCCAGCACGGTCCCGTCGGCAAGCACGAGGAGCGCGGTCGGTTTCGGTTCCGGCCAGGCGTTCGCAGCATCAGCTTGTGTCATGAGCGCACTCCTTAGCGGCGGCAAAAGCTCCCGTCAAAGCGCCACGCCTTATCCATCCACATGCGGCCGGAATTCCCGCCGATTTGACACAGGGTTGCGATTTCCTGTCTGTTTTGGACCGAAAATGACGGCCAGTGTCCCGAATCCGAAGTTCGCACCACCAGGCGGCCAGGGTTTTGCGAACTTCGGATTCGACAAGGACACTGGCAAATTTATGGTTCGCGTGTGGTTTATGGTTCAGAAGTTCGCTTGGTGGACTCGCGGCAAGGGTTAAGCGAACTTCTGAACCACCACACGAGGAGGGTTGTGATGGCCGCGGATTTACCGATCGTTCTCGTACCGGGCCTGGGCTCATCGGTGCGCAACCACCTGGCGATTCTCCCGACCCTGTGGCGGCGCGGCTCGGTGTTCGTCGCCAACCAGACCCGTGACGGGACGATCGCGGCGATGGCCGCGCGGGTTTTGAGCGAGGCGCCGCCAAAATTCTCGCTGATCGGCCATTCGCTCGGCGGCTACATCGTGCTGGAGATGATCCGCCAGGCGCCGGAACGCATCGTCCGGCTGGCGCTGCTGAACACCTCCGCGCGTCCCGATACGCCGGAGGCGACAGCCGTGCGCAATGAGCGCATCGCCGAGACGAAGGCCGGCCGCTACGCCGAAATGCAGGCCAAAAACTTTCCGCTCAGCGTGCATCCCGACCGCGTCAACGATCCGCAGCTGATCGAGATGTCGCGGCTGACGCGCGAGGACTCCGGCCCCGATGCCTTCGTGCGCCAACAGATCGCGATCATCGCGCGCAGGGACTCACGGCCGCATCTGAAAGACATTCGCGTGCCGACCCTGGTGCTGTCGGGCGACAGGGACATGCTGATCTCCAATGAGTTCTCGAAGGAGATGGCGCAGATGATCCCCGGCGCAAAGCTCGTCATCATTCCAGACTGCGGCCACCTCGCGCCGGCCGAGCAGCCGGAAGCCACAGGCGCGGCGCTGGATGAGTGGCTGGGCAGGTAGCTTGCTGTCGTCCCGGGGACGACAGCCTCCTCCCGTTGTAAATCAGCCCGAAAACCCCTAAATCATCGCGCGAGACGCGAAGGAGACCGCCATGCTGCGCGATGCAATCAACAATGCCGTGAAGGAGGCCATGAAGGCCAGGGAGGAGCGCAGGCTCTCCACGCTGCGCATGATGAACTCCACCATCAAGAACGCCGACATCGACGCACGCGGGCAGGGCAAGCCGCCGCTCGTCGACGAAGACCTGCTCGGCGTGTTCCAGAAGATGATCAAGCAGCGCCAGGAGTCGGTCGAACTCTACGACAAGGGCGGACGCCCCGAACTCGCCGCGCAGGAGCGCGACGAGATCGCCGTGATCTCCGCGTACCTGCCGAAGCAGATGTCGGAAGACGACGTGAAGGCCGCCATTGCCTCGGCGATCAAGGAGACCGGCGCCGCCAGCATGAAGGACATGGGCAAGGTGGTCGCCGCACTGAAGGCGAAATACGCCGGGCAGATGGATTTCGGCAAGGCCAGCGGCCTGGTGAAGGCTGCGTTGAACGGCTGAGCGTGACGCGTTCGGAGCGAAGCTCTGCCGTCATGCCCGCGAAGGCGGGCATCCAGTACGCCGCAGCAACTCGATTCTATCACTGGCGTTGGTGATGACTGGGTCCCCGCCTTCGCGGGGACGACGCCGCGTGCTGCGGCTATCATTTTCAACCCCGTCGCGCGTTACTCAAACAGCGACGCCAGCGTTCGAAAGCGCTGCAGGTTGGCAAGGTCGAAGTCGGTCGGCCGGGTGAGGTATTGCAGATTGCAGTAGAGCTTCGGCGCGGCTGCTGTTCGGGCCACGCGATGTTGCCGTGGCCATGAACATGTCGCCCCGATTGAAGCTGAAGAAGCGGGCTTCGTCGGCATCAGCGGCGTTCGGCGCCTGCGGGCAATAGGTTTCGCAGTTCGAGTGGCTCTCGGGGCAAGCCTCGCAATTCGCCCGCTCCCACCTGTCCATGGCGTCGCTGGTGTTGAACCTGCGCACGCAGGCCTCGGCCTGGGCCTTCTTCGCGGCGTCCGGCTTGCTGTATTGGGCGTATTGCTGCTCGATCTTCGCAAGCGCGTCGCGCCATTTGGTGCGATCGGTCGCGCACATCGATTTCCAGAGGTCCTGGCCGAGCTGTTTCATGATGGCAAAGGCGTCCTCCGCGTCGAACAGGCGCGGAGGGGTCATCGGCTTGCGGACGTCGTAGAACGTCGTGAAGCTGCATGAGATGTCGCGAATGTCAGGGGCAAGGCCCAGGGTCGCTGCCTGGATCTGCGGCGTATACTGAATCTGCAGCAACGCGGTTCTGAGTTCGACCCGGGTCGGCCGATAGCCCGTCTGCAGCAGCAACGCCACTTTCCCCGCGTCACCGTCGCGAAGCGCATCGGTAAAACTGCGGGCCTTGTCCGAGGTGGCCGGGTCCAGATCCTTCTTCGGATCGAGGCTGGCCTCTTTCTGCGGGATGACGATGGCCGGCGCTGTCGGCAATTCGCGTTGCGTGGTGACGACATACCAGGCGCTGGCGCCCAGGACCGCAATGGCCGCGACGACAAGCGCTGCCGCCTTGCCCTTGTGGAACGTCTTCGCGCGATCCCTGGACACGGTTTGCCTGATTGGCGCTTGCGGCTCTTCCGCCGGCTCAATCGTCTGCGCGTCCAGTTCTGCTTCGATGGTGTCGATCGCATGCTCGAGGGCGAGCGCCTGCGCCTCCTGTCCGTCGGAGACGTTCTGGCCGCCAAACATCCCGTCGAATTCAGCGCGGATGCGTGTGTAGACGGCGTCCCGCTCGGTGCGGGAAAGTGGGGGCGGGTCGCCCAACTGGGCAAGGATGACCGCCCTGAGATCGTTCGTCATGTTCAACCGGGTCTCGCTTCAGCGCGGGCGACAACTTATGGAGACCGATGGCGGCCAGCAAGCTGTGGGGCTGCGCTTCGCGTGGCCCCGAATGGCGAAACCCTCACATCCCCGGCACCTTGATCCCCATCTTCTTCAGCGCCTCGAGCATCCGCACCGGCGGTTGCATCGGGATCGTCAGCGCGCTCCCCGTCTCCAGCAAACTCTTCAGGCTCGACAGGATCGCGGGCCAGCCCTCGCGGCCGCCGGAGAGAATGTCGTCGCTGACCGGCCGGTCGTGCAGTTGCGACATCGTCAGCCGCACGGTGTCGCCGGCGGGCGCGATCTCGTAACGCACGAGTTCGACGCCGAGCGCTTCGACGAGGCCCGGCCAGTTGACATTGAAGGTGACGGTGAGTTTTCGCGGCCGGTCGCATTCGACCACCTCGCCCGAGATATGCACCGAGCCGTCGGGTGCGCGCAGCACGAACGCGCCGCCGACCTTTTCCTCGACCTCGACGGCCAGGCCGCCAAAGTATTTGCGGCTGAACCCGGCTTGCGTCAGCGCCTCCCACACCTTCTCGGGGCTGGCAGCGATGTAGATCGCATAGACGATGCCGGGTTTGTATCTGCTGATGTCCATTGCTTTTCCCTTCGTCACTGCGAGGCGTAGCCGTTAACAGGAACGGCGTCGCTTCGCTTCGCTCGCAATGACGGTGGCGCGATCACCTGCTCAATTCAGCCATGTCGATCGCCATGGCCTCGAACGGGATCACCAGCGCCTCACCGGTCTCGAGCAGACTCTTGAGGCTCGCGAGAATCGCCGGCCATCCCTTCGAGATGCTGTCGACCACGACGCTGCCGGGCGGGAATCCCTGATGCGTGACGATGAGCTTCACGAGCTTGCCGTAGGGCTCGAGCACGAGCGTCACCCGCGAAGGTGTTTCCTTGCGCGCGGCTTCATTGAGCTCGTGGTGAAAGGTGTAGGACAGCCGCTTCGGCGGATCGAATTCGAGCACGGTTCCGGTGTCGGTGGCCTTGCCGTCCATCACCAGTGCGAACGGCGAGCCGACGGTCCAGTCGGTCCTGAACACGGTGCCGAACCAGTAGCGTTTCGAGAATTCGCTCCCGGTCAGGGCCTGCCAGAGTTTCTGCGGCGTCGTCTCGATGTAGGTGACGTAGACAAATTCCGGCTTACTCATCACGCTTCTCCAGTTGGCGTTTCAATTCACTGAGCGCATCGAGTTTTCCGCGCTCGAATTTCCTGATCCAGCGGTCGCCGATCTGATGGATCGGCACCGGATTGAGGTAGTGCAGCTTCTCGCGCCCATGCTTGAGCGTGGCCACGAGGTTGGCGTCTTCCAGGATGCCGAGATGCTTTGTGACCGCCTGCCGCGTCATGGCGAGGCCCTCGCAAAGCTCGTTCAGCGTCTGCCCGTTGCGCGCATGCAGCCGGTCGAGCAACTGCCTCCGGGAAGCATCAGCCAGCGCCCTGAAGACATCGTCCATGGTCCGGATAATAGGCAACCAAATGGTTGCATGTCAAGGGCGTGTTAAAAAAACTGCCGACAAACTCCGGCCCGGGTTGATAAGCTCGTCATGCCCGGCCTTGTGCCGGGCATCCACGTCTTGAGGCATTGCCGCGAGAAAGACGTGGATGGCCGGGTCAAGCCCGGCCATGACGAAAGAAGGAATCTCCGGAAATGTCTCTCGAACTTTATCTCGCCTATGTCGCAGCCTGCATCGTGCTGGCGATGGTGCCGGGGCCGAACGTCACGCTGTTGATCGCCAACGGCTTGCGGCACGGCACGCGCGCGGCGCTGATCTGTCTGGCCGGCACGCAGGTCGGGCTGGCCATCGTCATCGCCATTGTCGGCCTCGGGCTGACGACGCTGATGGCGACGATGGGCTACTGGTTCGACTGGGTGCGCCTCGCCGGCGCCGCCTATCTGGTCTGGATCGGCATCGGCATGCTGCGCGCGAAAGGCGGATTGTCGGTGACGGATGCGCCACCGCCGCGCGGCGGATTTTTCCTGCAGGGCATGCTGGTGCTGCTCTCCAATCCGAAAGTGCTGGTGTTCTTCGGCGCGTTCATCCCGCAATTCGTCGACATGAAGGGCGACCACTTCACGCAGGTCGCGCTCCTCGGCGTCACGTTCATGGCGGTGGCCGGCATCACCGATGCGATCTACGCCGTTCTCGCGGGCCGGGCGCGCGCATTTCTCTCGGTCCATCGCGCGCGGCTGCTCTCGCGTGTGTCCGGCGTGTTCATGATCGGCGGCGGCGTCTGGCTCGCCCTGACGCGGGCAAGGTAACAGCGCGATGCCCGATTTGCCGTGGTTCGTCTATGCCTGGCCGATGGTGATGATCGGCGTGATCGTGGTCGCGGTCATCTACAAATGGCTCGAGGTGCGCCAGGCCGCGCATTGGCCGCAGGCCATGGGCAAGGTCGTCGCCTCCGGCTCGCAGGTGCGCAAGGTCAAGACCTTCGACGACGACAAGCGCGGCGGACGCGGCGAAGAAGAGCGCAACTTCGCCAACGTCGTCTATGAATACGAGGTCAGCGGCCAGAAGATGCGCAACAACCGCGTCAGCATCGGCGAGGATCTCGGCAATTTCGGCGTCGAGGAGACCATCGCGAACTATCCGGTCGGCAAGATCGTCACCGTCTATTACAACCCGCGCATGCCGCGCGAGGCGGTGCTCGAGCGCGATGCGCCGGCCGGCGTTTTCCGCGTGATGATCTATCTCATCCTGGGCGCGCTCGCTCTCGTGCTCGGCAGCTTCTACGGCTTCAACCAGATCACCGAGATGGTGCGCGGCATGCTCGGAAACCCGAAGCATGCGCCGGTGGTCGTCGGCCTGGCCGCGATGGGGGCGATGTCATTCCTGTTCGGGCTCGCCCATCGCCGGCACAGGAAAAGCGCACGTCACTGGCCTGTCGTCGCCGCCCGCGTCGATCAATCCAGGATTCTGGAATTCGAGGGACGCCTGTCGAAGAGAGGGCGCCCGACGCAGAAACAGTATCGGCCGGTGATTACCTACCGCTATGAGTATAACGGCGTAAAATATACCGGCGACCATTCGTCGTTGGGCTTCAAGGTCACCGCCAACACCGATGCCATCGCCAGGAAGCTGGTGGCGAAGTATCCGGTCGGTACGATCGTCAAGCTGCACGTCAATCCGCAGAATGCATCGGAATCCATGCTGAAATCCGTCGTCGTTCGGCGCCGCATGGTTCTTCTGGAGCATTACGCTCCTGCTCTGGGCCGGCGCATGGTTCGTCTCGCGGCAGCCGTGATCTTGCCCCTCTCCCCTTGTGGGAGAGGGTGCCCTCGCGAAGCGAGGGCGGGTGAGGGGTCGCCACGGGCTCAGAGTTTGTGGCGACCCCTCACCCGTCGCGAATTCGCTTCGCTCATCCGCGCCACCCTCTCCCACAATAGCCGTTCGAAGAACGGCGTCGCTTCGCTCGCCTAAGGGGAGAGGGGAAGAAATCCGCCCCTCACTCCGCAATCATCCCGCTCGCCTTCATCTCCGCCTCCGCCTTCTCAAATATCCGCGTCAGCCGTTCAGCCCACTCCCGCTGGCCCGCTTCGTCGCCGATCAGATCCTGGCGGATCTCGATGCCGCAATGGATCAATCCGCGCCGCTCGGCATGCACCGGAATGCAATAGTCGGTCGCATCGGACGCCGCATAGGGCTGGTTGTCGCCGACGACCAGATCGCCTTCGGCGCGCAACAGCGCGAGCAGGAGCCTCGCCAGCCGTGCATCGCGATTGTAGAGCGTGCCGATGTGCCACGGCCGTGCGACGCCTGCATAGACCGGCGTGAACGAATGCATCGCCACGACGATCGTCTCGCGGTTGTCGTTCGCGCGGTGGTCGAGAATCTGCCGCGATGCGATCGTGATAGGGCTGCAAAGATCGCCACCCGCCGCGCCTCGGCGTCGGCTTCCGGGATTGCCTCGTTGCCGGGAATGCGCGTCGCTTCACTGAGTACGGGGATCGACGAGGCCACGCCCGGCGGGCGGTTGCAGTCGATCACCAGCCGCGAATAGCGCTGCGCGATCATGTGCGCGCCGAGCGCTGCCGACAGCTGCGTCGTCACGCCGGCGATGCCGATGTCCCACGCAATGTGCCGCTCGCGTTCGCTCGGCCGATACGCCGAGGTCGCCCAGCGCACGCGGGATCAGCCGCCCGTAGTGATCGCAGGTGAAGAGGTAAGGCGAGGGGCCACGGCGCATCGCCTCGAGCACCGGTGGAACTTCGTCGAACCTGAGGAGTTTTGAAGGTTCAGCTGTCATCTTCGACTTATAGTCCGCTGGCCGGGACGATCGTCTGCCTAACCGTGCGGCAGCCATAGCCCACGATTTAACCGCGCCGGTGCAAAAGGGAAGCGTAAGTTCATCACATGAATATTCTCGTACCACGCGCGCCGGGCGTCGGGCAGACAGGCCGTTCGCCCGGCCGGGAAGAATCCCAGCCAATGCTGATCAAGGTCGGGTTCGATATCGAATACGCCGCGGCCAATCCGACGCCGATGGTGATCATGCTGAGCATTCATCCCTCGCGCATCGGCGATCTCGTGGCACCCGAGACGATCGTTGCCGAGCCGAATGTGCCGATCACCTTCTACCACGACAGTTTCGGCAATTTCTGCGGCCGGCTGTCGGCGCCTGCCGGCGGCGTGCGGCTGCTCGGCAATGCGCTGGTGCGCGACAGCGGCCTGCCGGACGAGGTCGCGCCGTTTGCGCAGCAGTCGCCGATCGAGGCGCTGCCGAACGAGTGCCTGCTGTATCTGATGGCGAGCCGCTACTGCGAGACCGACAAGCTCGCCGACATCGCCTGGGCGCTGTTCAAGGACACGCAGCCCGGATGGCCGCGCGTGAAGGCGATCTGCGATTTCGTGCACAACCATCTCGAGTTCGGTTACGCGCATGCGAACCCGGGCAAGACGGCGTTCGATGCCTACACGCAAAAGCGCGGCGTCTGCCGCGACTTCGCGCACCTGGCGGTCACGCTCTGCCGCTGCATGAACATCCCGGCGCGCTACGTCACCGGCTATCTCGGCGACATCGGCGTTCCGGCGGATCCGGCGCCGATGGATTTCTCCGGCTGGTTCGAGGCGTATCTGTCGGGCCGCTGGTACACCTTCGATGCCCGCCACAATCACCCGCGCATCGGCCGTATCCTGATGGGCACCGGCCGCGATGCGGCCGACGTTGCGTTGACCACGAGTTTTGGCCACGTCGATCTGAAGAAGTTCACGGTGTTCACCTACGAGGTCGCGGCGTAGGGCGCGACCACCTCGGTCGAATTCCCGGTGTCATGCCCGCGAAGGCGGGCATCCGGTACGCCGTGAGATCCCGGTTCTATCGCGAGCGCCTGCGATGACTGGGTCCCCGCCTTCGCGGGGACGACAGATAATTTGCTGTGAGATACTCTGGATTTCCATGAGCGATCACCTTTTCGTCTTCGGCACACTGCTCAGCGGCTACGACCACCCGATGGCGCGGCGGCTCGCGCGCGAGGCGGAATTGATCGGCGCTGCGCGCTGCCGGGGGTGTCTCTATCTCGTCAGACATTATCCCGGCATGGTCCTGTCCACCGATGCCGCCGATCAGGTGTTCGGCGAACTCTATCGCATGCGCGATGCGGCAGCGTTGCTTCACACGCTCGACGCCTACGAAGGCTGCGCCGAGGGCGCCACGCAGCCGACCGAATATGTCCGCGACAGCTTGTCAGCGTCACGCTCGACGACGGCCGCGCGGTCGAGGCCTGGACCTATGTTTATAACTGGCCGGTGGCGCACCTGCCGCGGATCGCATCGGGAAAGTTTCTGGAGCATTAGCGCGCTCTTCTTCCCCTCTCCCCTTGTGGGAGAGGGTGCCCTCGCGCAGCGAGGTGACGGGTGAGGGGTCGCCACACACTCTGAGTTTGCGGCGACCCCTCACCCGTCGAGCATCGCTGCGCTCATGCTCGCCACCCTCTCCCACAAGGGGAGAGGGGAAGATGCTAGCCGCGCGTGAGCCGCTCGAAAATATCTTCCTGAACGGCCAATGGTTGCTGAAGCACATCGTTGTTCCAGTATCGCGCGATCTGAAATCCTTCCATGATCAGATGACGGTCTCTCGAGGGATCGCTGGACGAGGTTGCATGCTGGCTGCCGTCGATTTCAATGATCAGGCGCTTTTCGAAGCAGACGAAATCAAGAATGTAATTCTGAAAAGGCGCCTGTCGGCGAAACTTGAAAGCTGCCAGCCGTCGATCGCGCAACAGCCGCCACATCTTCGCTTCAGCATCCGTGGGTGACTGGCGCATCGTCTTTGCAAATCCGCGCAGGCGCGCTCCCACGGGACGATGATGCGATTTCGGCATAACCCTTCACCTGGATTGACTGATCGATGCAAAGCACGGCTGGTTATACAAGAGGTGGAAGCGCTTTTCTTCCCCTCTCCCCTTAGGCGAGCGAAGCGACGCCGTTCTTCGAACGGCTATGGTGGGAGAGGGTGCCGGAACGAACGAAGTGAGTGGAGGCGGGTGAGGGGTCGCCACAAACTCTGAGTGTGCGGCGACCCCTCATCCGCCCTCGCTTCGCGAGGGCACCTTCTCCCACAAGGGGAGAAGGGAAGAAAAAAGATCGTTCGCCCGTGCACTGTGGATAGCCGGGACAAGCCGCCGGTTCCTCGCATCCGCCCCTGCCAACACTATATGCCTAATCGCTTGACCGGATTTTCCGGGACTCAGATAGCCTCAGCCCCATGCGCTTCACGCCGCAATTCCTCGATGAGCTGAAAGCGCGGCTTCCGGTGTCGGAAGTCGTGGGCCGGCGCGTGAAGCTGAAGAAGGCGGGCAAGGAGTTCAAGGGGCTGTCGCCGTTCCAGCAGGAGAAGACGCCCTCGTTCACGGTCAACGACCAGAAGCAGTTCTATCACTGCTTCTCCACCGGCAAGCACGGCAACATCTTCGACTTCGTGATCGAGACCGAGGGCGTCTCGTTCCCGGAAGCCGTCGAGCGCCTCGCCTCGCAGGCCGGACTGCCGCTCCCGCAATCCTCGCCGGACGCGGATCGGCGCGAGGAGCGGCGCAAGACGCTGCATGACGTGATGGAGCTCGCGGCGAAATATTTCGCCGAGACGCTGGCGTCGAAGAATGGCGCGAAGGCGCGCGGCTATCTCGCCGATCGCAGCCTCGATCCGCAGACGCAGCTGAAATTCCGCATGGGCTATGCGACGGCGGAGCGCTTCGCGCTGAAGGAGCATCTCGGCAGGCAGGGCATTTCCATCGACGACATGATCGAGGCGGGCCTGCTGATCGGCGGGCGAGGACATTCCCGTCCCCTACGACCGCTTCCGCGACCGGGTGATGTTTCCGATCACCGATGCGCGCGGCCGCGTCATCGCCTTCGGCGGACGCGCGCTGGACAAGGATGCGCCGGCGAAATACCTGAATTCGCCGGAGACGCCGCTGTTTCACAAGGGCGACAATCTCTACAACCTCGCAACCGCCCGGCAGGCGACCCACGATGGCGCAACGCCGATCGTCGTCGAAGGCTATGTCGACGTGATCGCCATGGTCGGCGCAGGCTTTCCGGCCGCGGTCGCGCCGCTCGGCACGGCGCTCACCGAAAACCAGCTGATGCTGCTCTGGCGCATGGCGGACGAGCCGATCCTCTGTTTCGACGGCGACAAGGCCGGACAGAAGGCCGCGTGGCGCGCGGCTGATCTGGCGCTTCCGCATCTCAAACCCGGCAAGTCGCTGCGCTTTGCGTTGCTGCCCGAGGGACAGGACCCGGACGATCTCGCGCGCTCCGGCGGGCGCGGTGCGATCGAGGATGTGATCGCGGCTGCGCGTCCGCTCGCCGAGATCCTCTGGCTGCGCGAGATCGAGGGCGGCGCCTACGCCACGCCGGAACGGCGCGCGGCGCTGGAGGCGCGCGTCGGCGAGTTGTCGCGCAGCATCGGCTACATTAGGACCACCGGGTCCACCACCACCGAAGCGGCCAAAACTCGGCCTTGGCATTAATGATGGCATATACAAATGCATACCTGCATCAGTTTTTATAGCCGCATCCTGCTAGTTCCATGCATCTAATTGTACTACTGAAGATGAACCTGCAAGGAAACTTCCCTGCGGAACAATATTGGCATCAAAATACCTTGGAACGAAGTGTATTGATAACTTTTGAATCAGTATTGTAAGCAACAATGGATCTGACATTTGGATTCATATCACCGATTTCTCTTACATCATTTGATGCTCTTACTGCAGATATTTCAACCAGACCAAGATTGCTTGATGGAAGTACAGTCCCGGATAAACATGTTTACCTGCAGCATCTGTTATTTCTCACCAGCGGAATAATAATATCCTTTCCGACTCTTTTATTTTACCATTCTTAATTACAATGTTCCATTATCGATAACTGTTCCGTTACCAACATGAATGGTGGCATTTTTAATATACAATCGTTCCTTTTTGTGCAGGGGCTGGCAAAACATTGGCCTGGGACGCTGTACAGAACATACCACTTAATACGTATTGAAAAAAATATTTTTTTCATGTTAATTATTTTATTTGTTATTCGATATCATCTGCATCAATAATCAGCAATCCATGGCTATGACCATGATCGCTGCAGGTATGCATGATCTGGTAACTTGGTTTTGCAGGGATAGTCGGCGCACCGCTTCTTTTTTCACCATTCATTTTTCTTACCAGCCGCATTCTTTCTGCATCCACCTCTTTTTGCATTTGCTCATCTTTTGCCTGTCAAAATAAACGGTGCCATCAACAATCGTGTACAATGATTTTGCATAAATGCTTAACGGATTATCGCTCCAAACAACCACATCTGCATCTTTACCCACTTTCAGACTTCCCACTTTATCATCAACATGCAGCATTTTTGCAGGGTTGAATGTCACCATTTTCAAAGCTTCTTCTTCAGAAACACCACCATACTTCATAATTTTGCCAGCTTCCTGGTTCAGTCGTCTTGCCATTTCAGCATCATCAGAATTAATGGCACTGTCAATCCCACTTTCTGCATGATAGCAGCATTATAAGGAATGGCATCTTCCACTTCCATTTTATAAGCCCACCAGTCGGAGAAAGTAGATGCATAAGAACCATGCTTAGCATTTTATCGGCCACTTTATATCCTTCCAGAATATGAGTGAATGTATTTACTGTATATCCCATTTGTCGGCCACTTTCATGGCCGTTGATCTCACTTTGCACATAAGAGTGACAGGTAATAAATCTTTTCTTATCCAAAATTTCAACCAATGCATCCAATTCCAGATCACGGCGTGGCATTACTAACCCGTCAACGGTTTCTTTTCTTTTGTCAATTTATCTTTTTCAGCATTATAATCTTCCCATTCTTTTTTATAATCTTTTGCACTGGTAAATGCATCGATCAAACTTGCTCCACTCCCATTCTTGTATCAGGATAACGGTTATTCCACCGGATATTGAAGTGGAACGTTTTACATTTTCTCCCAATGCAAATTTTATCTGACCGGGCCAGCCTTTAAATTTCAATTCTTCGGCATTGGCACCCCAGCGAAGTTTGATCAACTGGTTTGTCCGCCGATAACATTGGCAGAACCATGCAGGATATGAGATGAAGTAACACCACCACTCAATTGGCGATAGATATTTATATCATCAGGATTGAGGTTATCAGCAATCCGAACTTCAGATGTTACTGATTGTGCTCCTTCATTGATAGAAGCTGCAGCAATATGTGAGTGTTCATCAATAATACCGGGAGTAACATGTTTACCTGTTCCATCGATCACTCTTGCATTAGCATCAGAAAGTTTTTACCAATCGCTGCAATCTTACCATTCTTAATCAAAACATCGGTATTCTGCAAGTACGCCTTCTTTTTCATTGGTCCATACCGTAGCATTCTTGATCAGAATAGTTTCCTGTTTTGGCTGATTGCCTTCATTCCAACCAAATGGCTGAAATGGATAAATAACTTTTCCAACTACCGGCAATCTTTTTTCTTAACAGTATCTGTTTTTACTTCAGCCAGCTTTTACAAAAACAGCTGTCCATGTTAATGAATTTCCCAATGAATCAGTTCCTGTACCATTCCATTCTGTGCCATTGCTATACCGCTGAGTCTTGTAGCAGTTGCAGGTAATGTTTGGTTTGACTGCCACCACCTCGAAAACCGCCACCACCGGGAAATCCACCGCCGGGTCTTCTTGTTGTATCAGTGTCGTCCGGAGCCATTGCTGGTCTTTGTCTGCGTGCCATTGGAGCATAACTAGTTTTACCTGTTTACCATCAAAACTGAATTTAGTATTCAAAGTATCTTTTCCAAACATGGTAACTGAACTGTTGATTTTTTACATCCAGTGTATAATTTTCATTACCGGCTGGAGTGTTTACATTAAGTGTATAAGTACCAGCAATATTCATGCATCTTCTTTTACAATATATTTTATACCCTGTACCCAGTTTTGAAGAATAATTGTTTTTTCATTGAAGATGGGGCCAGTTGGTGATTAAGAAAGTTGGCGATCTTACCTGCATCAAGACTTCCCACTTTATCATAAATACCAAAAGAGTAGCAGGAGTTTTTGTCAATGCTTCCATGGCTTTGCTTTCGCTCAATCCATATTCCATCGCTTTGCGAAGATTGGTCCAGAAATGACTTACACTTTCTTAGATCAGCAGTGGTAAGACAAAATGGAATCCCTGCTTTTTCAAATGCTGCCGCATTAGCCGGGCCAGTTCCCAATGTTTCATATCATTCAGTGAAACAAATCTTGCATCGTTGGGATCTTCCACATCCTGTGCCTGTGGATAATTGAGTGGAAGAATAAAAGTGGCATTTGTGGCTTTCATATCTTTGATACGCTGGTATTCATTTTGCCCTGCTTTAATAATATATTGAACACCAAACTCATCTCCGATCCTGTCTGCCCGCAAGTCATTCCATTTATCATTGGCTTCAAAAATCTGTGGCAAGAACTGGTTATCATTCCATGCCTGCAAGTGTGAGATTGAATCCTTCCTGGTATGGTTTGGTTTTATACCATTGTGCATCCAGATAAGATTGACGAAGCAAAGCGATATAACCCATCATAGAACCGGGATAGGATTGTGTAGATGTGCCTTTGTTAAAAGAATAATGCGCTGATGCTTTTTCTTTAAGAATAACTAGATTTTCTTTTTCATTGGCCAGTGTCACCACAGCGCCGGTACCACTTGCAATCCCATCTTTTACATGGGTAAGCACTGTACCAAAACCTGCTTCACGCATGGTTTTGCTTTTGCATCATTCACTGCAAAACACTTTATAGGCATCCACATCGATTTTGATAGCCTGGTTCCAGCCATAAGGACCTTTTACTGCTGTTTCCAATTGTGGTTGCTGGTAAAAATTAACCACCGCCACCTGTGCCTGGCTGTACGTTGAGGTGTGCCATAATCGGTATAAATGTCAATAAAAGAAGGATAAATGTATTTGCCTTTACAATCCACTTCTACTGCACCGGCAGGCACTTTTAGACCGGTGCCGACGGCAATAATTTTTCCGTCTTTAATAACAATTGTGGCATTGGTAAGGTGGTTGCGCATCTTTTACAATAGTAGCATTGGTAAAGGCATAATGACCATGTCGTGGGTCGGCCATCCCATTTTCCGGAAATGTTGGCTGCGCAAAGTTGCTGAAAATAATGAGCAACATACAAAAACCGCCAGTAGATCTGTGTTTTCTCATTGCAATTAGTTTTTTGTAAAAAAGAAAAGCGATTTTTAAAGGAATCCGATATACCCGAATCTGGCATAAATGACAGGAATAAACCCTAAGACGGAAAAAATGCCATTACCTTTCAGGAATTTGGATTATTACCCTTTAAAATTCCCATAAAATTTTATTTTGAGTATAAGAATAATTGTAATATTCCATTGCCAATAATAATTGTCCTCCCTGATTTTAGTTTATCTCCCCGCATATGACCAGGTAGGTGTGGAAGAAAGGGCTTCCCGTTTTACCAAACGAAGCATCAAGAAAGAAAGCAAGATGAACGGGCTGAAGCTGGTGCTGAACATGATCGACCTGACCACCCTTGAAGGAAAAGATACAGATGGAAAAGTGAAACAGCTTTGCTACAAAGCCATGCATCCGCATGATGCGTGCCGGATATTCCAACGGTTGCAGCAATTTGTGTTTATCCATCCATGGTGAAAGTGGCAAAAAAAGCATTGGGTGATTCAGGAATAAAAGTAGCTTCTGTGGCAACTGCTTTTCCCAGCGGGCAAGCTCCGAAAGATATAAAGATAAGAGATACAAAATATGCGGTGAACGAAGGCGCTGATGAAGTGGATATGGTGATCAGCCGGGGAAAATTTCATGCAGGAGAATACAATTTTGTGTTTGATGAAATAGCAGCCATCAAAGAAGCCTGTGGTGAAGCAAGGTTAAAAGTTATTTTAGAAACAGGCGAACTCGGAACATTTGATAAAGTGCGGCGGGCCAGTGATATTGCCATGCATGCCGGAGCAGATTTTATTAAAACATCAACCGGAAAAATTCAACCTGCGGCTACTATGCCGGTAACATTGGTAATGCTGGAAGCGATCAGAGATTTTTATTATAAAACAGGAAAGATGATCGGGATGAAACCTGCTGGTGGTATTTCCAAATCAAAACTGGCTTTGCATTATTTAGTAATGGTAAAAGAAGTATTGGGAGAAGATTGGTTGAATAATGAATGGTTCCGTTTTGGCGCCAGCAGTTTGGCCAATGATGTGCTGATGCAGATGGTAAAAGAGAAAACGGGGGTTTACCAGGCGGCGAATTATTTTTCGGTGGATTAACAGCCGGCCTCCCCAAGACCCTCCGAAGGAGGGGTTTTAGAGTCTGATAATTTGAATATTGTTTATTGAATGTAAGAGATAGAAACTTTATAGCTTTAAGAAACTTCCCCTCCCCGGAGGGGCGAATTGAGGAAAATAAAGTGCTGTAGGAAAATGGGGTGGGTTGCTGCAAATCTG
>CAVZHJ010000022.1:0-52261 GCA_963774995.1 uncultured Alphaproteobacteria bacterium
GCACCAGCGAACCGAGCGTGATCGCGCCGACCAGATAGGCCGGCGTCACCACCAGCGTCGGGAACACCGTGGACATGCGCGCGTAGCCGGCGATGAAGCCGACCAGATAGCTTTGGCGGTTGGCGAGCATGGTCCAGTTGCGCACCAGATTGGCGAACCGATGCCGCAGTTCGCGCCGCTCCACCGCCTCGCCGCCCAGCAGCGCGACCGGCTCGGACTGGTCGGTGGCGCGGGCGATGGCGAAGCGGAAATCGGCCTCGTAGCGCTGCTGGTTGAACTGCAGCCGGATCAGCGGACGGCCGATCAGGTGGCTGAACAGCGTGCCGATCGCGGCATACATGGCCGCGACGACGATCAGCCAGCCGGGAAACGACAGGTCGCGGCCGAACAGCGGCAGCGGCGTCGCCGCCGACAGGAACCACAGAATGGCAACGAACGAGAAGATCGTGACGATGCTGCCGATCAGCGACGTGAACAGCTCGTGGGTGCGCTGGAGAAAGATGTACACGTCGCTGGCGATGCGCAGATGGATGTTGTCGACACTGGAATCCACCAGGCGCACCCGGTAGTGCCGCCCGTTCGCCATCCACATCGACACATAGCGCTCGGTGATCCAGCGGCGCCAGCGGATGATCAGATGCTGGCCGAGAAAGAACTGCATCATGCCGGCGACGACGGCCGACAATGCAATGGCGCAGAACACGATCAGCTCGAACTGCGCCGCGCTCCAGTCGCGGCTTTCCAGCGCGTTGAAGAAACGCTTGTTCCATTCATTGATGGCCACAAGAATGGCAACGAGGCCGAGTTCGACGACGAGGATTCCGGTCAGCAGCGCGCCCGCGATCCAGCGATCCTCCGACCGGAAATACGGCAAGGCGAGCGAAAAGAATGTTCGCGTGGCGCGAACGACAGCCCTCATGCAAGGGTTTCCCCGCTTGGGTAAAAACGGCGGCAAGCCGCTATCGACCCGCCGGTGACGGCAGGCTTCACCCTTGTCCTGAGGGCCTCGGCGTTTCTCGTGGCACGCGATCCGTGCTTGCGGCAGCCCCCTGCACCGGCTCGGATTTTTGGTCATGACCGGCCGATGAAACCGGTATGACGGTCGCATTATGTGGCCGGGTGCCCGACGGTCAATTGAGCCAGGGGTGCGGCCGAGCGCCACACCAGCGGGGGTTTGCGCCCCCCTGACCGCGGGCGCGCAACGGGCCACTGCGGCTTGGCGACCGTCGCCCGGCGATGCTAAAGCCCCCGTCCCGCAACTCAGCGCGTCTCGCCTGCCCGCGCCACCAACCGGAATGACGCCTGCCATGCCGTTGCGACGAATTTCTCTCATCGCCGCCTTGCTGCTGGCAAGCGCCCTGTCCGCCGCCGCGCAGACCGCCGCGCCACCCGCCGCGGCCGACACGCAGGACAACTTTCAGCAGCAGAAGCGCGACACGATCGCCTGCGGCGGCCCCTTCGCGAAGGACACCTCGCACGCGAAACTGGTTGCGGCATTCGGCGCGAAGAACGTGACGTTCAAGGAGGTGGACGGCGCGCAGGGATCGAAAGGCAGGGCGACCGTGCTGTTCGATGACGATCCGACCCATCGCGTCGTCGTACTCTGGCACGACGACAGGAATCGCGCGATGCCGCGCATGATCAATGTCAGCGCGCCGTCGCTCTGGATCGGTCCCGGCGGTATCGGCAACGGCATGAAGCTGACCGACGTGGAGAGGCTGAACGGCAAGCCGTTCAAGCTCGCCGGATTCGACTGGGACGGCGGCGGACTGGTGCGCGAACTGGACGGCAAGCTGAGGCCACCCGGCGGCGGCTGCAATCTCGTGATCCGCTTCGAACCGGGCATCGCCAATCCGCTGCCGGCCAAATACGCCGAAATCACCGGTGACAAGCTGATCGCCTCCAGCAACAAGCTGTTGCGCCGGACGCGGGCTCAGGTGAGCGAATGGGGCATCGGTTACGCGCGCTAGACCAGTGGTCCAGCGTTGCTGAATCGAACTCGTCGCCCTCCGTTTGTTTGGGCATGATCGCGCGACCACGAACACCGGTGCCCATGGCCATCAATCGTATCGCAACCGCCTGCTTCGCCGTTTGCCCGGCCGACCGTCGCCCGCCTTCGTGGTCCGCGCGGGGCGTGTTGTGATGCCTGGTGCGATGTCATCCGGCCAGCCCGCGCGGGCCGCGCCGATCGAAGCCCTGCGGGCGATCTCGGCTTTGGCGGTCGCGGCCTTTCACTTTCAGCTCGATCTCGTGCATGCACTGCCGCAGGCACATGTGCCGGATCTGATACGCGGCGCGGCCGGCGTCGACATCTTCTTTGTGATCTCCGGCTTCGTCATTGCGCGGTCTGCGGCGGCATTGCCGGCGGAACACGGCGCCGGATACTTCTTTGCACGGCGCCTGATCAGGATCGTGCCGCTGTACTGGAGCGTCACGCTTCTCTATCTGGCGCTGGCGGTCGTCCTGCCGGACCGGGGCAACACCTTCACCCTGCCGCTGGTGCTGACCTCGTTCGCGTTCATCCCGTTTCCGCGCAGCGACGGCTTCATCCAGCCGGTCATCGGTCAGGGCTGGTCCCTGAACTATGAAATGCTCTTCTACGCGATTTACGCATGCTGTTTCGGCCTTGGCCGGCGCATCGCGGGTCGTTTGCAATCGGCACGCTGGTGCTGATCGCCATTACGGGGCTGTGGCCGAGCGGATCGCCGCAGATCGAGTTCTGGACATCCGGCATCATGCTCGAATTCGCCGCGGGCATCGCGCTGGCGGAACTGCATGCGCGCGGATTGCGGCTGGCACGCGCGCCGGCCATCGCAATCGCCGCCGCCGGCGTTGCGCTCATTCTGTTTGCACCGCTGTCGCCGGTCGAGTTCGGCGCCAGCCGCGTGTTCTGGGTGGGAATTCCCGCCCTGCTGCTTGTCGGGTCAATCGCGCTTGCGGATTGTCCGCTCATTCCGGAATCGCGATGGGTGATGCTGCTGGGCGCCGCGTCCTACGCGATGTATCTGCTGCATTCGTTTCCGAACCGCGTCGTGGTCGCGATGATCCGCTGGCTCGGGCTCGATGCGAGTGCGCCCTCCGTGTTTCTGTCGGGCCTCGTGATCGCGCTGGCCGCGACGACCGTTCTTTCGGCGATCGTCTACACGGCATTCGAACGGCCGGTGATGCGGCGCCTGCAGGAGCGCCTGACAAAACGCTACCGCAACGGCAAGCCAATGGCCGCGGCGACCGACCTCGCACGATAGCGCACGGGTCACCTCGTGACGGACAAAGACAGGCGATGAACCAGAGCAAACCGGACATCACCTACGACCAGTTCGCCGCGCTCGACCTGCGCATCGGCCGCGTGCTCGAGGTGCAGCCGTTTCCCAAGGCGCGCAATCCGTCGTGGAAGGTGCGCGTCGATCTCGGACCGCTCGGCGAAAAGTGGTCGAGCGCGCAGATTACCAGCTACGGCGCGGACCAGCTGATCGGCACGCTCGTCGTCTGCGTCTGCAATTTTTCGCCGCGCAACATCGCGGGCTTCATGTCCGAGGTGCTCATCCTCGGCGCGGCTGACGCGGACGGCCACGTGATCCTGCTGTCGCCGCGCAGCGCGGTTGCGCCGGGAGAACCGGTTTACTAGCGCGCCAGATTTGCAGCGATCGTGTTTCCGATTTGTGGCAGACGCCACACGCGCTATTCCAGCGCGCGGTACGAGACGCCGGATGTTTCCCGCGGCGGGGGGTAGCGCGCGCAAAGTGCATCTTCAACGTGTCAATTGCAGCGCTTGCTATCTGCACACATTGGCGCAAAATGTACCCGAGAATCATCGATGCAAGAACTCACGGGTACAGCCGGATTGCTCGTTGCCTGACAACCTGAACAAACAGCGGATACTGGACTACCTCAAGGCCGGCTACGCAGGCGATATTGAGCGAGCCGCGAGCTATTACGACGATGACATCGATTTTATCGGCTATGCGCCGATCGACGTTTTTCCGACGCTCGGCCAGAAGTCCGGCAAGGCGGCGATGATCCAGACCCTGGTTCGACTGCATTCCCTGTATCGCCGGGTCGAATACGACGTGGCATCGACCATCGCCGAGGACGATCGCGTCGCGGTGATACTCGAGCTGCGCATGTTCGCGCGCGAGGACGACCGGGTCATCCGGCTGCCGCTCGCGAACTTCTACACGCTGCGCAACGGGCGCATTTACATCTATCGGCAGTTCCTGGATTCGTTCGATGCCGTGCAGCAGCGGCTCCGGCGCGACCTGCTCGAGCTGGTTTCGCTGGCTCCTGCACGCGCCGAAGGCACCGGGCGCTGACGGCGGCGGTACCCACGTCGTTGCGAGCGAAGCGAAGCAATCCAGTTGCGCCGTCGCTACAGGCGAGCGAAGCGCCCCTTAAACGTTGCTCTCGGTGATCGCCGAATAGATCAGCGTGCGCAATTCGCGCCGCACCGGGTATGCGCCGGACGGCAGCACCTGGGTCATGAACACCGCGATCAGATCTTCGGCCGGGTCGATCCAGAACGACGTGGTCGCGGCGCCGCCCCATGAGTATTCGCCGGCGCTGGCGGGAATGAGCGTCAGCGCCGGTTCGACCGTCACCGAGAAGCCAAGGCCGAAGCCGATGCCGTTGTAGGCGGCTTCGGCAAACAGCGAGCGCGACAGTTCGGGCAGATACTTGCCGCCGGGCAGATGATTGCTGGTCATCAGCTGCAGCGTCTTCGGACCGAGCAGACGCACGCCGCCGATCTCGCCGCCATGGATCAACGCGCGGCAGAAGGTGAGATAGTCCGCGGCAGTCCCCGTCAATCCGCCGCCGCCGGAAATGAACGATGGCGGCTTCAGGAAGCTGGAAGCCTTCGGATCGTCCTGCAAATTCTTGCCGCCCTTGCCGTCCGCCGCATAGCAGGCGGCCAGGCGGTCGGCGTTCGCCGACGCAACGTGGAATCCCGTGTCCTTCATGCCGAGCGGATCGAAGATCCGTTCCTTCAGGAACTGCTCGAACGGCTTGCCGCTGATCTTCTCGACCAGGTAGCCGAGCACATCGGTGGAGACCGAATAATTCCACGCCTCGCCGGGCGAAAACTCGAGCGGCATTTTCGCAAGCGCGTCGATCATCGACTGCATCGTGCCGGCCTTCTCGATCTCGCCGATTTTCAACTCGCGATAGGCCGCATCGACGCTCGAACGGTTCTGGAAGCCGTAAGTCAGGCCCGAGGTGTGACGAAGCAGGTCGACGATCTGCATCGGCCGGGCGACGGGACGGGTGATGAACTGCGGCACCGCGCCGGGTTTCTGGCCAAGCGTCGGAACGCCGCCGACGTAGACGCCAAGGTTCTTCCACTCGGGAATGTATTTATGCACCGGCTCATCGAGGGCGACCCGCCCCTCCTCCACCAGCATCATGAAGGCGACCGAGGTGATCGGCTTGGTCATCGAATAGATGCGGAAGATGGTGTCGTCCTTCACCGGCGTCTTGCGCTCGATGTCGGCAAAACCCTGGACGGCGGAGTGGACGATCTTGCCGCGCCGGTAGACCAGCGTCTGGGTGCAGGGAAAGCGGCCCGTGTCGATGTAGTTGCGCTTCAGATGGTCCTCGAGGCGGCCAAGGCGCGCCGACGACATGCCGACGGATTCCGGCGAAGCGGTGGGCGCGCTCAAGGGCGAAGCCGAGGACAGATTCAGAGCCTGGACGGACATCGAGGGTTACTCCCGGGAAGCAGGTTGCTGGCGGCTGGGTCGTGGGCGAGAGGCGGACGACTTTTGCCGGTCGATTTACAGCGCGAAAGCCCGCTCGCGGTCAACCCTGCAACGCGGGCCGACGCCATCCGCCGACGCACCGATGCAGAATTCGACCGCTGGTCTTGAACCTTCGAGCTCCTGCCACAGACACCATCCCGGGTGGAGTTTCATTCGCGCCGTCAGGCCCGATCTCTCGGAAATTCAACTGCAATAACAAAGAAGTAATCCCGCGCACTGTTTCTGGGCGTGCGCAAACCATGGGCGGTTCCGCTGCTGGAACCCGCATTTGTGCAATGCAAAAACCACAGTTGTGAAACGGAAAAGCGACACCTATCTAACCGTCAACAGTAGAATTGGAGTGCAGCAATCTGGCACGGCGTCATTGGAGACGCCCTCAGGGCCGTTGCTGTCCACACACTCAAAAATCAGGACAGGATCGGCCATGTCGGGGCACCCCCTCTGGACGTTTGCGCATGCGTTGCGCAAAGGACTTGCAAGTCAGGACAGCGCGGAGATCGCGTCGAGCCTCCACGACGAAGTCGACTGGGCCATCTTCGGTCCGATCGACATGTTTCCCTACCTCGGCGCTCGCCAGGGCAAGGAAGCGGCACTCGATTCCATCGCGCAGATCGTCGACAATTTTCGCGTGCACAGAATCAAGCAGGAAGACGTCGTGCTGGGAGACGAACAGGCGTCAGCGCTGCTGCGCTGCTCGCTGAACTCCAACGATACCAATCGTCCGATCAGCCTGCGCATCGCGGCATTCATCCGCTTCAAGGATGGCAAGCTCACAAGCCTGCGCGCGGTGATCGACACATTCGACCTGGTCGAGCAGGCGCTCGGCCGGCAGATTCATTTGCCGGCATTGGTATAGTCTCCAATCCTGTACCTGCGCCGCGAATGGAAAACCCCGCCGCCCGCCCCATAGGCGAGCGAAGCGACGCCGTTCTTTGAACGGCTATGAGGCGAGCGAAGCGACGCCGTTCTTTGAACGGCTATGAGGCGAGCGAAGCGACGCCGTTCTTCGAACGGCGATGGCGGGGCTGTTTTTCTGGCGTTCGGAGCGCGTGAGGCCGACTGCGTTCGATTCAATAAGTCGCCACAATTGCGATAGAAATAATGAACGGACGTCCGTTCAGACTTTACAAAGACTTTCGGGGTTGGATGACGGCAACCCGTGCCGGACACTGCATCACATGACACGCAAGCCGACAATGACAATCGCCACGCACTTGCTGGCGGGCGCGGCGATGCTGGCGATTGCGACGGGCTCCTCTCTGCTGCGCGCCGAGGAGATGCCTTCGGAGCCTGCCGCCGAGGTGGAGGCAGAGGTTGCGGCTGAGGCCGAGCCTGCACAGGCCGCGCCGGCGGAGCAGGATCCCCTGCCCGAAGACATCGACTGGAATGCACTGGCCGTGCCGCTCGACATGCCCTACGCGCCGGCGCCAAGGCTGCGGGCAGTTCCGCCGCGCGACACGGCGGGCGCCGCACCCGCATGGTCGCGCAACGACAAGCCGAACGGAGCGGCAGCGCTGTCGCTGAAGCAGCCGGTCAGTCCGTTCTGGGACATGAAGGCCGGTGTCGATCTCGATGTCGCCACGCCGACATCGCCGGTGCGGACGCCGGAGACGCTGCCGGACAAACTTGCAAGCGACAGCCACGTGCAGAGCTCACAGGCCGCGGCCTGGATGACCGCGAAGGCGCCGGGCGTGCCATACCTCGCCGATCATGTGGCGCTCGAGGCGCGCATGAATCCGTCGCGCGACGCGCGGCTCGGAACGGCCTTCAGCAAATCGCTGCCGGTTTTTGGCGAGCAGTTCTCGCTGACGCTGCGTCACGGCTACTACGTCACCCAGCACGATGCCATTCCGGGATTGCCGGCCACCTCCGGCCACGGACGCAGCATCGATATGGACCGCTCGGCGCAACTCAGCATCACTGAGACGGGCACGAGCTTTCTCGCCGGCCAGTCACGCGCGCCCGCGGGCGATCGATGGCTGAACAATGTCGGCGCGCAGCAGAAGCTGTTCGGAGCCCTGAGCATCAGCGGCTCGGTGAGCGAAACGCCGGAAGGCTTCAGCAACAAGAGCCTGACGGCCGGTTTCAAGACGAGCTGGTAGTCACCCGGTGGTCATTCCGGGGCGCGAGCGAAGCCCGCGAGACCGGTATCCCCAAGCCCTGTGCTCGCCTGGTACGCCCGGACGAGATCGCCCCGGAACTCGTCCGTTTCCGGCGATGCGCGCCGGTTTAGCGAAAATTCGCATCAATCCGTGCGGGAAATGACCGAGGGGTTGCCGCAAACTCGCCCCCGTCTAGCCAAATTCCGCTGACCAGATCGGCCCGTCACGTCGTCGTGCGGGGGACAACCGCTTACGCAAATTCGCGCAACAGGGACAAAGCCGATGAACGCTATTCCGTCTGAGAAGATTGAGCCTGAGACCACCGAGGACAATCCGAGCCTCGCCGCGGTCACCGAAGTTGAAGCAGGTATTCGTGAGTTTGTGCGTAATGATGTCGCGTATCTTCGCAGGCCCGGACAGACCCCGCTGAGCGAATTGCCGGAAAGCGATGCGACCGTAAAGAACGTCAACTCGCTGATCCAGCGCGTCGCCGGCACCTCGCTCGGCGAGATCGAGAACCTGATCAGCGAACTCGAGAACCTGCGCGATCTGCTGCACGCCGAAGGCCAGCGGGTGCAGCGCGAGATCGCGGGCTATGCACACCTCAGCCACGCAGCAATGAAGTCCACGCGCATCATCGCCGAAAACCTGTCGCAGTGGAAAAGCGCCGCCGAGAATCTCCGGCAGAGCTGACGATAGCTCAAGGCCTCGTCTGAATCGCCGCGCCCGCCAGGCGCGGCGATTTCGTTTGGCGCCCGGCAATGACGAGCGCGAACCCATCTCCCATGTGAACCGTATCTTCTCACGCTGCGACGAACGACTGCGCTCAGTCGTCAATGCCGAGGGGATATGCCGTGAAGACCGTTCGTCCGGACCAGCCGGACCCCATTCCCGCACGCCGCGGGCCTCACCTGATGGGAAAAATCATCCTTCGTTTCGTGGTGCTGCTGGTGATCGGGACCGGGCTCCTGATGCTCGCGTGGATGCGCTAGCCCGACCTTAACTAGCCCGACTTGGCCCAAAGTCTCGCCCTGCCAACCAGCGACTTCATGGTCGCCGCCTTCTCGACAGAATAGGCGAGCAGGCGGTCGTGGCCTCGCTGAATGATCTCTCGCTTCAGGCGGCCGTAAGCTGCGGCTTCATCCGGGTGGCATCGCAGATAGTCGCGAAGCACGAGATTGTTGATCCAGTGCTCACCGCCGCGCAGCACGATGTGGATGTTGACTGCGTCGGTCGTCCGCCGGCGAAGGTATCTCCGGCCAGGCACTCCGGCCTCGCCAAGATCATGCCATCCGGCGGCACGAAGGCGCCCGGCCGCACGATCGACTGAATTTGCGGAGTCCGCACCGACCAGCAGGTCGATGACGGGCTTTGCCGTCATGCCGGCAACGGCGGTGCTTCCGACGTGCTCGATCGACACCCCCGGATCCTGCAGGATGGCACCGATGTCATCCACGAGCGTCGACGCTCTTGCGCGCCACGACGGATCGTAGCTCGCAAGCCTGACGGATTCGTCGAGGTCATCATCTCCAGTCGACATTTGGTGCAAGCACCCGCCGCAGCTCACAAGAGAACCGTGCAGGCCGTCATTTGTCAAAGAGGCGAAAGCAAAAGCCGCGGACTGGACAGCCGCGGCTCGACAGAATTCGACATCCGGGAAGTCTTGCGCGACGCGCCTACTCGGCCAGTTCGACAACCGCAGTGTTTGCGCCTTCGAGCGTGTAGCGGCCGTCGGCATGGCCCTTCACCACCAGCGCGGTGGTCAGCATGACCGCAAGCGTCACGCTCGCGAAAAGCATGCCTACGAATTTCAAGCCATTGCGGTCAGCCATTGTCGTCCCCGTCTCGTACAGGCCTTCAGTCGGACAAATTCCAACGAAGGTTCAAATTAGAACTCAATTGTTAACGGAAAGTTCCCGAAGGGCCCGGAGACGGCATGATGGGGCGAGTGATTCCACACGTTGCGTTAATCGCAAGGAAAAGCTGCTCCCTCTCTCCGCTTGCAGGGAGAGGCGAAGTGGAGTGCCCGGTGTGTCAGGCGCTCGCGTTCCGGCAAGGCAGAAACACCGAGTTCTCGAAGAAAAACACCACATCGCCGTGCTGGTTCAGGGCCGTCGCCGTGCCGAAAACGATGCCCCATCCCGGGCGGGAGGCCAGCGGACGCATCGATGTCGCCTCGTAGAAGTAGGTAATGGTATCGCCGGCCAGCACCGGGCGCGGCCACTTCAAGTTCTTGAAGCCGGGCGACGGGCCGCTCTGGGCAACCGGCCGACCCTCGGCCTTCGCGGCCGCCGCCTGCCGCGCGATGCTGGCCACGAGGAGCTTCATGTAGACCGACGCGGTGTGCCAGCCGGACGCGGCCAGCCCGCCGAACAGCGATTTGCGGCCGGCTTCCTCATCCAGATGAAACGCCTGCGGATCGTAGACCTGCGCGAACGCCTTGATCGCTTCCGCGGTGAAAGTGAAGGATCCGAGACTGCGCCGCTCGCCCAATCGGGTGTCTTCGAAGAAATTCACGCAGCACCATTCCCGGCCTGAGTTCATGCCCGGCACGCGCCGGCGCATCAGCCCGTTGCTGACGAGGGTCATCAGTCGCGTTCCCGAGGCATTGAACATCTCGGCGCGTATCTTGACGATGCCGCGGTCGGGCCGGCTGTTCGACGGCCGCGCCTCATCGACATGGACTTCGAGCGTCAGGTCGTCACCGGGGCGAAGCGGCGCGAGCCACTTCACCTCATCGACGCCAAGACCTCCGAGCGACTCCGATCTGTTGATGATCCCGTCGACCTGCATGCGCATCGCCAGCGCGCACATGTGCCAGCCCGAGCCGGTCAGGCTCCCGGCCATCGACTGCTTCGCGGCTTCGTCGTCCAGATGCATCGGCTGCGGGTCGAACTCGGAGGCAAACGCGATGATCTCCGCCCGCGTGACGTGCCGCGGCCCGAGCGTCGCGAAATGGCCGGGCTGAAAGTCTTCGAAAGTCAGCGGCATGGGGAAATTTGTGCTCTTCAGGCGGGAAACGGGGACGGATTGCACGGACAATCCGATTATCGCCGCTATTATAGGCGACCAGAATGCCGAGAACCAGATTCGGGGCAGCTCCGCATATCGGCTATTCGACCGCCAGCGCCCGTGCTGCGAGGAGACTTTCATGTTGGATTGGCAGGATCTCTTTCAGTGGGATCGCTTCATCACGCCGACGATTATCAAGATTTTCTACTGGCTCACGATCGTGCTCTCCGTGCTGTATGGCCTGTCGGGCATCTTCACCGGTCTCGCAACGATGGCCATCAACCCGTTCGGCGGCTTCCTGATCGTGCTGGCGAGCATCGCCGGCGTTCTCGCCGGCATCATCTTCGCGCGCGTCGCGGCGGAATTCGTCCTGATCGTCTTCCGCATCAACGAACATCTCGGTGCGATCCGCGATCAGGGCGACCGGCGATAACCCGACGGGAATTCATCGTGATCATTACCAGGGTCGAAGCGATCCACGCCGCGCTGCCCTACACCTACCACCGGCCGGCCTCCGGCAGCCGGTCGTCGGGATGGCCGACGATCGATACGCTGCTGATCAGGATCGAAACCGACGATGGGCTCGAAGGCTGGGGCGAGGCATTCGGCTTCATGTCCTGCGCGACAACGCGGCGCGCCGTCGAAACGCTGATCGCACCGCTTTGCATCGGCAAGGACCCGCGCGATATCGCCGGCCTGATGGACGAGGTCACGCGCAAGCTGCACAACTACGGCCGCAGCGGCGCCGTCGCCTATGGCCTGTCCGGGATCGACATCGCGCTATGGGATATCGCCGGCAAGATCGCCGGGAAGCCGATCTACCGGTTGCTGGCCGATACGACGGTCGCCGATTTGCCGGCCTATGCGAGCCTGCTGCGCTATGGCAACCCGGATGTCGTCGCCCACGCAGCGAAGCTGGCGCGGGCCAGCGGTTTCACAACCATCAAGATCCACGAAATCGGCACCGCCGAAGTCGCGGCTGCGCGCGCGGCCATCGGGCCGGGCGTTCCGCTCACGGTCGACATGAATTGTCCGTGGTCATGCGACGACGCGCTGAAGATGGCCGAGGCGTGGAAGCCCTGCGACATCACCTGGATGGAAGAGCCGATCTGGCCGCCCGATGATTTTTCCGCGATGGCGAAGTTTGCCGCGAAATCGCCGATCAGGCTGGCGGCGGGCGAAAATGCCGGCTCGCTTGAGGAATTCGAACGGTTGATGGACATCGGCAAGGTCGCTTTCGTGCAGCCGAGCGTCACCAAGGTGGGTGGCATCTCCGAGATGATCCGCATCATCGAGGCCGCGAAGTCGCGCGGCGTAACTGTCGCGCTGCATTCGCCCTATTTCGGTCCGGGCCTCGCAGCGACCGTCCATCTCATCGCAGCACTGCTGCCGTCATCCCTGGTCGAGTGGTATTTCTGCGATCTTGCCGCGCGACCGTTCGGCGGAGAGATCGACGCCCGGCACAACGGCCGCGTCATCGTCCCGCAGGCGCCGGGGCTTGGTGTCGGTCCCGACCGGGATGCGATCAGGCGGTATCGCGTGCCGTAGCGTCGGCGCGAAAACTCGTGGCCTGCCTTCGCAAGACACATCAGCAGTCACATGTTTGCACGAAGGAAATCGGAAATCTCTTGCCTGAGTTGCTGATGGACGGCAGCACGGTCGACGCCTGAAGGGTCGCTGCACAGCTGCTGCGCCCGGGCTTTCAGAATCGGCGGGCACGGATCGACGAACACAAAGTGACCGCCGGGCACCGCCACCTGGCGCGGCTGGCTCGGCAGCGCCTTGGCAATCGCCAGTGCGTTGCCCTCGGCTCTGAGATCGCTCTGCGACGCGCGATAGATCAGTGCCGGCAGATTGAGCGATGCCAGCCCATCGCGATCGAACAGCGCACCGAACGGCTCCAGCAGAACGATGGCTCTCAACGAACGAGCGTCGTCCGGAACGATTGCGCTTCGGCCGGCGCTGCAGAACTCCAGGCAACCAATATCAAGACGGCAAGAAGAGCATGCAGATTTCTCCGGCGCCGCAATGCAAGCCGTCGTTTCATCGAGACATCACGTCGCGAAGCGGAAGTGCAGCACGTCGCCGTCGGCGACGACGTAATCCTTGCCTTCCAGCCGCAGCTTGCCGGCGTCGCGCGCGCCCGCTTCGCCCCCGAGCGTCACATAGTCGTCGTAGGCGATCGTCTCGCCGCGAATGAATCCGCGCTCGAAGTCGGTGTGAATGACGCCGGCCGCCTGCGGCGCCTTGGTGCCGCGATTGATCGTCCAGGCGCGCGCCTCCTTCGGACCGACGGTGAAGTAGGTGATCAGATGCAAGAGCTCGTAGCCCGCGCGGATCAGCCGGTCGAGGCCCGCTTCCTCGAGCCCCAGCGTCTCCAGGAAGTCGACCCGCTCCTCACGCGACAGCGTCGCGATCTCGGATTCGATCTTCGCCGAGATGACGACCGAAACGGCGCCCTCTTCCTTCGCGCGCGCCTCGACCTTCCTCGAGAAGTCGTTGCCGACCTTGGCCGAACCCTCCTCGACGTTGCAGACGTAGACGACCGGCTTCGACGTCATCAATCCCAGCATGCGGAACGCGCGTTCTTCTTCCGGTTTGCGCTCGATCATCCGCGCGGGCTTGCCTTCACGCAGCAGCACCAGCGAGCGCTCGACCAGGTCGAGCAATTCCTTCGCTTCCTTGTCGTTTCCCTTTGCCTTCTTCGACAGGTTGTCGACGCGCTTTTCGAGACTGTCGAGGTCGGCGAGCATCAGCTCGGTTTCGATGGTCTCGATGTCGGCGATCGGATCGATCTTGCCTTCCACGTGCGTGATGTCGGAATCCTCGAAGCAGCGCACCACATGCGCGATCGCATCGACCTCGCGGATGGTGGCAAGAAACTGGTTGCCGAGCCCCTCGCCCTTCGACGCGCCGCGCACGAGGCCGGCGATATCGACGAAGGTCAGCCGGGTCGGGATGATCTGCCCCGACTTCGCGATCGCCGCGAGCCTGTCCAGCCGCGGATCGGGCACGGCGACTTCACCGACATTCGGCTCGATGGTGCAGAACGGATAATTCGCCGCCTGCGCCGCCGCCGTTTCCGTCAGCGCGTTGAACAGCGTCGACTTGCCGACATTCGGCAGTCCGACGATACCGCATTTGAATCCCATGACCGCCTCAACCTCTATGCAGCGCTACGACTTGTCGCCGTTACCGTTGTCGTCGCCAAAGCCCTTCGCCTGCATCGCAAGATGCACCTTGTTCTGAAAGCTCGCGTCCGGCCCGGTCGCGATCAATCCGGCATTCGCCGCAATCGCATCGACCATTGCTTCGACCCACGGCCGCTCGGCCTTCGCAAAGTCATTCAGCACATAGGAATGCACCAGCTCCTTGACGCCGGGATGGCCGATGCCGATCCGAACGCGGCGAAATTCGTTGCCGACATGCGCATCGATCGACCGCAAGCCGTTGTGGCCTGCATTGCCGCCGCCGATCTTGACGCGCAGCTTCGCGGGCTGAAGATCGAGTTCGTCGTGAAACACCACGATGTCGCCCAGGGCCAGCTTGAAGAAGTTCGCCGCCTCGCCGACCGACTGACCGGAGTCGTTCATGTAGGTCGCGGGCTTGAGCAGGATCACCCGCTCGCGGTCCAGCGTACCCTCGGCGGTCTCGCCCTGAAAGCGACGGCGCCACGGAGCAAATCCATGACGCCGCGCGATTTCGTCAACGACGATGAAGCCGATGTTGTGCCGGTGACCCTGGTACTTCGCACCCGGATTGCCGAGTCCAACGAAGAGACGCATGACGCGGCCCCCCGCGGAGTGAAGTTACTTCTTCGCACCGCCTCCGGCCGGAGCCTTCGCAGCGCCAGCGGCGGGAGCCGCCGCGGCACCGGCTGCAGGCGCAGCGGCGCCGGCGGCGGGAGCGGCAGCAGCTTCCCCAGGCGCGGCGGCGGCAGCAGCGGCAGCCTTGAGCTCTTCGGCATAACCTGACGGCGGCACGATCGTCACCAGCGTGGCATCGGAACGCGACACCGCCTTCGTGCCGGCAGGCAGCGTGACATCCGACAAATGCAGCGAGTGGTTGATCTCAAGAGCCGAGACGTCGACCTCGATGGACTGCGGAATGTTGTCGACCGAAACCTGCAGCTCGATCGTGTGCGTGACGATGTTGACCGTTCCGCCGCGCTTGATACCGGGCGAGGCTTCCGTGCCCTTCACGTGCAGCGGAACGCTGACGCGGATGGTGGTGCCTTCGCCGAGCCGCAGGAAATCCACATGGATCGGGAAATCCTTCACCGGATCGAGGTGATAGTCGCGCGGGATCACGCGGTGCTTCTTGCCCTCCAGATCGATCTCGTAGATCGAGGTGAGGAAGTGGCCGGCGAAGATGCGCAGGCGCAGTTCGCGGTCGTCGAGCGAGATCGGCAGCGGGGGCTGGTTGTCACCATAAATCACGGCCGGTACCCGGCCGGCGCGACGCTCTGCCCGGGCGGCCCCCTTGCCGCTCATCGGACGCGCGGTCGCCTTCAATTCCTTGACGGTCGCCATCGGTTAGTCCTTTTCGAATGGAAAGGGCCGCCAAGCGGCCCGTTTTTCTGTCCGTAGCAAGCCTCCAGGGGTGCGGGGGCCACGGACGGGGCGGCTTATAGCCCCGAAGCCGCGAAATGACAAGGAAATGAGGCCGGTTTGGTGGCCACCGCCGGAGCCGGGTTATTCACGCCAAATCAAGGGTAAAGTGCCGCCGACCGGCTGCTTTTTCCAGTCTGCGAGCGCACCCAGCCAGGCCGCGACCGTCTTGCCGACCTCGGCCTCGCTAAAAGCCATCAGCTTCTGGGACGTGGCCGCCTGCCGGGCGAGGAACTCGCGATGGATCGCCGGCGCGGGTGACGCCAAGCCCTTCTCCATGCCCTCGCGAAACATGCGGACAATGACCTCGATCTCGGAGAGCGGCTGCGCGTTGGCCTTCAGCACGGCCTTTGACCGTTCCTCGGTATGCGGCTTTCGCTTGCCGTCGAGATAGGTCATCCCCCGCACCACTGCGCCGTCGGCGATGCTGCCCCAGAAGCCCTGCTTCACGTGCAAGTTCTGCTCGACCACGAAATGCTCGAGGTCGTGCGGCAGTGCGAACATGTGACCCGGCCCGTTCAACCGGTACCGGACGCCAGCGCGCTCGATCAGCGTCTCATACTTGCGGTCGTCGAGGCGTTTGAAGGTGAGCTTCACGGCTTCCAATCACTGCATGAGCGCGCGCAGCGCATGACACTGCCTCACGAATCCAGATAGCGTTCGTCCAGCGTCGCACGCTCGCGGGACCCGAGCCCAAGTCCTTCTTCGAAATAGGCTTCGAGGTCGCCATAGTCGGAGCGGACGGTGTCCAGCGCGGCAATCAGGAACGAGGCCTCCACCGAGCCGAGCACGCCACGCACCTCCTCGGGCAGATCGCTGCTCAGACCTGCCTCAGCGCGACGATAGAACTGGTTGGTCAGCAGATAGTCCTCGACAATCAGATCGTCGGACACGCCGAGCGATTTCAGGATCAGCGCCGCCGCGAAGCCGGTGCGGTCCTTGCCGGCGGTGCAGTGGATCACCAGCGGTGCGGTATCGTCGAGCAGGTGCGCGAACAGCGTCCTGTAGCTCGCCGTGTTGTGACGCACGTAGTTGCGATACGACTCGCGCATGATCTCCGCGGTCTCTTCGGCGGTGAGCCGCTTGCCGCCCGTCAGCCGTTCGCGCAGTACGGCCATCGTCACCGGCTCGATCGGCAGCGAGTGCACGGCGATCCCTTCGTCCCGGCACAGGGTCGGCAGGCGCTCCTCGGCGCCGCGCAGGTCGAACGCACTCTTCAGCCCGAGCTCGCGCAACACTGCGATGTCGCCTTCGGTGAGAGCCCCGAGATGGTTGGAGCGGAACAGCCGCCGCCAGCGCGTGTGCCGTCCGCCCTTGGCCGGATAGCCGCCGAGGTCGCGAAAATTGCTGGCGCCGGCAAGATTGAGGTGACGGGTGCGGTCTGACACGAGGTTACCAGGCATGGTTTCACCACAGGATTGGAGAGAGGCGCGGTTCGATCGTCCACGCCTCGTCTATCAGCCTTCGAGCACAATCGCATGAATGTGGCGGCCGTAGTCGGCCTCCTTGCGATGGGTCGAACGGCGGTAGCTGAAGAAACTGTCCTCGTCGGCATAAGTGCAGAGGTCGATATCGTCGACCATCAGCACACCGGCCCGATGCAGCCGGGCATGGAGGTAGCCCGGCAGATCGAACATCGCATGGCCGTGCCGCGAGGCGGACGAGAAGAAACGCGCGTTGTCCGCATCGGCCGCCTCGAAGCGTGCGACGAACTCCATGCCGACTTCATAGTTGCGCTGACGCAGCATCGGCCCGAATCCAACGATGATGTCGCCACGCGATGCGCCCTCACCTTCCATCGCATCGATCGTCGATTCGAGCACGCCACCCAGCGCGCCCTTCCAGCCTGCGTGCGCTGCGCCGATCACGCGCGCCTTCGGATCGACCATCAGCACAGGACCGCAATCGGCGGCGGTAACGCCGAGCGCGATGCCGGGAACCTTCGTCACCATTGCGTCCCCCTTCGGCCGTACCGACGCCTGCCAGGGTTCGGTCGCAACGACAACGTCCGGCGAATGGATCTGATAGAGCGTGAGCAGCTTTTCCGGCGCCACCTCGAGCGCGGCCGCCATGCGGCGCCGGTTCTCCTGAACTCTTCCCGGCTCGTCCTGCGAGCCGAGCCCGCCATTCAATCCCGCATAGATGCCGGACGACACGCCGCCCTCACGGGTGAAGAATGCATGACGGATGCCCGGCACGCTGGACAGCAGCAGCGACTCCAGCGTCATGTGGCAGCCCCCGGCGCATTCATGTCACCGGGCTGGTCGTCGTCCAGCCCCGGCAGCACCCTGAGGCCCGGATGCGACACGCCAAGAACCTTGAACAGCGCGCCCATCGCACCGCGGCCGGTTCCGGTCAGCCGCTTCAACGCCGACTGGATATCCTCCGACACCTGCGTATTCGCCTTGCTCATGAGTGTGGTGGCCCGGGTTTCGATGCCAAGACGCCTCAGGAACTCGCCCTGCTCCACCGGTCCATGCAACCGCGCACCCGCATCCTCCGCGCCGAGCGCAAGCGCCTGGAAATCGACATGCGCGGTGAGATCGGCCTGTCCCGGATTGCGCAACGGATCGGTAAAGCTGTGACGGGAGATTGCCTGGAACGTGTCGCCCGCGTCGCTGCGCACATGCCCGTAGTCGATGATCAGCGCAGCGCCGCCCTGATCGCGCAGGCGCCGCCCGATCCACATGATCTCCGGCGTCGGACGCCATTCGAAGACCGCCCCGACCGGTGATGCGCGCACCAGCGGCGGCAGCAGCAAGTCGAAATGCCTCAGCGGCTCCGGTGCGGCGGCGAACACCAACTGGCCGCTGGGAGCAATATCGATCACACGCTCGTGCCAGCCGTAAGGCTGGCGGATCACCTGATGCACCGGCAACGCATCGAAATACTCGTTCGCCAGTACGATCGCCGGACCTTCGGTGACGTCCCGGAAGCTGTCGTGCCAGTTCGGCGCCGGCTTCACGCCGCGCAACGTTTCCGCCTGCCGGTCGATCAGCGCCGGATTGATCTCGACCAGATGCACGCTCAAGGCCTGATAGAAACTCGGCAGCACGCGGATCGCGCGCAACACGTCCGCCATCATGGTGCCGCGGCCTGGGCCGAGTTCGATCAGCCGCACCGGGTTCGGCATGCCCATCGATTTCCACACCGCCGCGGCCCAGAGCCCAAGCAGCTCGCCGAACATCTGGCTGACTTCCGGCGCGGTGGTGAAATCGCCTTCGCGGCCCAAGGGGTCGCGCGTCATGTAGTAGCCGTGCTGTGGATGCGTGAGGCACAGCTCCATGTAGCGCGACACCGGCATCGGGCCGGCCGCCATGATCAGCTTGCGGATTTCGGCGGCAGCGGGCGGATAGGCGCTCACGGGCTTGGACTCTTAATGGACGGCCTCGCTGGTGCGGGGCCGACGCACAGCCCATAGCACGAAAGCCACCCCCGCGGCGATCATCGGCAGCGACAACAACATGCCCATGGTGAGACCTCCCCACAGGAATCCGAGCTGCGGGTCCGGCTCGCGGAAGAATTCGCTGAAAATCCGCGCAAGGCCGTAAACGATGGCAAAGGTGCCGATGATCAGGCCCGGCCGCTGCAGCGCGCCGCGGCGGATCATCAGCGTCAGCACGGCAAACAGCAGGATGCCCTCCAGCGCGCCCTCGTAAAGCTGGCTCGGATGGCGCGGCAGCGGACCGCCGGTCGGAAACACAAAAGCCCACGGCACGTCGGTGACCCGGCCCCACAATTCGCTGTTGATAAAGTTTGCGAGCCGGCCAAGCAGCAGCCCGATGGTGCCGACCGCGCAGGTGACGTCGCCAAGCGAAAGCACCGGAACCTGGTTGCGCCAGCCGAACAGCAGCACCGCCACGACGCAGCCGAGGAAGCCGCCATGGAACGACATGCCGCCGTTCCAGAGCTGGAACATCTCCAGCGGATGCTGGATGAAATGACCGAGATTGTAGAACAGCACATAGCCGGTACGGCCGCCGAGGATGATGCCAAGCGTCACCCACAGCACGTAGTCGTCGAACTGCACGACGGAGATCGGCGCGGGCCCGCCCCAGAATTTTTCCGTGCGCAGGATCCTGCGCGCATAGAGCCAGCCAAGGATGATGCCGGTGATATAGGCGAGCGCATACCAGCGCACGGCGAATGGGCCGATCGCGATGGCGACCGGATCGAACATGGGAAACGGCAGGGCGAGGAACGGCATGCGGGTCAAAGCGCCTTCGTGTAGACGGCGTACTCTACGCCAAAGATCGGCGGCGCGTCGCGCAGCTTTGCGAATCCCGTCCGCTGATACATCGGCAATGCGACGGTCATAATGGGGCTGGTGTGCAGCGCGATCACGTTCGCGCCATCGCGCCTCGCCCGCGCAAGACATTCATCGGTCAACGCACGGCCGATGCCTTTGCCCCGGCACGCCGGATCGACCACCAGCATGCGGATGACCGGCCAGGCGGGATCGAAGAACGCGGCCTTCGGCGCATCGGGCGGAATGTAGGCGACGGCTCCCGCGAGGCGTCCATCGGCTTCGGCAACGATCAACTCACCGGTGGCGGCCAGCGCCGGCATCTTCGCAAGATTGACAGCCATCGCCGGCCAGTCACTGTAGTGCGAGGCGAATGGCGCGAAGGCGGCAACGGCGATGCGATTGACCGCCTCCGCATCGCCGCTCGCAAAGTTGCGGATCATCAGGGACACGTTGCCGTCGCCGGACACGGATCACTTCGCGAACAGGCGATACATCGAGTTGATCGATTCCGGCCCGTAGGCGACAACACCCACCGGAACGGCAAAGTCGATGGCTTCGATGATCTTGCCCGCCCACACCGGACTGAAACCGCCGCACAGCTCGATCAGTTGAATGCCCTCGGCAAGCATCTGTTTTGCGGCGGCGATCCCCTGTTCCGGGTGAGAAACGCCGACGACCTTCATCTTGAAGGCGCCGGTGCCCTGCCACTGCTCGAAGTTTCCGCCTGTAACAATGAAGCCAAAACGTTCGAGAGCCATACAGTTCTCCAATCGAAGCCGATTGACGTGGGTGGCCCTGATGCTACTTGCCGAGTTTCCGCCGGAACAGTGACAGCAGTCTTTCCCAGTGCTGTTCTGCGGCCGCCTTTTTGTAGACCGCGCGCAGCGGGAACGCGAAGCCATGGTCGGCATCGAGATAGATTTCGACCTCGGCGTTCTTCACGCTGTCGGCCGCGAGTTGCTTCCTGAGTGCATCGATCATTCCTTCCGGCACAAAGTGATCGCGCTCGGCGCAGCCGAAATAGATGTCGGCCTTCGCCTTCTTCGCCATGATGTGCGGGCTGTCGGCCGCATCGGTAACCAGTCGCGTGCCGTAGAATGACGCCGCCGCGACCATCCGCTCCGGCCAGCGCGCTGCGGCGTTCACGGCATACTGGCCGCTCATGCAATAACCGACGCAGCCCATTGGCCCCTTGCTCGCGGCGGCCTGCCCGTCGATGTATTTCAGCAGCGCCTCGGTGTCGTCCATCACCAGCGGAATGGTGAGGCTGTTCATGTACTCCTGCATCTTCTTGCGTTTTGGATCGTTCGCGTCCGTGGGAAGCGGGCCAAGTTCCATGACGCCTGCGCGGTAGTACATGTTCGGCAGCACGACATAGTAGCCGGACGACGCGAGCCGCCGCGACATGTCGCGCAGTTCTTCGCGGATCGCCGGCGCATCCATGTAGAAGATGATTACGGGAAACGGCCCGCCGCGATCGGGATGGACGATGAAGGTGGTGGTCTTGCCGTCCCTGGTCGGAATATCGACGGTTTGCTCAATCACTGGCGTTTCCCCTGCATTTTTTTCTGAAATTGCGGACTTATCATGCAGCGTCGCAAGGATTTCCCCGGCCTGACAAGCGGCTTGAACAATCGCTCACCGATCGCCATTGTCTGGAGGGAAATGCTCGCGGCTTATCAGGAGATCGATCGATGACCCAGACCAGCAACCGGTTTTTCGACGAGATGGCGCGGCTCGTGAACGATGCGACCGGCGCGGCGCAGGGCGTCAAGCGCGAAATCGACACGGTCATCAAGCATCAGGCCGAGAAATTTCTCAGCGACATGGATCTCGTCAAGCGCGAGGAGTTCGAGGCCGTGAAGGAGATGGCCCGGATCGCACGCGAGGAGAACGACGCGCTGAAGACGCGGATCGATGCGCTCGAGGCGAAACTCAACACAGGACGCACCTGACATATTTGCGCCTGATAGATTCGCGCCCGGCAGACTTGCGATTGATATCCTCTCCCTAGACGTTAACAGGTATTAACGCTATCGGTGCCTGAGAAGCTGGCGGACAGGCGATGCCTGTCCCGACCGGCGGCAGACAGGGACCGTTGCAGCGTTGTCCAGGCGTCTCACCAACTGCCGTATCGAACTGCCGCATGCGCGCCCTCGCGGGCTTGTCGCGCTGGCGCTGCTGGCCGTGGCATTCGCTGCGGGCGGCTGCGCCACCGACACACGCATGGGCTCGTTTGCGCAGGGCTCTGGCGCGACGCTCGCCTTCGATTCGATCGACGGACCGCCGCCGCAGGTGTTTGAACGCTTTGTCGAAGCGCTGAACGCCGAGGCGCACGCGAAGGCGCTGCCGATCGTGTCGCGCGATGGAACCGCGACCTATCGCGTGCGCGCGTATCTTGCCGCGCAGATCAGCCGGGGCCGGACGACGATCGCCTGGACATTCGATGTCTACGAGGCCGGCCAGCAACGCGCGCTACGCCTGAGCGGGGAGGAACCTGCCGGCAAATCGACGCGCGACGCCTGGATGGCCGCGGACAGCCAGTTGCTCCGGCGGATCGCGCAGAACGGCATGGCCGGAGTGGCCCCGCTGATGAATGGAACCCAGCCGGAGGCCCCGGGACAATTGCCACCGCCGCCGCGCGGACCTGCCGTTGCCGACGCCATCACCCCGCCGGGGGCGCCTGAGGCGGCGGGCCGCACCGCTCTCGCGTTCCGCGGCGAGTAAAAGCCGGCTCCACAGCCAAAACCGACCCGATTTAGCGAGGAAAACAGGCTGCGGCATATTGCCAGCGCCTCCCCCTCCTTGATATCACGCTGGCGCAATCGAGGCTTCGGCTTGTTCCAAAGCCGGTCAGGGCGGCTGTCATGCTGAACAATGCATCCACCGGTTTGCAGGACAAGACGGTCATGTCGGCAAAAAATGGCGACATCAGACTGGTGTCGGGCAATTCCAATCCGGCACTCGCCAGCGCCATCGCCGCCCATCTGCGACTGCCGCTGAGCAAGGCGATCGTCCGCCGCTTTGCGGACATGGAAATCTTCGTCGAGATCCAGGAGAACGTGCGCGGTTCGGACGTGTTCGTGCTGCAGTCCACGTCGTATCCCGCCAACGATCACCTGATGGAGCTGTTGATCATCATCGACGCGCTGCGCCGGGCATCGGCCAGGCGGATCACGGCGGTCATTCCCTATTTCGGCTATGCGCGGCAGGACCGGAAGGTCGGCTCGCGCTCGCCGATCTCGGCGAAGCTGGTCGCCAACCTGATCACCAACGCCGGCGCCGACCGGGTGCTGACGCTCGACCTGCACGCCGGACAGATCCAGGGCTTCTTCGATATCCCGACCGACAACCTTTATGCCGCGCCTATGATGGTGCGCCACATCAAGGAAACGCTCGATCTCGCCAATGTCATGGTGGTGTCGCCGGACGTCGGCGGCGTCGCCCGCGCCCGCGGGCTTGCCAAGCGCATCAATGCCCCGCTCGCCATCGTCGACAAGCGGCGCGAGCGCGCCGGCGAGTCCGAAGTGATGAACATCATCGGCGAGGTGACCGGCCACACCTGCATCCTCATCGACGACATCGTGGATTCAGGCGGCACGCTGGTGAACGCGGCTGATGCGCTGCTCGCGAACGGCGCCAAGGACGTCTATGCCTATATCACGCACGGCGTGCTGTCGGGCGGCGCGGTCGCGCGCATCAACGCGTCGAAGCTGAAAGAACTGGTCATCACCGACTCGATCCAGCCGACCGAAGCCGTCCGCGGCGCCCGCAACATCCGCGTCCTGTCGGTCGCGACCCTGATCGGCGAGGCGATCGAACGCACCGCGTCGGAAGAATCGGTTTCCAGCCTGTTCGACTGAGCGCTTGTTGCGACCAGCCCGCGCTGCTATCGGGCCTCCGATGCAGGCTTTTCCGGCAAAGCTTCGACTTGGCTGACCGGTCCTTGCGAGGACCGGTGACGCATGTCGAGTTGCTTTTCCCTCCCATCACTGGAGCCTTCTTCCATGACAGCCCCTGTTGAGGCCGGTTCGCCAGCCGTTTCGCATTCATCGCAGATCCAGGACCAGTTCAGCCGCCAGGCCGAATCGTTCGCAGCCGCCCCTTCCCTGCACAACGATGCAGCTCTTTCTCTTCTCGTGGATGCAGCCGCGCCATCGCCGTCGGACATCGTGCTCGACGTAGCGTGTGGACCTGGTTCGGTGGTGGCAGCTTTCGCCACGCACGTACGCCGCGCGGTCGGCGTTGATGCGACCAGCGCCATGCTGGATCAGGGCCGCAAGCTGGTTTTCGCGAAATCTCTGCAGAACGTGGAATTTCATTGTGCCGATGTTTACGGGCTGCCGTTCGCGGATCAATCATTCGATGTCGTGAGTTGCCGTTTCGCATTTCACCATTTCGAGGAACCTGCGCGCGCGTTCGCAGAAATGGTGCGGGTTTGCCGCATCGGAGGCCGCATCGTGCTGTGCGACGGCCTGGCGTCGGATGATCCGGCGAAGGCAGCAGCGCTCAACCGCATGGAACGGCATCGCGATCCGTCGACGGTGGAGTTCCGGACGCTTGGATACCTGATCGGGCTTTTCGCCGGCGCAGGCCTCCCGCCGCCAACACAAACGTTCTATCGCGTTCCCGCCGAACGCGACGCTCTCATGGCCGTCTCCTTTCCTGTCAACGACGATCGCGATTTGCTGCGCCGGATGATCGATGGGTCGGTTGACGACGACGGTCTCGGGATGCAATCCCGATACGAGGACGGCACGGTATTGTTGTCATACCCGTCGGTGATCCTCGCATCGCAGAGGCCGGGCTGAAACCGAAACGCGCGCAAAGCGGACGATCCACCTTGCGCGCGCCATCGACATATCGGCGTCTTATGAGACGGTTTGCTCCTTGAGTCTGGCCATATTCGCCATCGTCGCCCAACAGGCGTTTGCCGCTTCCACGCCCTTGACGACGAAATGCTTGTGGAAGAATTCCGCATGCGTCGCGTGCTCGTGGAAGTGCTGCGGCGTCAGTACGGCCGACAGCACCGGGACCTCGGTGTCGAGTTGCACGCGCATGAGGGCGTCGATCACGGCGCCCGCGACGAATTCGTGCCGATAGATGCCGCCATCGACCACGAAACCGGCGGCAACGATCGCCGCATAGCGGCCTGTCTTTGCCAGCAGTTTTGCCTGCAGCGGGATCTCGAACGCGCCGGGAACGTCGAACACGTCCACCTGCCACTCAGAGATGCCCTTCGCGGCAATCTCCTTCATGAACGAGAAGCGGCACTGGTCGACAATGTCGCGATGCCAGCACGACTGGATAAAGGCGATACGCTGTCCGGAAACAGGCTGCGATGCAGATGAGGTTGGATTTGCAGTTAGCTGATTCATGGATTTCCTCGTTGGGACCAGAATCAGGGCACACGGGCCAGCAGTGCCCCGCCAAGGTATGCTTTGGACAGCACCCGTCGCGCGGCCAGTCTCTCCCGCTCTCTTCCATCCGGACTTTAACCGTCGGCTTCGGAATCGCACCGAATCTGCTGACCCTGCCGGCTCTTGCGTCCGGCTAGGCGCTCGCGGGCTGGACGGCCCCGAAAGGCCATCATTACCGCCGGTGGGGACTTCCACCCCGCCCTGAGAACGTTACCGCCACCATCGGCGGCGCCTTGATTATGGCGGCGAAGTTCCGGAGGAACAAGTTCCCAGCCATCTGCAAATGAGGCTGCGCCATAACGCCAATGCATGAGTCGATGGGCAACGCGGGGCAATCCCAGCACCTTAAGTGACCGCCCGCCGCCCGCGGCGCCCATTTTTCGCCATTAACAAACAAGGTCCCGCTGGAACTTGGCCGCAAAAGCAACACCGCCGGAACTTTACGTCTGTAACCATGTATTGCGTACACCATAGCCCGCGAACAGGGCCGGGCGGACTCGCATGAGGCGAATCCGATTCCGTTTTGTTCTCGTCGGACACACTGCCCCGCATCCTTACTTGTGGATGCACAGACACAATCCTCCGTTTGTTTGTGGACTGGCGACGGGCCCGGTTGCGCGGATTCCGCAAATCACATCTCTTGATGCTCGCAAGCTTCGGTCGACCCCGGCAAAAGCCAAGGGCGTCCGGCAAGGCCGCGCCTCGCGACCGGTGAGTGCATTCGGGCTTGTAGCGTGCGTATCCAACACTTGCGAACATAAGGTCAACTCGGCATGTCCCTGATCGAATTCATCAGCGATTCCACATCCAACCCCTTGCAGGTGGTGGAAGATGTCGCGTCGGTCAATTCCTGGGCTTTCGAGCGATCGGGCGACGACGAGATCACCATTCTCGTCAAAGGCCGCTGGACCGACTACCAGGTCTGCTTCACCTGGATGCGCGAGATCGAAGCGCTGCATCTCGCCTGCACCTTCGACATGAAAATTCCCGACGCGCGCAAGGGAGAGGTGCAGCGACTGGTCGCGATGATCAACGAGCAGCTCTGGATCGGCCATTTCGACATCTGGATGCAGTCGGGATTGATCATGTTCCGCCAGGCGCTGCCGCTGAACGGCGGACTGACGGCGACGAACCTGCAATGCGAGGCGATGCTCGCGGGCGGCGTCGACGCCAGTGAGCGTTATTTCCCGGCAATGCAGTTCGTCGTCTGGGCCGGCAAGACCGCGCGCGAGGCGATGGAGGCCGCGATGTTCGACACCGCAGGCGAAGCCTGAGCGCTTGGCAGCCGTTTCTGCCGCGCTGCATTGATCTCCAGGCATTCCTCGGCGACAGTGCCGGCCGGGCACTGACATTCCGACGAGCCGAGAGATGATCAAGGATTCCAAGCAGGCGCTGGCTACGATTCCCGGCACGATCCTCCTGGCCGGCGCAGGCAAGATGGGCGGCGCGTTGCTGACCGGCTGGTTGAACGCCGGTGTCGCGCTGAGCCGCATCGCCGTGATCGAGCCGCACCTTTCGGACGATCTTCGCAAGCTCGCCGCGCTCGACCTCCGCATCAATCCGACCAGGGACGAGGCAGGCACGCTCGCGGCACTGGTTGTCGCGGTCAAACCGCAAACCTTCGGCGAGGCGGCGGTGTTGCTGAAGGCCTACACGACGCCCACGACGCTGGTCGTCTCGATCATGGCGGGCATGACGATCGCGAAAATCGCCGAAGGTTGCGGCGGCGCGGTGGTGCGCGCCATGCCGAACACGCCGGCTGCGATCGGACGCGGCATGACCGTCGCCGCCCCGGCGCCGACCGTCAACGCAGAGCAGCGCGCCTTCGCCGACGCGCTCTTGCGCGCGACCGGCGAGGTCGAGTGGATCGGCGACGAAGCGCTGATGGATGCTGTGACGGCGGTCTCGGGCTCCGGTCCCGCCTATATCTTCCTGCTCGCGGAAGAACTCGCACGGGCGGGGATCGCCGCGGGATTGCCCGCCGAACTTGCCACAAGAATCGCGCGCGAGACGGTATCGGGCTCAGGTGAACTGCTGCGCCAGTCCGATCTCGACGCCGCGACCTTGCGCAAGAACGTCACCTCGCCCGGCGGCACCACCGCGGCCGCGCTGGACGTCCTGATGGGGAAGGACGGCTTGAAGGAGTTGATGACCCGCGCCGTCGCCGCCGCGACGAAGCGCTCGAAGGAATTGGCGGTATAGGCAATCCCGCTTGGCAGGGCACTGAGTTCAGTGCGTCCTGACCGGGATGTCCGGGACAAGCCCGGCCATGACAATCATTCCGTCATTACGGCGGAAACTACCCTAAACCGGCACGCGCACCGTTGCGCGCAGGCCGCCCATCGGGCTGTCGCCCAGGAAGATATCGCCGCCATGCGAACGGGCGATGTCGCGGGCGATGGCGAGCCCCAGTCCGCTGCCGCCTTCATCGACGTTGCGCGCCGCATCGAGCCGCAGGAACGGCTTGAACACCTCCTCGCGCATGTTCTGCGGAATGCCCGGACCGTCGTCGTCGATCGTCACCGTCAGCCAGCGATGATCGCGATGGCCGGTGATCACGATGGAATTGGCGTGGCGCGCGGCGTTCGAAACGAGGTTGCCGACGCAACGCTTGAAAGCCGCCGGCTTGACGATCATGACCGGCTGGCCGGTGAAATTGACCGTCGCCTTGTGACCCTGCCGCTCAGCCTCGCCGCGCAGCTCTTCCAGCAGCGAGGTGATGTGGGTCGGCGCCGCCTGTTCGCTCGAGTTGCCGCGCGCGAAGGCGAGGTAGCCCTCGAGCATGCCGTTCATCTCGTCGACATCCTTGCGCATCGCCTCGACCTCGGGGCTGTCGCCGATCAGCGCCAGTTCGAGCTTGAAGCGCGTCAGGATCGTGCGCAGATCGTGCGAGACGCCCGCCAGCATCGCCGTCCGTTGTTCGATCGAGCGTTCGATGCGGGTCTTCATCTCGATGAAGGATTGCGCCGCCTGGCGGATTTCGCGCGCGCCGCGCGGCCGAAAATCCGGCGCCTCGCGCCCCTTGCCGAAACTCTCCGCCGCGTCAGCGAGGCGCAGGATCGGTTTGATCTGATTGCGCAGGAACAGCACGGCGACGGTCAGCAGCACCAGCGACGTGCCGATCATCCAGAACAGGAAGATTTCCGAGTTGGAGGCGTAGGCCGCGCTACGCTGGGCGAACACGCGCATCACTGCGTCGTCGAGCTGGATCCTGATTTCGACCAGCGACGAGCGGCCGACCGTGTCGATCCAGAACGGACGGCCGATATTCTGGCTCAGGCGAACCGACAGTGTCTGGTCGAGCAGTGAGAAAAACGGCTTTGGTCCGGGCGCTGGCATGTCGGTGACCGGCAGGAAGTCCACGACCAGGCCGAGCCGGTCCTGCGCAATGTTGCGCAGGACCGCGCGATCCTTGTCCTGCGGGTACATATTGTGCATGTCCATCAGCGCCGCGATGTCCTGAACCACCACGGTGGAAAGCCGGCGCGTCACCGTGTTCCAGTGCCGTTCCATGAACACCAGCGCGATCACCGATTGCAGCAGCACCATTGGCACGATGATGATCAGCAGCGCGCGGGCATAAAGCCCCTTCGGCATCCAGTCCTTGAACGCCTGCCCGAGCCAGTCATTGGCGCTCGCGACATGCCGCGAGGCGGTGCGGATCAGCGTCAGACCAGTGTCGATCGTGCTCATTGGAGCCTATGCGCCATTGTCGCTGGCGGCGCGCGTCATGGCGACGCGACCAGACGATAGCCAATCCCGCGCACGGCCTGGATAAACAAGGGATTGGCGGGATCGCGCTCGATTTTGCGCCGCAGCCGGTTCACCTGAACATCGACCGCGCGCTCGTTGACCGTTCCGCCGCCGGCAAGCGCAAGCCGCGATACCGTTTCGCCCGGGTTCGCACAGAGCACGCGCAGCATCTCGCGTTCGCGATCGGTCAGCCGCACGACCTCCTCGCCCTGCCGCAGTTCGCCGCGTTCGAGATGAAACACATAGGGCCCGAAGCCGACGGAGTCCGCCGCGGGCGGCGGCTCGGGCGCCGCCCGCTTGAGAATATTGCCGATGCGCAGCACCAGTTCGCGCGGCTCGAATGGTTTGGCGACGTAGTCGTCCGCACCGATCGAGAGCCCCTCGATACGGCTGTCCGCTTCCGCGCGCGCGGTGAGCATGATGATCGGCACGGTCGACGACTGGCGGATCGAGCGCGCGAGATCGAAGCCGCTTTCGCCCGGCATCATGACGTCGAGGATCAACAGATCGAAATGCAGCCCTGAAAGCTTGGCGCGCGCATCGGACGCGCTCATCGCCGTCGTCACGCGATAGCCCTCGCCGGCGAGAAAGCGCGACAGCAGGTCGCGGATGCGCCGGTCGTCATCGACCAGCATCAGGTGCGGCGCGTCGTCGGCAAGCTCCGGCTTGGCGCGGGTCACGGTCAGGCTTTCGTTCACCTTGTCTCCCTTGTTGGGTCTCTTGAACCCGGACGGCTGCTTCCAAGCACGATCTGCAGCACCTTGTCCGGATCGTTATGATCGATCATTGCGCGCAAAAATCGCCGAACTGTGTCGGCTCCGGCTGCATCGAGCCCGCCGAGCGCAGCCATGATGCGGTCGGTCTGAAGACCCGCAAGCTTGGCGACCAATGCCTCGCCCTTGGCAGTGGCAAACAGCAAACGTTGCCGCTTGTCGCTCTCGCCGGCGCGCTGGACGATGTAATCCTCGTCGATGAGCTGCTTGAGCACGCGCCCGAGCGATTGCTTGGTGATGCGCAGGACATCCAGCAGGTCCGCCACTTTGAGGCCCGGATAGCGGTGTACAAAGTGGATCACCCGATGGTGCGCGCGACCGAAGCCGAACTCCTTCAGAACATCGTCGGCATCACCAACAAAATCGCGGTAGGCGTAAAACAACAGCTCGATGATGTCCCAAATGGGCTCGCCCGAGCGGGAGGGCGGCGACTCGACCGGTCGCGCCGAGCCGGAACCTTTTAAATTTATGTCAGTCATGTTGACATAATTTCGGTGCAGTGTTACAAAAAACGGGACTGAAGCGAAACTTTCGTTCGCGGCCCGGGATCGGCAAAGGTTCGATTCGGGCGCTTCGGCGAAACGCCTTGGCGAAGTGATCACCGCTGCGATTGTCGGTCGGCATTTCGCGAAACATACTGGGAATAAGGTTTGGACGCAAAAACGGGCCGTGCGCCTTAACGGCGCCGTCCGCATCCGGGAGAGAGGCAATGCTGGTTCCCACAGCTGGAAGTTTGAAATTCGAAATCCGGCCTGCGACGAATCCGACGTCCGAGAAGGAGCGCGCTGCAAGGCTCGTGGACCCGGGCTTCGGCCGGATTTTCACCGATCACATGGCTGTAGTCCGCTACAATCAGGCGAAGGGCTGGCATGGCGCGCGCGTCGAATCCCGCGCGAATTTCCCGCTCGATCCGGCAACAGCCGTCCTGCATTACGCGCAGGAGATCTTCGAAGGCCTCAAGGCCTACAAGCGCGACGATGGCGGCGTGAACCTGTTCCGCCCCGACGCCAATGCCCAGCGGTTCTGGAATTCGGCTGAGCGCATGGCCATGGCGCCGCTGCCCGAGCCCGTGTTCATCGAAGCGGTCGAGCAGCTCGTGCGCATCGATCACGCCTGGGTACCGGGCGGCGAGGGCAGTCTCTATCTGCGGCCCTTCATGATCGCGAGCGAGGTCTTCCTCGGCGTGAAGCCTTCCGCGGAATACATCTTCGCCGTCATCGCCTCGCCGGTCGGCTCCTATTTCAAGGGCGGACCTGCGCCCGTGTCGATCTGGGTGTCGGAGAACTATACGCGCGCCGCGATCGGCGGCACCGGCACCGTCAAATGCGGCGGCAATTACGCCGCGAGCCTGCGCGCGCAGGCCGAGGCCATCGAGCACGGCTGCGATCAGGTCGTTTTCCTCGACGCGGTCGAGCGCCGCTACATCGAGGAACTCGGCGGCATGAACGTCTTCTTTGTGTTTGACGACGGTTCGCTGCTGACGCCGCCGCTCGGCACGATCCTGCCGGGCATCACCCGCGATTCGATCATCGCACTCGCGAAGGATTCCGGCACGCGCGTGCGCGAGGAGGCCTATACGATCGACCAGTGGCGCGCCGACGCCGCCAGCGGAAAGCTGAAAGAGGCCTTCGCCTGCGGCACGGCGGCCGTCATCGCGCCGATCGGCAAGGTGTGTTCTGCGAGCGGCGATTTTCTCATCAGCGGCGGCGCGGCCGGTCCCGTCGCCATGGGGCTGCGCAAGAAGCTCGGCGACATCCAGTACGGTCGCGCGGCCGACCCGCACGACTGGATCAGCAAGGTCCTGTGACCGGCGGCGGCACCCGCCGCTTCCGCGACAGGCGCGCGATTCCACTGGCGGTTCACGCCGGCTGCGATCTCCAGGCAGTTGATGGACGACTATACCGCCGAGGTGAAGCCGAAGGCCGGGAAGGCCGCGGCGTAGATCATCGTCAGTGCGGGGAGCCATAGCCGTTCGAAAGAACGGCTATGGCTCCCAACGACGGCTAAATATCGTTCGCCTCCAGCCAGAACACCTCGCCCTCCGACTCGTCCGTATCGAGCCAGAGAAACGGCGTGCGCGGAAACGCGGCTTCGAGGGCCGGACGGCAGCGGCCGATCTCGCAGAGCAAGCCGCCGCCTTCATTGAGATGCGCCTTCACCTCGCTCAGGATGCGCCGGACCAGATCGATGCCGTCGGTGCCACCGTCGAAGGCCATCTTCGGCTCATATTCGCATTCGCGCGGCAGGCTGGCCATGCCATCCGCATCGACATAGGGCGGATTGGAAATGATGAGGTCGTAGCGCTCGCCATCGAATGGCGCGAACAGGTCGCCCTGCCTGAGCCGAATCCGCTTTGTCAGGCCGTGCTCCGCAACATTGCGCTTCGCCACCGCCAAAGCGTCGGCGGAGAGATCGGCGGCATCGATCGTCGCATCGGGAAACGCGCGGGCGGACAGAACCGCGAGGCAGCCCGAGCCGGTGCAGAGATCGAGCACACGCGACACGCTGGCGGGGTCCCGCAGTTGCAGCCCGGCGTCATCGGCGAAATGCTCATCCAGGATCTCACCGATGAACGAACGCGGCACGATTGTCCGCTCATCCACATGAAACGGCAGTCCGCGCATGTAGATCCTGTTGAGGAGATAGGCCGCCGGCTTGCGGGTGCGAATCCGCAGTTCAACGAGTTCAAGAATCTTGGCGCCGTCAGCCTTTGTGACGCGCCGGCCCGCCGCGTCCTCGATCGCGTCGGGATGCAGCCTCAACGTTTCACCGACAAGGAATGCGGCTTCCGCCACCGGATCGGTCGTGCCGTGCGCAAACACGATCTGTGCCTTGCCAAGACGAGCCGCGGCAAAGCGGACGTAATCGAGGATCGTTGTCAGCGGTTGTGTCGCGGCAGAAGATTTGACGGGCTGCTTTTTCGTTGCCGCCTTCCTCGCCTTCGCGGCAGGGTGAGATCCCGCACGGAGCGCAACTTTCTTCTTCGTGCCGCCGCGCCTGACCGCCTTCGCCTTCTTCGCCATCAGGATTTTATCCAGCGCGCCGCCGCCGCGTCGTCTTCGCTGCGCGCCTCGACCCACGCCGTACCGGAAGCGCGTTCCTCGCTCTTCCAGAACGGCGCCGCGGTCTTCAGATAATCCATCAGAAACTCTGCCGCCTCGAACGCAGCCTGGCGATGCGCCGACGCGGTCAAGACCATCATGATGTTCTCGCCCGGCTCGATCCGGCCGAAGCGATGGATGATCGTCAGCCCGGTCAGCGGCCAGCGCGCGAGCGCCTCGTTGGCGTGACGCGCGATCTCCTCCTCGGCCATGCCGGGATAGTGCTCCAGTGTCAGCGCCGCGATGGCGTCCGCGCCCTCGCCGCTGCGGCAGATACCGATGAAACTGACGACGGCACCGATGTCCGTCCGTCCGCGGGTCAGCGCAGCGGTCTCGGCTGCGACGTCGAAGTCGCCGGCCTGCAGGCGAATGGTGACAGGAGCGCTCATACGCGCGTTCTTTCTTTGCGCATGATCCTGTCCGAAAACCGCGTCACGCTTTTCGGGATCATGCGCCATCAGCCGCCGGTCATGGGCGGAAAGAATGCTATTTCCTTCGCGCCGCGAATGGCCGCATCCGGTTTGACGTGAACCTTGTCGATCGCCGCCCGGATCACTCTTGGCCGTTCGAATGCATGAGCATACTCCTCGCCCTGCGAGGCCAGCCACGCGATCAGGTCCGCGACGGTCGCGGCCGAGGCAGGCGGCTCGATGCTTTCCTCGGCCTTGCCGATCCGCTCGCGCACCCAGGCAAAGTAGAGAACTCGCACCGTCACTCCGACATGATGTGATGCGCGCCCGCGCGGAAGTAATCCCAACCGGTGTAGAGCGTGAGGATCGCTGAAATCCAGAGCAACGCGACACCGATTTGCGACGTCCACGGCAGGATCAGGTCGCCCGCCTCGCCTGCGATCAGGAAGCCGATGGCGACGAGTTGCACCGTCGTCTTCCATTTCGCGAGCTGGCTGACCGGCACGCTGACGCGCAGTTCGGCGAGATATTCGCGCAGGCCTGACACCAGAATCTCACGACAAAGGATGATAATAGCCGCCCACAGCGTCCAGCCGCGGATGGTCTCGTCCATCGCCAGCATCAACAGACAGGACGCGACCAGCAGCTTGTCGGCGATCGGATCCAGCATCCGGCCAAACGCCGATTGCTGGCCGAGCGTGCGTGCATAGTAGCCGTCGAGGAAATCAGTCACGGCGGCCGCGATGAAGATCGCAAGCGCCACCCAGCGCAGCCAGAGCGGCCCGCCCTGCACGGATTGGGCGAACAGGCAGGCGACCACGACCGGAACGGCCGCGATCCGCGAATAGGTCAGGAGATTGGGCAGGGCCAGTGACTGATCGACCGGCGCCCGGGTAACCGTATCTTTCATTCGTCCTACCAATACGTCTCCGCCGCCGCGGTCAACTTTTGAAAGGTCTATCACGGCTCAGTCTCCAGAACGACCGCCGGGAGCGCCCCGGCGGTCAAGCCGATTACTTTTCCAGCATGATCCGAACACCAATATCCACCCCCGGATCAAGTCCCGGATCGAGTCCTGGGGCAAGCTTTTGCGGGACCGTGCCTACCCGGCCGCGGAGTGGAAAAACTCATAGAATTCTACGTGCACCTTCGGCGCTGATTCCCGGAACTTTCGCAAGGTCCGCAAGCGAGGCATGCTCGATCGCTTTCAAAGTTCCGAAGTGATGAAGCAAAGCACGTTTGCGTGACGGTCCGATGCCGGCGATTTCCTGCAGGCCGGCCTCGCGAATTCCCTTTTGCCGCAGCTTGCGATGCGAGCCGATCACGAAGCGATGCGCCTCATCACGCATCCGCTGGATGAAATAGAGAACCGGATCGCGTGGTTCCAGTTTTAGCGGCGGGCGATCGGGCTGAAAGATCGTTTCCTTGCCGGCATCGCGTTCCGGCCCTTTGGCGACCGCGATCAGCGACACATCGACAAGGCCAAGCGCCGCAAAAATTTCCCGCACGGCGTTCAACTGACCCAAACCGCCGTCGATCACCACGAGATCAGGCCATTGCGGCGCGTCCTCCTGCACCGCCTCGTCATCCGGCGAGGCGGCCGGCGGCGGCTCTGCCTGCGGCGCGCGCGGCGCGTCGCTGAGCAGTCGCTTGAAGCGGCGCTCCAGCACCTCGCGCATCATGCCGTAATCATCGCCCGGCGTCAGCGCCTCGGAGCGGATGTTGAACTTGCGGTACTGGTTCCTGATAAAACCCTCACTCCCGGCGACGATCATTGCGCCGACCGCGTTGGTGCCCTGGATGTGGCTGTTGTCGTAAACCTCGATCCGCTTCGGCACGCGCGGCAAGCCGAGCGTCGCGGCCAATCCCTGGAGCAATCGCAGTTGCGACGAACTGTCGGCAAGCTTGCGGCCCAAAGCCTCGCGCGCATTCGCCAGCGCATGATTGACGAGATCGCGCTTCTCGCCCCGCTGCGGCACATTGACCTCGACCTTCACGCCGGCTTTCGTCGTCAGCGCCTCGCTCAATAGTTCGCGCTCCTCAATCTCGTGCGACAGCAGCACCAGCCGCGGCGGCGGCTTGTCCTCATAGAATTGCGCGAGGAACGAGCCGAGCACTTCCGGGCCGGAAAAGCTGCGGTCGGCGCGCGGAAAATAGGCGCGGTTGCCCCAGTTCTGTCCGGTGCGGAAGAAGAATACCTCGACGCACGAGTAGCCGCCCTCCTGATGGATCGCGAACACATCCGCCTCTTCCAGCGTGCGTGGATTGATCCCCTGCTGCGCCTGGATTGCGGAGAGCGCCGCCAGCCGGTCGCGATAGAGTGCTGCGCGTTCGAACTCCAGATCGACGGAGGCCTGCTCCATTTCGCGCGCGAGCTGTTCCTTCACCGCACGGCTGCGGCCGGACAAAAAGTCCTTGGCTTCGCCCACAAGTTCCGAATAGCCGGCAAAATCGACCTCGCGCGTGCACGGCCCGGCGCAGCGCTTGATCTGGTACAACAGACACGGCCGCGTCCGGCTTTCGAAAAATGCGTCGGTGCAGGAGCGTACCAGGAACGCGCGCTGCAGGGCCGTGATCGTGCGCCCGACCGCGCCGGCGGACGCGAACGGGCCAAAATAGCTGCCGGGACGCGTCTGGGCGCCGCGATGCTTGAGAATTTGCGGCGCCCAATGATCGCCAGTCAGCAGGATGTAGGGAAACGACTTGTCATCGCGCAGCTGCACGTTGAAGCGCGGGCGAAGCTGTTTGATCAGATTGGCTTCGAGCAGCAGCGCCTCGGTCTCGGTTGCGGTAGAGACGATCTCGACATTCGCGGTAGCTGCGATCATGCGTGAGATGCGGATGGCGTTGCCGGTCGGCCGGGCATAGGACGCAAGACGCTTGCGCACGCTCTTGGCCTTGCCGACATACAGCACATCGCCCGCGACGTTCAGCATCCGGTAGACACCGGCGGATGCGGGCGCAAGCCGCACCGCACGCGCGATCGCCGCGCGGCCGGAGGCGAGCGTTCCCTCCACGACGGCGTCGGCATCCTCCTGCACGTCCGGCAGGCGCGCCTCGTCGTCGTCCTCGACCACCGCGGTCGCAGGATCGATGTCGGCCGCGGATTGGTTCCCCTCCGCCGGCCGGTCGGGAGCTGCTTTTGGGTCGTCTGTATTTGCGTGCATCGCTCACAAGGTAGGCTCAGGTGAACGCCGCGACCAGACGCGGACGATGCGTCGTCCGCAAGATTTTTACGAAAAACACACCTTGATCGCTGTGCCTTGCTGCCACTTTTCGGTGCGCTTCCGGCGCTCATGTCGATGCGATCGACCGCTCATAAACACTCTCTTAACAACAATCACGCGCAGGCCTCAGGGCTTAATGCGCGCTTAACGTAAAACTCTCGATAAATTTTAGTCATGACAGCAAGGAGTCCGAAACAGTGCGGGCTTCGCGCAAACCTCAAGTCCGCTCGCGCGTCGAACAGACCGTACCGGATCAAGGTCTGAAGGGGAGCAACATGCGTATCAAACTCATCGCCGCGATCGCGCTGACCGGCATCGGCGCTTCGGCGCAGGCGGCCGACATGTATGGCGGCCGGGCGCCCTACACCGTGCCGCAGCCGCTGAACGTCTACAGCTGGGCCGGTCCCTATGTCGGCGCCAATGCCGGCTATCAGTGGGGCGACATCACCAACAGCATTGCGAGCCCGTCCGGGTTCGCTGGCGGCGTCCAGGGCGGCTACAACTGGCAGTACGGCCAGTTCGTGTTCGGCGGCGAAGCCGACATCCAGGCCAGCGGCGCCAGCGACACCTTCGCCGCCTGGAAGTTTTCCAACCCGTGGTTCGGCACATTGCGCGGCCGCGCCGGTTTCGCGATGAACAACATCCTGATCTACGGCACCGGCGGTCTCGCCTTTGGCAGCGTGCGCGCGGAAGCGCTCAACCTGACGGAAACGCATTCGGCCGCGGGCTGGACGCTCGGCGCCGGCGCCGAAATCGGCATCACGCAGAACTGGACCGCCAAAGCCGAGTATCTCTACGTCAACCTCAACAACAACCAGTTCGCGCTCACCGGCCTGCCCAACGGCTACCAGTTCAGCGTTGTGCGGCTCGGCGTGAACTACAGGTTCTGACCGAAGCTCCCGATTGTCTGGTCGACAGAAAATCCCGGATCGCTGATCCGGGATTTTTCATGTGCGAAGAGTCGCCAGGAGCGCAATGCGTTCAAGTCAAATCTCTGTCGTCATGCCCGCTTGCGCGGGGACGACGATCAAAACCATCAACCCAGGCTCATCGCGCTCTAGGCAGATATGACCAGGTTAACCGCCTTCGGTCCCTTGCCCTTCTTGTCGGGCTCGACCTCAAAGGTGATCTTCTGCCCCTCGTTCAGCCCCTTCAATCCCGCACGCTCGACGGCCGTAATGTGAACGAACACGTCACGCCCGCCGTCGTCCGGTTTGATGAAGCCGTAGCCACGTTCGCCGTTGAAAAACTTGACTGTCCCCGTCATTGCCATCGGGAAACTCCTCCCCGTCATGCTTGCCGAGCGCCCCCCGCGCAACGGCACGACCGGACATTCACTTCCGGAAAGCATCGGCAACAGAGGCGTTTTCCGTACGGCGAACCCATCCCTTTCGCCGGAAAACACCCGAGGCCTTGTCACTCCGCCGCGATCATTTGCGAAAGCGGAACGTAAAGCCAGCCATCGCAAACCATAATACGGTTCCCTGCGACGGACCATGGGTGAGATCATTTTTTTGTGAGACGGACGTCTACACCCGGAAATCAACCTCCTACACTCAGAGATTGTGCCGACCAATCCGGAAGCGGCCCCGTCCCTCCGCGCCCAGGGCAACGGACAGCGCAGGCGCGATCGCCGCCATCTCGCGCTCCAGCGTCCAGGGAGGGTTGACGACGATCAACCCGGCGGCCGTCAAGCCGTCGGCGCGGATCGAACTGCCGGTCTGGAATTCAATCTGCAGATATCGTTCGGCGAGATCCTTGCGCGGAGACTGGCCCGGCGACGGAGCTGTTGCCACCAGCGCATCCACCGCGCGCTGACCAAGGCGAGCGGCCGCGCGGGCATCCTTGAGCGGATACCAGAGCAGGAAAATGCCGGTCGGCCATTTCGCATAGGCCGCCTCGAAACCCGCGGCGAGCCGGTCGAACTCGTCCGCATGCTCGAAAGGCGGATCGACCAGCACGACACCGCGCCGCTCCTGCGGCGGCAGGTAGGCCGGCAACGCGGTCCAGCCGTCGATCTTGACCACCCGCGCCTGCCGGTCGCGCCGCAGCGCGGCCACGAGTTGCCTGTGTGCCCCAGCCTCGAGTTCGCAGGCCGTCATGCGGTCCTGCGGCCGCAGCAGCGCCCGCGCGATCAGCGGCGAGCCGGGATAGGTGGTGAGTTCGCCCCCCGAATTGTGCGACTGAACGATATCCAGATAGGGCCTGATGAGGGCCGCAGTCGCGGCATCGAGCGTGGCCGCAAGCACCTTCGCTATGCCGAGCCGCCACTCGCCGCTGCGCTGCGCTTCGTCGCCTGTGAGATCGTAACGGCCGGCGCCCGCATGCGTATCGATCACCCGAAAGGCTGCCGGCTTCTCGTGCAGGTAACTCAGAACGCGCGTCAGCACGATGTGCTTGATGACGTCGGCAAAGCTGCCGGCGTGGAAAGCGTGGCGATAATTCATGCGCGGGGCGGTATCGCGGGCAGGAGGCGGTTACCGCGGAAGTGTAGCAGCGATCGCCTCGCCCGTACGGCAGCGCGCGCGCCGGTCAACCGCCACGTACCGGTGGCATCACCACCTTGTCGCGCCGGCAGGCCCTGCGGTCGACTTCCTCGCAGGCGCGGAATTGCAGGTCCTTGTTGATGCAGATGCGCACTTCGCTGAGCCGCCGCGTGTCGCAGGTCACCGAAATCGCCGAAGCGCTGAGACCCGGATTGGATTTGACGAAGGCGTCCTCGACCTCATCCGGCGTGACCATCTTGTGTTCGGACAATTCGAGGAACTGCTCCGGAATCTTGACCGACGCACGCGCCTTGCGGACGGTCTCGAAAAAGGCACGCGGCTGCAGGCCTGAGCATGTCCCGTGCTTGTCCCATTGGCTGAAGATCAGGCCCGGCGCGGGCATCAAATCGAGCATCGACGAGACGATACGGCCATCCAGCCGCGGCGCAGGTTGCTGGCAGTAATTCGGCGAACCGCGGTCGTATTGCGGCCAGAGCCCGTGCACGACGAACGAATAGGGCCGCCCGCCGCACTGGATCTGCTGCGACTTGCCGAGCCCGCCGCGCTCGTGCGCCGCCTCGCAGTAGGACGGCGACCAGGACAGCGCCAGTACGTAGAAATCGAACTCGCCCGGCGCATTCTGCCGCCGATCCTGCGCGCCGGCGGCGCTCGCCGCGGCCAACGCCAGCAAGACCAGGGCAAACCGGATCTTCAATCGACTCCAGAGAACTTTCGACATGGCGCGCAACCCCTCGTTCACTCAACCTATCCGGGAGAGAACTTTAGTGACGCCAGAAGAACATTTCAAGAACAAAATAGGACACGGCCTGAAACGCTGCAGGGCCTCACGGGCGTGCCATCCGGCACGCGGGGTTGAAGGCCCAGTTCCGATCGAGGCCGATCACGCAAAATTCCACGCCGGCGCCGATGCTTGCAAAGCCGCCGTCCTCGATGAGGGAGAAATTCACCGTGCGGACCTTGCCGTCGCTGATCGCCGCCTGCGCGGTGCAGAAGCGGCGCGGGATATTGCCGTGCTCCCAGGGGCGGAAGGCGATTTCGCGAACATTCGTGAACCCGGTGATGTACAGGTTCGAGTTCCAGAACTTGGCCTCCTTCTCCACAAAGCGCGCGGCAATCTTGTCCAGCAACGCTTCGCAGGGCGGCACATCGCTCTCGTAGCGCGGCCCCTCGAGCCAGAAGCCCTTTTCCAGAAAGTTGGCGGCCTGCGCTGTGCCCGGAGCCACGCCGGCCGCGGCGATCGCGGTCAGGGCGAGCAGACAAACGGAAAACAGATTTACGGAAAACAGATGTCGTCGCGGCATTTGGTCCACCGAGTCATGTTTGGCGGACGGTGCCGCCGCACGGCCGCCGGGTCAAGTGCATCGCGGCAACAGTCGCCCAAGACGATAAGAAATACGCGTTCGCGGCTTTCCCCCGGCCGTCCCGCAAACTACAGTCTTTCCGGTGAATTGCCCGGAGAACCAGATGCAGGTCAAGCAACGCGCCCTTTCTCTCGCCGGCCTGGCGGCCGTTTGCCTGGTGACCTGCGCGGCCGGCCCGGCGAGCGCATTTTACGTCCCGCCGTTCAAGGGCAATGACACCGGCGGCATTATCGCCTGGACACTGGCCGGACAGACCGACGCGCGGCAACTGGCGATCGATCATTGCGCCCGCTACGGCAAGCTGATGAAGCCGCTTGCCGCACAGCGCATGTATGGCGGCTACATTTCCTTTGCCTGCGTCTGGCCGCGGCCGGTGCGCTCGGTTCAGGTGCAGCGGCTCGCTTACTGATCCGGCCGGGACCGTCCAGCGGCGCCCGAGGCTTGCAAACCTGTCGTTCGCAAACCTGTTATCCGCAAACCTGTCATTGGAATGACAGCGCTCCGGGATGCGGTGCACATTTGCTGCACGGCAAATGCCCTTGCGGCAGGCTTGCGCGTGACTGGCCGCAAGCGTCTAATTGCCTTGGCTTCATGTGACCGGGCCGAGGGTCGAGAGATGGTGCGCGCAGACGTTGCCGCCGCAGTTGCGTTGTCGATCTGGCTTGGCGGACTGCTGCCCGCCAGTGCTGATGAGTTGCCGATCCGCAAGCCCGGCCTTTGGGAAATCAAGATCAAGCTGACCGGCGGCGCGGCGCCGACCGCGATGATGCGTCACTGCACGGACGAGTTGGTCGACCGGAAGATGAGCACCTTGTTCAACCCGCTCGCGCCCCTTCCCTGCACGAAGAGCAGCATCCAGAAAGAAGGCGATCACTACACGATCGATTCCAGCTGCAGCGCCGACGACAAAACCGTCAAGGTGCATTCGGACGTCAGCGGCGACTTTCAATCCAGCTACACCGTGGTCACGGACACCAAGATACAGGACGATCCCGACAGCGATCCGACGCTGTCGAGCATGACGCTGGAGGGCAAATATGCCGGTTCGTGCAAGTTCGGTCAGAAGCCGGGCGACGTGATGATGGCCGGGGGCCTGAAGGTCAACATCAAGGAAATGGACAGCTTCAAGAAGCTGCCAAGGCGTTAAAGGCTATGCGCTGAGCGGCCTTCGCGCCGCAACGCTCGCCGCTCGTCGCTCGAACAGTCCGCAACGCCCCGCGATCATCGCGACGACGACAAGCGTTGCCGCGAAACCGGTCGGCGCCCCGACCATCAGATAGCTGAACAGCAACCCGAACGTCAGCGCGAACATCGGCCATTCGTATGCGTGAAAGCCGGCGCGCAGCCCGTCGCGCACGAGGAAGGCGATGGCGACCGCGAGCACCATCACATCGTAGAAAAACAGATACGGCGTCGCGAGCAGCGCTCCTGCGGCGAGCGCCGCGGCCTTGATCGAATAGCGCGCCCGGCTGCGCCAGAGCGCGACGAGCGCTGCGGCGACCGTCACAGTCATGATGATCTGCAGAACCCAGGCAAACCGCTCGCTGCCGCCGAAGTAGCGCACCGTCGCGAAGATGCTCTGCAGCTTGCCCCAGTCCGCACGACCTTCCGACAGGAAAGCCTGCTCGACCAGCGGCAGTCCGTGCACGAAGCCGGTCCAGCTCGCCGTTCCGAATGCGAGCCACGCGACGCCGGCAAGCAACAGCGCAACGATCGTCGCGCTGAAGAAAGCGCGCCACTGTGCGGTGGCCACCAGCACGAGCGGAAACAGGATGCCGTATTGCGGCTTGTAGGTCAGCAATCCGAGGCAGACGCCCGCCAGCACTGGCCTGGTCGGCATCAACAGCAGCGCGCCGCCGACCAGCGCCGCCGTGAGAAATCCGTTCTGGCCGGTCCAGACATTGGTCAGGACCACCGGAAAGGCCAACGCCAGCAACAGCCCGAACGGACGGCCGACAATGGCCCGCATCACCGCGAGATACGGCACAAGACTGATCAGCGACCAGCCGGCGTACGCGACTGCGTAAGGCAGGCAGGCGAGCGCCGTGGCGACGAACAGAAATGGCGGCGGATAGTGCCAGGCGAAATGGCCGGCAAAGCCCTGGCCGAGCACCGCGACCTGCACCTGCTTGTGCAGGTCCCAATCATAGGCCAACGCTGGTTGCCCTTCGAGCGCCATCCGCCCGGCCGCCCAGACATTGACGAAGTCAGTCGGCGTGCCGAGCCCGTTCTGATCGAAGATGTACGCGCCTGCAAAAAACATCGCGGGACAGAACACGATGTGCAGCACGGCCAGCGCAAAACACACCATCACCGCGAGTTCGGGAAGACGGCGGTCGCAGGCGAAAGGCGGAGACGATGTCAGCATGCGCAGGTCATGTTTGCCGATGAGGCAGACAGCTTGCAGGCTGCGGCTTGCCGAAATCTTAAAGCCGGCGGCCACGATCTCCACTTTTCGGGACGATGCACCAGCAAAAACGCCCGCCGGATTGGCGGGCGCTGCAACCTGTCGACCATTGGCCAGGTCAGCCCTGCGGCTGCGGCGCGATGTCCCCGTCCGGCTCGGGGCGCGGGCGGTTCTTGGTGCTCGGCACCGCCGACGAACGCGGGCCGGTCGGCTCGATGATCGACTCGCGGTTCGGCTTCTTGCCGTTCAAGAGATCGGTGATCTCATCGCCGGACAACGTTTCGAATTCGAGCAGACCCTTCGCCAGCGCCTCGAGATCCCCGCGCTTCTCGGTGAGAATCCGCGTGGCCTCGTTGTAGCCTTCCTCGACCAGACGGCGGATTTCGATATCGATCTTCTGCGACGTCGCCTCGGAGATGTTCTGCGTCCGCGACACCGACATGCCGAGGAACACCTCGTCCTGGTTTTCGCCGTAGGCCACGGTGCCGAGCTGTCGGACAGTCCCCAGCGGGTCACCATCATGCGCGCAAGCCGGGTGGCCTGCTCGATGTCGGAGGAAGCGCCCGACGTCACCTTCTGCCTGCCGAAGATCAGCTCTTCGGCGACGCGTCCGCCCATCATGATGGCCAGCCGCGAGGTCATCTGCTCGAGCGACATCGACAGCTTGTCGCGTTCCGGCAACTGCATGACCATGCCGAGCGCGCGGCCGCGCGGAATGATGGTCGCCTTGTGCACCGGGTCGGTCGCCGTGACGTTGAAGGCGACGATCGCATGGCCGCCTTCGTGATAGGCGGTCAGCATCTTTTCTTCCTCGGTCATGACGAGCGACTTGCGCTCGGCGCCCATCATCACCTTGTCCTTGGCGTCCTCGAATTCGGCTCTGCGTGACCATGCGCTTGTTGCGCCGCGCGGCCATCAGCGCCGCCTCGTTGACGAGGTTCATCAGGTCGGCGCCGGAGAAGCCGGGCGTACCGCGCGCGATGGTCTTCAGATTGATATCGGGCGCCAGCGGCACCTTGCGGACATGAACCTTCAGGATCTGCTCGCGGCCGACGACATCCGGATTCGGCACGATCACCTGGCGATCGAAGCGGCCTGGACGCAGCAGCGCGGGATCGAGCACGTCGGGCCGGTTGGTGGCGGCGATCAGGATGATGCCTTCGTTGGCTTCGAAGCCGTCCATCTCGACCAGCAACTGGTTCAGCGTCTGCTCGCGCTCGTCATTGCCGCCGCCGAGGCCGGCGCCGCGATGACGGCCGACCGCGTCGATTTCGTCGATGAAGATGATGCACGGCGCGTTCTTCTTCGCCTGCTCGAACATGTCGCGCACGCGCGATGCGCCGACGCCGACGAACATCTCGACGAAGTCGGAGCCCGAAATGGTGAAGAACGGCACATTGGCTTCGCCGGCGACCGCGCGGGCGATCAGCGTCTTGCCGGTGCCGGGAGGGCCGACCAGCAGCACGCCGCGCGGAATGCGTCCGCCGAGACGCTGGAACTTTCCGGGGTCGCGCAGGAACTCGACGATCTCCTGCAAATCCTGCTTCGCCTCGTCGACGCCGGCAACGTCCTCGAACGTGACGCGGCCGTGCGCCTCGGTCAGCATTTTTGCGCGCGACTTGCCGAAGCCCATCGCCTTGCCGGCGCCGCCCTGCATCTGCCGCGACAGGAAGATCCACACGCCGATCAGCGCGATGAACGGCAGCCACGAGACCAGCAGCGAGACGAACCACGGCACGTTGTCGCCCAGCGGCTTCGCGGTGATCGGTGACCTTGCCGTCATAGAGGCGCTTGACCAGCGTCGGATCGTTCGGCGCATAGGTCTGGAAGCTGCGAGCCGGTGGTGTAGGTGCCGTGAATTTCCGGCCCCTGGATCACGACATCGCGCACCTTGCCGGCGTCGATGTCGGTGAGAAGCTGCGAGAACGGAATGTCCTGCGAGGACGTCCGCTGGCCCGGATTCTGAAACAGCGTGAACAGCGCCAACAGCAGCAGGACAATGATGACCCACAGGGCGAAGTTGCGCAGATTGGCGTTCATCGGGCTTCCTTCGTGGCCGCGCGGATCGCGGCCTTATATCCTTGGTACGCCGGCTCAGTTTGTGATTCCGCCGGACCGATTGGCCGTATAATTAGGTAGCGGCCGCGGCCTCTGCCAAGGGAAGCACGCGGACTATTTACGCATCCTAGCCGAATTCTGGCTGGTATATAATGGCGCTGTTCCGCCGCATCTGAGGATCGGTTAGCCACCGGCGCGTTCGGTTAAGAGCGTCTTGGCGGCGACGGTCTGCGGCGCGGCGGCGCCGGTTCGATGCCGATGGTCCCGTCGGCCAGGCCCGACGAGCGCACCGGCCAAGCGTTCGCCGGAACGAACGCGCAGTCTGTGCCGCGAGCGCCCGGTCAGATCGTCCAGCAGGACTTCGACCTTGCCGAGTTCGGCCGGTCCTTCGTGCCCGCGCCCGATCGATCGCCCGGCTGCAGCAGCCGCAGCCGGATCTCCTCGGGCAGCGTCAGAAAGGCATGCGCATCGATCAGTCTGACGTTCGCCGTCGCTCTGCACGAGATGCCGCTCCGCGCGATCGGCCACCGACCTCCAACGCCGCGTTCGGCGCGCGCGAGCCGCGCCGCCAGCCGCGCCAATGTTGCGCGCATCGACGCCTTCCTTGCAAGCTGCGGCATCAGCGCGCCAGCGCGGCCGGGTGAAACGTCGGGTCGCGATTGGTCGGATCGTCGGCGAAGGCGATACCTTTGCCTTTCCAGCGTCGCGATCAGCCGCGAACTTCGGCACATCCAGCAGCGGACGCACGAGCACGACGCTCGCCGCGCTCGGATCTGCGCGGCGCCATCGCCGCAAGGCCCGCAAGGCCGCTGCCGCGCGACAAGCCGCATCAGCAACGTCTCGGCCTGATCGTCGCGGGTATGCGCGGTGAGGATGTAGGCTGCGCCCGCCTTGCGCGCCGCCTTGGCCAGCAGCGCGTAGCGCGCACTCGCGTGCCGCGGCGGGAAGTCCGGTCGTTCGGCTTGGCGCCGGTCCAGCGCAGCGTCGCGATGCTCGACGCCGAGCGATGCGGCGAGCTTCTTGACGTCGCGCGCCTCGCGCGCGCTTCCTTGCGCAAGCCATGGTCGACGGTGACGGCGATCAGCTTCGGGCCGCGCTTCAGCCGCTTGCGCCATCGCGCCGCGAGCCACATCAGCGCCGTCGAGTCCGGCCCGCCGGAGACGGCCAGGACGAGCGCGGGCGCGCTCTTCCAGATCGGCGAACAGCCGCGACGCTTCCGACGCCGAGACCGGCGAATGGTCGTCGCGCGGCAGCTTCGATCGCGGAAACGCTCGCCGTTGCGCGGCATGGTCAGCAGCCGTTGCCGCTTCTGCTCGCGGTCGACACCCTGCTTCACGCCGCTCGACGCGCGCGGATATTTGCGTGTGACTTCGCCGAACGCCGCGCAGGCGGCTTCCTTCTCCTTCAGCGCCGCCAGCGACTGGCCGAGCCGCAGCAGCGCATCGGGCGCGCGCGTCGCTGTGTCGTATTTGGTCGTGACCGTCAGAAAGGATTCGGCAGCATCGCGATAGCGCTGGCGCTGGAACAGGCTCTCGCCCAGCCAGTACTGCGCATCGGCGAGCAGGCGGTCGTTCGGATATTTCTTGCACGAAGCCGCGCAGCGCTTCTTCGGCCAGCGCGTAATCCTTGCGCTGCATGTAGCCGATAGCCGAGGTCGTAATTCGTCGCGCGGTGTCTGCGCCGGGTGCAGCGGTCGCGACCGCGCGGACTGGCCGGCAGCACTGTCGCGCTGCGGCGGCGGCACCGGCATCGCGCCGCGGTGACAGGTGTCGCCAGATCGAGCGGCTCGCCCGCGGCACGCCCGCCCGGCGCACCGACATCGGGCCGTTCGGGAGCGCTGGGCTGGCCGACGATGCTGCCGAGCGGACGCGGCGCGCCCGGCGCACTCTGGATGCTGGCATTGGGATCGAACGCATCGCCGCGGCGGCGGCCTCGGTGCGGGCGCCGCGGCTGGCGGCTCTGCACGATCGGCGCCGCTGCGGCGACCTGCGCTCGTAGCGCCGGCGGCTGCGGCGGGTAGCCCTGCTGCTGCGGGTACGGCGGCAGGGGCTGCGACTGCCGGCTGCGGCGGCAGCGGCTGACGCTGCGGCGGCGCCATGGCGGCGTTCGGGCGCACGGCAGGGGCCGTCGCTGCAGCGGCACGCAACTGCTCTTCCAGCTGGCGGACGCGGAATTGCAGTTGCTCGATTCTCGCCGGTCAACTGGCGCAGCCGGTTTTCAAGCTGCTCGACACGCAGGTCCGCCTCGGTCTCGGTCATCGGCGCGTATTGCGCAAAGGCCTGCGCCGGCGACGACCAGCACCGCTGCAACGCCACGGCGCGGTAATCATATGAAATCTGGATGACATGCTGCCTGACGGAACGGCAATTCGCGCATCACCGAAACCGCGATCATATGTGCCGCTGGAGTACGCCAAAAATGTGACTGTGCGCAAAGGACTCCCGGAGGCTGACAAGTGGCTCAAACGAAACCGGCGCCCGAGGGCGCCGTCATTTCCAAACCGCAATTTACCGCTAGTCGACGCGGCCCGATCACGAGCTGGCGTTCAGCACAGTGACCGCGCGGCGGTTCTGCGACCAGCAGGAGATGTCGTTGCACACCGCGACCGGGCGCTCCTTGCCGTAGGAGATCGTGCGCATGCGGTTCGGGTCGATGCCGCGCGAGGCGAGATAGGTGCGGACCGACTGGGCGCGCCGGGCGCCGAGCGCGATGTTGTATTCGCGCGTGCCGCGCTCGTCGGCGTGGCCTTCGATGGTGAAGGCATAGCGGTTGTACTGCTGCAGCCACTGCGCCTGCTTTTCGAGCGTCGCCATCGCCTGCGGCGTCAGATCGGTCTGATCGCTTTCGAAGAAGACGCGGTCGCCGACATTGACGACGAAATCCTGCTGGCTGCCCGGCGTGGCGGCACTCGCCATCGCTCCGTCGCCGAGAGGATTCTTGTTGGCGCAGGCTGCCATCGACAGCGCGACCGCCAGGACCGCAGCCAGTTTCAATCCCTGGAGGATACGCATCTGGATTGTTCATTCCGGAGCCTCCACGCTCACGTTTTTAGCACCCGACACCCGGTCTACAGGGCGATGGTTAAACGAACGTTCCGTCAACCTTGATGAGGGGTTGCGCGGACGGCTCAAATACCCGGAATCAAATTAAAGCGCCCAGTATGGTTAATGGCCCGTAAATGTGGCGCGACGGTGGAGGTTTGGCAAGGCTGCAGGGTGATCCGGGCAAGCAGAAGGCCGAGCCGGCCGCAGAACCGAGGCCGGTTCCTGACAGGTTCTTGCTAGGTTTGCAGCTTTCCCAGCAGACTTCAGTTGTGGTGCGGCTGAAGCGGGACGTACGCGCCGTCTTCATAACCGGCAGACGGCACCGCAACCGACGCAGAGGGGCCGGTCCGGAAAAGCCGCTGGCATTCTTCGGCCGTCGAGCGGAAGTAAGGATAGCGACGGAAGATCCGGTCGCGCACCGACGGGTAGTGGGCGGCCATCAGTGACAACGGCTTCGTCAGGCTTGGATACGGCCTCGGCTCGCACAGGACGTCCTGCAGGAATACGCGGCGATAGAACGCCTGGTGTTCCTTGCGCACCGTCGCGGTGCCGATGTCGGCCTGGAAATGGCCGCAGGCCACATAACCCAGACGCACCGTGAGATACGGCAGTTCCGGAATGCGCTTGGTCCGCTCCGGATCGGCCACGAAGCGGTTTGGATCGACGATGATCTTGCCCTTCGCCACCTCAGGCTGGAGCAAGTCGGCAAACGCCTCAACCGCAGGCGTCATCAGCGTGCCGGGCATCGATACGCTGATGCGGATCGAACTGGCGAGGACGCCCCTGACGTAAAGCCCGAAGATCCACGAGTTCGGCGCGTGATCGAATTTGTCTTCGATGCGCTCGGCGGCATTTGGCGCGATTGCCTTCTCCTGCAGATAGGCGCGATAGCGCAACTGATAGACTTCCTCGCGTTCCGCCTCCAACTCCATCAACCGGTACTCAACCCGGCTCAGTATTTCGGTCTCTCGCTCAACCAGAGCTGGCCTTATCCGAGTACCGGGACTCATTACTGCCGTCTCCAAACGCATGGCACATCGGTTCCATTAGACAGAATAGAAGGTTAATACCTTCCCATCACAACCGCAAAGGATACCGGCCGTTAACCCTAATCCCTGCGTTGTGGCAGAAATCGGACGGTCATGTACAAATCTAGATTGTAGATTAAACGGTTACATGCCGCCGGAGGTTGTTACCCGGTCGAGCGTGCCGCGTGGATGGCATCGTCCGCGTCGCTCGGCCGCCTGGCATGGGATGCGGCCAGCAACTGCCTGATCTGGCTTGCCGCCACCGGACGGCCAAACAGATAACCCTGCACTTCCGTCACCGTGCCGTCGGCGGCGACGATTTCGAGCTGCTCATTGGTCTCGATACCTTCGACAACGACCTTCATGCCAAGGTCGGCGCTCAGCCGCGCGATTCCGCGCAACAGCGTCAGCGGCTTGTCCTCGCGAATGCCCTCGAGGAACGACCGGTCGATCTTCACTTTGTGCAGCGGGAAACTGTGCAGCTTGCGCACCAAGAACAGGTAGCGCCACCCGTCAGCGATCGCCGTCCACATCGGAGCCAGCTCGTCGTTGAAGTCGTCGGGGGATTGTGGCCGTCACAAAGAGTCACCGAGAGCCCATCGGCGAGGACGCCCTTGGCGATGGTACGAACTTCCTCGGCTCGCTTGTCAAACTATCGGGGCGCAGATCGGGCAGACCCACGGATTGCCGCAGACCATGAGCCCGTTGAAATGCGCCTCGCCGGACTCGCTGAGCACGACGTCGACCGAACCTCGGTGCGGCAGCGGTTGGAGTCGGCACGCAGCCGGGCCGAGTCCTTTAAGACACACTTCGCCGCATCTTGGAGTTGAGTGCGATCGGACCGCCGTCCACGCCGTTTGGTCTCCTGTTCCGACGGGGTTTTGGGTGGGTGTTGGTTGCCCGGAATCGGATTTCCTTGTGTTACCAAGCCTGGCGGGTGGTCGGGCGGCCGTGAGATCAGCAGCGGCTGGCTGCGGCTCCCCGGTCTGTCCACCAATGGTCCCGGCTCTCGCTTCGCTTCGCCGGGTCGCTGCACTCCGTCGGAGCCCATCCCGGCGACCTCCGCCAGCCGAAGGGCTGGGGGTATCAGCAGTCGCTGATGAACCCTTGGATTGCTGACGTTCGTGTTAGGGGTACTGGCCGACACGGGGTCGCCCGGTGTTATCGTTCTCATCGGATCGAGGCCCTCGATTTCCCCTCCGACGCCTAATCAGTGGGGGAGATCGAGGGCTTTGCCTTCTGGTTCGGGTTAGGTGCTAGCCGCGTTCGGTTCCTCAAAGGTCGATGAACATCCGCGACGTCATCTCGTGTTACATCGATGTAGTCGATATACTTGGCACGGCTTCTGGGCAGCTAGGTTCCAAAGGAGGGGACTCCTTCGGAACAGACCGCATGGTTGGGGTCAGTGCCCGGGGCTCAGCAGCGGAGCCGTCAAGAGTGGCCGTTGGCCATGCCTCCGGGACTTCGCTCTTGACGCTCCTTGAACGCCGGAGAGCCCGTCGAAGATGCTCGACTGCACAAAGCCACATACAACGTCAGCTCGACGAGTCCGGCCATGTTCAGCGCCACGTGTCGATTACGTGGCAACTCGATCGAGGGTTTCAGCGACATACCCACCACGGCCGTCATCTTCCCAGCGCCACACGCCTTCTCGGTCGTCCCAGACCTGCCAGCGCTTCCCGAGCCGCCGCATCAGGCTGAGGTCGTTGGCGATCATCCACACGTCAGCGTCGTGCAGCGAGCCGCCGGTCATAGCCGCTCGACCTCGTAGAAGCCGGCGCCACCGTCGACGTGAGCAGATCATCGGCCAGGCGCTGGAGCACGGCGCCGATGCAGGCCTGGCACATGAGCTCGCTCTCCGAGGCCAAGACGATCGCCACCACCTCGACCTCGTCGACTTCTTCGGGCGCTAACCACTCGTCGCACATAGAAATCTTCGGCGGAAGAACCGTAGCAGGCGTCACGACCCCGCCAGCCGAGCCCGTCAGGTACCCCTCCTGATAGCCGTCCTGCTGAGAAGCGCTCATGCCGTTGCCCTCAGCAGCGGCGGAGCGAGCCCCTGAGCCGCCAGCGGTTGGACAGCTTCGATCAACAGATCGGCCTCGTCGAGGTAGTAGAGCTGCAAGCCGTAGACGTCGAAGTCGCCGGCGCTGAGCATCGTTGCCAACGAGCGGCCTTTGATCCCGTTCAGCACGTCCTTGATATCTGGGTCGAGCGAGCTACCAAAGAGCATGCGTACGCCCTCGTCTTGCAGCGAGCAGACCCCAATGCGGCCATCGATGTTGTCCCTGAGGATGCCGCCGTTCGGAGCGAGAGAGAGACGTCCGGTCGTTGCGTCGCTAGCACCAGGTGGATACCGGCTGAACGCCCGAGCTGCACTAAGCGAGTGATGAGGTAGGGATCCGCTCTTGCAGCTTGGCGATGTCCTTGTTGGCCTTGTCGACCATCAGCGAGGCCGACGCCTCGTCAACGATGAGCATCAGTGGCGGCGCTTCCCAGCCAACGACCTTGTCCCACGAGCCAACACCAGCGGTCTTGACGATGGTTTGGCGGTAGGCACGCTCCAGCTCGCCGCGCTCGACGACGGCCAGGACTCCCTCGAGCGCCTCGAGGACCGGCACGCCCAGCCGCTCGAGCCACCCGTACTCGCCGGAAAGCTTGGGGTTGACCACGATCAGCCGCAAGCCCGAAGCCAAAGCGTCATAGGCCACGTTGCGAATCGCCGAGCCCTTGCCGCCTTTGGTGACACCGCCGATCAGCAGGTGCGGCACATCGGAGGGTCGCCACTCGCCCTCGTCACCGCCAGCTCGCACGCCGAGCCGGAGCTGATCCCAGGCCTGCACCAGATGGGCACGGGGAAACTCCACCGCCGGCGGCAGCGGTTGCATGGCCAGGTGGATAGCCAAGATGCCTGGCCGGACTTCCTCCCGGCAGCGACCGGAGCACCAACGACCGGCGAAGCTGGTCACACATCACGCCCCAGTTCTCACGACGATGTTGGGGCAGTGGCCGAACTTCGCGACCAGCTGCAAGGCCGACCGCTGAACGCTGATCAGGTCAGGGATACGGCGGCGCTGGTCGCCGAAGTGCTGATCCCAACCGAGCTGGACAGCAATCATCGGCCAGCGCTGCATCAGACGAATGCGTTGGTACCGAACCCGAGCTCGCTGCCACCAGGGCAGCACCGAGGGAACTCCGGCTATCACCATGGCCATGAACACGACGGCCGAGGCGACGGCGAAGCCCACACTGATGCCCACAGGCACGCCAGCGGTCGCCAGCAGCGTGGCGACCGAGGCGAGCAAGCCCACCAACTCCCAGAAGCTTCGAACAACTGCCAGATCCGCCGGCGGTGATACCGATCAGTTCTTGGATCAGCCCTTCCTCAGCCTCCAGGGTGGCCGTCGCTGCAGTGCTACCTCGCTGCTCATCGCCTACCTCCCTTC
>CAVZHJ010000023.1:0-83148 GCA_963774995.1 uncultured Alphaproteobacteria bacterium
ATCGAGAAGCTGTTCGGAAGACGGTAGATCCTAGATCGATTTCAGAATGACGAACTCCGTATCATCATAGGCGCGCCGTTCAAGCTCTTCGAAGCCTTCGGGTGCGAGAACTTTGCCGCTGTCGCCTCTTCGACCACGAGCAGCGCCTGCGGCGTCAGCCAACCCCCGTCGCGCAGCGAGGCGAGCGCCTTCCCGGCAAAGCCCTTGCCGTAGGGCGGATCGAGGAAGGCGAGCGAGAACGGCTCCATCGGATGCGCCGGGCCGAGCGCGGTCGCGTCGCGGCGATAGACCTTGGTCGCGCCGCCGAGCCCCAGCGCCTCGACATTCTGCCGCAACAGCGCGCGTGCCTCGGCGCCGTCATCGATGAACAGCGCGAAGGCTGCGCCGCGCGACAGCGCCTCGAGCCGAGCGCGCCGGTGCCGGCAAACAGGTCGAGCACGCGAGCGCCCTGAGCGGATCGCCATAGGAATGCGTCAGGATGTTGAACAGCGACTCGCGCAGGCGATCCGCGGTCGGGCGGATCGCCTGCGACTTCGGTGCGGCGAGCGTCCGGCCACGCAGCCGGCCGGCGACGATACGCATCAGGGTCCGCGGTCCCTCGGCGGCGCGCGTCGCGGCTTGCCCTTGTAGGCGCTGGGTGGCTTCGGGGCGCGCGGCTTGTCGTCGTCGCCATCGGTGCGCGCGGCACGCTCGACCAGCACGCGGCGGCCCTTGCGATCGGCGATCAGGCCCGTCGCGCCGGTCGTGGCTTGTCGGCCGCCACGTCCGGACGCTCCTCCGGCTCGGCCTCCCTTCACCATCGGCAGTTGAAAATCCGCGCCGGCAGCAGCCGCAATCCGCTCGCCGAGCTGATCGCGCAGCGACCGGCTGCGCACCTCCTCCACCGCCCTCGGCAAGCTCGCCAAGCTGGAACGGTCCATAGGACACGCGGATCAGGCGGTTCACCTCGAGGCCCAGATGCGCCAGAACATTGCGCATCTCGCGGTTCTTGCCTTCGCGCATCGCGAACATAATCCAGACATTGGCGCCCTGCTCGCGATCCAGCGTCGCCTCGATCGCGCCCGTATTTCACGCCATCGACCTCGATGCCCTTGCGCAATTCGTCGAGCCGCTCCTGCGCGATCTCGCCATGCGCGCGCACGCGATAGCGCCGCAGCCAGCCGGTGTCCGGCAATTCGAGCACGCGGGCGAGCCCGCCGTCATTGGTCAGCAGCAACAGGCCTTCGGTGTTGAAGTCGAGGCGGCCGATGCTGATCACCCGCGGCAAGTCCTTCGGCAGCGAATCGAAGACTGTCGGCCGGCCTTCCGGATCGGCGTGTGTGGTCACGAGGCCCGCGTGGCTTGTGATAGAGGAACAGCCGCGTGCGCTCGCGTTCTGCGGCAGCGGCTTGCCGTCGACCGCGACTTATCGTTCGAGGTCACGTTGAGCGCGGGCGAGTCGATGATGCGGCCGTTGACGCTGACGCGGCCCTGCCTGATCCAGGCTTCGGCCTCGCGGCGCGAGCAGAGGCCCGCGCGCGCCATCACCTTGGCGATGCGCTCGCCGGCCTTTTTCGGCGGGGCCGGCACGGCACTGACCGGCTCGCGCTTGCGGACATCGCGATCGGGTTTGCGTTCGCGATATTCGCCGCGCCCGCCAAATGCCGGACGGGGCTCATAGCCGCGCTCGCGAACCTCAGGTGCTTCCTCGCTCTTCGGATGCTCGCGCCAGGCGTGACTGGTGCGCGTGACATGCTCGCTGCGCGGGCGAGCCTGCCGCGGCCGCTCGTCCTGCGGACGTTCGTCGCGATCGCGGGAGAAGCCCGGACGGTCCCCGTCAGGCCTTGCACCGCGCGGCTTGCCGCCGAATGGCTTGTCGCCGCGCGGACGATCGTCGCGGTTGAAATCGCGACGCGGTGGACGATCGCCATCGCGCTTGAATTCGGGACGTGACGGCCGGTCCCCATCCTTGCGGAACGGAGTTCGCGGTGCAGTGCTGCGAGCAGGCCGCTCGCCACCTCGTTCGTCTCTGGTGTGGAAATCGCGCTTCGGACGAGCCGCGCGATCGAATTCACGGCGCGGCGGACGGTTGCCGTCGCGTTTGAAGTCCGGGCGTTGAGGCCGGTCCCCGTCCTTGCGGAACGGAGCACGCGGCGCATCGCTGCGCGCAGGCCGCTCGCCGCGCGGCTCGCCGGCACGATCGTCTCTGGGACGGAAATCGCGCTTCGGACGATCCGAGCGATCGAATTCGCGACGCGGCGGACGGTTGCCGTCGCGCTTGAAGTCCGGGCGTTGAGGCCGGTCCCCGTCCTTGCGGAACGAAGCGCGCGGCGCATCGCTGCGAGCAGGCCGCGCGGCGCGCAACTACCAGCACGATCGTCTCCGGGGCGGAAATCGCGCTTCGGGCGATCCTCACGATTGAATTCCCGGCGCGGCGCGCGCTCGCCGTCTTTCCGGAATCCGCCGCCGCCCTTGCCGAACGAGCGCTTCTCGCCAAAACTCTTTCCGCCGCTGCGCTTGTCGCCGAAGCTTTTGCCGGCCGGGCGCGCGCTGCGTCCCTCGCCGCGCGGCGCACCGTCCCGCTCCTTGCGGGGCCCGCCGCCGGCACGTCCTTCGCGCGGCTTGAAACCGCCGCCGTCCTTGCGAAAGCCACCACCGGAGGCGCGCTTGCCGCGCCCACCCTCACCGCCGCCGCGCGACGGCGGGCCACGCTTGCCGGGCGGCCGCCGGTTGTCTTTGTCATTGTCGCGGGGCATTGAAATCTCGTCTCCGGAGCCTGATCCAGCTACGCTGAAGAAGGCTCACCACTTATCTATTTCTTGGGCCTGATCGAACCCGAAAACCGGTATCCACCCCGGATCAGGTCCGGGAGCAGGCTTTTCGGGATCATGCCCGGGGTTGCGGGGCTGATAACAGAGTTTGCGGGCGGACACGAGGAAAGATGACGCAATCCTTCATGGATCTGGCTCTGGAAGAGGCTCGGGCGGCGCAGGCCGCCGGCGAGGTTCCGATCGGCTGCGTCGTCGTGCGCGGCGGCAGCGTCATTGCCGGCGCCGGCAACCGCACCATCGCCGACCGCGATCCGACCGCGCATGCCGAAATGCTTGCCATCCGCGACGCCGCGCGCGCGCTTGGCAGCGAACGGCTGACCGATTGCGACCTCTACGTCACGCTGGAACCGTGCGCCATGTGCGCAGGCGCAATCTCCTTCGCGCGTATCCGCAGGCTTTACTACGGCGCGAGCGACCCGAAAGGCGGCGCTGTCGACAGCGGCGTCCGGTTCTTTTCGCAGCCGACCTGCCATCATGCGCCCGAGGTCTACTCGGCGGTCGGCGAGGACGCGTCAGCGGTGCTGTTGCGGGATTTCTTCAAAGCGAGGCGCTGACTACAGCTTCGCCTTCATTCCCTCGTGCGATTTCGCAAAGCCGAGCGTCTCGTAGAAGCGCTGCGCGTCGGTCCGTACCTTGTTGGTCGTGAGCTGCATCTGGTCGCAGCCGCGCTCGCGCGCAATTTTCATGACCGCGTCCATCATCTTGTGACCGACGCCGGTGCCTCGTTGCAAGCGTGCAACACGGACACCTTCGATCTGCGCCCGCCACGCCCCCTGCTGCGAGATGCCGGGAATCACGGTGAGCTGCATGCAGCCGAGCACCTCGCCGTCCTCGTCCCAGACATACTGGGTATTGAACGGATCGGCGGCGATGGCGTCGAACGCCTTCAGATAGGGCGTCAGGTCGTCGAGGTTTTCGCGCGACTTGCCGAGATGGTCGTCGAGCAGCATCTCGACGATCAGCCGCACCTCGTCACGCCGTGCTTCCCGCAATCCCATCGCAATCCTCGCGTGTCAGAACCGCAGCGCCTTGGCCTGCTTCACCTGCGGCAGCGCCTGCACCTTGGCGAGCACGTCCGCCGGCACCGCGCCGTCGACCTCGACCAGCGCGATGGCGTCGCCGCCCTGCTTGTTGCGGCCGAGATGGAAGGTCGCGATATTGACCTTGGCGTCGCCGAGCAGGCCGGCGAAGTTGCCGATGAAGCCCGGCTTGTCCTCGTTGGTGACGTAGATCATCGACTTGCCGAATTCGGCATCGACGCGGATGCCCTTGATGTCGACAAGCCGCGGCTTGCCGTCGTGCATAGACGGTGCCCGACACCGAGCGCTCCTGCCGCTCGGTGGTGACGGTGACGGTGATCAGGCTTTCGTAGTCGCTCTGCGCCGCGCGCACGATCTCGTCGACCACCATGCCGCGCTCCTTGGCGACGACCGGCGCGGAGACGACATTGATGTCGCCCAGCATCGGCCGCAGCAGGCCGGACAGCGCCGCCGAGGTCAGCGCCTTGATCTTCATTTCGGCGACCGCGCCCTCATAGGTGATCTGTCACCTTGGCGATGCCGCTCTCGGTGAGCTGGCCCGCGAACGAGCCGAGCTTTTCGGCAAGCTCGACGAACGGCCTCAGCTTCGGCGCCTCTTCGGCGGTGATCGACGGGAAAGTTGACCGCGTTGGAGATCGCGCCGGTCAGCAGGTAGTCGGACATCTGCTCGGCGACCTGCAGCGCGACGTTCTCCTGCGCTTCGGTGGTGGACGCGCCAAGATGCGGCGTGCAGATCACGTTCGGATGGCCGAACAGCACATTGGCTGTGGCCGGCTCCTCGACGAACACGTCGAACGCGGCGCCCGCGACATGCCTGGAATTGAGCGCTGCGACGCAGCGCCTGCCTCGTCGACCAGACCGCCGCGCGCGCAATTGATGATGCGCACGCCCTTTTTCATCTTCGCAAGCGCCGCCGCGTCAATGATGTTCTTGGTCTTGTCGGTCAACGGCGTGTGCAGGGTGATGAAATCGGCACGCTTGAACAGCTCGTCCAGCTCGACCTTTTCGATGCCGAGGTCCCTGGCGCGCTCCGGCGACAGGAACGGATCGTAGCCGATCACCTTCATGCGCAGGCCTTGCGCGCGGTCGATGACGATCGAGCCGATGTTGCCGCAACCGATCACGCCGAGCGTCTTGGCGGTGATCTCGACGCCCATGAAGCGGTTCTTTTCCCATTTGCCGGCCTGGGTCGAAGTATCGGCCTGCGGAATCTCGCGCGCCAGCGCCAGCATCAAGGTGATCGCATGCTCGGCGGTGGTGATCGAATTGCCGAACGGCGTGTTCATCACGATGATGCCCTTCGCCGTGGCGGCAGGAATTTCGACGTTGTCGACGCCGATGCCGGCGCGGCCGATCACCTTCAGCCTTGTTGCCTTTTCCAGGATCTTCGCGGTCGCCTTGGTCGCCGAGCGGATCGCAAGGCCGTCATAGTTGCCGATGATCTCGGCGAGCTTGTCCTTGTCCTTGCCGAGGTTGGGCTGGAAATCGACCTCGATGCCGCGATCCTTGAAGATCTGCACGGCGGCGGGAGACAGCGCGTCGGAAATGAGAACTTTGGGTTTGGACATGGGAGTGTGATCCGTTGATGGACGATGCTATTTGATGACGTCACCCGCGACAGGCTCGACCGCGCCGGGGTCCATCTCTTATCGATGGATGGCCGGATCGATGCCCGGCCGTGACGGTGACGAGAGTAAGAACTTACGCCGCCTTCGCGAGCTGCGCCTTGGTCTCGGCGAACGCCCAGTCGAGCCAGTGCGTCAGCGCCTCGACGTCCTTCGCCTCGACCGTCGCGCCGCACCAGATGCGCAGGCCCGGAGGCGCATCGCGGTAGGCGCCGAGGTCGTAGCCCGCGCCGTCCTTCTCGACCAGGGCGACCAGCTTCTTGGCGAAGTCCGCCTGCGCGTCGGCGGCAAGCGCCGTGATCGCGGGATCGACGACCTTCATGCACACCGAGGTGTTGGAGCGGATCGCCGGATCCCTGGCGAGGAAATCGACCCACGGCGTCTTCGCCGCCCAGTCGCCAGCACCTTGGTGTTGGCGTCGGCGCGCGCCATCAGCGCCTTCAGTCCGCCGACCGACTTCGCCCAGTTCAGCGCATCGAGATAGTCCTCGACGCAAAGCATCGACGGCGTGTTGATGGTCTCGCCCTCGAAAATGCCCTCGTTGAGCTTGCCGCCCTTGGTCATGCGGAAGATTTTCGGCAGCGGCCACGGCCGGCTTGTAGCTCTCCAGCCGCGCCACAGCGCGCGGTGACAGGATCAGCATGCCGTGCGCGGCCTCGCCGCCCAGCGCCTTCTGCCAGGAGAACGTCACCACATCGAGCTTGGCGAAGTCGAGCTTCTGGGCGAACGCGGCCGAGGTCGCGTCGCAGATCGTCAGGCCTTCGCGGTCCGCCTTGATCCAGTCGGCATTCGGCACGCGCACGCCCGGAGGTGGTGCCGTTCCAGGTGAAGACCACGTCGGACGCAGGATCGACCTTGGTCAAGATCGGGAAGCTCGCCATACGGCGCCATGCAGCGTGGTCACGTCCTTCAGCTTCAATTCCTTGGCGACGTCGCTGACCCAGCCTTCGCCGAAGGATTCCCAGGCCAGCATGGTCACCTTGCGCGCGACCGAGCAGCGACCACAGCGCCATCTCGACCGCGCCGGTATCGGACGCCGGCACGATGCCGATGCGGTAATCCGTCGGGACCTCAAGCACCTCGCGCGTCAGGTCGATCGCGTGCTTGAGCTTGGCCTTGCCGATTTTCGCACGATGCGAACGGCCGAGCGCTGCGTCTTTGAGGTTTTGGGGGGTCCAGCCGGGGCGCTTGGCGCAGGGGCCGGAAGAAAAATGCGGCACAGATGGCCGCACAGCGGGCTTGGTCGCCATCATGATCTATCCTTCCAGATAGCTGCCTCTCGGTGGGGAGAGGTTTCCCGCCGCCGGAGATAAGGGAGAGTCGAGTTGGCGTCAATGGCTTTCCCCATGCCGGCACCACAAGCGCGGCATGCGGGCGGCGTGAGGGGCTCGCAAAACGCCTAAATCCCCAGCACTTTCTCGCTGGCGGTGATCCAGCGTCGCAGCGACTTGTAGCCTTCAAGGTGAAATCCGCCTTCGGGTGCGACGCGCGTATAGGCCAGCAACGCCACGTCAGCGAGCGAGAAGCTCTGTCCTGCGAGGAACGGCGTCAGCGCCAGTTGATGCTCCATCCGCGCAAGCGCTGCGTAACCGCGCTTGATCTTCTCCGGATCGAGGTCACCGACCGATTTGCCGAGATAGACCATCTGGAAGCGGCAGACGGCGATGTAGGGCTCGTGGCTGTATTGTTCCCAGAACATCCACTCGTCCATCTTCGCGGCGTCCCAGGCGACGCTCGGGATCATGTCGGTGTCGCGCGCCAGATAGCGGATGATCGCATTGGATTGCGCCAGCGTCCGGCCGTCGTCGAATTCGACGACCGGGACCTGGCCCGCGCCGTTGAGCTTGAGAAACTCGATGGTGCGCGTCTCGCCCTTCATGGTGTCGATGTCGATCCAGCGATAATTGAGCGCGAGCTTGTCGCACACCCACTTCACCTTCAGGCAATTGCCGGATTTGGTGTCGCCGTAGATCTTCATGGCTTGCTCCGCGATAATTGCGCGTATTCTGATCGCAAAACCGGAACCCGCTTTTGCGGAATACGCGCGAGCTGGCTGGAGCGACAGCCGAACAAAGCAAGCCCTTACTGTCAAGCAAAAGCGAGCGCGCCGATGAAGATCGTCAGTGGTTCAGAACTTGTAGCCGAGACCGCCGCGCACGCTGTGGATGTTCGTGGGAAGCGTAGAGGTAAATTGCAGGTACTCGTATTCGGCGCGCAGAAACACTCCGCCGAACAGCATCATGTCGAGGCCGACACCCGCCGAAACTCCGTGCACGAACTGATTTTTGGTGTCGGTGCGCAGGATGGTCGGGGGACCGGCCGGGATGAGGGCGGCGGCATCGACGAATCCCTGGATGCTTATGCTTCGGCTGGTATCGGCTCGGCCCAATCCAAAGCCGGCGAAGGCGTAGGGGAGAAAATTGCCGAAGGTATACCCGCCACGCACACGCACGGATCCGAAATCCTTGACCGACATTGAACCCGCCGAGCTCCTGACCACGGTCAGGGGCGAGCCTATGGTCGTGCTCTGACTCGACGCGCTGCCACTGAACGTCCCGTGCATGTAGCTGGCATCGACGCCGATCACGACGTCTTCGAACTGCGCGTTGTAGCCGCCAAAGCCACCGAAGGCTGAAGCTCTGTGGGTGGCCCCCGCGAAGCGGCGGCCAGGTCGCCTGATTGAAATCCTCGAAGGCCATGTTGCTGACGCCATAGCCGGCTTGTCCGCCAACGTAGAACCCCTGCCAGACGGTCCGAGAGACAACCGGCGCATCGCGGAACGAACCGCGCAGGATCGGAAGGTCAGGCAGATCGGCTGCGTGGGCGCCGTGCGCCGCAACCGCGATGAACCCTGCAACCAGCAAACGACGCATGAGCAAACTCCGGAACGACTTGACTCAACCCTTCGCCGATGATGGCTTGTTAACCTTAATCAATCGTTGTCGCGCGAGCTGATACCAAAAGAAAACGGCGCGGACTTCTGTCCGCGCCGCCGATGTTCGATGAACTCCCTCAGCCGCGACGCATCAGCACCGGTGGGACGACCGGCGCTGCGGGCTCGCAGCAGGTCCAACGCACGCCAAGTTTCACGTCGTGCGAAGAGATGCCGTTGAAGTGCATCGGATTGTTGACGGTGTTGACGCCGGTGAACGTCCGCAGGTCGCCGGACACAGCGTCGCCGAGATGCGTGTAACGATAAGCGAGTTCCATGGTCAGGCTGTTGCTGACCTTGTAGCCAAGACCGGCGTGCAGGGCGTAGGCCACGTTGAATTTGGACGCATCCTGGGCGAAGGCGACGCTGCCGCCGACGCCCGGGGTCACGGTGCCGAAATCGACGAAGCTCGAAATCGTCGTCTTCACACCGCCGATGCCGACGCCGATGAACGGGGTGATGCACCACCAGGTGCCAAGGTCGGCGTACAGGTTGACGAGGGCCAACCACTCTTCCTTATTGCCGGTGTACTGGTCGGTTCCGACCGGAACGCCGTTGAAGCGGACGATGTCGAGACCGTGAATGCTGGCCTTGGCGCGATATTCGCCGGTCAAATCGACACGGAACCAGGAACCGAACTGATAGCCGACGCCGGCCCCGAACAGCGACGCGCCACTGAAACCTGCGCCGACAGTCTGCACGCTCGTTCCAGGCGTCTCATACAGAACGTTGAAAAGGCTCTTCACTTTCTGCTGCGACAGACCGACGTCGCCGCGCAGATACCAGCCGGTGAATTCGTCGGAGACCGGCGGCGGCGCCGGCGCGTAACCCGGAGGTGGAGCATAACCGTAAGGCGGCGGCGGCGCGTGGATCGGCACGTCGGCGGCAAACGCCGTGGTGGACAACAACGCCACCGCTCCTGCAACAACAACAAACTTGACGCTACGCATCGGCTTCGTCCTTTTGTCCCGTGCGGCAAAACGAAATGCAGCCACACTTCTGAAACCCACGGCGGACGATGGCACCAAAATCTTAAGCGCCGCTTAACCCTAATTCTTAACCGTGATTTTTAATGAAGTTGCCTTGGCAAAGGCAGGTGTTTCGGAAAATTTCGCTACCGAGAAAACGCCGCGCGCAATTGCGGCGAAAATTCCGTTGCGCTGCCACAGTTGCTAACGGAGCGTTGAAATTTGCGGAACGATGCGCGCGTTATGCTCTCATGACCTTCGGCATGCTCGGCAACAGAAAGCCGATCAATCCCATCGCCGGCAGGAACGAGCAGACGACGAACACGAACTCGATCCCGTACACATCGGCAACCTTGCCGAGCGCCGCGGCGCCAAGGCCGCCGACGCCGAACGAGAAGCCGAAGAAAATCCCGGAAATCATGCCGACCCGATGCGGCATCAATTCCTGCGCGAAGACGATGATCGCCGCGGTCGCCGACGAGATGATGAAGCCGGCCATCGCGACCGCGACGGTGCCGCCGACCAGGCCCGCATAAGGCATCGCCAGTGCGAACGGCAGCGCGCCGAGGATCGACAGCCAGATCACATACTTGCGGCCGATCCGGTCGCCGATCGGTCCGCCGAAGAAGACGCCCGCGGCGTTGGCGGCCAGAAACACGAACAGATAGAGCTGCGCGGTCTGGGTCGAGACGCCGAACCTCTCCATCAGATAGAAGGTGTAGTAGCTCGACAGGCTGACCGTGTAGAGCGCCTTGGAGAACGACAGCAGCGCCAGCACCACAAGCCCGACGATGATCTTGCGCGACGTCGGCATGCCCGCGGGGATCGACGCGATCGCGTCCTTCCTCGAAACGATGCGCGGCTTGTACCAGCGGCCGATATTCCACAGCACGAGGATGGCGACAAAGGCAATCAACGAAAACCAGGCGATGCTCGGCTGGCCGAACGGCACGATCACCGCAGCCGCAAGCAAGGGACCAGCCGCGGTGCCGATATTGCCGCCGACCTGAAACACCGACTGCGCAAATCCGTAACGGCCGCCGGATGCGAGTCGCGCGATGCGCGACGACTTCGGGATGAAACACCGCCGAACCGAAGCCGACGGTCGCTGCCGCAAGCAGAATGATCGCGAACTGACTGGCGACGCTCAGCATGATCAGGCCGGCGAAAGTGAAGAACATGCCTATCGCAAGCGAATAGGGTTGCGGCTTGCGGTCGGTGACAATGCCGACCACCGGCTGCAACAGCGACGTCGTAAACTGGAACGCCAGCGTGATCAGGCCGATCTGGGAAAAGTCGAGCGCATAGTTCGCCTTCAGGATCGGATAGACCGACGGGATCAGCGACTGCATCGTATCGTTCATGAAGTGCGAAAAGCTTAGACCCCCGATCACCACATAAGCCGGCCCGCTCGACGCCGCTTTCGCAGCCGTTTCAGGCGGCAGGTCCGGCGACACGACCGGCGCGCCAAGCGCTTCCTCGGTAACGATGACGGGCTTGTTCACGACTGTATTCCGGCTTCGGATTGTTCGTATTTCGTAGGTGCGAATGCGCGATTTGGCTAGGGCGCCAGCCGATGGCTGCCTTGCGGCTCCTCAAGCGAAGCGTGGCGCGAAGCAATACAGTCGGACTTTAGGCTTTTTGCGAGGTTCGCTTGCTCAGCAGATACCGGTGCCGGCCTTCGAGCACCATGATGCCGCTCTGGTTGTGCACCGTGCTGCGCAGGCCGACCACGCCGGTGGAGCGGTTCGGCGACAGCTCATCGACTTCTAATGCGGGATAGAGCGTGTCGCCGACAAAAACCGGGGCCAGGAATTTGCTCGACTGCTCGATGAAGCCCTTCAGCGAGTCCTCGACCAGATGCGGAAACAGGCCTGCGCCGGCGGCCGTCTGGATCAGCACCTGAAATCCATGCGCCAGCATGTGCGGCATGCCGTGGCGGCGGCAGTACTCGACGTCGTAATGCACGGGATGATTGTCGCCGCTCGCAGCCTGGAAGGCCAGGAAGATCGCCTCGGTCATCGTCCGGCTCGGCAGCACGAAGCGCTCGCCGAGCTTGAAGTCCTCGAACCAGCGCTGTTCCGGAACGAGCCGATGTGCTGCGGGATCGAACGCAGCGGTTTGGTCGCTCACGCTGCCGCGGCCTCGCCGACCGCAGCGACGATCGCATCGACCACATCCTCGACGAGGTCGCGGTCGTCGCCTTCGCCCATGACGCGGATCACAGGCTCGGTGCCGGATGGCGCGAACCAGCAGGCGGCCGCTGCCGTTCAGCTTGCCCTCGGCTGCGGCGATGACCGAATTCACCGACGGATCGTCAAGCGGCTTGCCGTTGCGATAGCGGACGTTCTTCAGAATCTGCGGCAGCGGGTCGAACCGGTGGCAGACCTCGGACACCGGTCGGTTGAGCTTGCGCACCACCGATAGCACCTGCAGCGCGGCGACGAAGCCGTCGCCAGTGGTGTTGAAGTCGGACAGGATGATGTGGCCGGACGCCTCGCCGCCGACATTGCAGCCCTGGCCCAGCATCTGCTCCAGCACATAGCGGTCGCCGACCTGGGTGCGGATCAGCTTGAGGCCGATATCCGCGAGATAACGTTCAAGGCCGAGATTGGACATCACGGTCGCGACCACGGCGGGCTGCGCCAGCCGGCCATCGTCCTTCCAGCTCTCGGCGATCACCGCCAGCAACTGGTCGCCGTCGACCACATGGCCGCGCTCGTCGATGATGATCACGCGGTCGGCGTCGCCGTCGAGCGCAATGCCGATATCGGCGCGCATCTCCCGCACCTTGCGGCCGAGCGCCTCGGGCGCGGTCGAGCCGCATTCCTTGTTGATGTTGAAGCCGTCCGGCTCGACGCCGATGGCGATCACGTCGGCGCCGAGCTCCCACAGCGCCTCGGGCACCACCTTGTAGGCCGCGCCATGCGCACAATCGACGACGATGCGCAGGCCGTCGAGGCTGAGAGTTGCGCGGCAGCGTGCGCTTGGCGAATTCGATGTAGCGGTCGTGACGCCTCGATACGGCGGGCGCGGCCGAGTGCTGGCGCTGCCCGCGAGCTTGCGCGTCAGATCGCTCGTCGATCAGTTGTCTCGATCCGCATCTCGACGTCGTCGGAGAGCTTGAAGCCGTCGGGCCCGAACAGCTTGATGCCGTTGTCGTCGAACGGATTGTGCGAGGCCGAGATCATCACGCCGAGGTCGGCGCGCATCGATCGCGTCAGCATGGCGACTGCCGGCGTCGGCATCGGACCAAGCTGCAGCACATCCATGCCGACCGAGGTAAAGCCCGCGCTGCAGCGCCGCCTCGATCATGTAGCCGGACAGGCGCGTGTCCTTGCCGATCACGACACGATGACGATGATCGCCGCGCAAGAACACGAGACCCGCTGCCTGGCCGACGCGCAACGCCAACTCCGGCGTAATCACGCCATTGGCGCGACCGCGGATGCCGTCCGTTCCAAAATATTTGCGAGCCATCGATTACCCCACCTCGCCGCCAACAACTGGAGCGAGCACCCCACTGCCGGGGCTTATAAAGGCTTTCCGGACCACTTGAACTCAAAATATATATAGGAAAGTTACCGACCGCACCGCGTGTGGACAATATTATTCAAAAATATCAAATGGTTAACTAAATCGTCGGCATCAGCCCGCCTTCTTCTGTTCCCGCTTGATAACCTTGTCGTGCTTCGACGGCGCGGGCTGGGTCACGTTCACAGGATCGGAGCCGGGAAACGAATTTTTCAGGCCCTTGTCCAGCGAGTTCTCGCCCTCCTTCTTCTTCGCCTCACCAGCCTTCGCCGGCTTGTCCGCATGCACATCCACAGGCGCCGGATCGAACTTGCTCATTGCACTCTCCTCTCGACGAACTTCGTGCGGGATAACGGCGTTGCAGCGCGCGCGTTCCATCACTGAGCCGGCGGATACCGCCGTTCGGTCCGATTTGGCGCGCAGGTCGGACATGCTACACGTGTTGTAAAAGCGGACGTGGGAGCAAACACCGTGAAAGACATCACCTGCATCGAGGATTTGCGCGAGTTGCACCGGCGCAAGGTACCGAAGGCATTCTTCGATTATGTCGATCACGGCTCCTATGCCGAGCAGACGCTGCGCGCCAACCGCGCCGACCTCGAGGCGCTGAAATTTCGTCAGCGCATCCTCGTCGACATCTCCGTTCGCGATCAGAAGACGACAATCCTTGGTGAGCCGGCGAGCATGCCGCTGATCCTGGCGCCGGTCGGCTCGACTGGCATGCAGATCGGCGACGGGGAGATCCTCGCCTGCCGCGCGGCGCAAGCCGCCGGCATTCCCTACACCCTTTCCACGATGTCGATCTGCTCGATCGAGGATGTCGCAGCCAATGTCGACAAGCCGTTCTGGTTTCAGCTCTATGTGATGAAGGATCGCGGCTTCTGCAAGTCGCTGATCGAGCGGGCGATTGCGGCCAAGTGCAGCGCGCTGGTGCTCACGGTCGATCTGCAGATCCTCGGGCAGCGGCATATGGACATCAAGAACGGCCTCTCGGTGCCGCCGAACCTGATGCGGCTGAAGAACATCATCGACATTGCCTCGAAGCCGCGCTGGCTGATGAGCATCGCCCGCGCCAAGCGGCGCGACTTCGGCAACGTCATCGGCCACCTGCAAGGCGCGAAGGACCTCAATTCCACCGCGACCCGCGTTTCGCAACAGTTCGACCCGTCGCTGAGCTGGAAGGATGTCGAGTGGATCCGTTCGATCTGGCCCGGCAAGATCATCCTGAAAGGCATTCACGATGTCGAGGATGCGCGCCAGGCGGTGAAGACCGGCGCGCATGCGCATCGTCGTCTCCAACCATGGCGGCCGGCAGCTCGACGGCGCGCCGTCGTCGATCTCGGTGCTGCCGAAGATCGTCGATGCGGTCGGCTCGCAGACCGAAGTGATCTTCGACAGCGGCATCCGCTCGGGCCAGGACGTGCTCCGCGCGCTCGCGCTCGGCGCAAAATCCTGCATGATCGGCCGCGCCTATATCTACGGCCTCGGCGCGGGCGGACAGGCCGGCGTCACCAAGGCTCTGGAGGTGATCAGCAACGAACTCAGCGTCACCATGGGCCTGTGCGGCGTCAACAAGATCGACGACATCGGCCCGCACGTGCTGGTCGGCTATAACAACTGACGGGAGACCTGCGTCATCCCGGAAACAGTGGAGGGCCCGTCATGACCAGCCTGCTCTATCACGACGGCAACCGCGCGCTGCAGGACGAATTCGGCTCGCGGCCGCTCGCCGACCGGCTGGAGGAGAGGATCGCGCGCACCGCATTCACCGACGACGACAAGGCCTATATCGAATCCTGCATTTATTTCTTTCTTGCGACGGCTGACCCCGCGGGCCGTCCCGACTGTTCGTTCAAGGGCGGCGCGCCCGGATTTGTCCGCGTCACCGGCCCCTCCGAACTGGCGTTCCCCGACTATGACGGCAACGGCATGTACAAGAGCCTCGGCAACCTGACCGCCAACCCGCATGTGGGATTGCTGTTCATCGCCATGCACGACAAGCCGAGGCGGCTGCGGGTGAACGGCGCGGCACGGATCGTGCGCGACGATCCGTTGCTCGAGGAAATCGCCGGCGCGCAACTGATCGTGCGCGTCGCGGTCGCAGCAATCTTCCCGAACTGCCCGCGCTACATCCCAACACTGACGATGAGCGAGCCTTCGGTCTATGCGCCGCAAATGCACGTCGCGCCGGTCGAGCCGACATGGAAGACGTCCGACAGCTTCAAGGACGTCGTGCCGCCGCGGCTTCCGACGCAGAGTTAGATAACCGAGCGATGCGACGGCCGGGGTGCGGCGGCGTGAAATGCGGAAACTCAGCGCACCCCACCCGACCCAGCTTCGCCCGCAAGGACGACCGCAATCCGCACCTACCGCGACGGCGTAAACACCACCGACTTCTCGCTCGGCCAGCGCACGCGCCAGCCGAACTTGATCTCGCGCGTCTCGCCGGCCGGCACATCCATGGTCCAGCCCATCACGCCACGCTGATCGCGCACGTCGCGCTGGGTCGGCGGGCTCGATGTCGGCAGCATCTCGACCTGGATCTCGGTATTCTCCGCGACCGGAAGCTGCTCCTCGATCGTCACCTTGACGGGCGAAACATGCCCGTTGCGCACGACGATCTTGAATTCGCGCTCGTCGGTCTTCGAGGTGGTGATGATGCCGGCGGTGCTATCGCTCTTGCGAACCACCGAGCGGGCGACCTTCACCTGCTCGTCGGCACCGAAGCCGAGGCGGACGGTTTCATCCTTTTGCGCCAGCGCCATCTGGCCGCGGCCGACGAAGGTACCGTCGCGGTAGAGACTGACACGGCCTGGCAAGAGCGGTGCTTCCTCAGCCTGCCTGAATGTCGCTTCGAGCCAGGCGGTCTCGTCGACGACCGGAGCCGCACGAAGCAGCAGTTCCGGCGCAACCGTCGCTGACGCGATGCGCAAGGACCGCGCGCCCTCGCCCGCACCGAGACTGACCCGGCCGGGAATTCGGAACAGCGCCTGGAAACCGCCGGTCTCGACCACCGCGGAGCGCTCATCTGCAGGCACGGGCGCCTGGGCCGGCGGTGACGGCATGGCTGCTTCGAGCTGGACACCGCCCGCCGCGCGCGAGGCAGGCGCCATCGCCTGCGGCCGCGGAATCGGCGCCGGCGGCGCCACCGGCTGCGGATAGCGCACGATCACGGTGTTCAAGTTTGGCGCGTTGCCGCCGCGCGCCGTGCGTACGGTGGAGACGGCGAGCGCGACATTGGCCCAGTCCTCACCGGTCCGCTGCACGATCTCGGCGCGGCGCACGAGTTCGAGCGACGGTTTCCTGTCCTTGGCGCCGGTGTCGAGCCGCGCATCGTACAGCGGTAGCCAGCGGGCATCGCGCACCGAATAGCTGACGCGCAAGGTCACTGCTGCCGCCGCCTGTGCGACAAGATCGATGCGCAGTTCCATCTTCTTCGGCGGATCGGTGCGCTGGCCGGCGCTCAGGATCGCAATCTCCGCCTCGATCTCGCGCTTCTTGACCTGCAGGCCGCGGATCGCCTCGTCGGCACCGCTGATCTCCTCCTCGATCGCCTTGAACGCCTCACGCCATTCGGCCAGCGGGCGCGCATTGCTCTCTTCGCCGAGGCCGAGCGGCGCGTCGGTGGCGAAGCGGCGGGCGAAATCCTTGCGCACGTTGGCCGCGGCAATCCTGTCGTCCAGCAAGCGGCCCTCGTCCTGCAGCGCCTGCAGCTTCTTTTCGCGCTCAGGCGTGCTCCGCACCGGCTGCGGCGCGGGCGGCCGGGCGTCGATCGAGCCGATCTGGATCCGGGCGCCGCCCTCGCCTTCGACCCGCAGCGACGCCGGGTCAAGACCCAGCGGAAAGTCACGTGCCAGCACGACGTTCTCCCCGGCGGGCAGATTCACTTTCAGGATGCGCGTCACGGTCGCGCCATCCGGATAGACGGTCACAGTGTCGATCGCCGACGTTGCCTCGATGTCGGCAGCAGATGCTGCCACGACCGAACCCATAATCGTCAGAACTGTAGCCAATAGAATGCGCAAGGCGGCCTCCCCTCAGAGGTGAACGGCGCCGGTGTATCGCCGGAAGGCTGGATTTAAGTGACCGCACTATGGCGAATTACCGGCAGACACAGATAGGTCGTCGCAGGTTCGCAGCTGGTTCACCCGGCCGCGCCTCAAAGGGCCGCCGGCGTGCGATGGCCCGTCCATGAGCCGTGCGGTCGCGCGCCACACGCTTTCGCCCTGCGAAATATATCCATCGGATGCATATCTCCGTTGCGATATCTTGCGATCATTTTGACTTGCGCCCGGCCACTCGCCGCATAAGCATCCAATGGATATATTCATGCAGGAGAAGGAGATCGCGCATGCCCAGTCCCGTCACCTATTCCCGCTCCGGACCGATCGCCACATCGTCATGAACGACGGCAAGGCCAACGTCATGTCGGTCGCGATGCTGAACGCGCTGCTTGCCGCCTTCGATGAAGCGGAGCGCGACAAGGCCGTGACCGTGCTGTCGGCGCGCGGCAAGCACTTTTCCGGCGGCTTCGATCTCAACGTGTTTGCCAAGGGCGGCGCCGACGAACAGTATGCAATGGTGAAGGCCGGCGCCGAACTGGCGCTGCGCATCCTGTCGTTCCCGTTCCCGGTGGTCGCCGCCTGCCAGGGCAATGCGTATCCGATGGGCGCGTTCCTGATCATGTCGTCGGACCATCGCATCGCCGCGGAAGGCGACTACCGCATCGGCATGAACGAGGTCGCGATCGGCATCACCCGCCGCGCTGGGCCATCGAGATCGCGCGGCAGCGGCTGACGCCCGCCTACCTCAGCCGCACGGTCGTAACCGGCGAGATGTTCGGCCCGGCCGAGGCGGTGACGGCAGGCTTCTTCGACCGGCTGGTGCCGGCGGCCGATCTCGAGCGTGCCGCGCAGGAGGCCGCACTCGCGATCAGCAAGATCAATCTGGCCAATCATGCCGTCGCCAAGCAGCGGTTGCGCGGCGAGGTGATCGCGAAGGTCCGCAAGGTGATCGATGAGGACATCACGCCGAAGTACGGCGCGGATCGCGTGGCCGGCCGCGCGGCGCGCTGACGGCCTTCGAAGAAAAGCGCAAGTGGCGCGGGTCATGCCGCATGGGCTAGAAAGGCCCATGCTGACGAAACCGCCCCGCAAAACCTATCGCCATGGCAACGTGCAGGCCGAAGCAATCGCGGCGGCCTGGCGACTGATCGCCAGAGCCGGACACGAGGCGTTGAGCGTGCGTCAGGTGGCGGACGCCGTCGGCGTCGCGCATCGCTCGCTCTACAATCACTTCAAGGACCGCGAGGCGCTGCTCGACGCAGTCGCCACCGAAGCCTATTTGCGGCTGGCCAAGGCCGTGAGCGGCGCGCAAACCCGCGAGGATTTTACGGCGCGCTACGTGCGTTTCGCGCTCGCCAACCGCAGACTTTATGCGCTGATGACCAGCCGCCCGCACGGGACGATGAAGTTCAATCCGCCTTTGCAGACCGCCGTGCACAAGGTCATCACCGAATGCATGCGCCTGTTCACGACACCCGATCAGACCTCGGCGGAGCGGCGGCGGGCGGTGATGAAGGTCTTCATCATCCATTTCGGCGGCATCACGCAATACGCCAACGGCATCCTCGATCAGCCCAATGAAGACGCGCTGGTCGCGGAGCTGGCGGCGATGACGGCGGGGAAGTGATGCGGCCTGCGTCAAGCCTTCGGCAAATCAAGGCTTGAGATCACATCGACTTCCAGCGACGGATAGATTTTTTCCCGAACAAGCTGAATGCGTGAGACCGTCGTCTCAAGCGAAATCGGTCTCGTCGAGATATCACGAACCAGCGCGGCCGGTATCTGCGCCGCCACCGAAAATCGCGCCAAGTCACATGTGCAATGTCATAGCGCGGACGGACCCAACCGGGCTGTGCAGGCCACTTGGAAAAATGCATGCGGATATCATCGATCAGATCGGGCGCGGCGCGCGCGACCGCGATGATGGCCGCGGGCGTCAGGCGGATCTCATTGAAGTGGAGCGCGATACTGCGCCTGTCGCGGCACAGGCGATCGAGATCGGACAGCGCCTTTGCCGAGACGCCGGCCCAATAGTCTTCCTTTCCCGCGATCGGCGAGCGGGCCGGCACGAGCGCATAGATCGAGGTGTGCAGCGAACCCCGCGGGCACAGGTTGAATATCGGCAGACCGGCGCCGAGCAGCTCGCGCTGCAGCTGCGCGATCGCATCCAGGACATCGTCCGGCAAAACGCACTGAATGTTGTAGGCCAGACAGGGCGCACCCCACATGGCGTCCGCAGCTACGGTCAGGCCATTGTCCCGCATATCGATTCAATCCGGATCGCTGCGGCTATTTCGCCCTCTCGCGTTCCACCTCGCGCCAGCCGATGTCGCTGCGGCAAAAGCCTTCCGGCCAGTTGATCCTGCCGATCGCCGCATAGGCGCGCGTCGCGCGCTTCGCTGACGCTTTTGCCGAGCGCCGAGACGTTCAGCACGCGCCCGCCATAGGCGGTGATGTGGCCGTCCTGCAGTTTCGTACCGGCGTGGAAGATTTCGACGCCGTCGATCGCCGCAGCCTCATCGAGTCCTTCGATGCGCGAGCCTTTGGAGTAGTCGCCGGGATAGCCTTTGGTCGCCATGATGACGGTGATCGCCGTCGTCGTCGTACCAGCGCAGCGAAAAGTTCTTCAGTTGCCCGTCGGCGCAGGCGATCAGCGCCGGCACCACGTCGGACATCATCCGCAGCATCAGCACCTGGCATTCCGGATCGCCGAACCGCGCGTTGTATTCGACCAGTTTCGGCCCCTTGTCCGTCAGCATGATGCCGGCATACAGCACGCCCTTGTAGGGCGCGCCCATCGCCTTCATGGCGCGCAGCGTCGGAGTGATCATCTCGTCCATCACGCGCGCGCAGAGCGCGTCGGTCAGCACCGGCGCCGGCGAATAGGCGCCCATGCCGCCGGTGTTCGGCCCCTGGTCGCCATCGAAGGCGCGCTTGTGGTCCTGCGCCGTGGCCAGCGGCAGCGCGTGCTCGCCGTCGCAAAGCACGAAGAACGAGGCCTCCTCGCCTTCCATGAACTCCTCGACCACGACCTCCGCGCCGGACTCGCCAAAACCGCCGCCGAACATCATGTCGACGGCGGCAAGCGCCTCATCGAGCGTCATCGCAACGACCACGCCCTTGCCGGCGGCAAGGCCGTCGGCCTTCACGACGATCGGCGCGCCCTGCTTGCGGATGTAGGCTTTTGCCGCGGCCGCATCCGTGAAGTGCTCGTAGGCCGCGGTCGGAATGTCGTTGTCGCGGCAAAGCTGCTTGGTGAATTTCTTCGAGCTCTCGAGCTGACCCGCAGCCTTGGTCGGGCCGAACGCCTTGAAGCCCGCGGCATTCAGATCGTCGACGACGCCGGCGGCAATCGCGGCATCCGGACCGACGACGACGAAATCCACCTTGTTCGCCTTGCAGAAGCCGATCACCGCCGGGTGGTCGGCGATGTCGAGCGCCACGCATTCGGCGTCCTTCGCAATCCCGGCATTGCCCGGCAGGCACCAGAGCTTCGTCACCAGCGGGGATGCTGCGATCTTCCAGCACAGCGCATGCTCGCGTCCGCCGGATCCGAGAACGAGAATTCTTCATGTGCGCCTCCGTGCCGTCCCGTTACTGGTTCGGCGCGACTGAGACAAGCGCCGACACAGGACAGTCCTGCGGAAAAGCTATTCGGCGGCTTTGTCCGGGCTTTCGATGATCTGCCGCAGCGAGATCACATGCTGGGCGAACGCCGCGCGACCCGGCGGCGTCGCAGTGACGGTGGTCTGCGGGCGTTTGGCGACAAACGCCTTGTCGACGGTCGCATAACCGGCTTTCGCCAGCGTCTCGATATGCGCGCCGAGATTGCCGTCGGTGGCGCCGGTGAGTTTCTTCAGACGCGAAAAGTCGAGACCCTGCCGCGCAGGCAGCGCGCACAGCGCCGACATGATCTTCAGCCGCAGCGGCTGATGGATGATCTCGTCGAACTGCGCCATCGCTAGTTCCTGCGCATCCAGAGCCCGCCCAGCACCAGACCGCCGCCATTGACGAACGCCATCCAGAGCTCGAAATATGCCCCAACAAAGAAATAGCCGATCAGCGTCAGCACCGTGATGCCGAGCCCGATAACGAGGAAGCCGGGACCGAGCCACAGGCCGACCATGGCTGTAGACCAGCATGAAATAGGTGGCCCAGAAGGCGTTCAGTTCGCGGCCCGGCAGCCGGGCGATGCCCACCGCCCAGAACAGGCCGAATGCCAAAACAGCAGCACCAGCGCCACGACCGCGCGCCAGTCGAACGTGCGCGGACCGGATTTCTCGTGACGAACAGGCTGATGCCGATCGAGCCGACGACGCCGGCCAGGTTCGCACGACCCAGACCCATCCCGCCTGGCGCGGCATGAGCATGCAGACAAGATAGGCCGTAAAGACCAGCGCGCCCCAGAGAATCAGCATCAGGCTCGCCTGATTGTAGAGCCGCGACTGGCGCACGCGGGCGGCAATCTCGTCGATGTCGCTGAGCGCCTGCGCCGCCTCGTTCCGATCGATCGTCAGAGAATCCCCTCCTCATCTGGCGCAACGTCCTCGGCGATACGCTGCGGCTCGCGCATCATAGATCAGGCCCATGATGATTGAGGCCATCGAGCACTTCACGTCGACCGCGGGAAATCCTGCACCATGCCGGCGTATTTGTCCGCGAACATCAGTTCATCGTCCGCGCCCGCATAGATCGTCATCGGCTGCGTCGCTGCCGGCAGGTATCTGCGGTAGTCGCGAAAGACACCAAAATTGGCGAACAGACGGAACGAATAGGTCCCGGTCTGGGCCTTCTCCGAATTCGGCGGAACCGCAAATGCGATGGCCGGAAGCGATTCGCAGCAGGTCAGGCCAGCCGCGCGCAGCCGGAAAGACGACGATGCGCGGAACCTCGGGCTCGCCCATCCGCCCGAATTCGGCCTGCTGGACGCAGCATCATGACCGAGATACGGCGCGAGCAGAACCGTGCGCGAGAACAGGTCCTGGATCGGGAATCCCGCGACGCGAAGCGCGAAACCGCCGCCCGAAGAAAAGCCCATGAGCGTGATCGCTGCACTTGGCCGGGTGATGCGGATCTGGCGGACGAGGTCGGACAGATCGTCATCAAGCTGGCCGAGATAGGCGATGTCGCCGCGCGTGCCGGACGCGCCGTGACCGCGCGCGTCGATTGCGAATGCTTCGATGCCCTTCGCAGCGACCGCGCTCGCCAACGTGTGCATCGATCGGCTGCCGCCGGATGAGCCGTGGACGATGATCGCAACGCGATCGACCCCGTCGATCCGCGGCGGATAGTGGCGGAACGCAAGTTCGGAGCCGTCGCGTGCCTGGAAGCGCGACAGGGGCGGCAGACCGGAGAAGTCGGCCCGCGCAGCAGCACCCGAGATCGATGCCAGCGCCGGCGGGCGTGACACCGGCACCGCGATCAGCGCAAGCAGCACGACGGATAGCGATCCGAACAGCCCGAGCGAGATCGCCACGGTCTTGCGAAACCACCACGGAAGCAGGTTCGACATGGGGAACCGGTCCTTTTCACTCTACAATAGATAACTCTATACTACAGAGTTATCTGAAAATGCAAGCCCCGATTGGCGGTTTGCCGCCCGGCGTCATACCTTCACGATCCAATCGAAAACATGTGCGATTCGAATGTCCGACCCCGCCCTCGTCGAATTCCGGCCCGGTAATTCGCTGGAATTCACCGTCTCCGAACTCTCCGCCGCCCTGAAGCGGACGGTCGAGGACGCCTACGGCCACGTCCGCGTGCGCGGCGAAATCTCCGGCTTTCGCGGGCCGCATTCGTCGGGCCACTGCTATTTCGCGCTGAAGGACGAGTCCGCAAAGATCGAGGCCGTGATCTGGAAGGGCGTGCACGGACGTATGCGCTTCAAGCCGGAGGAAGGGCTTGAGGTGATCGCCACCGGCAAGCTCACCACCTACCCGGGCTCGTCGAAATACCAGATCGTGATCGAGGCGCTGGAGCCCGCCGGCATCGGCGCGCTGATGGCGCTGCTGGAGGAGCGCAAGAAGAAGCTCGCCGCCGAAGGCCTGTTCGACGAGGCGCGCAAGCAACTGCTGCCGTTTCTGCCGGAAGTCATCGGCGTCATCACCTCGCCGACCGGCGCGGTGATCCGCGACATCCTGCACCGGCTTGCCGACCGTTTTCCGCGCCGCGTGCTGGTATGGCCGGTGCGGGTGCAGGGCGAAGGATCGGCGGAGCAGGTCGCAGCCGCGATCCGCGGCTTCAACGCGCTGCCCGAGGGCGGCACGATTCCGCGGCCCGACCTGCTGATCGTCGCGCGCGGCGGCGGCTCGCTGGAGGACCTCTGGTCGTTCAACGAGGAAATCGTGGTGCGTGCGGCGGCCGAGAGCATGATCCCGCTGATCTCGGCGGTCGGCCACGAGACCGACGTGACGCTGATCGACTTTGCCGCCGACAGGCGCGCGCCGACGCCGACCGCCGCCGCCGAAATGGCGGTGCCGGTGCGCAGCGAGCTTGCGGTCGAAGTCGGCAGCCTGGCGCGGCGCGTCTTCGCATGCTGGCAGCGCGGACAGGAAACCCGCCGGACCGAATTGCGCGCGGCGCTGCGGGCGCTGCCGTCGCGCGGAGGATCTGGTGGCGATCCCGCGCCAGCGGCTTGACCATGTCACCGCCGCCCTTCCGCGCGCGCTCCGAGCCTCGACCCATTTGCATCATCGCCGGTTCGCCTCGGTCGCCGCCGGGCTGACGCCGCGCACCCTCAGCACGCAGATCGAACGCGCGCGGGAAGGCGTGCGCAGACTGAACGCGCGGGCTGCGCAATGCGTGACGGTTCAGGCTGCGCGGCGGCGAGAGCGTTTCGCAGGCCTGACGACCAGGCTCGGCGCATCGTTGCGCGCGAATGCGCAGGCGCACCGTCATCGTCTTGCCAGCGATCTCGAACGCACGCACCGCCTGGCCGAGCGCACCACGCGCGCGGTAAAGGTTCTCGTGCAGGCGCGCGTGGCGCGGGTCGAACGCGCCAGCCAGTTGCTGGGGGCGCTATCCTACAGGAGCGTGCTGGCGCGCGGCTACGCGCTGGTTCGTGATGCGGACGGCGTGGCATTGCTGAGCGCGGCTGTGGTCCGACCTGGCGCGCATCTGGCGCTGGAGTTTTCCGACGGAACCGTTGGGGCTACGGCCGACGGCGAGGGAACAACCGCCGCAAAGCCGAAGCAGCCGTCATCGCGCAGCCGCGGCGGCGAGGCGGGCCAGGGAAAATTGTTCTAGGCGCGACCACCCCGGGGGGCGGGAAGAGCCAGAATACCGCGGCGGAAACATATTGTTGCGGTTGTCAGCGGCGCAGGCATGCGGTTAATTGACCTTGTTACTGTCTTCTGGGGTTGCGTGACCCGAACCCGCTCTTATCTGCCGGCGGGTGCGGATGGACTGGAGATTTTTCGTGCTCAACAAATTCGGATCGTCCGGCCAGGGCGAAGCGAAAGTGCAATATCTCGACGGCGATTTCCGGGTGATCTCACCGGGCGCCTATGTGCGTTGCGCCGTCACCGCCGCGAAGATTTCGCTGGAAGATCTGAAGTACTGGAGCGTCGACCGGCAGGAAGCCTATGCCACGCCGGAAGCAGTGATGGAACGGCATCAGCCAGCCGCAGTGCGCAGCGCAAGGTAGGGATGCGGGCTCCGAGCCGTCCCTGCGCATGGCCGTTCGAAGAACGGCGTCGCTTCGCTCGCCTATGGCAGGGATCCATAGCCTCCGCTTTTCATTGTAAGCCCATCGCACGAATTGACTCCCGCAAGGCAATGAGCGCTCCTCGCAACGCTGTTCTCACGGCGTATGGGTCCCTGCATTCGCAGGGACGACTGCAGCAGCGATCTCCTCACGCGCTTTCTTGAGCCTCGTACCAATCAAATCGCTCAAGCGCACTTCGTCGTCGAAGGCCAGCGTGATCGGGAACGGTCGGATCAACGCGGTATCCACCGCTTCAAGACCGCGCAGACGAACGAAGTCCTTCTCCGTTGTCACAAGCGTCAGCGAACTCGCGCGCGCCTCGTCAATAAGTTGCCCGATCTCCGCCGCAGTGAATCGATGATGATCGGCGAACGTGCGCGTTGCTGCGATATCGATCCCGCTGGCGCGGAGCGTCGCAAAGAAGCGCTGCGGATCGCCGATGCCTGCGAATGCCAGCACGCGCTTTCCGCGCAATGCAGCCACCGCTTCCGGATCGGGAGCGATGCGCGCCCTCAGCACAAGGCCGCCCTCCCCTTTGACCCGGGTTGCAACATCGTCTGCGGCAGAGCCGCCGCCGGACACGATCAGGACATCCGTGCGGCCGATCTGCGCGGCAAGCGGCGCACGCAACGGACCGGACGGAAACACCTGGCCGTTGCCGATGCTCCGGTTGCCGTCGATGACGATCAGCGAAATATCCTTGCCCAGCGACGGATTCTGGAAGCCATCGTCCATCACGATCACGCTTGCAGCGGCTCCGCACGCGGCTTCCGCGCCCCGCACACGGTCGCGCGACACGATCGCGGGCACTGAGCGTGCGAGCAGCAGCGGCTCGTCACCGACATCGCCGGCGCCATGGCGTGCCGGATCCACACGCACCGGACCCGGAAGCCTTCCGCCATAGCCTCGGCTCAGCGCCACCGGCGTTTCGCCGGCAAGCTGCAGCAACTTCACCAGCGCAATGACGGTCGGCGTCTTGCCCGCACCGCCAAGCGAATAGTTGCCGACGCAAATCACCGGCACGGCCGCGCGTTTGCCTGCACGCAGCATGCGGTGGCCGGAAACCGCCCCATAGAGAAGTCCGGCAGGCGCAAGCACGCGCGACATCCATGACGGCGACCGCCACCAGAATGCCGGTTCACGCATGCATCGTCCCGCTCTCGAGCCGCAACTGCAGCAGATACGGCTCCAGCGCAGCCATCGTCTTGTCCAGTGCGCCACCGAGGCGATCGACCGCTGCGCGTCCCGCGGCACTGGCGCGCTGCTGAGCCTGCCGGTCGTCGAGCCAGCCGCCCATCTGCTTGACCAGCGCCTCGCCGTCGCCAACGAGCCGCGCACCGCCTGACCCGTCAAGCGCGCGATAGATATCCCCGAAGTTGCCGACATGAGGCCCGTGCAGAACCGCCGCACCAAGCTTGATCGCCTCAATCGGATTCTGCCCACCGTGATTGACCAGCGAGCCGCCGACGAACACGATCGGTGACAGTCGGTAGAACAGGCCGAGTTCGCCAAGCGTGTCGGCAACGTAAATGTCGGTCTCTGGCGACGGCAGCCGGTCCTTCGACCGCTGCGCGACACGCAAGCCGTGCGCACCGACGATGTTGGGCGAGGTTTGCGCCCCGCTCGGGATGACGCGGCGCGATGATGCTGAGCAGCGAGGGGAAATAGCGTGGCGAGGCGCCGGTGCGCGTCGAGGATGAATTCCTCTTCGCCGGGATGTGTCGACGCCGCAATGATCACCGGCCGGCCTTGCACCGCCTGTTTCAGTTGATCGAGCTTCTGCGGGTCGGCCGGGGGCGCGGGCACGTCGAACTTCAGGTTGCCGGTGTTGAACACATGCGGGCTTCCGAGCGCTGCGAAGCGGTCGGCGTCGCCTTGCGATTGCACCAGGCACATCTCGAACCGGCCGAGCAGCGTACTCATCGTCGCCGGCGCGATCCGCCAGCGCTGGAACGAACGCTGCGACATCCGGCCGTTGATGACGATCATCGGAATGCGCCGCTCGGCGCCGGACAGGATCAGATTCGGCCAGAGATCGGATTCCACGAACAGCGCAAAGCTCGGCTGCCAGTGATCGAGGAAACGCGCCACGAAGCGCGGCAAATCGTACGGAATGAACTGGTGGATGACGTCAGGCGGAAAACGTCTGGCGACGATCGTCGCCGACGTCACCGTGCCCGATGTGAGGAGGATGCGGATGTTCATCGCGCGCATCCGCTCGACCAGCGCGGCAACGGCAAGAACTTCGCCGACGCTGGCGCCGTGAATCCACACCAGCGGGCCCGGCGGGCGTTCGGCGCCGCTCAGTCCCTTGCGCTCGCCGACGCGCGCCACGTCCTCCTTGTCGCGCTTCAGCCGGTGCTTGACGAGCGGGCCGGCGAGCGGCGTCGCGACCCTCGACAGGCCGCGATAGAAGCGCAACATCAACGGCAGGTCGCTAGCCATGTGAATTCTCTTGGGAGTCCTCGTGGGAATCCTCACGGCCGACAGCGGCATAGGCGCGGCGCGTCACGTCCTTCAGCTCTGCCTCGAGACGCAGGCGATAAGCTTCCACCGTCGCGTCGTCGGCGTCGCGCGGCACGTAGATCGGATCGTTCGTCACCATGACGCCGCGACCGAACGGAAGGCTGATGACCGATCGGTCCCAGTTGTTGAACCGCTTGAATCGGCTGGTAGCCAGCGCAAACGGGAAGATCGGCCGGCCGGATTCGCGCGCGAGCATGATGACGCCGCGGCCGGCCACGCGCGCGATCTTCGGCACGTCCGCGGTCGTCGCCATGTTGCATCCATCTGCGAGAACCTGAAGCATGTTCTTGAACGCCGTCACGCCGCCCTTGCGCTGAAATTCCCCGCCGTGATCGCCGGAACCGCGAACGGTCCCCACCCGAAGCCGCTCGGCCGCAATCGCGTTGATTTCGCCATCGCGATGGCGCGAGATCAGCACCTTGGCGCGATGATAGTCGCGCTTGAGGAAGGGCACCATGAAATGCTGGCCATGCCAGAACGCGATGATTAGCCGGCATGTGCGGATCGACCCGCTTGTAGAAGTCGGGCGGATCGTAGCTGAATCTGTTCGTCAGCCAAACCAGGCGCAGATATTCCGCAGCAAGAAAACCCGCGGCGCGCTGGACTGCCGGCGCGCTTGTCAAATCTCGCAATCGCATCGCAGGCTTTAGCGATTTCGTATCGGAGGCGGGATCGAGCAGCCGGTGCAGATGAACGATGAAGTAGCGCATTTGCGCATTGTCCACCGTCTGCTGCGCCTTGGCCCGCCAGGCCGCATGAGCGGTCGCATAGTTCGGAAACACGCCGACGATTTCCACTTTGTCGAGATCCTTGAAGGTCACATGCTCAAGATCGGTGAGTTCACCGCCGAGCACGAGATGAAGCAATTGTGGTTGCGCCTGATCGGGCATCGATTTCAATCCTGCGTTTGCCCGGCAATTGTCGGAATGACAATCGGAAAAATGGGCACTTCCGTCAAGCAAAAGGCGGGCCGCCGTGCGCAAGCGCCCACCTGCGACGGAAAACGTTGCGAAAAATAGCAACCGCGCAATTTTCCGACCGGCGCGGCTGGATTTTGCCGGACGCCTCTTTTGTAGCGAGCCTTGGCTTACAGGGAGCCTTGGCCGATCAATCTTGCGCGAGATGCGTCACAAGGCGCGCATGCCGCTCAAGGCCTGCGGCCAGCAGCACCTCGTGTGTCACCCCGACACGATTGTAGGCGAGCGCGTCGCCGTGCACTGTCGTCAGCTGACCGCCGGCTTCGCGCACCAGCAGGTCGGCGGCTGCGAGATCCCAGTCACGGCTGTTGCCGCCGACGAATGCCGCATCGATCGCGCCCTGCGCGACGCGGCTGATGCGCAACGCGAGCGAGCCGATCTTGAAATTGCGCAGCTCCGGCGACGTCGTTCCCCGCACGCGGTTGAGAAGAAAGTGCGGTCCGGCCATGCGATCGATGTCGAAGCCGGTCCCTGGCGAAACCTTGATGGTGGCTTCGTTGCGCGCGGCGCCGCCGCCTTCGCTGGCGAAGAAGAACTCGTCCGTCGCCGGCGCGAACACGGCGGCGAGCCGGGGCTTCCCCTGTTCGACCAGCGCTACGCTGATCGACCAGTCCTCACGCCCGCCGAGATAGGCGCGCGTGCCGTCGATCGGGTCGACGATCCAGACGCGTTGCTTTGTCAGGCGCGTGCTGTCGTCGACGCTTTCTTCCGACAGCCAGCCATACTCCGGCGTCGCCGATTGCAGCCGCTGCCGGATCAATTCGTCGACCGCGATGTCGGCTTCCGAGACCGGCGACGATGCGCCCTTGGTCCACTGCTTGATCTCGGTGCGGAACATCCGCAACGCGAGCGCTCCCGCCTCGCGGACCGTTCGCGTCAGCAGCGCGGCATCGCCCGCAATATCGGATTCAGCGGCCAGCAACCGTCAGTCCTTCGATGCGCACGGTCGGGGCGTTCACGCCGTACTTGAATTCGAGATCGTTCGCGGGCGTCAGCGACTTGAAGATGTCGAGCAGATGTCCCGCGATGGTCACTTCGCTGACCGCGTAGCCGAGTTTGCCGTTCTCGATCCAGAAGCCGCTGGCGCCGCGGCTATAGTCGCCGGTCACGCCATTGACGCCCGAGCCGATCAGGTCGGTGATGTAGAAGCCTTCCTTGATATCGCCGATCAATTCACCGGGCGTCGCTTTGCCGGCGGTCATGTGCAGATTGTAGGAGCCCGGCGACGGCGACGAGGACACGCCGCGATGCGCCCGGCCGTTGGTGACCAGGCCGAGTTCGCGCGCGGTCGCCGAATCCAGGATCCACGAGGTCAGCACGCCGTTTTCGATGAACGAAAGCGGCTTCACCGTCACGCCTTCCGCGTCGAACGGCTGCGAGCGCAGGCCTCGCACCCGCAGCGGATCGTCGACAATGCTGACGCCGGCGTCGAACAATCTGCTCGCCCATCCGGTCCTTCAGAAAACTGGTCTTGCGCGCGATCGATGCGCCGTTGATCGCGCCGATCAGGTGACCGACCAGCGAGCCCGCAACACGCGGATCGAACACCACGGGCACCTTGCAGGTCGCAACCTTGCGCGGATTGACCCGCGCCACCGCGCGCTCGGCGGCCGTCTTGCCGATGCTCTCCGGCGAGGCGAGATCCGAGGCGTGAATCGCGGACGAGAAATCGTAGTCGCGCTCCATGCCGGTTCCCTCGCCGGCGATCGCGGTCATCGAGATGCCCTGGCTCGAACGCAAGTAAGCGCCGCAGAAGCCGGTGCTCGTCACCAGCACCATGCCGCCGATGCCGGCGGACGCCGAAGCCCCACCGGATTTGCTGACGCCCTTCACGGCAAGACCCGCCGCTTCTGCCACGCGCGCGCGGCGCTCAAGTTCCTCGACCGACGGCGCGGCGGGATCGAGCAGATCGAGGTTCGGGAACTCTTTTGCCAGCAGCGACGGATCGGCGAGGCCCGCATACTTGTCCTCGGGCGCGATGCGCGCCATGGCGACGGCGCGCTCGGCCAGGCTCGCAACGTCGGCCGCAATGTCGTTGGTCGAAACCACGGCCTGTTTGCGCCCGATCAGGACGCGCAGGCCGACATCGTCGCCTTCGGCCCGTTCGGACTCCTCGACATTGCCGTCACGGATTTCGACGCCCTGCGACACGCCGCGCACGGCGACCGCATCGGCGGAATCCGCGCCCGCGCGCTTCGCCGCCTCGACCAGACGCTGCGCCAGATCGACCAGTGCAGACTGATCAAGCAGACCGGCGGATTTCTCAGATGAGCGTTTTGCGGCGGCGGTGGATTGAGACACTGAGCGATCCTGAACTGAGCGATCCTGATGCGGGGCGCCCGCGGAACGCGACTCGAGGGAGATGTGCCTGATTTACGTGGGCTTCAAGCACGATTCACCTTTCACATAAAGGCTTTTTCAGGAAATCGGCAAGGAGTCGTCAAGTATGCGATCAGGGTAGAGTCTTTTAACCAGCCTTCTTAAGCGGTTTCGGCCGCGCCTCTGGCAAGGTCACCCCATCGACCGGGAAACAATCCCGGCGGGGAGAATAAAGCCGTGAGGCGTCAAATAACAGGCGGGGTCAATCCCGCCGGGTCGAGCCGCGTTGAGCGGCTCGACCCCCTCTCACTTCCTGCCAGTTTCGAATCGCGCGACACCCGCGCCGACGGCGGCATGCGCCGCGTCGAACTCCGCCGCGATCGCGTTACGTTGCACCGTGCCGTGCACGGCATGCGCATGGCGATCAACATCCGCATTTCCGATTTTCTCGGCGTCGCGCTGCACACCATCGAAGGCGCGCCGACTCTGATCCTGAAGCATCGCGATCCATCGCTGTCGGTTCCGCTCGCCATCGGCGAAGGCAATGTGGAGAGCGACTGGCAGATTTGGTCGGAGACCTTCGCGCTGCCGCAACTGGCCGAACCGGCCGCCCGACAATTCAGCGAGCCCGCGCCGCGCCGCCGCAGGCGCAATGCGATCAAAGCCCGCCGTCCGTCGATCCTGATGCGCCGCAAGGCGGGTGGAGACATCGCCACGATGACCGTTCGTCGCGGTGAGCGCGAGATCATCGCGCGGAATTGAAGTCAGGCCACCCGCATCACCGCATCCGCTGCAAGGCCCGCGAACAGCAACAATCCTGCGTCGCGGTTCGACTTGAACAGGCGCAGGCAAAGGTCCGCGTCATCGATCCGGATCGAACGGATCTGCCAGGCGAGATGCAGGGCAAAGGCGAACAGCCCCGCATAGGCTGGCCATCCACCGGCGCAAAGACGGATCGACACGCCGAGCAGCACAACCGCCAGCGCGTAGAAGACCATCAGCATCGTTTGCGTATTCTCGCCGAACAGCAGCGCGGTCGACTTCACGCCGATCAGCGCATCGTCGTCGCGATCCTGATGCGCATAGATCGTGTCATATCCGATCACCCAGGCAATCGCTCCTGCATAAAGCGCGACCGCGGGCAGACCCAGGGCGCCGAGCGTCACCGCGAATCCCATCAACGCGCCCCACGAGAAGGCGAGGCCCAGCACGACCTGCGGCCACCAGGTGATCCGCTTCATGAAAGGATAGGCCGCGACGATTGCGAGCGAGGCGGTGCCCGTCACGATCGCGAAGCTGTTGAACTGCAGCAACACGGCAAGTCCGACCAGCGCCTGCGCCACAAGAAACACGAACGCACCCGCGACGCTCACCTGTCCGGCCGGAATCGGCCGCGACCTTGTGCGCTCGACCCTGGCATCGAGGTCGCGGTCCGCAATATCGTTCCAGGTGCAGCCCGCGCCGCGCATCACGAACGCGCCGACGAAAAACAGCGCCAGCGTCCAGGGCAGCGAAGCGATGTCGCGCGCGAGAATGGCGGCCAGCGCCGCCGACCACCAGCACGGCAGCAGCAGCAGCCACGAGCCGATCGGGCGATCGAACCTGGCAAGACGCAGATACGGGCGTGACCAGATTGGCGCGAGCAAATCGACCCAGTTGCCGGTCGCATCGGCAACGCGGCCGCTCAGGTCGCCCATCGCGTCAACGATGCCGAAGCAGGCCGATCAGCGCGCAAGGACGTTGCCGTTGAGGGTGTCGAAGGTGCTGCCGCCGCTGCGCACGGATCGCACTTCGGGCGCGGCGCTCGAACCGAGCACTTCGCTCAACGAGGGCGGCGCACCGCCGCCGCCACCCTGCGGCTGAGCGGCCGCCTGGCAAACGACCTTCATCATTTGATGCGAGCGCACCTGACTGGCCTTCAACTGCTTCGGAATCTCGGCCGGGATTTGGCAGGCGGTCTGCTTCGTCGTGACATAGTTCACAACCTTCGATTCGGCCGCAACGTAAGCCTTGATCAGACCACATGCTTCCGGCGGCGGCGCCTTGCGATCGCTGGCAGCCTTGATCAGGGCAGCGCGCTTCTCGGCTTCCGCCCGAAGCGGCGCAAATTTCTCCATGCAGTCCTGCTGCTCGGCCGATCCACCGCCGCCTTGCGGCGGCCCGCCACCGAAGCTCCCCGCGGCAAGACCTCCGCCCAGCGGGGTCGCGCCTTGCGCCGGAAATGAACCTTGCGAAGCAGCCGCGCTGCCGGCCGACGGGAACACGGACGGTTTTGGCGCCGCACTCGCTGCCCCCGCGTTATTCACCGGAGGGAATGGAGATGCCGCGGCCGGGCTATTCGCCGCCGCGCCGCCCTGGTTGACCGGGGGAAATGGCGATGCGGCGCTGTTCGGCTGGTTCGGCAGGGGCGCAGGAAAAGCGCCTTGCGCTACGGCCTGTCCGCCGAATGCAGCCAGTGCGGATAAGGTCACGGCGGACAAGGCCAGTGGCATCAGAAAGCGGCGGACGATCACGGTCTCTCCTCGGAACAAAGTCCGGTCATCTGGTGCCGCCGATTCGAAGGTCCAGCGGGCACGACAGCGTTTTACGATTAGCCGATCCCCTTAACAACCCAACGATTTCGGCATTAGCGCGGCGAAACGCTGCATTGCAAGCCATAAACCGGCCGCTGGGATGTTCGCTTGCGGCTGTTCATCGCGGCCACATCGGCTAGAACGCAGGCGAAACTTCACCCAGAGCACGCCTTCAATGCCCCGCGCCGACTTCCGCACACCCCGGCTCTACGTCGATGCCCCGCTTGCGTCCGGCGCCACCGTCTCCCTCGCTCCGGAACAGAGCAACTACCTCGGCAATGTGCTGCGGCTGAAGAGCGGCGACGAGGTGCTTGCCTTCAACGGGCGCGAGGGCGAGTGGCGCGCGGTCCTCGCCGGGCGCAAGCGGGTCGAGCAGCTTGTCATCGAGGCGCAGACCCGGCCGCAGGACCCGCCGACGCGCGTGCGCTACGCGTTCGCGCCGCTGAAGCATGCGCGGCTCGACTACATGGTGCAGAAGGCGGTGGAAATGGGTGCGTCGGCGCTTTGCCCGGTGCTGACGCAGCACACGCAGGTGGCGCGCGTCAATCTCGAGCGCATGCGCGCCAACGTCATCGAAGCCGCCGAGCAATGCGGCATTCTCTCCCTCGCCGCGGTTGCGGAGCCGCTGTCGCTGGAGCGTTTTCTGCAGGCGCGCGATCCGAACAGTCTGCTGATTTTCTGCGATGAGGACGCCGAGGCTGAAAATACAGTCGCACGCCTCGAAGCCGTCCGGCAAAAGGCCACAGCCGGCATCGACGTGCTGATCGGCCCGGAGGGCGGATTTGCGGAAAGTGAGCGCGACCTGTTGATGCGCCAGGCTGGCGTCGTGCGCCTGTCGCTCGGCCCGCGCATTCTGAGAGCCGATACCGCAGCGGTCGCAGCGCTTGCGCTGGTGCAGGCGGTGTTTGGTTAACGGCATCCCTCATCCGGGGCGCGCCCCCTCGCCCATTGGGAGGGGTTCGAATTCCCGAACCCTCTCACCCGAACGCGACCGCCCTCCTGACCATAACGCGTTAATTCAGTTGAGATTCACCTGACAATTGCGGGTCGAAACTTGGGTTACCCCGTGCTAAACGCCGCGCGACTTCGCCAAAGCCTTCGGAACCGACCAAATGACCAGCCCTGCCGCGCCCACAGCGACCGGCTCCGCGTCCCGCGCGGAAGCCTTGCTGGCGTCGTTCGCGGCGGCCGGCTACGCGCCCGCGTGGCCCTCCATTCTGCAACCGGCCGAGCCGTTCCTCGATCTGTCGGGTGAGGACATCCGCAAGAGCCTCTACCTGACGACAGATGTGAGCGGCGACGAGCTCTGCCTGCGCCCGGACCTGACCATTCCGGTGGCGCGCGACTACCTCGCGTCACCCGCGGCAGGCGGGCCTGCAGGCTTCTGCTATCTCGGCCCGGTATTCCGCTATCGCGGCGATCGGCCGAGTGAATTCGTGCAGGCCGGCGTCGAGTCGTTTGGTCGCAAGGATTCAGCCGCGGCCGATGCCGAGATGCTTGCGCTCGGCCTTGAGGCGACGGCAGCCTTCGGCATCACCGATGTGGAGGTTCGCACCGGCGACGTCGGGCTGTTCGCGGCGCTGATCCGCGCGCTCGATCTCGCGCCGGTATGGAAGCGACGGCTGATGAAGGATTTCAACCGCAAGATCAGCCTTGCGCAGGATCTGCAGCGCATGACGCTCGCCACCAGCGCGAGCCGCACCGACTATCACGGCGTGCTGGCCGCCCTCGCAGGCTCGGACCGCAAGGCCGCGCTGGCTTTGGTCTCTGACCTGATCTCGATCTCCGGCGCGACCAACCTGAGCGGACGCACCAACGCCGAGATCGCCGACCGCTTCCTGGAGCAGTCGACGATGGCCGGCGGCGCGCTGCCGAAAGAGACGGTTGCTGCGATCGAACGGTTTCTTTCGATTTCAGGCGAGCCGGACGACGCGCTGGCGCAACTGCGCCGGCTTGCGGCGGACGCAAGGCTGGAAATTTCCGAAAGCATCGATCTGCTCGAAACACGGGTCGGCTTCATGGCCGCGCGCGGTCTCGACATTGCGTCGATCCGCTTCGCCACTTCATTCGGCCGCGGCGTCGATTATTACACCGGCTTCGAATTCGAACTGCATGCGAGGGGCAACGGCGCAGAGCCGCTGGTTGCGGGCGGGCGCTACGACGGCCTGCTGACGCGGCTCGGCGCAAATGCGCCAATTCCCGCGGTCGGCTTCTCGGTGTGGATCGACGCGCTTGCGCAAGCGGGGCGCGCATCATGATACAGCCATTCGTCATCGCCGTTCCCTCCAAGGGACGCTTGCAGGAAAACACCGACGCATTCTTCGCCAACGCCGGCCTCAGGATGGCGAAGCCGGGCGGCGCACGCGACTATCGCGGCACCATCTCAGGCTTCGACAATGTGGAGGTCGCCTACCTTTCGGCGAGCGAGATCGCCTCGCAGCTTGCGCGCGGGACGGTTCACCTCGGTGTCACCGGCGAGGATCTGGTGCGCGAGAGCATCGTCAACGCGGACCGCAGGGTTGCGCTGATCGAGGGCCTCGGCTTCGGCTTCGCAAACGTCGTCGTTGCTGTGCCGCAGGCCTGGATCGATGTCCGCAGCATGGCCGACCTCGATGACGTCTCGACCGAATTCCGCACCCAGCACAACCGGCGGATGCGGGTTGCGACCAAATACATCAATCTGACACGTGGCTTCTTCGCAAAGCACGGCGTCGTCGACTATCGCATCGTCGAAAGTGCCGGTGCGACCGAAGGCGCGCCGGCTTCCGGCACCGCCGAACTGATCGTCGACATCACGACGACCGGCGCGACACTCGCTGCCAACGGCCTCAAGGTGCTCGACGACGGCACGATCCTGAAGAGCCAGGCCAATCTCGTCGCCGCGCGTGATGCCGACTGGTCGCCGCACGCGCGCAACACCGCACGCATCATATTCGACCACATCTCGGCATGCGCCCGTGCCCGGTCGTTCAAGGAGGTGCGCACGCGTTTTCCAGGCTGCGACGCAAACCTGCTCGCCGAGGCGCACACGAAATTCGGCGTGGTCTCGCCGTTCGGCGGCCCGACCTCGTCCGGCATGGTGACACTGCACTGTCCGCCCGCGAAACTGTACGCGCTGGCGAGCTTCCTGCGCGAGCACGGCGCGGAGGCGGTCTCGGTCGCATCGCTGGACTACGTGTTCGACCGCGCCGATCCGCTGTTCGCACGGCTCGAGGCGTTTCTGCGATCGTGAACGGCTGTTCAGGTATTTTTGCAGGCAGTTTGTTACGTTGCAAGACATGGCGGCAGCGTGACACCATGGCCATATCTTTGGGTTCTCCAGGTTTCCTGGCGACGTCTCCGCCTCCGGATCACGCAAGATGACACTGGGTGCCGACATTTCCGACCTCTCTGCCGATCCGCGCACTGCTGCGAGCAAGGGTCTTTCGATCGTTGTGCCGCTCTACAACGAGGGCGCCGGGCTGGCGCGGCTGCATGAGCGGATCGCTGCGCTCGCAGCAACGCTGAAGCAGACTTACGGCTTGCTCTGCGAGGTCGTTTATGTCGATGACGGCAGCGCCGACGACACGCTCAGCGTGGCGCGCCGCCTGCCGGCGACGATACTGGACGTGAACGTGATTTCGCTGTCGCGCAATTTCGGCAAGGAGGCCGCGCTGATGGCCGGCCTCGACCACGCGCGCCGCGGCGGTGCAGTGCTGTTCATGGACGGCGACGGCCAGCATCCGCCCGCACTGGTCGAAACGCTGGTCCGGCACTGGATCGAAGACGGCTACGACGTGGTCTACACGGCGAAGGCGCATCGCAAGAACGAAGTCCGTGGCGCTGCGCCTTGCGGTCAGGAGTTTCTACTCGCTGATGAACTTCCGCGCCCGGCACAAGATACCGCCGGACGCCGGCGACTTCCGCCTGCTCTCACCCCGCGCCGCTGCTGCGCTGCGACAGCTTCCCGAGCGCAACCGCTTCTTCAAGGGGCTGTCGAGCTGGATCGGATTTAGGCAGATCCGGGTCGATTATCACCCCGACCCCCGCGCGCACGGCCGGACCTCGTTCAGCCCAGGCCGGCTGATCGGTCTGTCGATCGACGGCCTTACCTCGTTTTCCGTGGCTCCGTTGCGGGTCGCCAGCATGGCCGGCGCGCTGATCGCATTCGCCTCCTTTATCTTTGGCCTGATGATCCTCTGGGAGACGTTTATCGGCGGCAAATCGGTGCCCGGCTACGCCTCGGTGATCGTCGGCGTCATGGTGCTTGGCGGAATGCAGCTTGTGATGATCGGCGTGGTCGGCGAGTATATCGGCAAGATCATCTACGAGCTGAAAGCCCGGCCGGTCTATTTCGTGGCCGAAAAGACGATCAAGCGCGCAGGAAGCGACATGCAGACGGACCTTCCCCTTGCCGACCCTCCCCTTGCCGCCCCCTCGCGGACCGCCGCCGAATGAGCAACCCGCCCGTGCAGCGACGGATTTCATTGTGTGCCGACGACTATGGCCTGTCGGCAGGGGTCAATCGGGCCATCCGCGATCTGATTGCCAAGCGACGCCTGAGCGCGACATCGGTGATGGTGGTGACGCCCGCCTTCACGCGCACCGAGATCGACGAGTTGAACGCGGTAGCGAAAGGCGCGCCGGGTTTTTCGATCGGCCTGCATGTGACGCTGACCGCGCCGTTTCACCCGCTGACCATCCATTTCCGGCCGCAGAAAGACGGCGAGTTCCTGAAACTCGGCAGGCTCTTGCAGGCAGCCGTCTTGCGCCGGCTCGATGTGGAAATCCTGCGCGCCGAGATCGCGGCGCAGCTCGTAGCATTCACCGAGATGTTCGGCCATCCGCCACACCACGTTGACGGGCACCAGCACGTGGCGCTCTTTCCACAGGTGCGCGAGGCGTTCGTGGCAGCGGTCAAGGAGCACGCGCCGAATGCCTGGGTGCGGCAGTGCGGCCGCGGCGGACTGCGCCCTGGCCGGTTCCGCGACGCAAAGGCGCTGATGCTGGACGTGCTGAGCAAGGGTTTTCGCGACAGCGCGACCCGTGCCGGCCTTCGTTTCAATCCGGCGTTCGCGGGCGCGTACAACTTTTCCAAGAAGCCGGATTTTGCAAAACTGTTCGAACGATTCCTGCTGCGGATGCCGGACGGCGGCTTGATCATGTGCCATCCGGGCTTCGTCGATTCGACGCTGGTGGCGCTCGATCCGCTTACCGACCAGCGCAAAAATGAATACGACTGGCTGATGGGCGACAATTTTCCGAAACTGCTGGCCGCTCAGAATGTGACCCTGGCGTGACGCGACCGAGCGGCGCCTGTCGAAATTGTCGCATCTGTTCCGGAATTTATTTTTGCGCACCGCTTTGAGCCGCCACACGCATTCCCCACATGCGGCGGTGTCTTCATGGAGGAGGCAGGAATGAACCCCCAAGAACGTCAACTGGTCGACGAACTGTTCGAGCGTCTCGCAAAACTCGAGAGTGTGCCGCGCGAAGCCGATGCGACGGCGACGATCGCGCAGGGTCTCGCGCGCGCGCCGAACGCGGTCTATCCGCTGGTGCAGACGGTGCTGCTGCAAGAGGAGGCTCTGAAGCGCGCCAACGCGCGGATCGAGGAGCTGGAAGGCCGCGCAGGAGCGCAGGAAGGCCAGGGCGGCTTTCTCGACAGCATGCGCGGCGCGATCTTCGGCCAGCAGCAGAAGAGCGGCTCGGTTCCGAGCGTGCGCCCCGGTGATACCAGCCGGCCGGTCTGGAACACCGCGCCACCGGTCCAGCCGGGCCCAGGTGCTGGCGCCGCACCTTACAGCCAGCCTGATCCGCGCGCCCAGCAAGGCGGCGGCTTCGGCGGCGGTGGCTCGTTCCTCGGCACGGCGGCGGCAGCAGCGGTCGGCATGATCGGTGGCTCAATGTTGATGAACAGCATCGGCGGCCTGATGGGCGGCAACAAGCACGGCTTTGGCGACAGCTCGTCCATGGGCAAAGGCAATGACAGCGGCAGCCCGTGGGTCGGCGACCAGTCGAAGGGCGATCTTGCACGCGAAGCCGGCGTCAACGACGTCGGCCGTGGCGGCGGACGCGATGCCGACGCCACCGGCCAGCGGCAGGGCATGTTCGACCAGGCGTCGAACGACGAGGATGATGATGAGGACAGCTACGAACTTCGGACGACGGCGATTCCGGCGACAGCGATTACGCGTAGTTCGGCAGGAAGCTTCGCCACAACAACACTGTCGTCCCCGCTTTCGCGGGCACGACACCGTGTGCTGGGCTAAGCCCCGATCGAATTGATCCGCATCTCGGTGGCGACCTTGCCGTCCTTGGCAAGGCACATCGCCGTCCACTTGCCGCCTCTGTCATCGACAAGAATATCGAACGTATCGTCCCAGAACAGCGGACGGCGGAAGTAGATGTCGACGTCGATCGACGTCGGCGAAAACTCCTTCCAGATCGCCTCGGTCAGGAAGCGCACGCCATGGCCGCCGCCGATGATCGGCGCGCGGTAGCCGGCGCGTTTTGCGGCGTCCTCATCGAAATGAATGGCATTGGTGGTGTTGAGGCCATAGCCCTTGACGTCGTCCGGCGTCAGCGTGAACTGGCCGAGCTTCCTCAGGCCCGAGACATCGGCAACGACGGGCGCCGGCCGCTCACCCGCGCCGCGCAGATTCGGATCGGCGTATTTGGTCGGATCGGTCTTCAGCGACTTGCGCTTGGAGGTGATGCCGAGTTCACCGTTCTCGCCGTGATACCAGGTCTCGCTCAACGTCACCCGCCCGCGCGGCGAAGACTGCACGTCGAGGATTTCGCCGGTCACCGTGATCTTCTCATCGAGCCGCAGCGGCCGGCTTTGCACCAGCCCCTGCACCATGTTGACGCCGCCGTTGGAGGAGATGCCGTTGCGGACGCCTTCCTGGATCGCAAAACTGATGAAGGCCGACGGATCGGCGCAGCCGCGGAAGGTCGCCGGATCGATGCCGCAGTGGCCCATCAGCCGCGCTTCGTTGGCGGCGTCCACGACCATGACGCGCTTGGTGTAGCGCAGACCCTGATAGGGCGTGATCTCCTGGATATCCTCGACTGCGCTCATCGTGCTGTTCCTTCCCGACCGGTCGCCTTTGGAAGGAATGTTAGCGGCGCGAAAGCCCAAGCGCCATCCATCTCGATACGCAAAAAGAAACGGCCGCCAGTCGCGCAACGCGGAACTGGCGGCCGTCTCAAACTGGCAGCGTCGAGCGTATCAGATCACGACGACGCGGGTGCCGACCTTGACGCGGTTGTAGAGGTCGATCACGTCCTCGTTGCGCATGCGGATGCAGCCCGACGACACCGATGTGCCGATCGTCCAGGGCTCGTTCGAGCCGTGAATGCGATAGAGCGTCGAGCCGAGATACATGGCGCGGGCGCCGAGCGGATTGTCGGGGCCGCCTTCCATGAAGCGCGGCAGGTCGGGCCGGCGCTTCAGCATCTCGGCCGGCGGCGTCCACGACGGCCATTCCTTCTTCATCGAGACCGTCTTCACGCCGGACCAGGTGAAGCCAGGCCGACCGACGCCGATGCCGTAACGCAACGCCCGGCCGTCGCCCTGCACCAGATAGAGAAACTTGCTCGGCGTATCGATGACGACGGTGCCGCGGTTTCGCGTCCCGGATAGCTGACCACCTGCTTGAGAAACTTCGGATCGACCGAGGGTCGCGCGGGCGTTGCCGGCTCGTAGGCCTGCTCGCGCTCCTCCTGGTACATCGGCTGGCTTTGATACGGCGCCCTGGTACTGCGGTTGCTGATACTGCGGTTGCCGATAGGGCTGCGCTTGCGGCGCGTATTGCGGCGGCTGGTGAGGCTGATGGTATGGCGACATCTGCTGCTGATGCCCGCCAAACAGGAGTTCGATGAAGCCGCCGCCCATGTTGGAGCCGTTGTGGGCGGCTTGCGTCGCATACTGCGCGGCAGCGTTGTCGGCAGGACCGGCAATGAGGAACGATGCGCTGAGCGCCAGCGCGGAAGCAGTTTTTCTGAACATCGACGTACTCTGTACTTTTCGTCGTTGACGATTGTCCCGCCCACCTCGGCGAAACCATTTGGTCGGCGAACTCGCCGCGCGGGTTCATGAGACGCGAAATCGGATTCGGTTTGGTAAACGGAATCGGCGTTTCGATTCACCACGACGGAAAGTGCGGCGCTGTTCCTGCCGGTAGCGTTTATTTTCGATGAACGACCGGGCTGCATGGTTAACCGCAGGTTTTCGCGCGCCGCATTGCCGCCCGCGGACGCGGTTCCGTGTGAACTCCGCGTTAAAAGACATCCGCTAGAAACGCGAGTGGAAAGACGGTTGGGGAAAGTCAAATGCCTGTTCAACGAAAGCGTTTTCGTATCGAAGAAGTCGGCTACGAAGCGGTGTCGATGCCTGAAATGATCGACACTAGTCCAATGCCATATCACAACGAGATCATGACCGAGCTGCGTGCGATCCGCGCACAGATGGCATCGCCGCAGGGTGAAGTCGCCGAGCAGCCGGTGGCAATCCAGGCGGAAAATATGCAGGCGACCCTCGAAGGCTATCGCGCCCAGATCGAGCAGTGCGAGAAGCTGAAGGTCGAACTCGACCTGATTCATGAAGCCATCAATCGCACCAAGCGCGAGATCGCGGTGCTTCACGGCAAAAGCTTCACCGGCGAAGAGATGCTGAAGGTCACCGGCGAACTCGGCGCGGTCGTCGGCGGCACCGAGGAAGCGACGCAGCAGATCCTCGAAGCAGCGGAAGCGATCGACGAAGCGGCCAGCGCCATGGGCAAGCCGCAGACGGCGGACCAGCAGGCGCGACTCAGCCAGGACATCCAGGAGCGCGTCGTCACAATCTTCGAGGCGTGCAACTTCCAGGATCTGACCGGACAGCGCATCAACAAGGTGATGACGACGATGAAATTCATCGAGCATCACATCAACGTCATGATGGAAATCTGGGGCGGGGTCGACGCGATCAAGGCGCATGCGCCGGCGGTCGTCGACGAGCGGGTTGGCGACGCGCGACTGCTCAACGGACCGAAGGCACTCGGCGAGGATGGTCACGCCTCGCAGGGCGACATCGACGCGATGTTCGGCTGAGTCAACGTTCAACCGGGTTCAATCGTTCGAAACGGCCGGCCTCGACGCCGGCCGTTTCCGTTTGTGAAAATACTGCAGAACATTGCTAACAATAACGGATGGCCGCACGCCGCCCGGCGCGGACAAATCCACGGAGTCTGCGCTCGGCAAACTCCCGATTCAAGAAACTTCAAGCTTGAGACGGCGCGTTCAGGCGCGCGGCGCGCAGCGAACGTAAACCATCGTGCCGTAACGGGTCGCGGCATCGCGATCGACAAAGCGTGTCGTCAGAGTTTTGCCGTCGTATCCGACGATTTCGCGATCCTTCTCGCCGCCGCCGGGTCCTGGCGGGCCGATATAGTTCTTGCCGCCCGGGCCGCCCTTGAGCCGCAATTCCTGCGGCTGCGGTTCATCGGGAAGATGCATGATCACGCCGCCGGTGGCCCCCGAGTTGATGATGTAGGGCTGCTTGCATGCTCCCGCGCGTTGGCTTCGGTGCGAACACGATCTTCCGGCTTGCTGTAGGAGGCGAGGCCCCAGCGGCCGACGATCTCGTCGGCGCGGATGCTGGCGGGGAGTTCGGCCGCCTGTGGCGGATCGGGCGGGGGCGGGTTCGACGAGCCTCCGAACATGCCGCCAAGGCCGCCCATGCTCATGCCACCGCCGCACGCGGACAGCAGGCTCGCGCAGGCCCCGGCCATGACGACCTTGGCGATTGCGCGTGCAAGATTCGAACTAACCATCACAAACCATCCCCGCGCGAAAATTCTGGACGCGCCAGCCCCATCTGGCAAGCACTAACCCCCGGCCGGTACCGGCGACGGGACCCCAAAGTTACGTCGTCCGATACGTTTGGTTTCCAGATCATGCAATATCGGCCTCACCAAGGCCTTAAGAGTCGTTTGCTTGACAGAAACAAGCGCAGGCCATATGTCGCTGCCTGCTTAGCACTCTTCGTGAGAGATTGCTAAACATCCCATTCAGCCGGGCGCCATTCAATCGGGCGATCTGGCGCCAGCGCCAGCCTACCCAACGTACCAGTGAGGACCTTATGGCCAAGACGAAATTCCGTCCGCTCCACGATCGCGTCGTCGTCAAGCGCATCGACGCTGAAGAGAAGACCGCAGGCGGGATCATCATCCCCGACACTGCCAAGGAGAAGCCCTCGCAGGGCCAGGTGGTCGGCGTCGGCCCCGGCGGCCGCGACGAAGCCGGCAAGCTGATCCCGATCGATATCAAGGTCGGCGACAAGGTGTTGTTCGGCAAGTGGTCCGGCACCGAGATCAAGCTCGATGGCGAGGAGCTCCTGATCATGAAGGAGTCCGACATCATGGGCGTGCTGGCTTAAAGCGCGCTCGATCCTCACCCCCGAGGAGCCCGGCGTAGCTCGTAGAGCGAAGCGGGGCGCCGCGAAGGGTGAAGCCCCGACCAAGCCCAGATCCATCGGCCTCATCCTTCGAGACGCGGCTTTGCCGCTCCTCGGGATGAGGCAAACACCAATCATTCAGGAGTAACCCATCATGTCAGCCAAGGACGTCAAATTCGCCGGCGACGCGCGCGACCGCATGCTGCGCGGCGTCGACATTCTCGCCAACGCCGTCAAGGTCACGCTCGGCCCCAAGGGCCGCAATGTCGTGATCGACAAGAGCTTCGGCGCACCGCGCATCACCAAGGACGGCGTCACCGTCGCCAAGGAGATCGAGCTCGAGGACAAGTTCGAGAACATGGGCGCGCAGATGGTGCGCGAGGTCGCAAGCAAGACCAACGACACGGCGGGCGACGGCACCACCACCGCAACCGTGCTGGCGCAGGCGATCGTGCGCGAAGGCGCGAAGTCGGTCGCGGCCGGCATGAACCCGATGGATCTGAAGCGCGGCATCGACATTGCCGTCCTCGCCGTCGTCAAGGACATCGAGAAGCGTTCCAAGCCCGTCGCCTCGTCGGCAGAAGTGGCCCAGGTCGGAACTATCTCGTCGAACGGCGACGTCGCGATCGGCAAGATGATCGCGCAGGCGATGCAAAAGGTCGGCAACGAAGGCGTCATCACGGTCGAGGAAGCGAAGTCGCTCGAGACCGAAGTCGACATCGTCGAAGGCATGAAGTTCGACCGCGGCTACCTGTCGCCATACTTCATCACCAACGCCGAGAAAATGACCGCCGAACTGGAGGACGTTTACGTTCTCCTGCATGAGAAGAAGCTGTCCGGCCTGCAGGCAATGCTGCCGGTGCTGGAAGCGGTGGTGCAGTCCGGCCGTCCGCTGCTGATCATCGCGGAAGACGTGGAAGGCGAGGCACTGGCGACGCTGGTCGTCAACCGTCTGCGCGGCGAACTCAAGGTCGCGGCCGTCAAGGCGCCGGGCTTCGGCGATCGCCGCAAGTCGATGCTGGAAGACATCGCGATCCTGACCGGCGGCCAGTTGATCTCCGAGGAACTCGGCATCAAGCTCGAGAGCGTGACCGTGGCGATGCTGGGCCGCGCCAAGAAGGTGGTGATCGACAAGGAGAACACGACCATCGTCAACGGCGCCGGCAAGAAGAAGGACATCGAAGCGCGCGTCAGCCAGATCAAGGCGCAGATCGAGGAGACCACCTCGGATTACGACCGCGAAAAGCTGCAGGAGCGTCTCGCCAAGCTCGCGGGCGGCGTTGCGGTGATCCGCGTCGGCGGCGCGACCGAGATCGAGGTGAAGGAAAAGAAGGATCGGGTCGAGGATGCGCTCAATGCGACCCGCGCGGCGGTGCAGGAAGGCATCGTCCCCGGCGGCGGCACGGCGCTGCTGCGCGCCAAGAAGGCAGTCGGCCGGCTGACGAACGACAACCCGGACGTCCAGGCCGGCATCAACATCGTGCTGAAGGCCCTGGAAGCTCCGATCCGGCAGATCGCCGAGAACGCCGGTGTCGAAGGCTCGATCGTCGTCGGCAAGATCCTCGACAACAAGGACGAGACCTACGGCTTCGACGCGCAGAACGAAGAGTATGTCGACATGGTCGCCAAGGGCATCATCGACCCGACCAAGGTGGTGCGCACCGCATTGCAGGACGCAGCCTCCGTGGCCGGCCTGCTGGTGACCACCGAAGCCATGGTCGCCGAACTGCCGAAGGATGCTCCGCCGGCGATGCCGGGCGGCGGCGGCGGAGGAATGGGCGGTATGGGCGGCATGGGCTTCTGACGCCGGATTTCTCAAGCCTGAAGCTCTCGAAGCCGGATCAATTCGACTTCGAGAGCTGCCAGTGATTGCCGCCGGCCACCGCGCGGCATTTTCCTTCCATCAAAACCGAAGGCCGGGCAGTATCGTCCGGCCTTTCGCGCGCCTGACGCACGAATCCCAGAAGACCATTGCCAGCCTCAACCGGACGCTGCACCGATGCACAGATCCTCCTTTGAGAGAATGCAGGCGTTTCGCGACGCCTATCTTGCGGAAGCGAAGGATGTCCCGCTGAAAATCCTCGACGTGGGATCGGCCGCGATCGAGGGTGCCACCACCTATCGCGACATTTTTGCGACAGCCTCCTGGGAATATCTGGGGCTTGATACCGGCCCCGCGGCGAACGTCGACCTGGCGATCCAGGACCCCTACAATTGGAGCGAGCTTGCCGACGCGAGCTTCGATGTCGTCGTTTCCGGGCAGGCCTTCGAACATATCGAATGGCCCTGGCTGACGATTATGGAAATTTCGCGGGTGCTGAAGCCAGCTGGTCTTGCCGCAATCACCGCTCCCTCGGGCGGTCACGTTCACCGCTATCCGACCGACTGCTGGCGCTATTATCCGGATGCCTTTCCGTCATTGGCCAAGTATTCCGGTCTCTCCTTGATCGAGAACGACGTCGATTTCAGCTACGCGTTCCGCGAGTGCGCGCAATGGGGCGACGCCTTCACAATTCTTCAGAAGCCTCTCCAGTCGGATGAGGAGGCCCTCGAATGGGCCCGACGGCGAAATGCTGCACGGATGTCCGCCGGCCGTACGGCGAGCGCCGCTGCCAGCACGGCACGCGCTTCCGCTCCGTTCGAGCCGGGGATCTCGTCCCGCAATGCGCTCGCCAAGCGGGCCGCCCGGGAGCAGAAGCACGTCACCGGCCTTGCATGGCGCTGGTGGCTCGTACGGCAACATTTGCAGTCGGCGTCTCGCGCATTGCGGCATCCCGTAGAGCGACTGAAACGCCTTTGATGCTACGATAACAATACCCGAATGCTGTCGGAGGGACCCATGCGTCGTATGCTGTTTGTTGCTGGACTGCTGCTGGCCGGACTCGCCGGTTCGTCCGCCGTTGCCCAGACAGCCAAAGGGACCAAGGCCCCCGCCGGCCCCGAAATCCGCTATTTCACCTATCTCAGCGGCTTGATGGAAGATCGCGCCGACGTCGTGCTGAAGGAAACCCGCCAGGGCGGACGGGTGGTCGCCGCCAATCTCGACGTTTGCTTTCCAATGCCGGCCGATGCCACCCGCACCGACCGGTTCGTGCTGGCGCTCGCGGTCGAGGGTGACAAGCTAAGCGGCTCGACCGAGAGCCAGGAAAGCAAGCTGCCGGTCTCGGTCAGCCTCACGCGCAAGCCGAACGGCAAGACCTTCGATTTCGCCGGCCGCATCACCGTCGGCGGCTCCGCATCAACCATCGCTTCGAGCGAGACCAACGACACCAGCGAGAAGGAATTCAAGGAACAGCAAACCGCCGACGACACCATCACCGCGAAGCCCGCGGATTTCACTGAGGTGTCGCCTGAGGCGATCGCCGTGAAGGTCAAGCGCGAGGCCGTCGCCGATTTCGCGAAGAGCCTGCGCGGCGAGAACATGCAGATTGCGCTCAATGGACTGATCGCCTCGTGTGCGGAACTTCGCTCCGGCGAACAGGTGCTGCGCTTGATCGTCGATCCCGAGCGGGCGCCTGCGGTGCTCGAAAAGCTGCGCACCCAGCCAGGTGTCATCGCCGCCGGCTGGACGGAAGGCAACATGGACATGGAGCGGACCGTCCGCTTCCCTGCCGCCGAATGGCGGGAAGTCGGCAAGATCAATCGCCAGAAGATCGCCGCGGCCGTCTCGGCGGCGTTGACAGCTTCGCTGCCGGCGACATTCGTGTCGTCGAACTGGAACGAGATCAGCGGCGAACTGAAGGTCGTGCTCAAACGGCCGAGCGCGATTCTGCCCGCGCTCGGGCTCGTGGAAAACATCGAAGTCACCGCGATGATCGCACCCGACAAGCCCGGCGCATCGGATCATCTGCTGCTCTGGACCGGCAGCCCGTCAATCGAGACCGTCGATGAAAACTCCGGGCCGAAACTCAACCTGGTCGAGAACTCCGGCGGCAACGACGAGGAGAGCCTTTCGCTGAACGACGAGCAGATGCTGGCAGCGCTGGCGAAGGAGTTCCGCGCGCAGCGCTGGGATTCCGACACATCGGTCTGGAAATAGCCTCACTGCCGTTCTCCGCCGGAAACCACGACCGGACCTACCCCATTGACTTGGCGAAACGCGGCGGCAATGAACGGGCCGCTGGATAGCCGGAGTTGGAATAGTTAATGGCGCGCTATGATGTGGTGGTGATCGGAGCCGGTCTCGGCGGACTGACGGCCGGCGCGATCCTGGCGCGCGAGGGCCGCAAGGTGCTGGTGATCGAGCGCGGCAACTCGGTCGGCGGGGCTGCGTCCAGCTACAAGGCCGGCGACCTGTTCATCGAAGCCTCGCTGCACAAGACCAGCGGTCCGGAAGATGCCCGCGATCCGAAGCATCGCCCGCTCACCCGCGCCGGCGCGCTCGACAAGGTGGAATGGGTTCCGACCGGACCGATCTTCGAGGTGCGCGGCGGGCCGTTGCGAGAGCCTTTCATCTTGCCCCCGGGCTTCGATGCCGCGCGCGAGGCATTGACGCAGCGCTTTCCCGAAGCGCGCGACGGAATCGTTGCGATCCTGAGCGAGATGCAAAGCATCGCCAACGCGGCCGGCGCCCTTTCGAGCGACGGAAAATTCCGCAACCCGCTCGAAAGCCTCGACGGGTTGAAAGCGGCGCTGCCTGACGTCCACGACTGGACGCTGTCGCTTGCGCAGAAATTCGAAGCCGCATTCGGCCGCAACGAGGCCGTGAAATGCGCGCTGGCCGGAAACCTCTGGCATTATCACGACGACCCGGCATCGCTGTGGTGGATTTTCTTTGCGGCCTCCCAAGGCGGCTATCTGCAGAGCGGCGGGCGCTATGTAAAAACCGGATCGCAAAGGCTCTCGAGCGCGCTGGCGCGGACGATCCTCCGAAGCGAAGGATGCGCGGTTGCGCTGCGCCGCGTCGTCACCGGTATCGGCATCGATGCCGAAGGCCGCGCCAATTCGGTCACGCACATCGCCAAGGCCGGCGGCGATCCGCAGACAGTCGAAGCGCATTGCGTCGTCAGCAATGCGGCGCCAGGCATCGCCGCATCGTTGCTGCCGCAGCTGCAAGGATCGCAACTGTCGGAGAGTTACGCGGACCGCGCGCCGTCGGTCTCGCTGTTTGCGTTGACACTGGGCCTGTCGCGCAAACCGGACGAGATCGGGCTGGCGAACTATTCAACGCAGCTGCTGCCCGACTGGATGACCAGTCTTGCGGACTATGCCAGCGGCACCGTGCTGTTTGCGAACGAGCCCGCGGAACGGATGCCACCGATGTCGATCGTCAACTATTCGGCGATCAATTCAGGCGTTCCGGTATCTCCCTACATCGTCTCGGTGGTGGGCACCGACCGCCTGAGCAACTGGAGCGGCGTGGAGCGCCCTGTCTACACCGCCAAGCGCGCGCGCTGGCAGGATGCGATCGTCGGCCACCTCGATCGCATCTATCCGGGATTGAAGGCGGCGATCGTCGCCGCATCCTTCAACACCGCGAGCTCGATGGTTAGCTATCTGAATCTGCCGGACGGCGCGGCTTACGGGTTTGCGCCAAGCCCGCCGATCGCCTCGCGTATCCAACCTCGCTCGCCGCATACCGTTGTCGATGGACTCTATCTCGCCTCGTCCTATGCCGGCTTCGGCGGCTACAACGGCGCGATCCAGGCCGGGCAGGCCTGCGCCGACGATATCCTCAGCCTGAAGAGCTAATTCGTATTCAGGCGGAAGCGAAGCTGCCGCGAGCCTGCGAGCACAAGGACATCACCTTGCCGCCGCCAGGTCGCCGTATCCGCAATCGCCGCCAGCAGCGCATCGTCGGCTGCGGCGCGATCCGCCGGGCAGCCGCGGTCATCGACCGGACCCGGCACGAACACCACCGAGTCGTTTGCGACCGCAAACTGTCCGCGCGCGCCCTTGCACCACAACTCGATGATGACGTCGCCATTGCGGCCGATCTCGAGATTGGGGATGCGCTTCGAACCGCGCATCGGCGCGGCATCGAGCGTCAGTTCGGATCCGAACGGAAACCCTTCCTGCGCGAACGACGGCCGCACGCCGGATGCCACAACGACCACGGCCAGCGCCGCAAAGACAGCAACGTCCGTCACCGATTTGAGAAGTCGCTGCAAGCCAGCCTCCACTTTGCTGATGCGCGGTTCTAGATTGGTTGCGCAAAACTGACCAGTCTTGACAAGACGCGAACGTTCTTGGTGTGCGTGCGCGGATCCGCCTGCGAGTCAGACGCTCCGTTGCCATCTCACTTCCGCCATCAATGAAATCTCCGTAATCTCTTAAGCCGGTGAGATGACGCAGCACCGCAAATCTGCGAGTTTGCGCCCGATTTGACCGTTCCATGCCGGCCGCTCGCGCCGGCGATTTTTCAGGAGACAGCGCCCGTGAACAATATCGGCTCGACGCTTGCGATCGTGTGGCGACTGGCTGCGCCCTACTTTCGCTCGGACGACAAATGGGCGGGGCGCGGGCTGCTCGCCGCGGTGATCACAATCGAGCTGGCGATCGTCGCCATCACGGTGCTGATCAACCAATGGAACAATCGTTTCTACAACGCGCTGCAGGACCGCAACTGGGACAACTTCGTCAGTGAGCTGATTTACTTCTCGGTGCTGGCCGCGATCTATATCGCGCTCGCCGTCTATCAACTCTATCTCAACCAATGGCTGCAAATTCGCTGGCGCCGATGGTTGACGCAGCGCTACCTCGGCGAATGGCTGCGCGGCGCCAATCACTATCGCATGCAACTGCTCGGCGATGCAGCGGACAATCCCGACCAGCGGCTGACGGAGGACGTCGAACAATTTGTCGACCGGACGCTGTCGATCGGCATCGGCCTGTTGAGCTCAATCGTCACCCTCGGTTCCTTCGTCGTCATTCTCTGGGGTCTGTCCGCAGCGGCGCCGTTGATCATTGCTGGCACAGACTATTCTTTCCCCGGCTATCTGGTCTGGGCCGCATTGATCTACTCGACCCTTGGCACGTTTCTGACTCATTGGATCGGCAAGCCTCTGGTCGCGCTGAATTTCACCAAGCAGCGGTTCGAGGCCGACTTCCGCTACAATCTCGTGCGCGTCCGCGAAAACTCCGAGCAGATCGCATTGTTGCGCGGCAACGAAGCCGAACGTCAGCGGCTGCTCGACTGGTTCGGGCGGGTCGTTGAAAACTGGCTGCAGATCATGACCCGTACCAAGCGGCTGACGGCGCTGACCGCAAGCTATTCGCAGGCGTCGGTTGTGTTCCCGTACGTTCTGGTCGCCCCCGCCTATTTCGCCGAGAAGATACAGCTCGGCGGCATGATGCAGACCGCATCCGCGTTCGGCAGCGTTCAGGGCGCGATGTCGTTCTTCATCTCGACCTACCGCACACTCGCCGAATGGCGCTCGGTGGTGGCCCGGCTCGACGGATTCGAGACATCGATCGCAAGCGCGGCCGCGCTTGCGATCCGGAAGGACATGGTGCGTCTGACGCCGTCATCGGACGGCGCCCTCGACACCAGGGACCTCGCGGTCGAGTTGCCCGATGGCACGCCGCTGGTTGCGGCGAACGGATTCTCTGTTCGCGACGGTGAGCGCGTGCTGGTGACCGGTCCGTCCGGCTCAGGCAAATCGACGCTGTTTCGCGCCATCGCCGGCATCTGGCCGTTCGGTAAGGGCGAGATCGCAGTGCCGGCCAGTGCCACACTGATGATGCTGCCGCAACGGCCCTACTTTCCGGTCGGCTCGCTGCGAGGGGCGATCGCCTACCCGGGCGTGGAACATGCCTTCAGCACCGAGGCGCTGCAGGACACGCTGCGCGCGATCGGACTGCCTGCGCTGGCCGATCGCCTCGACGAGCACGGCCACTGGAACCGGATGCTGTCGCTCGGCGAGCAGCAGCGGCTCGGTCTTGCGCGCGCCCTGCTGCACAAGCCGAAATACCTGTTCCTGGACGAGGCGACGGCCTCGCTCGACGAGCCGTCGGAAGCAGCGCTTTACCAGCTTCTGCAAAAGCAGCTTCCCGCGACCACCCTCGTCTCGATCGGACATCGCACGACGCTGCATGCGTTCCACAGCCGCAACGTCGTGCTCACGCACGACGGAGGCCGCTTCACCGTGAGAGACGCGGTGAAAGCATGATCCCGAAAGTGGCCACCAATAGATAGCCGCAAAGCTGATCCAGCGAAACCGGAGCAGGCCTTAGGGCCGCACAGCTACAGCCACCGCGCCGGCCACGAATTGCGCAGCACGAACCGGTGCCAGACAAGCGCGAATGCGGCAAGCATCAGCGCGCCGACCAGCACCGGCGCAACGATGAACGACCAAGGCAGGTTGCCCGCCACCACGAGCAGCGGATTGATGCCCGCCGGCGGATGCAACGTGTCGGTCAGCATCATCGCCAGCACGGCGAGGCCGACGGCCATGGCGGCCGCAGCCGGCCCCGGGCCGCTCAATGCCAGCACCAGCACGCCGACCAGCGCCGAGACCAGGTGGCCGCCGATCAGCGCGCGTGGCTGCGCCGGAACCGCGTCCGGCTGGCTGATGACCAGCACGATCGAGGTTGCGAACGGGATCGCCGCCATCGGATAGGCGGTAAGCGCCGACGAGCTTTCCATGATGTAGATCGCGAGCGCGCAGCCTGCGCCACACAGGGCCGCAGGCAGCAGGCCGTCGCGAAGCGCCCTGATGCGCACTCCGCTTCCGCCGAGACCGCGCTCGCTCTGCCGGAAGTCCAGACTCATGCCGCTTGAAAAGCAAAGGCCGGACCAGAGTCTGTCTTCGCGCCTTTGCGCCCGAGGCCATTCGCACGCGCGTTGACCCGCCCGTGCCCTTCGGGATCGTTCCGGTGACTGCAGCAAGAAAAAGGGCGGCAGATGATCTGCCGCCCTTCAGGTCCAGTCTCTTTGGGAGACGCTTACTTCAGGTGTTGCGAGGCAACGAGGTCTGCCGAGAACTTCGCGACGAAGGCGTGGCCGCACCACTTGGAGCCAAAGCCACCGGGATTGATCGGGGTGAACGAGCCCGTGAACGATGCAGTCTGATCGCTGGTGAACGCGTTGCAGTCACCCTTGTTCAGGTCGGTGCCCGAGTAGCGCAGATCGAGCGTGAAGACCTTGTAGTTGAAGCCAATGCCGGCGTTCCAGGTGTTGTAGTCACGGTAGTTGATGCCGAGCGGGAACGGTCCGCCGCCCAAGGGAGAGGCAAAGCCGGTGCCATAGAACGAGTCAGACGTGCCGAGGAACTGGCGTCCGAACTCACCCGAAACGTACATGCCGATGCCCATCGGCAGCATCGTCGAAGGCGCCGTCCACTTGATGGTACCCGATACCCAGTGGCCGTCTGCGCCCGAATTCAGGAACGAGGGGGTGTAGTTATAGTTCGCGCCGATCGCCCAGTTCTCGGTGATCGTGTAGAGGACCTTGCCGTAGACTTCGAAGAAGTCGAGATTCTTCTTGATGACGTTGCCGCTCGGCGCAATGAAGTTGATCGCGCATTCGGTGCTGAGAGGATTGCCCGCCGTATCGACAACGGCACCGTAGTGGCAGCGGCCACCCGGATAGAGATAGCCGAAGACACCGAAGTCAAAGGCAAACGCGCCGAAGGTCGGGCGGATACCACCGTATACGTCGATCTCGGCGGCTGCGCGGTTCGGGAACGAAATGCTGGCGCCACCGACGCCCGCGTAAAGTTGGAGTGTGTCGCTGATGTTATAGCGCGGCTCGAAATATGCGGAGACCGACGGCTGGCGGTTCGACTGCGCGATGCCACGGAAGCGGTAGTCGTTCGTGAGTGCCGCACCGAACGCGAAATCCCATGGCGAGACGATCACCGGCGGCGCGACGGCCTTGCGCGGCATCCTCATGTCAGCGGCATAGGCCGAGCTGCCGAGCGCGAGCACTGCGGCGATTGTCAAACCAAACTTCTTCATTGCGATCCCCATTGATCAACTTGAGCGGCTGGAAATTTCGGAAACCCCCAAGGAACCCGATAACTTGTCGCCGCGAAACGACCCTGCGATGACCGCAATCTGCGGCGGTAAGTTCATGAGGTGAAGCAAAAAACGGGAGCAGTTGCCGCCTTTTTAGGCGTTTTGGCCGTTTAGAGGGCCTCCTGCAAAATGTTGTCGAAGAGTGTGACATCCGGGTCACAATTTTGTGCCCAAAACCGCGCTGGAAACCCCTCAAAACGCGATGGAACCTCAGGTTTTCCACCAGCTCTCAAAGCAATTCGCCGGCCGCAACTATCTCATCTGCACGAACGCCGCACGCACGCCAACGGTCACAAAGCAGGGCTACAAAAACCAGGGACTACAAAACCAATGGGCCGCGCGACCTGCCGGTCGTGCGGCCCCCAATCTCGATAGCCGGCATCGCCATCACAGGCGATCGCCTCGTCAAGGCGTTAGTGGGTCTCGTCGCCCAAATCCGTGCCACCCATCGGCGGCGGGCTCCAGGCCGGAGCGGGCGGTGGCGATTCCATGCTGGGCGCCGGCGCCGCGGCGGGCTTCGGCGCGCGCTTGCGCGGAGCGGCCTTTTTCTTCGCGGCCTTCTTGGCGGGCGCAGCTTTCTTCGCAGATTTCTTGGCTGCCTTCTTGGCGGATTTCTTTGCCGCTTTCTTTGCGACCTTCTTCGCGCCCTTTTTCTTTTTGGCGGCTACAACCTTTTTCGCCTTCTTGGATTTCTTGGCCTTCTTCGCCTTCTTCGACTTCTTAGCCATTCAACATCCTCCTGTTGCCGCCGATCCGGATCCGCGTCAGCCATCCGCGATCGCGCTTTGCCCCTTCAATAACTTCTCGCGCCATCCATTGCGATCGCGCGCAACCTAACTTGTCTTCAAAGCTGATCTGTCGATGTTCGGCTTCGGTCCTCCTGTTGCCCAGTCCACAAGCTCGATCGTGTGCACCACCGGGAGCAGATTTCCATGCTTGTCCATCACGCCGGCAATCTGCACCATGCATCCGATATTGCCGGCGGCAATCACGTCCGGCTGCAGCGCTGCGATGTTGAAGATCTTCCGCTCGCGCAATCTCTCCGCAATGTCGGGCTGCAGGATGTTGTACGTGCCCGCCGAGCCGCAACACAAATGACCCTCAGGCACATCTTTCACCACGAAACCGCATTTGGAAAGCAATTCTTTCGGCGCGCGCAGAATCTTTTGACCATGCTGCAACGAGCAGGCAGCGTGATACGCGACGACGAGATCGCTGCGTGTCTCGGGAAAGGACAGCTCGAGTTCCGAGACATACTCGCTGATATCCTTCGCGAGCGCCGCCACGCGCGCGGCCTTCGCCGCATACGCTGCGTCCTCGCGCAGCATGTAGCCGTAGTCCTTGACCACCGTTCCGCAGCCGGAGGTGGTGACGAGGATCGCATCGAGACCGTTGCGATCGGCCTCCGCGGTCCAAGCGTCGATGTTCGCCCGCGCACGGCCAAGCGCATCGTGATCGTTGCCCAGGTGATGGGTCAACGCGCCGCAGCACTGCTCGCCGGCGACCAGTGCGACCTCAATGCCATGGCGCGTCAGCAGCCTGACCGCCGCGTCGTTGATGGCAGGAGACAGCACCTGCTGTGCGCAGCCCTGCAACAACGCGACGCGCCCGCGCCGTTCACCTGTGGGCAAAAAGGCCGTCCCGGCGGCTGCGCCCGGCGGCGGCAACCGGGCCGGCGCAAGCGCGAGCATCGCCTTGATCCGCCTCAAGAAAGAAGGGGTGGCCTGCCCGGCGCGCGGCGCCGGCAGGAGGTCCGAAAACACCCGGACGAAACGCGCGAGCTTCAGGCTTGTCCGGAACAGCGTCGGGCGCGGCAAGACCAGCGCGAGGACCCATCGCAGCAGGCGTTCACCAACGGGCCGCGTGTAGTGCTTCTCGATCCTGACCCGCGCCTGATCGACCAGGTGCATGTAGTTGACCCCCGACGGGCAGGTCGTCATGCAGGCGAGACACGACAGGCAGCGATCGACATGCTTGACGACCTCCGGCGTCGGCCGCTGGTTCTTCTCCAGCATCTCCTTGATCAGGTAGATGCGTCCGCGCGGGCTATCGAGTTCGTCGCCCAGGAGCACGTAGGTCGGACAGGTCGCGGTGCAGAACCCACAATGCACGCAGGCGCGCAAAATCTTGTCGGCCTCGCGGATATCCGGATCGGCGAGCTGGTCGAGGGTGAATTCGGTCTTCATTTGGCAATCCCCCGCGAAAGCCGCCCGCGATTGAGGATATCGGAGGGATCGAACGACGCTTTGACGCGCGCGGTAAGCGCGGCGACGCCCGCATCCAGGGGATGAAAGACATCGACGATCTCGCGCATGGCTTCCGGCGCGCGGATCAACATCGCATGGCCACCAATCGCGTGAGCATGCTCGCGAACGGTTGCGGCGTACGCATCCCGCGACGGGGGCAACGCGGCCCAGATCAAACCACCGCCCCAGTCGTAAATCACGTCGCCGCCGGTCTCGCGCGCCAGCCGCTGGCCGAAAGCCGGGCCTGCCGCCGGCGGACAGATGATGCGCCACACCGGCCACGCGCCCAGCGGTCCGCCGGCCGCGAACGGCGCAGCGTCGCGGATGGCGCGCCAGAAGTCCGCGCGACACCCCGCCGCCGGCTTCGTCCGCGGCTGCGAATGATTTGAGGTCGACTGCCAGCGCGCGGGCGCGATGCGCGACCGACGCGCCGATCCCTTCCAGCCGGATCAGCGTCAGGGCCTCTCCCGTCGCCGCAAGATCGCTTAGCGAGGTCTTGCCCCGCCATGACGAACCCGGGACATGCGCCGCGCCGGAGACGTCGAAGGGCGAGCCAAGGGCTGCGCTCATCGCGCGGCCAGCCGCCGCCTCGTCCAGTCCGCGCAACACCAGCGTGGTCTCGCCTTCGGCCTTCGGCATCACTTTCAGCGTGACCTCGGTCATCACCGACAACGTGCCCCATGATCCGGCGACGAGCTTGCAGAGATCGTAGCCTGTGACGTTCTTCACCACCTTGCCGCCGGCCTTGAAGCTTTCGCCGAAACCGGACACGGCCGCCACACCCAGCAGATGATCCCGCACGCCGCCAGCCTTCACACGGCGGGGGCCGGCGAGGCCTGCCGCAACCATTCCACCGATGGTGCCCCGGTCGGCAGCAGTCCCGAACAACGCCGATGTATCCATCGGCTCGAAGGCGAATTGCTGATTTTTTGCGGCAATCAGCTGGTCGATGTCATGCAGTGAAGCGCCCGTCTGCACCGTGAGGATCAACTCGTTCGGCTCGTAGGCCGTCACGCCGTTCAACCCAGCTGACGTCGAGCAACGCATTGGTCGCCGAGCGATGCCCGATGGTGCGTTTGGTGCCGTGGCCGACGACTTCAAGCGGTTGACCGGCGCCGATGGCGTCGCGCACGGCAGTTTCGACGTCTTTTGCGTCACGGGGCGTGAGAGCGGTCATGACGAGCGAGCGCCCCACGCTATGTCGAACCGACGAACAGCCACCATCACACTCAAAACCGAGGAATTTCTGGAAACGCCAGCTTGCCGCCATGCACGTGCACGCGGCCGAGTTCGGCGCAGCGGCAAAGCGTGGGGAATACCTTGCCGGGATTGAGCAGCCCCTCCTCGTCGAACGCGCATTTCAGCCGCATGCTGCTGATTGAGGTCGATCTCCGTGAACATCTCTCCCATCAGGTCGCGCTTCTCGACGCCGACGCCGTGCTCGCCGGTGAGCACACCGCCGAGTTCGACGCAGACGCGCAGAATGTCCGCTCCGAATTTTTCGGCCGCGTCCATCTCGCCCGGCTTGTTGGCGTCATACAGAATAAGCGGATGCAGGTTGCCGTCGCCGGCATGAAACACATTGGCGACGCCAAGGCCGTATTTCTCCGACAGCGAACGGATGCGCGCCAGGGCCTCGGGCAATTTGCCGCGCGGAATGGTGCCGTCCATGCAGAGATAGTCCGGCGAAATGCGTCCCACCGCGGGAAACGCCGCCTTGCGTCCGGCCCAGAACAGCAGCCGCTCGTCCTCGGAGTTCGAGACCTGCAGCTTTAGCGCTCCACAGGCGCGGGCGATCTTTTCGACACGCATGATCAGTTCATCGACCTCAACACCCGGCCCGTCCAGTTCGATGATCAGCAGCGCCTCGACATCGAGCGGATAGCCCGCGTGCACGAACGCTTCGGCGGCGTGGATCGCAGGCTTGTCCATCATCTCCATGCCGCCGGGAATGATCCCGGCGCCGATGATCTGGGCCACGCAAAGCCCGGCCTGCTCGACCTGGCCGAAGCCGACCATCATTGCCCGCGCTGTCTCGGGCTTGCGCAGGATGCGCACCGTGACTTCGGTGATGACGCCGAGCAGCCCTTCGGAGCCCGTGATGATGCCCATCAGGTCGTAGCCTGCGTTCTCGGCCGCCTTGCCGCCGATGCGCAGGATCTCGCCGGTCATCAGCACGATCTCGCAGCCGAGCACGTTGTTGGTCGTCATGCCGTACTTCAGGCAGTGCACGCCGCCGGAATTCTCCGCGACGTTGCCGCCGATGGTGCAGGCAATCTGCGAAGACGGGTCGGGCGCATAGTAGAAGCCGCGGCCTTCCACGGCCTGGCTGATCGCCAGATTGGTGACGCCGGGCTCGACGACGGCGCAGCGATTGTCGAAATCGATGTCGCGAATGCGCTTGAACTTGCCGAGGCCGAGCAGCACGCCGTCCTTCAGCGGCAGCGCGCCGCCGGAAAGCGAGGTACCTGCGCCGCGCGGCACCACCTTGACGCGGTTGGCGTGACAATAGCGCAGCACCCGGCTGACCTGTTCGGTCGTTGCCGGCAGCACCACGACCATCGGCGGCTGGCGATAGGCGGTGAGCCCGTCGAACTCGTAGGGCAGCATTTCGGCGGCCGAGTCGATCACGCCCTCGCCCGGCACGATGGCGCGCAGCGCAGCGACGATCTCGACGCGCCGGCCCAGCACACCTGCATCGGCTTCAGGCATTTTCAGCGCCATTGCAATCTCCGCACCAGGCTCCGATGTTGCCTTCGTTGCGTTGACTGAAGCATGAAGTACCGAATTTGAATAGGTGAGAAAGGCGAACGCTCATGGACCGGCAGGAAAGGATGCTGTTCCACCAGATTCATCCGCTGAAACTCGCGACCGACTGGATCAGCGCGTTCATCTCACTTTGGTTCTTTTGGCGGCACGAGTTGCTCACGGGTCTCGTCATTCTGTTCGTGCCGTCGGTGATCGTCACGTTCGCCCTGGTTACCTACGCAGACTTGGAGAAGCGGCGCGCCTCGCCATTCGGCCGATACGTCGCCCGCTACATGACGCTACCGGTCCAGCTCGCAAGATTCCTGGGCATGTTCATTGCCGTTCTCGGGGCGTGGTATCACGTCGCACTCGCGATCGCCGGCGGCTTTCTTGTCATCCTGCTCGCCTGGCTCTGGGGCCTGTTGCGACCCGCCGCGCCGGCCGATCCGCTTTAGGCGTCGATCGACGCGGCTGTCTCCGCGGTCTTCGGCTCCGGCGTCACCGGCAGCACCGCCTGCACCACAAGGCCCCGCGCGCGCGCATCCATCACGCCGACGGCACGCAAGGCCATCAATGTCAGCGTCTGCACGGCGTCGCGCATCCTCAAGGGATCGTCGAGATTGTCCGGCGCGAGCGGCCCGACCAGCGCCTCGTGCAGCGCGCCGATCAGGGCGGCAGCGGTGAGCGAGGCGTCCTGCGCGGGCAGGTGCCCGGCGCGCGCGGCCGCGGCAATGCGGGTTTCGATCTCGGCGACGATCGCCCTGCGGCTGTCGATGCGCGAGGACGCGACATCCACATCGATCGGCTCGGCGAGAATCCCCCAGGCGAGCTTGCGCTGGGACAAGACGTCGACGGCGATCGTCGTCACGGCGGCGGCGAGCGCCGACAGAGGGCCGGGCGCGGCATCCGCGGCGCGGCGGACCGAGTTCGAGCTGTTCGCGCGAGACATCCGAAATCAGCTCGGAAATCAGTTCGGCCTTGGAGGGGAAGTAGCGATAAACGGTGCCTGCGGCGACGTTGGCTCGCATCGCGATCGGCGCGATCTGCACCGCGGTCATGCCTTGCTCCGCTGCGGTATCGCGGGCGGCGGCGAGGATCGCACGGCGGCGAGCCGCCAGCCGACGCATGACTTGCTGGGTACGCCGATAGACCACCGAGCGCCGTCTCCCCGTGCGGCCGGAAGGAGGCCGCAGTATTCTTGTCCCGCGCTTTTGCGCGCTCTGTAAGAAATGAACACTAATTCAGATTAGATGGCAAGGCCGTCATTGAGCGGGCTTGTTCTTCCGGCTCCACTTTTCGGCAAACAGGTACAGCGGCAGAAATGTCTGGTTCAAATCCTTGCCCAAGGCTGTAAGCCCGTAGCCGCCCTGGTCGCGCTTCTCGATGAAACCGGCATCGCGCAACTCCGACAGGCGCTGCTGCACGACAGTCGGCGAAGCATCGCCACAGGCCACTCGCAGCGCCCGCGATGTCAGCGCCTCTTCGCGCAACTCCCACAGAATCCGCAAGCTCCAGCGCCGCCCGAGCAGGTCCAGCAGCGCCATGACCGGCCGGCCGGTCTTCGATCCGCGCACGGCAGGATTGCCGCCTGCAGGCCGTTTCGTCATCGATCACCTCTTGCGCTTGCTACTAAAAATGTAGCATTATGCTACATAAACCGTAGCATAAAACGCCTAACACAAGGATCGGCCGATGTCCCGTATCGCACCGCTGCAAACCCCCTACCCGGCGTCTGTTCAACAGGATTTCGAACGGATCATGGGGCCGGGCCGGCCGCCGCTGATCCTGTTCCGCACCATCGCCACCCAGGAACGCGCCTGGACAAAATTCACCGCCGCAGGCCTGCTCGACCGCGGCCCGCTGAGCTTGCGCGAGCGCGAGATCGTCATCGACCGTACCTGCGCGAAGACCGGTTGCGAGTACGAATGGGGCGTTCACATTGCGGCCTTCGCCGCGCACGCGAAGCTGACCGACGCGCAGGTCCGCGCCACAGTGCTCGAAGATTCAAACGCCGATTGCTGGACCGAAGCCGAGCAGGTTCTGATCGCGACAACCGACGCGCTGCATGAGCACGCAACGCTCAGCGACGGCGAATTCGCGTCCCTGGTCGCGCACTACAGCGAGGCGCAGATTCTCGAAATCATGCTGCTGTGCGGGTTTTACCGGACGGTGTCCTATCTCGCGAACGGACTGAACCTGACGCTGGAGGACACGGCGGCGCGGTTTCCGAAGGGATAGTTTCGGCCACATCCGGGGCTGACTCCACGCCGGAAATCCCGGATGACGCGGCGCTCCACCGGGCTACGGCAGCGCCGGCTAGGCAATCCCGGCGCGCAGCACGTCGTGGACGTGCACGATGCCGACGGGCTTTTTCCCTTCGGCGACGATCAGCACGGTGACGGCCGGCTTCATCGAATTCATCATGTCGAGCAGTTCGCTCGCCAGCATACCCGGCGAGACGGTGCGCGGATTCTTCGTCATCACGCGATCGACCGGCTCCAGCAGCAGCCCGTCATGCATGTGACGGCGCAGATCGCCGTCGGTGATGATACCGGCGAGCTCGCCGCGCCCATCGACGATGACCACGCAACCAAAACTCTTCTTCGACATCTCGACCAGCGCGTCCGACATCGTCGACCCGAGCGGCTTGAGCGGAATCTCGTCGCCGGTGTGCATGATGTCGCGCACGGCCTTGAGCATCGCGCCGAGCTTGCCGCCGGGGTGGAATTTCGCGAACTCGAGCGCACTGAAGCCGCGGCTTTCCAGCAAAGCCACAGCCAGTGCGTCGCCGAGCGCGGCCTGCATCAAGGTCGAGGTGGTGGGAGCGAGATTGTGCGGACAGGCCTCAAGCGCCTTCGGCAGCGTCAGCGCCACGTCCGCTGCCTTCGCCAGCGTCGACTTGCCGTCCGCAGTCACCGCGATCAGCCCGATGCGAAAGCGGCGCGAATAGTTGATCAGGTTCTTCAGTTCGACGGTCTCACCGGACCATGACAGGGCGATCATCACGTCATCCGGCGTAATCATGCCGAGGTCGCCGTGGCTCGCCTCCGCCGTATGGACGAAAAAAGCCGGCGTGCCGGTGGATGCGAAGGTCGCGGCGATCTTGCGGGCGATGTGCCCCGACTTTCCGAGCCCGGTGACGATCACGCGGCCTTTTGCTTCGCGGAGAAGATCCACCGCCGCGATGAAGGCTGGGCCGAGTTCGCCCTTTAATGCATTCGTCAGGGCGATGACGCCGTTCACCTCTGCTTCCAGCGTTCGCAAACCTGAAGCGATCGCGGGATTGGCAGTGTCTTGCGCGGACGGGGATGTGGTCCGCGGTTTTTGCATCGGCATACTCTGACCCGGCAAGTGGAAAGCCGCCCCTCAGCGACCTCACATTCTTAGCACGGCTGGCGCGCCGAGGCGACGCGGCAGGGCTCAGCCTCAACGGCTCATTAACCATAATTGTTTTAACTCCATTAACGGCTTTCGCCAGGACGGGCGAAGTGCGCGCATTTCGTCGCGCCTTCCAACATCCTGAAATTGTTGAGTTTTTGTCGCAAATGGTTGCGTCCTCGGAACCGGGAGTTCCACGCGTGTCAGGTTGGCAGGAGCAAGGTCCATATTCGGACCGGCGAGGGCTCAAAGGCCCTGCGCGTATTCTGCGGGCGAGCCTGACGCTGACCGCCCTGCTCGTCACCGAGGCGACTGCCCAGACCCTGACATCCGACCTGCTACGCCCCGAGCGCGACGGCTTTTCCGGCCCGAGCCGCCCGCTGCGGCGGACGAATGACGCGACGACGCGCAACGCGACCAATTCGGACGCCACCGCTGCGGCGGCGCGCGGCGACGCCCCCGCGCCCTCGCGGATCGGCCGGACCCTGAAATTCGAAATACCGGCTGCTTCCGGTGCTTCATCGACCGGTTACAACTCGCTCAACCGCAAGAAAAAGAAGGCAGCCAAACGCAAGCCCGGCGTCTCGCCGAGCCTTGCGCCAAGGGAGGTCGGCGTCGCGCCGCTCCAGATCATCCCGGTGGTCGTGCCTGTGGCGCTGCCACCTCCGCCGCTGCCGTCAGCGGCCACCGCAAACCGGCCGCGCCTTGCCCCGTCGATGGCGGGCAGCGTCGTTGGACAGCCGCAGCGGCGAAAGCTCAAGGTCGATGACGACCCGTTCGGCGCGGTCGGCTTCTACCGCGGCAGCATGCTGGTAAAGCCCGCGATCGAATTCTGGACCGGCTACGACACCAACCCCGGCCGTATCAACAACGGCAAGGGTTCGTGGCTCTACATGGTCGCGCCGGAACTGCTGGTCACCTCCAACTGGGAGCGGCATTCGCTGATCGCGGACCTGCGCGGCTCGTTCACCGGCTACTCGCTGAAGAACGACGATGGTGGCGCCGTCGCCTCGCCGCTCCCGGTCAACATCGACCGGCCGGATTTCAATGGCAAGGTCACCGGCCGGCTGGACATCTCGCGTGACACGCGCATCAACACTGAAACGCGCCTGCGCATCGGTACCGACAATCCAGGCAGTCCGAACATCCAGGCCAACCTGGCGCGCTATCCGCTGTTTACATCGATCGGCAGCACGCTCGGCGGCGCGCACAGCTACAACCGGTTCGAGATCGCGGCAAACGGCCTGATCGATCGCACCGTCTACCAGGAAATCGACACTGAGCGACGGATCACGTTCGAGCAACAACGACCGCAATTTCAACCAGTTTGGCGGCTCGTTGCGCGGCTCCTACGAAATCCTGCCACAGATCAAACCGTTCGGCGAAGTTGCGATCGAGCGGCGCGAACGCGACCTGGAATTCGACCGCAACGGCTTTGCCCGCAACTCGATCGGCCGCACCGCGCGTGTCGGCTCGACGTTCGAACTCGGCAGGCTGATCACCGGTGAGGCGTCGATCGGCTACACCACGCGTGATTACGAAGATGTCCGGCTGCGCAACGCGAGCGGGGTTTTGGCGGCGGGATCGCTGATCTGGAAGCCGACAGGCCTGACCACCGTGACTGTCGCTGCACTGTCATCGGTCGACGAATCCACCCTGCCCGGCGTGTCGGGTGTCATCACGCGCAGCTACAATGCACAGGTGGAGCACGCCTTCCGCCGCTACCTGATCGCCACGGCAAAATTCGGATTCACCACATCCGACTATGACGGCTCGGACCGCTTCGACAAGGTCTACTCGGTCGGCGGCGATCTGGTTTACAAGTTCACGCGCGACGTGCAGCTCAAGGCGCAGCTTCGCCACGACTGGCTGAACAGCACGATTACCAGCGCCGACTATCAGGCGACGCTGGTCATGCTCGGCATGCGATTGCAGCGATAAAAAACGCCGTCATTCCGGGGCGTCGCGCGGCGATGATCCGGGATCCCGAGATTGGCGGACTGAGCGCAGATCACCTCGAGGTTCCGGGCTCGGCGCGTCCAATGACAAACAAAAAGAAGGAGCCGGGAGGCGTTGGGAACGCCCTCCCGGCTCTCGACATCGACAGACGGCCATGACTGCCGATGCCGTATCTCGGTAGTGCGATCCGCTTACTGGTCGCGGTTGTACTGGTCGCGGCTGGCGACAGTCGTGGTCGCCTTCGCCGGCTTGTCGAACACCAGCTTGCAGGCCGGGCTGAGCTTCGACTTGTTGGTGCGCATGCAGGTGGTGATCGCTTCGATGTTCGGGATGTGGCTCGAGCAGAGGCGGAACGCATCCGGCGTGCAGGCGCGGCGCTGTTCGGCAGTCGCCTCAACCGCGTGAGCGGCGAAAGAGGTGAGCGAGATCGCAACCGAAGCGGCAACGCTGAGGACGCGGATGGTCTTGATGAAGGTGGAAGTCATGGCCGTTCTCCTGGGGTGTGGCGCTCATTTGCGAGCCGCCGTGTTCATGGACAGGAGAATGACCTGGTTCGGGGCAATAGACTGTGACCCACCTCACGCAATGCCGCGCGAGGCGTGAACCAAACTCAAGCTGTTGAAAATCCTTTCGATTACCTCTCAGTCAGCAGTCAGCGGCACAGCAACCGCTGCGCTTGGCCACAACGGCTTCAGAAAACGAAGAGCCGGGAGGTAGTGGGGGACGCCCTCCCGGCTCTGGACATCGACAGACGGCCATGACTGCCGATGTCGTATCTCGGTGTCGTAATCGGCGCTTACTGGTCGCGGCTGGCGACAGTCGTCGCCTTCGCCGGCTTGTCGAACACCAGCTTGCAGGCCGGGCTCAGCTGCGACTTGTTGGTGCGCATGCAGGTGGTGATTGCTTCGATGTTCGGGATGTGGCTCGAGCAAAGGCGGAACGCATCCGGGGTGCAGGCGCGGCGCTGTTCGGCAGTCGCCTCAACCGCGTGAGCGGCGAAAGAGGTGAGCGAGATCGCAACCGAAGCGGCAACGCTGAGGATGCGGATGGTCTTGATGAAGGTGGTATTCATGGCCGTTCTCCTGGGGTGTGGCGCTCATTTGCGAGCCGCCGTGTTCATGGACAGGAGAATGACGTGGTTCGGGGGAACTTACCGTGATGCGCCTCACACAGATGCGAGCAACGGCCGGGTTTCTGCTTCGTCGGCATTCGAGCGTCATGAATACACATGCCGGAAAAAGGCCGGCCTGAATCGCAACACTCTGAAATGACGGGGAAACTCCCTGACACGCGGCGCAAAATATAAGAGCCGGGAGGCGTTGGGGACGGCCCTCCCGGCTCTCGACATCGACAGACGGCCATGACCGCCGATGTCGTATCTCGGTGTCGTAATCGGCGCTTACTGGTCGCGGCTGGCGACAGTCGTGGTCGCCTTCTCCGGCTTGTCGAACACCAGCTTGCAGGCCGGGCTCAGCTGGGACTTGTTGGCGCGCATGCAGGCGGTGATCGCTTCGATGTTCGGGATGTGGCTTGAGCAGAGGCGGAACGCATCCGGGGTGCAGGCGCGGCGCTGCTCGGCAGTCGCCTCAACCGCGTGAGCGGCGAAAGAGGTGAGCGAGATCGCAACCGAAGCGGCAACGCTGAGGACGCGGACGGTCTTGATGAAGGTGGAAGTCATGGCCGTTCTCCTGGGGTGTGGCGCTCATTCGCGAGCCGCCGTGTTCATGGACAGGAGAATGCCCGGGTCTTGACCAACAGACCGTGACGCGCCTCACATATATCTGAGGGCAGCCTGAAATCGCCCTTAGAGTATTGATAAGACTTGTAATTATAGTTCTGCAAGCCGGCGCAGGGTGACCTTGAAGGTCAGGCTGGTCTTGCCGAGCAGCGCCGTTCCCCGCGCCTCCGCGTCGTCCTCGTCGAACGTACCGCCAAAGCCGATGCTCGATCCGCGGTCCTCGAACACCGTCGTCGGGCCGGGATTGCGGGAATGCGGGCTGGTGACCAGTTCGCCCTTCCACTTCCGGCCGTCGAACGTGTAGCTGCCGGTGTAGAACAGCGAAGCATTGCCGCCGAGCATGTCCCCGTCCCGCAGGACAAGCACGCCGCTGCCGCGATCCGGATGACCGTCCAGCATCTTGACGTGAATGGAATAGAGCCCGTTCTTCATTGCATCCCGGCAACGATGGTTAGCCACGAACGCGAGACCTCGCGCAACGCCTCACGGCCGCAGGTAGACGTAGCCCTGGCCCTGCAGCTCGGCGATCCGCACCACGCCGCCACGCTCGAGATTGACGAAGCCGGGCAGCAGATCGTTCACGGTGATCTTCTGGCCCTTCATGGTGTTGCCGCAGGCGCCGAGTTCGACGCCGGACTTCGCAAACGACGCCAGCCGGCCTTTGACATCCGGGTTGGCGCTCGCCGCATGGAACGCCCGAAGCGCGGGACCATGCACGACGAGCGCGATCGTCACCTTGTCCGGGCCGCCGACGCCCTCGAAATGGTTTTCGATGTTGCCGAGCACGAACTGGACCTTGTCGGAGTCGTTCAGGTGATAGACGACCTTGCTCTTGTCAGGCGTCGCCGCTTGCGCCGACGTCACGGCGGCGGTCGCGAAGGCCGCGCCGATCGATGCGAATGCCGCCTGAAACAGATTGCGCCGGTGCATGCTGCGCTCCTTCATGCGTTGCGTAACGGGACTTCGCGCCCGGGAATTACCTGCGATTGCTCACTGCACGCATCGCGGCCAGTTCTTTTCGATCGGTGACCAGCGACCGGCATTCCTCGAGGGTGGCGCGGTCGAGCCGGAAGATCGCGTCATCCTTGCCGGCAACCAGCGCGTCGCTCGCGTCGTCGTCCGGTTTGCTGTTCTGCCAGATGCGCACGCGCGACAGGCGGACGATGGTGGATTTGTCGTCCTTGTCCTTGCCCATGGCGATGTTGATGCCGCCACCGTCGCAATCGACGCCGCAGCCGAAGCGAACCTCATCCTTGGCGTCTTCGGGGCGGAAGTGATTGCAGCTGCCGCTGGAATCGTAGTTGCCGCGCTTGTGGCGGAACGTGACGCCGAGGCGGAAGTGGCGATCAAGCCCGGTGTTTCCCTCGAACCATTCGGACGTGACCAGGAGCTTCATCGCGGTCACCTTCTGGTATGGATGGCGCGCGAGATGGTCCGGATCGTAGCGGCGGACGAAGCAGGCATAAGTGCTCGCCTTTTCGGCCGGCACGACCCCGAACATCCGCTTGTCAAACTGGGCTTTCGCCTCCGCCGAGACCTCATCCGTCTGCGCAGCGGCGATGCCGCTTGCCAGGGTGATGGCAAGGGCTGCGGCCAGCCCGGTCAGAACGCGCGACATTGAAGTCATCGGTGTCTCCCTCAAGGCACGCGAAAAACCATCAAAAAGCGCGCCCATCTCACCTTGGTCGCGGTGAAAAGAAGCGGGTTCAACGCCCTGAAGGCTGCTACCCCTTCAAATACCGCCGCATCTCTTCGCGCAACCCGTCCGCCAGTTCCGGCCGGCGCAAGCCGTAGGCGATGTTGGCGCGCAGGAAACCGGCCTTCGAGCCGCAGTCGTGCCGCTCGCCCTCGAACCGCAATCCGTAGAACTTCTGCGATTTCAACAGCCCGACCATGCCGTCGGTCAGCTGGATTTCGCCGCCCGCGCCACGTTCCTGGGTTTCGAGGATCTTGAAGATTTCCGGCTGCAGGATGTAGCGGCCGGTGATCGAGAGATTCGACGGCGCCTGCTCGCGCGGCGGCTTCTCGACCATGCTCGAGACTTCGAACGCCTTGCCTTTGCTCGCGCCGACGCCAACGACGCCGTATTGATGCACGCGCTCCATCGGCACTTCCTCGACCGCGAGCACGTTGGCTTTCGGACCAAGCTCGTTTGCCGCATCGATCATCTGCTTCAGGCAGCCGGGCGCATTGAGCACAAGCTCATCGGGCAGCAGCACGGCGAACGGCTCGTCGCCGACAATGTCACGCGCGCACCACACCGCGTGGCCAAGCCCGAGCGGCGCCTGCTGGCGCGTGAAACTCATCGCGCCGGCCGCAGGCTGGTCGGCCTCGAGCAGTTCCATCTCGGCTTTCTTGGCGCGATCGCGCAGCGTCACGTCAAGCTCGAACTGGCGGTCGAAGTGATCCTCGATCACGCCCTTGTTGCGCCCGGTGACGAACACGAAATGCTCGATCCCCGCCTCGCGCGCCTCGTCCACCACATACTGGATCAGCGGCCGGTCGACGATGGTCAGCATCTCCTTCGGCATCGCCTTGGTCGCAGGAAGAACGCGGGTGCCGAGGCCGGCGACCGGGAACACAGCTTTGCGGATTTTCATGAGGTCTCTTCGCGTGGATTAAGGATCGGATGCGGTCAGTTCCGCGAGCGGTTGGTAGCAGCTTTTGACGGCCTGAAACATTGCGAACAAAGCGCCGGACGTCCAACTTGAAGGCTTCGTGACGGGGAAAAACGCATTTGTTAAGCTGATTGAAACCGGATTTGGGCCTCCCTGTTTTGACGACGTTCTGGTCGCGGGTACGGGTTTGAGATGACATCGAGTGCAAAAGTGACGAACGGATGGCGCGCAGCCGCCGCGGCTCTTGCCGCAGCGGGGTGTCTCGCGTTCGCGGGCGCCGGCCTGGCGCAGACCGCCTCCGGTCGCGGACCGCTCGTGCTGACCGGCCAGGGCAGCACGCAGCCGCTGCTGCCGGGCTCGATCACCGGCTCGATCCCGCGACAGCCTCTGGCCAGAACACGGGCCGCCCAATTCGGCGCACCTCAGCCAGCACCTCCGAAGGAATGGAGCGGCGAGGACGGTGCGTCCGGTCACCCGCTGATGACGTCAGCCGCAATCCGTCAGTCGGCGGCGAACTTTCCGTATTGCCTGGCGAACCTCTGGCCGGATGCCTCACGCCGCAACATCTCCCGCGACAGTTTCGATCGGCACACCGCCGGTCTGACGCCGGATCTGCGCATCATGGATTTCGTCGATGCGCAGCCGGAATTCACCAAGGCGGTGTGGGACTATCTCGATATCCTCGTCACCGATGCGCGGCTGACGCGCGGGCGCGAGATGCTCGCCACCCATCGCGCGACGTTCGATGCCGTCGAGAAGGCCTTTGGCGTCGATCGCTACATCGTCGCTGCGATCTGGGGCATCGAGTCGAACTACTCGACCCAGGCCGGCGAACGCAGCGTGCTGCGCTCCACCGCAACGCTTGCCTGCGTCGGCCGCAGACAGGCCTACTTCAAGGACGAATTCCTGAGCGCGCTGGAGATCCTGCATCGCGGCGACCTCAAGCCCGATCAACTGAAGGGATCATGGGCCGGCGCATTCGGTGCGACGCAGTTCATGCCGACGGCGTTCAAGCGTTCGGCGGTCGACTTCGACGGCGACGGACGGCGTGACGTGGTCAACTCGGTTGCCGACATCCTCGCCTCCACCTCCAACAAGTTCAAAAAGGACGGCTGGAAGGGTGGCGAGACCTGGGGCTACGAGGTCGAGGTGCCGCGCGGCTTCAATTTCGCACTCGCTGACCGATCGAAGAGCATGACCATCGCCCAATGGGAACGGCTCGGCATCCGCCGCGCCGGCGGTAAGCCCTTCCCCCGCTCCACCGACACGGCTTTCCTGTCGACACCCGGAGGCGCCGAAGGCCCGGGCTTTCTGATGCTGCACAATTTCCGGGTGATCATGCGTTACAACCCGGCTGAGGCCTATGCCCTTGCGATCGGCCACTTCGCCGACCGGCTGCGTGGCGGCGTTGCGCTGGTGCAGGCCTGGCCGCGTGATGAACGGGTCCTGACGCGGACAGAACGCTTTGAATTGCAACAGCTTCTCAGCCAGCGCGGGTTTTACCGCGGCGAACCGGACGGCAGTCTGGGTGCAGGCACGCGCGAGGCGGTGCGCAGCTTCCAGGCCTCGGTCGGCGCACCAGCGGACGGCTTTGCCACGTCCGGCGTGCTGGAGCGGCTGCGAAGGCGCTGATCCGGGTAGAAAATGCGGCGGTAACCTTCAGGTTGACATTTTTCGTGCTTACTTGACGGAACATGCCGCAAGGCGGCTTATGATCGCTTCGCGGTGTTGAAATTGCGGCCGAATTTGCCGTAGCCAAGCAAGCGTCGAACCCGAAGCCGGACGTTATGTCGGACCCGAAACACCCGTTGCGCGTGCTGACCGAGAGCGGGCCGCTGATCGCGGTTGCCGTCGCGGTCGCCATGCTGGTCGCGATCGTCATGCCGGCGTCGGCGCAATTCTTTCCATTCGGCTTTCAGCAGAGGCCGCAGCCAGCAGCAACAGCCGCAGCAGCGGGTTCGGCGATTTCTTCGCGCCATTCCAGCCGGATCAGCCGCCCGCGCCGCGTGTCGACTATTCGCGCGCGCCGCCGCCGAAGGTCGACAAGAACGACATCGCGCCGGAGCGCTATGTGCTGGTGCTCGGCGACGCGATGGCCGACTGGCTGGCCTACGGTCTCGAGGACGCGTTCTCCGAACAGCCCGACATGGGCGTGATCCGCAAGCATCGCACCGTGTCCGGCCTGATCCGCTATCATCCGCGCGGCGAGCCGTCCGACTGGGCGGCGGCGGCGAAGGGAATCATCGCGCAGGAAAAGGCGGACGCGATCGTCGTGATGCTCGGCCTGCAGGACCGCACGACCATCCGCGAACCGGTCGCCGAAAAGCCCGATCCGAAAAAGGACGCCGGCAAGAAGGCCGACAGCAAATCGGGCGCGAAGCAGGACACAGCGCCGGGCACAGCCAAGAAGCCGGACGACAAGCCGGAGGATGCCGAGGCGCCGCCGGCCGACGATCAAGCCGACAATGACACGCCGTCGATCGCGGCTCCGGAACGCACCACGCGCGCCGCCAACGGCCTGAACGAGTTTCGCTCGGAGCGCTGGGTCGAACTCTACAAGAAGAAGATCGACGACATGATCGGCGTGCTCAAGACCAAGGGCGTGCCGATTCTGTGGGTCGGTCTGCCGGCGCTGCGCGGACCGAAGGCCACGTCCGACATGCTGTTCCTCGATTCGCTCTATCGCGAAAGCGCGTCGAAGGCCGGCATCACGTATGTCGATATCTGGGATGGCTTCGTCGACGAAGCCGGCCGCTTCATGCAGCAAGGCCCCGACTTCGAAGGCCAGACCCGCCGCCTGCGAACCGGCGACGGCGTCTTCTTCACAAAACCCGGCGCGCGCAAGATGGCGCACTATGTCGACCGCGAGATCAAGCGCCTGCTGGCGAACCGCTCGATGCCGGTCGCGCTTGCCGAGCGATCCGGGCACGCCCGACACCAATATCAAGCCCGGCGCTCCGGCGCCGCGTCCGCTCGCAGGTCCGATCCTGCCGCTGGTGGCGTCCTCGGTCGGCACCGACCAACTGCTCGGCGGCGCCGGCACGCGGCCTGCCGCGGTCGATGCGCTTGCTGCACGGACACTGATCAAGGGCGAGCCGCTGGCGGCCCCCGGCGGACGCGCGGACGACTTCACCTGGCCGCGCCGCGAGGTCGGCAAGATCGACGGCAAGGACGACATCCCGATCGCTGCGGGAAATGCGGCAGACGGCGTCGTCACGCCCGCAACGGCTGCGCTGCAGCCGAAGCCCGTGAAACGCCGTCCGCGCCCGGCCGTGACCAACACCGAGCAGGGAAGCTTCCCGTCGTTCACCACGCCGCGGCCGGTACAGCCGCAGCAGCAACCCGCGCGCCCGTCTTCACCGCGCCCGCCCGCGCCTGTCGGCCGCTCCGCATTCGCGCCCCCCGCACCCAGCGGCCCCGGCGGATTCTTCACGCGCTGATTTTTCCACGTTCTGTCATTCTGCCATGCATGCGAAGCACGCAGAGACCGCGCTCGCGACCAACAGATTTAATTGTCAAACAGCCCCCGGCCTTCGCCGCATGTCGACTTCCAACCTCATCCTGAGAGGAGCCGCGCCGTAGCCCGCAGGGCGAAGGCGGGGCGTCTAGAAGGATGCAGGCCCGTGACTCTCGCCCTTATGACTCGCCGCTTCCGTCTCGGCATCGACCCTTCGAGACGGCGCTTCGCGCCTCCTCAGGTGAGGGCTTGAAGGTCCAGACCCGGCTTCGCCTTTGGCTCCGCCGGGCACGCGCGCGTCATCGCCCCGTGTTTCGTCCGGCCCCAGGGCTTGCCGGTCATTCTGGCCTTATCTCGTCCTCATTCCCCTTAAAGGGGCGTGCGGAACACAGGGCGTTTCACCGCGCCCGCGGCGCCACGTGGGTGAGCACGTGGCATCATGTGCTTTCCAGGCACATGACACCGTGTGCTGGTGGAACAGCACACGGCAAACAGCAGCCTCGGACGCAGAAACGCCTGCGTTCCGCACGCGACGGTTTTATCGGCCTGCAACTCCCAGCGGCGCCACGCCGCCTGGCGCCTTGACTGAATGCTGGGCATCGCCGCATTGCTGGGTCCTTGGGCCGCCCACCCCGTCTGCGGGTCATCGTCCTTTCACTACCTCGCAGCTGCCGCGCCTCAATCGGCGCGCCGCCCACGCGAAAGGTCCACAGACGCGACGGGTCCGTCGCATCCCGCTCCGCGCCGGTGATGCTGCCGGCACGCCTCTTTGCCGGAGCGGGACGGCCAATCAATAGTCCCGGCCGAAGAACAAATCAAGAACTATTCTTTCTGGAAACCAGAAATCGTGAGGGGCCTGCCGGCGCGGCGCGTGTCGCGCCGCAATGACGAGATGCTTTCACACTTCGACCCGCATCGAAGCGTTGCCCATCGACATCGGCGCGCGCGTGCATCAGACCTGCCGCCGTCGCAACGATGGCGGTTTCCTGCATGACCACGATCTCGATCTCGCCGGCGCTGGCGGCAACACCGTCGCTCAACCCGAGGATTCGCCGGCTGATCGAAGAGCCGATCCTGCCGACGCTGCTCAGGCTGACTGCACCGAACCTCGCCAACGCCGCGGCGCGCGCGGCGTTTCTGACCCTCGATGCATACTTCGTCAGCTTCCTCGGCGACGAGGCCCTGGCCGGCGTGGCGCTGGTGTTTCCGTTCTTTCTGTTGATGCAGACCATGGCGGCAAGCGCGATGGGCGGCGGCGTGTCGTCGGCCATCGCGCGTGCGCTCGGCGCCGGCAGGCAGGACGACGCAAATCCGCTCGTCATGCATGCCGTGGTGATTTCGCTGGCGATGGCCGCACTGTTCTCGCTGTTCTTCCTGGCTGCGGGTCCGGCGCTCTACCGGGCGATCGGCGCAAGCGGTGCGGCGCTCCAGGCGGAACGACCTACTCCGTCGTCGTTTTCTCCGGCGCCGTCTTCGTCTGGATGATGAATATCCTCGTCAATGTCGTGCGCGGCACCGGCGCGATGACGATGTCGGCAAGCGCCATCGTCATCGCAGAAATCGTCCACGTCGCCTGCACGCCCGCGCTCATCTTCGGCTTTGGCCCCGTTCCAGCGCTTCGGCATCACCGGTGCGGGACTTGGCGTGGTCGCCTCCTATGCGGCCGGGACATTCATGCTGATCGGCTATCTCGCCTCACGCCGTGCCGCGGTCCGGTTTACGCGGACGCGGTTCGAGCGGCGGCTGTTTGCAGCCGTCCTGAGCGTCGGCGCGCTGTCCTCCATCAACACCGCTGCAGACCCAGGCTCTCTATGTCGTTCTTGCCGTTCTCGCGGCGTCGTTCGGCGGCACCGCGCTCGCGGGCTACGGCGCGGCCGTACGGCTGGAATTGACGCTGTTGCCGCTGGTGTTCGCCGTCGGCGCCGCAGAGCGTGACGATGGTCGGCGCCAACATGGGCGCCGGACAACGCCGGCGCGCGGTGCATACCGCCTGGATCGCTGCCGTGATCGGTGGCGCGATTGCGGGATCGGTCGGCGTGCTCGGCGCGCTGTTCGCGCCGCAGTGGATGAGCTTCTTCACGGCGGATCCGGCGATCAAGGCCGTCGGCACGAGCTACCTGATGATCAACGGTCCGGTTTACGCGCTGATGGGCGCGGGTTCCGCGTTGTTCTTCGCGTCCCAGGGCCTCGGCAACGTGGTCTGGCCGTTCCTCGCCGTCGAGTTCCCGGCTTGCCGTTCTGATCGTCGTCGGCTGGCTGGCGATGCCCGCGTTCGACCTTGGCATGCACGGCATGTTCATTGCCAATGCAGCGTCGATCGCCTGGGCGGGACTTGCGATCATCCTGGTGTTCTGGCTGCGCAGCAGGCGTGCGTTGAAGGGGGAGCGGTAGTTATCTGTGTCGTCCTTCGAATGCAGGGATCGCATACCCTCCGCATCAATGATGAACGAAGGCCATTCGCGCTTCGCGCCATACCAACGTCACGGCGTATGGGTCCCTGCTTTTCGCCGGGACAACACAGGCCTACCACATCAGCGCCGGCGTCACCGCGAACGGCGGCTTGCTCGCGCCCTTGAACAGCTTCGCAACCGACGCAGCGTCCGGGTTGGCGCGCTCGCCGAGTTCGCCGGCGTGAATGCCGCTGGTGACGAACAGGCAGCGAAAGCCTGAGCCGTTGGCGCCTTCGAGATCGGTGCGGACCGAATCGCCGATCGCGAGCACGCGCTGCAGGCGACACGCTGGCCGCGCCCGCCTTGGCCGCCAGCGCCAGCGCCCGCTGATAGATCGGCGGATGCGGCTTGCCTGCGAACAGCACCTCGCCGCCGAGCGTCGCGTAAAGCTCCGCCAGCGCGCCGGCGCAGAAGATCAGCTTCTCGCCGCGCTCGACGACGATGTCCGGATTGGCGCAGACGAAAAACAGGTTTCGCTCGCGGGCGCGCGTCAGCGTCGCGCGGTAGTCCTCCGCGGTCTCGGTTTCGTCATCGAACAGGCCGCTGCAGACGACATAGTCCGCATCCTCGACATCGCCGAAGCGCAACGCCAAAACCTTCGAACAGCGAGTGATCGCGCTCGGGGCCGATGTGAAACACCCGCTGCCTGCGGTGCTCATCGATGTAGCCGCGCGTGAGGTCGCCCGACGAGACGATGGCATCGTAGACATCGTCACCGACATGCAGCCGCCGCAGCATCCGCTGCACCGACGTCGGCGGGTCGCGGCGCGTTGGTGATCAGCACCACCTTGCCGCCGCGCTTGCGGAATTCGGACAAGGCCGCGCAGGCGTCGGGCCAGGCTTGCAGGCCGTTGTGAACGACGCCCCAGATGTCGGACAGGATCACGTCGACGCCATCGATGACGTCGCGCAAATGACGAGTGAATGTCGGGTTGGTCATCGTCAATGAATGTTCGCGTCAGGTCGCTGAGCGGCGCGCCAGCGCGGCGATGCCTTGCGTGCGCGAAGCGATTCCGGACGATGGTGCGGCGACCGGCTGCGGCTCCGGCGCAGCAATGCCTGCCGGCGGCTGCGGTGTATCGGTGCGCAACGGACGCGGCGGCGAGAACAGGAAGCCCTGGCCGAAGCGCACGTCGTAGTCCAGCAGATCGACCACCGCGCGCTCGCCCTCGATCCGCTCGGCCACCAGATCGATGCCGAACCGTCCGAGCATGTCGGAGAGATCGGAGGGGTGAATATCCGTCGCGCGGGTCGGGATCGAGCAGCAGCGCCGCCGGCACCTTGACGAACCGCACGCTGCGCTCGGCAAGCTCGCGCGGCTCGAGGCGCAGATCGGTCACGTTGTCGATCGAGAAGCGGAAGCCGCGCTGGGCCAGCGCCGCGAGATGTTCGCTTTCGGTCGGGCCGAGGCTGCGCAGCGTGCTCTGCTTGATCTCCAGCACAAAGGACGGCGCCAGCGCACGGTTGGCATCGAGGAAGTCGAGGCAGCGGCCGAACACCTCGGTGTCGCGCAAGGTGACGCCCGAGATGTTGCAGAACAGGCCGACGTCCTTGTTGCGCACCAGAAGCCTGCGCAGCACCTGCACGCAGCGCAGCAGGACGGCCTCGTCGATCCGCGCCATCGCGCCGGTTTTTTCCGCGATCTCGATGAAGTCGGCCGCGGCGACGACGTTGTCGTCGCGATCGCGGATCCGCGACATTGCCTCATAGTAGCGCACCTTGCGCTGCGGCAGCGTGACCATCGGCTGCAGATGCAGGTCGATGCGATTGGCATCGACCGCGTCCTTGACCGCAGCGACAATGCGCGGGTCATCGACGGGGGCGACCGGCTTCGGCGGCGCAACCGGGGCCACGGGCGGTGCGGCCGGCCTGACCTCGCCGCGCGCAATCGGCACGGGAGGCGCAGGCCGCTCGACTTTCTCGGGAACCACGGGCGGCGCCGCCTCGAGCGCGACGGGGGCTTGAGGTCGCGGGACCTGGCCGCCGGCGCGCTGGTGCTCCGTCCGCTTCTTCCGCGCTCATATCCGGATTCAGAAGTTCCTCGTGCGCTGCGACCGAGACCGCAAGCTGCTTCATCAGACTTCCGAGTTCGTTGATTTCATGAGCGCAGCGGATCGACCCGGAGCTCCACATTGCCGCTGGCGGACGGCGATCTTGCCCTCGACCGCATGCAGCCTGCGCGCCGAATTCGGCGACCTGCCGCGCCAGGTCGGCGGTTCCGCGCGACAAATCCGCGATCTGGCCGCCGACATCGGTGCGGTCGCGCAGCCGCATCGCCGCCACCTTGTAGAGGATGAGAATGGTCAGGGCCGCCAGGGCGACGAGCGCGGCCTGCAAGCGGCTGCATGCCGGCCAGGGTGTAAAGCACGAGACCAAGCGACGATGCGATCAACACCATGCAGATGGCGATGAAAATCGTCGAAATGCGGATCATGGAATGCGCACGCCCTGCCCCAGACTGTCCATTCTAGCACCGCCGCTGATTCGGCGCGCTACACTCTTTGCACAATCGCTCGCCGCAACAGACTTCACGCCACCGCGCGGATCGTTTTCGCGACCTTCTCGACGATTTCCCCGATCTGGTCTTCCGAGACGATCAGGGGCGGCGTCAGCGCGATGGTATCGCCGGTCGACGCGGATCACGATATCGAGGTCGTGGAACGCGGCGTTCGAGCGCCTCGATGCCGCGCTTGCCGGGCGCGCCGTCGCGCGGCGCGAGGTCGATCGCAGCGGTGATGCCGACGGTGCGGATGTCGAGCACGTTCGGCTCCTTGCGCAAGCGTCATCACCGCATCTGCGAACTTCGGCTCCAGTTTCTTCGCACGCGCGAACAGATCCTCGTCGCGATAGATGTCCAGCGTCGCAAGACCGGCCGCGCAGGCGAGCGGATGCGCCGAGTAGGTGTAGCCGTGGAACAGTTCGATCATGTGCTCCGGGCCCGTTCATGAAGGCGTCGTGGATGTCGTCGCGCACCAGCACGCCGCCCATCGGCACCGCGCCGTTGGTGACGCCCTTGGCGAAAGTCATCAGGTCCGGCGTCACGCCATAGCGCTCGGCGGCGAACGCAGCGCCAAGGCGGCCGAAGCCGGTGATGACCTCGTCGAAGATCAGCAGGATGCCGTGCTTGCTGGTGATTTCGCGCAGCCGCTGCAGATAGCCCTTCGGCGGCGGCAGCACGCCGGTGGAGCCGGCCATCGGCTCGACGATGACGGCGGCGATCGTCGAGGCCCCGTGCAGACCGACGATGCGCTCCAGTTCGTCGGCGAAATGCGCGCCGTATTCCGGCTCGCCCTTGGTGAAGGCCTGCTTCTCGCGGTCATAGGTCGACGGCAGATGATCGACGCCGGCGAGCAGCGTGCCGAACATGCGGCGGTTGGTGACGATGCCGCCGACCGAGATGCCGCCGAAGCCGACGCCGTGATAGCCGCGCTCGCGGCCGATCAGGCGCGTGCGCGTGCCCTCGCCGCGCAGCTGCTGCTAGGCGAGCGAAATCTTCAGCGCGGTGTCCACCGCCTCCGAGCCGGAGTTGCAGAAGAACACATGGTTGAGGTCGTCCGGCGCCAGCGCTGCGATCCGGCTCGCAAGCTCGAACGCCGGCGGATAGCCGAACTGGAACGGCGGCACGTAGTCGACCGTGCCGGCCTGCTTCTGGATCGCGGCTGCGATCGTCTCGCGGCCGTGGCCCGCATTGGTGCACCACATGCCGGCGGCCGCATCGATCAGCTTGCGGCCGTCGGCTGAGAAATAGTGCATGTCCTTTGCGCCGCTCAGCATGCGCGGCGACTTCTTGAAGGCGCGGTTCGCGGTGAACGGCATCCAGAAGGCGGACAGATCGTTCGGCACCACGGCGGCGGGACGGATATCGGTTTTGACGTTCATTTTCTGACCTTCAAACGCGGCTTCGTATTTGAGACCAAGTCTATCAGTTCCGGCCGTGGCGGGGAAATGGCGGTCGCGTGAGCTATTGCTGCGCTGACGCAATGACCTGCTGCGCCGGCGCAATGACGACTTCGGCCGGCTCGCCGAGCGGATAGCTGATGACCGTGTCGGTCAACCCCGCCCATGGGTGGTCGTTCAGGATCGCCACAGCGTCCTGATAGTCGGCAGGCTCCGCCGCGAGCGCCTTCGCCAGGCCGTCGAAGCGCTCGAGCCATTCGGCGGAGACGTCGCTGCCGGGACCCAGGGCCCGCGCCGGCCCCCACTGGTCCCACGGCATCATCTCGTTCATCGTCAGCGCCGCGAGATCGCGCAAGAGGCTCGCAGCAGCAAACCACAGCCCGCCGATGCCGATCGCATGCACGCCCATATGCTGCGGATCGAAGGCGCCGCGCCGGGCCGCCTGCCAGGCGGGGCCGGCGGCGACAGGAAGCGCTGGCGCGGAACATCATGCGCCTCGAAGGCGATGGAATAGCGGCTGCGGATGTCGGGTGCGAGTTCGGCATCGAGCAACCGCCAGACATGACCGTCGCGGTATTCGCAGACCCAGTGATCCTCGAGATAATGCGGCGTGAAATAATCGGCGAAACCCACACGCAGCCGCGCCGGAATGCCGGCGGTGCGCAGGATGGAGCAGGCGATCAGCGCATAGTCGCGGCAGACGCCGAACAGCCGGTGCTCCGATTTCCTCGGGATCTGCAGCGAGCGGCGGTCGCGCGCGATCAGCACCTGCAGGAATTCGCCGACCGACCTCAGATGCGCGTCGCCGCGCGAGGTTTCGGGGATGGCAATGCTGCGCGCGGCTGCCTCCAGCGGATGCAGCACGAGACCGCTGACGACCATCGGCAGTTGGGAGGGCGTTCGACGGAAGGGTGTCGAATCCGCGCCCGCCGAGCGGCCCGGGCGCGCTCCAGCGACTGTGCTCAGCATACGGCGACGGACGTAGGCGCTTCATCGTCTCTCTCGCGGGTTGGACACGGCGAGACCGCACCAGTGACGGAAAATTTTCAGGCAATGTCAACGCGCAGCCGCCCGCCCGGGCGCTTTCAGCGCGCCCATAAAAACTGCATAAATCTCTGAATCAGCTTAGGTATTGCAGCCGAGTGCGGTTGCGCCGGCGCGCGCGATATCCTGTTTGCTGTCACCAAAATCGGCTGATAACACCCGCCACCATGTCCGACAAGAAGCAGAAGAAGCCCCAGAAGCTGCGTGCGCGCCTGCCGCGCGGCCTGGAAGACCGCGGCCCCGCCGCCATCGCCGCCACCCGTGCCATGGTGGAGAAAATCCGCGAGGTCTATGAGCGCTACGGGTTCGATCCGGTGGAAACGCCGGCGATCGAATACACCGACGCGCTCGGCAAATTCCTGCCCGATCAGGACCGGCCGAACGAAGGCGTGTTCTCGTTCCAGGACGACGACGAGCAGTGGCTGAGCCTGCGCTACGATCTCACCGCGCCGCTCGCGCGCTATGTAGCCGAGAATTTCCAGAACCTCGCGTTGCCCTATCGCAGCTATCGTTTCGGTTACGTCTATCGCAACGAGAAGCCGGGTCCGGGGCGTTTTCGCCAGTTCATGCAGTTCGATGCGGATACGGTGGGATCGGGTTCGCCGGCTGCGGATGCCGAAATCTGCATGATGGCGGCGGACACGATGGAGGCGCTGGGCATTCCGCGCGGCAGCTACGTCGTGAAGGTGAATAACCGCAAGGTGCTGGATGGCGTGCTCGAAAGCATCGGCCTTGGCGGCGATGAGAATGCAGGGCGCAGGCTCACGGTGCTGCGAGCGATCGACAAGCTGGACCGGCTCGGCGTTGACGGGTGTCAAGCTCTTGCTCGGCGCGGGCCGCAAGGACGAAAGCGGTGATTTCACCAAAGGTGCTGGACTGGAGGCAGGCTCGATTGATCGCGTGATCATGTCGACCAGTCGCTGAAACAGGCACGAACGAAGAGATCATTGCCAAGTTAATGCTCTTGGCGGCGATCGTCGGACGGTATCGACGAGTTGTCCTCGATCGCTGCGCTGGTGAAAGCCTCAGGCTACGCCGATCGCATCCGCATCGACCCTTCCGTCGTTCGCGGCCTCGAATATTACACCGGCCCCGTCTACGAAGTTGAACTGCTGCTCGAGACAAAGGACGAGAAAGGCCGTCCCGTGCGGTTCGGCTCGGTCGGCGGCGGAGGACGCTATGACGGGCTCGTGTCGCGCTTTCGCGGCGAGCCGGTGCCGGCGACGGGTTTCTCGATCGGCGTGTCGCGGCTGCAGGCGGCGCTCACCATGCTCGGCAAGCTCGACACCAAGCCTGCAGGCCGGCCCGGTCGTCGTCACCGTGTTCGGCGGCGAGATCGCCGGCTATCAGAAGATGGTCGCGAGCTTGCGCAACGCCGGCATCCGCGCCGAGCTCTATCTCGGCAATCCGAAGCACAGCCTCGGCCAGCAGATGAAATACGCCGACAAGCGCAACTCGCCCTGCGCGATCATCCAGGGCTCGGATGAACGGGCGAACGGAAAAGTCCAGATCAAGGATCTGATCCTCGGTGCCGGGCTCACGTCGATCGAGGATCGCGAGGAGTATCTGAAGAAGCAGGGCGAGGCGCAGATTCTGGTCGACGAGAGCAAGCTTGTCGACGAAGTGCGCAAGATACTCGCGCGGCATGATGTAAAGTGGGGGTAAGGCAGCGAGAAGCCGTCATGGCCGGGCATAGCCGTTCGAAGAACGGCGTCGCTTCGCTCGCCTATGGTCCCGGCCATCCACGACTTCGCTGCGGCAGCCTCAAGAAAGACGTGGATGCCCGGGACAAGCCCGGGCATGACGGAAACTGAAGGGAGCAACCAATGCCTGAAGTGATCGTATACCTCGCCGCCGGCCGCACGCTGGAGCAGAAGAAGGGCCTGATGAAGGATATCACCGACGCGGTGGTGAAGAACGCCAACGCACCGATCGACGCCGTCACCGTGCAGATCATCGAGGCGCCGCTGGTCGACAAGATGAAGGGCGGCGTGGTGTTCGCAGAGCGGATGAAGAAGTAGCCGCCAACCTCCCCACACCGTCATGGCCGGGCTTGTCCCGGCCATCCACGTTCTTGGCAGCCGTGGAATGAGAACCGGTTATGTCTATTCCTGACCAACCGGCCCAACGGCATTCTGTACGTGGGCGTAACAAGCAATTTGATCCAGCGCGTCTACCAACATCGCACCGGTGCTGCTGACGGTTTCACGAAGCGTTATGGGCTAAAACGCCTCGTCTATTTCGAAACGTTTGACGACATCCAGTCGGCCATTCAGCGCGAGCACAACATCAGGCATTGGAGCCGGACGTGGAAAGTCCGTCTCATTCTGGCGAACAACCGAGAGTGGGATGACCTGTACGAGACGCTGACCTAAGTTTCGTGGATGGCCGGGACGAGCCCGGCCATGACGACCTTGATGGCCTGAGCTAATCAATGCCACTGCAAAACCGCGTCGATCCGTTCGGTGAACTCCACGCCTCAGCCGCGCGCGGCACGCTGTTCGGCAATCGCGGCGGCAAATTCCATCGCGACGACCAGACGCTGTCGCGGCGACGCTGCGCCACGCGCCAGTGGATCTGCTGCGTGCTGAGCTTCAAGGGCCGGCGGCGCAACGTCTGGGGCAGGTATTACACCGAGCTGTTCTTTCTCGACGAGCCGACGGCGCTCGCGGCCGGTCACCGCCCCTGCTTCGAATGCCGCCGCGCGGAGGCGACCGACTTCGCGTTGAAATTCGCCGGCGGCAGTGCACGCGCCAGCGCGCCGGCGATGGACGATGTGCTTCACGCCGAGCGGTTGGCCGGCCGTGCAAAGCGGCTGCACAGGCGAAAAGTCGACGATCTTCCGGACGGCGCCTTCATCACGTTGTCGGGGGAAGACGCTTACGCTGTGAAAAGCAAGCGCCTGCTGCGCTGGACGCCGACCGGTTATGCTGACGCTCGCCCGCGACCGACAGGCATCGCCGTGGACGTGCTGACGCCGCCGTCGATCGCGACAGTGCTGTCGCGCGGCTACGCACCGCACTGGCATCCGAGCGCAAAGAATTATTGATCCGCCTTCATCGCGACGCGCAGGGCCTTCGGGATCGGACGCGCGCGGCCGCCGGAGACGAAGGCCACGCGGACGTTCGCCTCGATCAAGAGGTCGCCGCCGCGCAGAACCTCCTGCCCAAGCAGGATCGACGCGCCCTTCACCTCAACCGGCCGCGTGACGACATCGAGCACATCATCCATCCGAGCGGGTTTTAGAAATTCGAGCTGCATCGCGCGCACCACGAAGGCGAACCCCGGCGCCTCGCTCTGCGCTTCGGCGAACAAGGCCCGCTGATCGGCACCGAGCAGGCGCAGATAGTTCGTGCGCCCGCGTTCCATGAAGCGCAGGTAGTTCGCGTGATAGACGATGCCGGAAAAATCCGTGTCCTCGTAATAGACGCGCACCTGCATGACGTGGCGTCCGTCGCGGATGACGCCGTCGAGCGCGGCGGAAACTGGTTCTGTGGTCATGCGCAAAGCCACTGAGGTCGGATTGAGATTTGGCGTCACGGCGAGACTGGATTGCTTCGCTCGCAATGACGGCTACGGTTGGCTCGCGAAACTGTAAGCTCCGCGTCAGGCCTTGCCCACCCCTCCGAGTGTCACGAGCACGACCTCCGGCGGCACGCCGATGCGAACCGGAATTGCGGTACAGCCGAGCCCGCCGGAGACGACGACGTCACACGTCCCTCTGCTGTGGCCATATGCGAAGCGCGAGCCATACCGCGACGGCACGACCGGCGACCAACCCATCAGCCGCACCTGCCCGCCATGGGTATGACCGGACAGCTGCAGCGCGACGCGATCCGGCATCCGCATGGCGACATCGGGCTCGTGCGCCATCATCACGAGTGGCGCATCGTCGGTCACCTTCGCAAGCGTCGCCGCGAGATCGTCGACGCCGACGCGGCCGATCTTGCGGAAACGCCGCGCCGGAACGTAGGCGAGCTGGTCGCCAAGGCCGGCCAGCCAGAACGGCCGGCCGGATTTCGTCAGCCGTACGGCGTCATTCTCGTAGACGGGAATGCCTGCGGCTTCGAGCTCGCGCCGCGCAATCGGCTTGCCGTGCCCGTCCCGCTGCACCGTCCTGTCCTCCCACCAGTCGTGATTGCCGAGGATCGCGTGCACGC
>CAVZHJ010000024.1:0-18422 GCA_963774995.1 uncultured Alphaproteobacteria bacterium
ATGTTGTGGTTACCTCGTTCGTTAAGTATGGCTGGAGGCCGCATCCGTCGGTGCGGCCGGGTCGCTCGTGCTCGCCGTCTGGCGCAGCGGGTTCTCGACCGAACTGCTCACGTCGGTCGTCGGCCGCACCGCGCAGATGTCGAGCATGATCTTTCTCATCCTGATCGGGGCGACATGTTCAGCCTGGTGTTCCGCGGGCTCGGTGGCGATGAGCTCGTCCAGCGGGCGCTGGGCCAGCTTCCGGGCGGCGCCGCCGGCGCGGTGCTGGTGGTGATGCTGGCGTGTTCCTGCTCGGCTTCGTGATGGACGCTTTCGAGATCATCGTCGTCATTGTGCCGATTGTTGCCGTGCCGCTGCTGGCGATGCCCGGCATCGATCCGGTCTGGCTTGGTGTGCTGCTCGCGGTGAACCTGCAGACGTCCTACATGCACCCGCCGCTCGGGCCGACGATGTTTTATCTGCGCAGCGTCGCGCCGCCGGAGCTGACGACGAAGCACATCTATCTCGGCGTGATCCCGTTTATCGCGATCCAGCTGATGGCGCTGGTCGGACTGTGGTTCCGCCGCAGCTGGCCACTGCGCTGCCGCAGGCGCTGTACGGTGCCAGATAGCAGGATCCCGAGTAGGTACCGGTTTTGGGACAAGATCATACCCATGCAAAACAGGTCGCAGGCCTGTGTCTTGACAGCACGAGGACGGCGCGCGAAGCCATCGCCGTCATGAAAGCCGATACTTTTCCCAGCACGAAGACCGGAGCAGCGATGTCGCAGGCGCGCGTCGGCGTGCTGCTGGTAAATCTCGGCACGCCCGACACGGCCGACACCAAAGGCGTGCGCGTCTATCTGCGCGAGTTCCTGTCCGACCGCAGAGTGATCGAGAAACAGGGCCTGTTCTGGAAACTGGTCCTCAACTGCATCATTCTCGTCATCCGGCCGCCGCGCAAGGCGCGCGACTACCAGAAGATCTGGAACATGGAGAAGAACGAGTCGCCGCTGAAGACCATCACGCGCGCGCAGGCCGAGAAGCTCGGGCTGTCGCTTGAAGGCTCGCAGATCGTCGTGGACTGGGCGATGCGCTACGGAAATCCGTCGATCCGCGAGCGGATAATGCGCTGATCGCGAAAGGCTGCGATCGCATTCTCGTGGTGCCGCTGTATCCGCAATATTCGGCGGCGACCACGGCAACGGTTTTCGACGAGGTTTCCCGCGTGATGCAGGAGTTGCGCGCCCAGCCGGCGGTCCGCTTTGCGCCGGCTTATCCGACGGACGCGACCTATATCGACGCGCTGGCCTCCTCGATCGACACGCACCTCGCAACGCTGTCGTTCAAGCCGGACATCATCGTCGCGTCGTTCCACGGCATGCCGCAGTCCTATGTCGACAAGGGCGATCCGTACTATGCGCAGTGCGTTGCGACGACCGACGCGTTGCGCGCGCGCATGGGCCTCGACGACGGAGGGCCTGTCGCTGACGTTCCAGTCGCGCTTCGGTTTCGAAGAGTGGCTGCAGCCTTACACGGACAAGACCATCGAGGCCCTCGCCAAGTCCGGCGTGCGCAAGCTCGCGGTGGTAACACCCGGCTTCGCCGCGGATTGCCTGGAGACGCTGGAAGAGATCGCGCAGGAGAACGCGGAGATTTTCAAGCATGCCGGCGGCGAGCAGTTCTCCTTCATTCCCTGCCTGAACGACAGCGATGCCGGGATGGACGTGATCCGCCAGCTGGTGATGCGCGAATTGCAAGGGTGGATTTGAAAGTAAATCCGGGACGTGACGCTTCGCCGCCCGTATTGTTTGTGTCGAACCTCACACTATTTCTGCTCGACTAACGCGGTAGGTGCATCGCTGTGCTTGAAACCGGTTGCTCGAACGCCCGCCGTGTTTCACAGTTGCCTGCCGTAGGGAGACAGACGCATGTCAGGCTTCGATATTTTCGCAATTGTTCTCGTTCTGCTTGTCATTCTGACGCTGTACGCGGGCGTCAAGACGGTCGGCCAGGGCCACAACTGGACAATCGAACGGTTCGGCAAATACACCCGGACGCTCGAGCCGGGGCTCAACATCATCATTCCGTATTTCGACCGCGTCGGCCGCAAGGTCAACATCATGGAACAGGTGATCGACGTTCCGCAGCAGGAGGTCATCACCAGGGACAACGCGACCATCACCGTCGACGGCGTCGCCTTCTATCAGGTGTTCGACGCGATGAAGGCGAGCTATGAAGTCTCCAGTCTCAACCAGTCGATCCTGACGTTGACGATGACCAATATTCGCTCGGTCATGGGCGCAATGGATCTCGATCAGGCGCTGTCGCATCGCGACGAGATCAACGAGCGGCTGCTGCGCGTCGTCGATGCCGCCGTCTCGCCCTGGGGCGTCAAGGTCAACCGCATCGAGATCAAGGACATCGTGCCGCCGCACGATCTGGTCGAGGCGATGGGCCGTCAGATGAAGGCCGAGCGCGTCAAGCGCGCCGACATCCTGCAGGCGGAAGGGCAGCGGCAATCCGAAATTCTGCGCGCCGAGGGCGAGAAGCAGGCGCAAATTCTTCAGGCCGAAGGCCGGCGTGAGGCTGCGTTCCGCGACGCCGAGGCGCGCGAGCGCGCGGCGGAGGCCGAAGCCAAGGCGACGCAGATGGTCAGCGATGCGATCAGCAAGGGAGATGTCGCGGCGCTCAACTATTTCATCGCAGACCGTTACATCAAGGCGTTCGGCGAGATCGCCCGCTCACCGAACCAGAAGATCATCATGATGCCGATCGAGGCCACGGCCGTGCTCGGCTCGCTCGCCGGCATCGGCGAGATCGCCAAGGCAACGTTCGGCCTGGAAGGCTCGGCAGTGGCAAGCGCCGCGCGGCGAACCGGCGCCGTGCCGAATGCCGGCGGCTCGACCAGCTAGCGAGGCGTTGCAATGTGGGACATTCTTGCCAGGCTCGGCTCCTGGAACTGGCTGATCGTCGGCCTCGCGCTGATGGCGCTGGAGTTGCTCGCACCCGGCGTATTCCTGCTCTGGCTCGGGCTGGCCGCGCTGCTCGTCGGCGTCATCTCGCTGTTCGCGGACTGGATCTGGCAGGTGCAGGTGATTGCGTTCGCCGCGTTCTCGCTTGCAGCCGTGCCGCTGTGGCGTCGCGTCGCGAGCCAGAGTGCGCCGAACGCCGATAGCGAGTTTCTCAACCGCCGCTCCGAAGCGCTGGTCGGACGGGTGTTCACGCTGGAGAAGCCGATCATGGACGGCGGCGGCACGGTGCGGGTCGACGATACGGTCTGGCGCGTCAGCGGTCCGGATTGCCCCGCCGGCAGCCGCGTCAAGGTCGTGCATGCGGACGGCGCGAGCCTCACGGTCGAGACAGCATGATCCCGAAAAGCGGGAACCGGTTTTCCGATCAGGTCATGCCAAAAAGGCAGATAAGCTAAGCTAACCGAGTTCCGCGAAGCGCGCGAGCGCGGCGATCCCCATGCCGGTGATGACCGCGGCGAAGTCGTTGCGCGTCAGCCACATCGAGACCATCGCCGAGGCGACCGCGAGCGCTGCGACGATGCCGCCCTGGGCGACGGCCGGCAGAACGGCGGCGGCGATGATCGAGCCGGGCAGTGCGTCGAGCATGCGCTTGACGCGTGGCGTCACCGGCACAAACCCCATCAGCCAGAAGCCGGCCGTGCGTAGCGCGACCGTGACCAGTCCCATCACGGTGATCGCGATCATCACATCGGCGCGTATCGTTTCAGCGCCCATTGGCGTCCTCATCACGGACGATGAAGGCTGCGCTGACCGACCCTGCGGCGGCGCCGGCGATGATGAACCAGTAACCGGGCGTGAGCCAATCCACCGCCATGGCGACGATGCCGGAGATCACCCACGGGATCGCGCGTTGCAGACCGCGGTAGGATGGAATGAGAAACGCTGCGAAGAACGCAGGTACCAGCAGGTCGATGCCCCAAGTCTTCGGATTGGTGATGCGCTCAGCCAGCAGATAGCCGGGCACCGCGGCGAAGGTCCAGAAGAAGTACGTCACGACCTGTCCGCCGAGGAAGAACGAGGCATCGGCGCCGCCGCGATCGCGATAACGCATCGACAGCAGCCAGCCGGTGTCGGTGCTGATCGTCAGTGGCGGATAGATCTGCCACGCAGGCAGTGTGCCGAGCCATGGACGCAGGCTGGCGCCTATCATGAAGAATCGGACATTCACTGTCGCCGTCAGCAGCATCAGGGCGGCGATGGTGGAGGGCGTCAGCGCTTCGGGCCACGATTGCACGGCGACAAATTGCGCCATGCCGGCATAGACGAGGCCGGTCATCGCGACCGCCTCGGGAAGCGTGAATCCCTTCTGCGCAGCCACCGCGCCGAACGCCATGCCGAACATGACTATTCCGGGCAGCAGCGGCACTGTCGCGCGCGCACCCACGACCAGCCCGGCGCGCGACCAGTAGGCAGGCTTCGGGCCTTGATCTGCAACAGACGTCTCGCGATCCGGGCGCGCGATCGGCGCGTCCGGCCGATGCTGGCGGGTCTCGGACATGATACGCCGCTTCAACCGCGTCCCGCGGTGTCGGTCAACGCACCATTCGGACGACCGGAGTTGCGTAGCGGGCAGGGCCTATGCTGCCAAAAATCGGACCGACAGCGAGCTAGCGGCGTGCACTCTCTTGCCGCGAGAGAAGAGAGCGCAACGCGCGAACTTACGCCGCCTTGTGGCGCGCCAGCTCGGCCCTGTAGAGCGTGAACTCTTCGGTTGCAGCCTTCACAATGCTCGGCCGCTGACGGAGGCGATCGTAATACGCCTTGATCGCCGGCCACTTCGCAAGATCGATCGCCGGGATCGCCTGCGTCCAGTTCAGCACAGTGACGAGGTAGGCGTCGGCAACGCTGAAATGATCGAGCAGGAACTCGCGTCCTTCGAGATGTTTGTCCACATGGTCGAGCCGCGAGAGATTCTTCTGCAGCGCATAGGTCTTGGCTTCCGCCGGCGCCTTGGGATCGAGCTGGATCACGAACAGGCCCTTGTGCAGTTCGGTGCCGACGAAGCACAGCCATTGCTGCAGGCGCGAGCGTTCGATGCCAGGCCTTGCCGAGATGTTCGCGTCGGGGAAGCGTTCGGCCACAAACTGAAGAATTGCTGCATTCTCCGTGAGAATCACGCCATCATCGGTGCGCAAGGTGGGCACAAGGCCGAGCGGATTGACGGTGCGGAAGTCCGACCTGTCCTGCAGAACGTGCTTGGTCCTGGGGTCGACTTCGAGAAAATTGGCGTCGGCCCCAGCTTCGTAGAGCGCGATCCGCGTTGCCATCGAGCAGGCGAGTGGTGAGAAATAGAGGTCCATGAGCAATCTCCCTGGTGCTCGTTGATTTTTGTACCGTCTTGCATAAATTACCTGCGGTCAAGGAATAAATTGCGAAATGGTACAAAAAAGTGTCAGCGGCCGCGTGAAGGGAAGGCCGGGGGTGAAAAAGCCGGCCGCGGACGCCCCCGCGTCGCCCGCATCGCAGCACGCGCCGAAGAAGCGCGGACGTCCACGCGCCTACGAGCCGGACGTGGCGCTGGCGCGCGCGATGGACGTGTTCTGGCGGGACGGATTTGCTGCCACCTCGCTCGACACGCTGAGCGCTGCAACCGGCATGAATCGCCCAAGCCTCTACAGCGCGTTCGGTGACAAGCGCGACATCTATGTGAAAGCCTACGAACGCTATCGCGAGCGGGCGCGGCAGCGCATGGCTGAGATCTTCGGCTCGGAGCTGCCGCTGCGCGCATTGCTGCAGCGTGTTTATGCAATAGCCATCGACATGTACGTGTCGGGCGAGGACGGCCCGCGCGGTTGCTTCACCGTCATGACGGCGACCTCGGAGGCGGTGTTCGATCCGGTGATCCGGGAACTTGCCGTCACGGGATTGACCGAGATGGACCGGACTTTTGCGCGGGTGTTCGAGGCGGCCCGGGCGAAGGGCGAACTGCCGGCATCGGCCGACCCGGCGATGCTGGCGCAACTGGCGACCGCGACCATCCACACGCTGGCGGTACGTTCGCGCCTGCGCGTGCCGCGCAAGGAACTCGAGGCGATCGCTGAGGCGGCCATCGACCTCATCTGCGGCAAAAGGAGCGGCGGATAGCCGGTTTTTGCTGTTCACCCTGCCGGAAATCGTTCAGTGACGATTTATCCCAACTGATGTAATAGCCATTCACATGAGCTGGCGCAGGGATCGCGACCGCGGCGAACGCGGTTATCACCATGGCAACCTGAAAGAGGCGTTGCTGCAGGCAGCGCTAAGCCTGATTGCCGAGAAGGGACCCGCGGGTTTCACCTTCGCCGAGGCCGCGCGTGCAGCCGGCGTCAGTCCGGCCGCGCCCTATCGTCATTTTCGCGATCGTGACGAACTTCTGTCCAGCATAGCCCAGCGCGGCTTCGAACAATTCGAAGCGTTGCTGACCGCCGCCTGGGACGATGGACGTCCCGACACGCCGACTGCGTTCGAGCGGCTCGGCAAGGCGTACCTGAAATTCGCGCGCGACGATCCAGCGTCCTACTCGGCGATGTTTGAGTCGGGCCTGCCGATCGACGCCTATCCGCCGCTGCATGCGGCAAGCGAACGCGCCTTCACGGTGATCCGCGCCGCCGCCGAACGGCTTGCCGCGCTGACGCCGCCCGGCGTCTCGCGTCCGCCGGCGATGATGATGGCGCTGCACATCTGGGCGTTGTCGCACGGCATTGCCTCGCTGTTTGCGCGCGGCGACGGTGCGCGCCGCAAGCTGCCGATGACGCCGGATGAATTGCTCGAGGCGGGTGTGCTGATTTACCTGCGCGGACTGGGCTTTCCGATCGGGGCAGATGCCGAAAAACGAAAGTGATTTCGAACGTTCTGTAGATTGCCCTTTGAAGCGAAGCCCTGCAATGAAGCTGATTATCTTCGATTTCGATGGTACGTTGGTCGATAGCCGCAAACTCATTCTTGAATCGCATCGGATCATCTTTGGCGAGTTCGGTCTCGCTTGTCCCTCCGAGGATGAAAGCCTTTCGTTAATCGGCATGTCGCTGGAGCTTGTGCTTGCAAAGCTCGCCGGTCCGGATGCGCCGGTCAACAGGATGGTCGATGCCTATGCGCGGTTGCTGCCGCTGCTGCGCGCGGATGCAACGTTTGCCGAAGCGCCGTTCGATGGCGCGGCGGATTTGCTTGCTGCACTGGCCGAGAGAGGCGACGCGCAACTCGCGATTGCGACCGGACACGTTTCGCATGCGATTGAACCAGCGCTGGAAACGCTCGGATGGCGCGATTATTTTCGTACCGTGCAAACGGCCGACCGCGCGCCATCGAAGCCGCATCCCGGGATGTTGCTGCAGGCGTTGAGCGCGACGGGGGCGCGCGCCGAAGACGCGATCATGATCGGCGACACGGCGTTCGACATTGAGATGGCGCGCGCGGCAAACATTGAAGGCATCGGTGTTTCATGGGGATATCACCGCCACGAGCGTCTCCATGCCGCGGGAGCCTCGCGCGTCGTCAAGGACATGAGCGAACTGCGCGACCGCCTGATGGGCGACCGCGCCTGACGCCTTGCGAAACCGCCCTGAAACACTTTTCACGCGTTTGTAAGCGGGCTCCGCTTGACTTCCCCGACCGATCGGCTATCTATGTAAATGTTATTTACATTCACGGTGGCTCTTCGGCCATCCACGGGAGAGGATGATGTCCAATACCGCAGACAGCGAACGCTGGGGCCGTCCTGGCTGGGCCGAACGGCCGAGTTTCTGGGAGACCCCGTCACACCCGGGCTGGATCGCCCTGATGATCCTCGGCTTCGTGTTCTGGTGGCCGATTGGCCTCGCGACCCTCGCTTACATCATATGGGGAAGAAAAATGTACGGATGCAATTCAAGCCGCTGGCAGCACAAAATGGAGCGGATGCAGTACAAGATGGAGCGGATGCGCTCGCGCATGGGAGGGCACCACGACGCGCCGACCAGCGGCAATCGCGCCTTCGACGAGTATCGCACCGAGACGCTGAAGCGGCTTGAGGACGAACAGACCGAGTTCAAGGACTTCCTGAACCGTCTGCGTCACGCCAAGGACAAGGCTGAGTTCGATGAATTCATGAACGAACGCCGCTCGCGTCCGCCTTCACCGCCGTCGGTCGATAACTCTCCCCAGAATTGATCGCATTCAAGCTGGCGATCACATTGACCGCCCGTCTGCGCATAGCGCAGGCGGGTGGTTTTTTACCGTCGCGGCTATCAGGGCCTTCGGATATCGATCAGCGTCTTCAGGCCGATCAGAAGGTAGAACGGCACGTCGGTCCCATACTTCTGCACCATCATCGCGCCGAGAATGACCGCAACCTGCATCAGCACAATGCGGACCAGCGGAGAAGCAACCGCGGGTCCAACGCCGTCGGATTTGCCGCTCGCATCGTGCGCCGCGAAGCGCCGGTCCGGAGCGAACAGCCGCTCGATCCGCAGCACGAAGCGCTTCGGGGTTCGCAGGAAATCCATGAAGCCGGCGACAGACGCCAGCAGCAGCGGCAGCCACGCCGCTGAAGCGAATACGAGTTCGTGCACGAAGCTCGCGGGCCCCCGTCCGGCCGCGGCCGAGCCCGCCGAAAACAACACCCAGAGCAGGCCGAGATGGACGGCGAGAAAGATGCCGAACACCATGACGAACATCTCGAGCAGCAGCCGGTTGGTTGCGGGAACGACCTTGCCGTTGACGGTCATCGTGCCGAGCATGCGCTGCGGCAGGAGCCAAAGTTTGGCCAGCGCCCAGAGTGCGACGATGACTGTCTCGCACCAGTATAGAATGAGGATCTGGAACGTGTCCCAGTTCCAGCGCAGCACGCCGTAAAGCACCAGCATGTTGGCCGCGAAGGCAAAGGCGTTGCCGAGGACGAGACCGGGGGTCCAGGCGGGTTTCGGTGTTCCGTCCGCCAAGTCGCTCATGCCGGGTCGCTCATGACTGAGATGGTTCCCCTTTTCCGGCCCGCTGGTCGCGCCGGTAACCCCGCATTAACCAACCTTATCGTTTGGTTGAGGCGTGCCGGAAGTGGGTTCACCGGGGGGCAGCCCTAGTTTGGACACCTTGGGCGGAGAAGCATGGCGCGGCCTTGGAAACAGGTCTCCCGTGCACATGAATCCGGCTTTGGCGATGTGGTGCGCCAGTGTGCAAGCACGTGCGCCGATCCGTTGATCGATGCGTTCGGGGCCGGTCCGGCGGCACTCCTGGGTAACTGCGTATTGATAACGGGACACGCGTTGAGAGGACGGAATTGATGAATCCAGCTGACGTTGCGCAATCCGCGCTACCTATCGCGGCTACCGCTGACGTATCGCTGATTGCCCTGTTTTGGCAGGCTCACTGGATTGTGAAAGCGGTCATGCTCGGCCTGATGGCCTGTTCGGTCTGGGTCTGGGCGATCGCGATTGACAAGATGTTCATGTATGCGCGGTCGAAAAAGGCGATGGACCGGTTCGAGCAGGCGTTTTGGTCCGGGCAGTCGATCGAGGAGCTTTACCGGGCGCTGTCGGCCAAGCCGACCCAATCCATGGCTGCGCTGTTCGTGGCCGCTATGCGCGAATGGAAGCGGTCGTTCGAGAGCCAGTCGAAATCCTTCGCCGGTCTGCAGATGCGGATCGAAAAGGTGATGGACGTGTCGATCGCCAGGGAGATCGACCGGCTGGAACGGCGGCTGCTCGTGCTGGCGACGGTCGGCTCGGCCGGCCCCTTCGTCGGGCTGTTCGGAACCGTCTGGGGCATCATGACCAGCTTCCAGGCCATTGCCGCCTCGAAAAATACCTCGCTGGCGGTGGTCGCGCCGGGCATCGCGGAAGCGCTTTTTGCCACGGCGATCGGTCTTATCGCTGCCATTCCTGCCACTATTTTCTATAATAAGTTCACGTCGGAAGTGAACCGGCAGGCGCAACGCCTTGAAGGCTTTGCGGACGAGTTCTCCGCAATCCTGTCACGGCAGATTGATGAACGCGCCTGATCGTGACCTTGAGGGGTTGGTCTTGGACGGATTCTTGGGTGGGATTGTGAGCGCATCATGGGGATGAGCGCGGCTGGTGCATCGGGTGGACGTGGTGGACGTCACCGCCGCCGCCGGGCTGCGGTGATGGCCGAGATCAACGTCACGCCGATGGTGGACGTGATGCTGGTGCTGTTGATCATTTTCATGGTCGCAGCGCCGCTGTTGACGGTCGGCGTCCCGCTTGACCTGCCGCAGACCCAGGCGAAGACACTCGACATCGACAAGGAACCCTTGACGCTGTCGGTGAAAGTCGATGGCAAGGTCTTTCTGGGCAGTGAAGCCACCGAGATCAAACAGGACGAACTCGTCGCCAAGCTGACCGCGGTGACGGCGGCGCGAGGCACCGGCATGGACGAACGCATCTATGTGCGCGGCGACCGCAAGGCGAACTGGGAAGCGATCATGAAAGTGATGGCCCGTCTGTCAGCCGCAGGGTTCAAGAAGGTGGCGCTGGTGACGGAAATGGAGCAGGGGACCTAACGCTTGAAGATCGGCAAGATCGAGATCGACAAGTCGCTCGCGGCATCGATCGCCCTGCATGTCGGGGTGCTCGGCTGGGAACTCGTGTCGTTTTCGACCCGCGCGCTCGACGCCAAACCGCAGGAGTCATTTGCGGTCGATGTCATCTCCTCCGAGCAGCTCTCGCAGATCACCAAGGGCGCCAAGACGGGGCAAAAGGAAAATTCGAAGCCGCTGGTCGAAAAGCTCGGTGAAGTCCAAGCCAGTCGACGAACCAGTGGGCAAGGTGAGCGATAAGAAGGAAATCGTCGCCGCCTCCGACAAGCCGCCGGAGCCGAAGCCGCCTGAGAAGAAGCCCGAGCCTCCGACGCCGGTTGAGAAGAAGCAGGAACCGCCGGTCGACCAGATCGCCGAAGCCTTGAAGAAGGATCAGGCGAAGAAACCGGTCGAGAAGAAAGAGACCAGGTCCGACCCGAAGAAGGACGAGAAGCCGAAGAAGGAGCGCCCCTTCGACCAGTCGAAGATCGCAGCATTGCTCGACAAGCGCGATCCGACACGACAGGCGGTGACTGGCGACGCGCTGAACTCGAAATCGTCGTTCGGCACGGCGGCGGGCACCGCGCAGAAGCTGACGATGAGTTGGGTCGGCGCCTTGCAGGCGCGCATCAAGGAGTGCTGGAACATGCCGGCGGGCGTGCGGGACACCGGCAATATCGAGCTCCGCGTCGCCTTCGAGCTGCGCAGGGACGGCACTGTCGCGGGCATGCCCCGCCTGATGGCCGGCCCGCCGATGGCGAACGGTCCGGCGATCGCTGAAAGCGCGATCCGCGCGGTCCAGCAGTGCCAGCCCTACACCTTCCTGCCGCAGGCCGAATATGTCGGCGGCTGGGATCGGATCGACATCACCTTCACGGATTTGCGGTAAAGGCGTTAGTCACTCATGAGCAACCGGCGGGACACCAGTTCGAAAAGCCTCTTGGAACCGAGCATGCTGACGCGTCGGCAAACGCTTGCGCTCGGCGCCGGTCTGGGGCTCGCGGCGAGCCTGCCGCGGCTCTCGTTGGCGCAAACCCAGTTGAAGGTCGAAGGCGGTACCATCCAGCCGATACCGATCGCGATCCCGAATTTCGTGCCGGGGGCGCAGGTGGACGGCGAGGCAGCAGCGGGTATCACGCAAGTCATCACCAACAACCTGCGGCGCAGCGGGCTGTTCGCGCCGATCGACCAGGCCGCCTATATCGAGCGGATTACCAACATCGACGTGCCGCCGCAATTCCAGAACTGGCGCACCATCAACGCGCAGGCGCTGGTGACGGGGCGCGTCACGCGCCAGCCGGACGGGCGGCTGAAGGCGGAGTTCCGCCTGTGGGATATTTTCTCCGGCCAGCAACTCACCGGCCATCAATACTTCACCGCGGCTGAATTCTGGAGGCGCATCGCCCACATCATCTCCGATCAGGTGTACGAGCGCCTCACCGGCGAGAAGGGCTACTTCGACAGCCGCGTGGTGTTTGTCGACGAAAGCGGCGCGAAGGACCGCCGCGTCAAGCGCCTGGCGATGATGGATCAGGACGGCGCGAACGTGCGCTATCTGACGCGCGGCGAAGACCTTGTGCTGACGCCGCGCTTTTCGCCGTCGACGCAGGAAATCACTTACATGGAGTTCGGCCAGGGCGATCCGCGCGTGCGGCTCCTTAACATCGAGACCGGCCAGCGCGAAGTGGTCGGCAATTTCCCGGGCATGACCTTTGCGCCGCGATTTTCGCCCGACGGCCAGCGCGTGATCATGAGCCTGCAGCAGGGCGGCAACGCCAATCTGTTCGTGATGGATCTGCGTTCGAAATCGACGACGCGCCTCACCGATACGCCGGCGATCGACACCTCGCCATCCTACTCGCCGGATGGCGCGAACATCTGCTTCGAATCCGATCGTGGCGGCAAGCAGCAGATCTACGTGATGGCGGCCAATGGCGGCGGCGCCAAGCGCATCAGCTTCGGCGAGGGCAACTACTCGACGCCGGTGTGGTCGCCGCGCGGCGACTTCATCGCCTTCACCAAGCAGGGCGGTGGCAATTTCTCGATCGGCATCATGAAGCCGGACGGCTCCGGCGAGCGGATTCTGACCTCGGGCTTCCACAATGAAGGTCCGACGTTTGCGCCGAACGGCCGCGTATTGATGTTTTTCCGCGAGGCCGGCGCGGGTCCATCGCTGTACACGGTCGACGTGTCCGGCCGCAACGAATTGAAGGTGCCGACGCCGGGTTTTGCCTCGGACCCGGCATGGTCGCCGCTGCTGTCCTGAGCGAAGGCCGGTTTCAGCGGGCAAGGTCGGATATTCGCCAGACGCCCAATGACTTGTCGTCATAGCTGCCCTCGGCCTCACGACAGCCTTCGTTCAACAGTGCGGCGGGCGGCGGCAGGTTGAACGGCGCGGCCTGCAGCAAGGCCGGCAGTTCGGTCGTCAGCCGGGCGGTGGCCTGTTCTGCAGAGCCGAGACCGGATCGGGAGCAATCCGCGCGCCACAGGTTGCTTCGCCATGTCTCGGTATAGAGCTCGCGCTGCGTCAATCCTCGCAACTCGTGTTCGCGCGCGAGGAAACGTCGATGCGCCTGGACTTGGCTTCCGGTGCCGCGCCATCGCTCGCTTTCGTCAGACGCCCAGTGTCTTGCGAGTCCAGGCGATGACGTCACGCGTGACCTCATCGCGATTGATCTCGTTCAGCATCTCGTGCCGGCCGCCCTGGTAGTAGAGCCTGTCGATCTGCATGACGCCAGCGGCGCGCCACCAACGTTCGAGTGTATGCAGGCCTTCGAGGTTGCGGTTGATCGGGTCGGCGTCGCCGGCAACAAGCAGCACAGGCAAGTCGTTGCGAATTTTCCGATGCTGCTCGGGATCCGCCAAAACGGACAGATTGGCGCGAGAGCCTGCAACCTTCACCTGCTGCTTCTCGAAACCGCAGAGCGGGTCGGCGACGTATTTGTCCACCTCGGCCTCGTCCCGTGACAGCCATTCATAGCCGGTGCGCCCCGGCTCGAAGGCTGCGTTTTGATTCGGCGGCGTCTCGCCCTCCTTCAGGGGCTCGCGCACGCCGGTGCCGGAAAGGATGAGTGCATCGATTGTCCCGGAGCCGAGTGGCGCAAAGTGACGGCAGGCGGCTGCCCCCATGCTATGGCCGAACAGAACGACCGGCATGGCAGGATACTTCCTGCGGGCGAGCGCGATGAGCTGGCCGATGTCGGCAACAAGCCCGTCCCATCCGCCCTCGCCGAAGTCGCCGAGCCCTTTCGGTCCGGGCGACGCTCCATGGCCACGCTGGTCCGGCGCCCAAACCGTGAAGCCGGCGGCATTCAAGGCGCGTGCGAACCGATCGTAGCGCAACGCATGTTCGGCTGCGCCGTGGGAGATCGCAACGACGGCCTTCGGCACCGTGGCGTGCCAGCCATAAACCGTGATCGGCAATCCATCGACCGCCGACGCATACGTCCAGGACTTGTCCATTCCCGCTAGCCCGCCAGTTTCACCAGCATCTTGCCGGTGTTCTCACCGTTCAGGAGTCCAATCAGCGCGCGCGGCGCGTTCTCGATGCCGTTCACGATCGTCTCCTGATACTTGATCTTGCCGCTCTTCACCCACGCCGTCATCTCTTCGTTGAATTTCGGCCGCAACTGCGGGAAGTCGTCGGCGGTGAAGCCGCGGACCGTCACGCGTCCGTAGATGATATTTGACAGCGTGTTGATCGGCGCCGACAGCGCGCCGGGGTTGTTGTAGGCCGAGACCATGCCGCACACCGGGATTCGCCCGAGCAGGTTCATGCGCGGCAGCGCGGCGTTGAGATGGTCGCCGCCGACATTGTCGAAGTAGACGTCGAGGCCTTTGGTCGCCGCGCGCTTCAGCGCGTCGCGGATCGGCTCCTTCTTGTAGTTGATGACGACATCGAGCCCAAGCGACTTCAGCCACGCGACCTTGTCGTCCGAGCCGGTCGAGCCGATCACGGTGCAGCCCCTGATCTTGGCGATCTGGGCGACGATGGAGCCAACCGAACCTGCGGCGGTCGAGACGAACACCTGCTCGCCGTCCTTGAGTTTGCCGATATCGAGCAGGCCGCCATAGGCAACGAAGCCGCCGTTACCGAGCACATGCATGTAGGCGGTCAGCGGCAGCGCCGGATCGACGGTCAGCTTCGTTACGTCCTTGCCGTTGGCGACGAGATACTGCCGGAACGACATCCGGTGCTGGACGATGTCACCCTCCTTGAAGGCAGGATTCTTCGATTGGGTCACCCGCCCGGTGGCCGGCCCTCCGATCGCCTCGTTCATCTCCTGTCCGCGCGACAGCCGCGGCCGCATTGCCGGGATCGACCGACATGAAGAGGTTCTGAATTTGGATTTCCCCGTCGCGGACGTCGCCGACGTTGCGCTCGATCGCCGCGAAGTCGCTTTCGCGCGGCATGCCGTCGGGGCGCTTGACGAGATGGATTTCAATGCTTTTTGCCATGATGGTCCTCCGCAATTCGCGCAATTCGGTCTGATCTTGTTACTTTGCTGCGCAAAGGCACGACAGCATGCAACAACGCGCAGTTTACGCTGCGTCGACGGATTTGCCATGCTGGAAAGGCGGAAAGCGGCGTTACGGCTTCGAGGCAGCAAGGACCGGTGTCGCGGGGGCCCCGGTTGCGGGAGTCTCGGTATGTTTTGCCGCGCCGGGATCGGCCAGCAACTCGCAATCGCGCAGCAGGCCGGTGAAATAGCCGTGCGTGATATGGGCGATCTGCGGATAGGGATCGCGCGTCATCAACAGCCGGTGCAGTTCGGCAAGACGGAAGCACGGCACGCTCGGAAACAGATGGTGCTCGAGATGGTAGTTCAGCCCCCAGGGTGCGATCAGCCACAGCTCCCAGAACGGCGCGATCACGGTGCGGCTTTCGTTGAGCACATGTTCATGTTCCACCGCATAGTGCTCGGCGACATTGCGGATGTAGCGGATAGCCAGGAATACCGTGACCAGCGGCATGACCCAGTAGAGCAGCAGCAGCTTCCAGAAGCCAAAAACGATCGAGGCGATCAGCACCGTCGCCAGGAAGAACAACCGCGCCCGGTTCACCGCTGCCGGAATGTCGCGCGTTTCCTTGTTCTGGTGAAAGCCGCCAAGCGCCGTCCTGATCTTGAAGCCCGAGACGTACTGGATGATGTGCTTCAGCACGACCCTGGGCGGGGCCGGGAATTCGAATTCCTCGAGCCCGACATTGCGCGTCCAGTCCGGATCCTTCTCGCCGTTCAGCTCGCGGTGATGGGTAAAGTGACTGTTGCGATAGCCGGCCATCGTCGCTGTGGTCGGCAGCGCGACGATCTCGCCGATGAAATCGTTAACCGCGCGATTGGCATAGGCGCGGTAATGCGCGGCATCGTGCATCAATCCGCCAAGACCGTTGATCCGCGAGCCGATGACGACCACGGCCAGCACGTAGGTCAGTGGATTCCACCAGGTCTCGCTGATCAGGACCGCCGCGGCGATCAGACCGAATTCGAGCAATGCGGCGGCCGAAAAGCGAACGCTGTCGATCCGGGAAAGGTCGCGGATTTCTTCCTTGGAAAGGAGGCGGGGGATATCCCGCACGCACGCGTCGCCAAGCTTCGCCGAGCGCGCCACCACTACTTCACTCATTGGTGCTCTCCAGAACGGCACAAAAGCCATGGTTCGAAATTTACCGCTGTCAGCGGCAATTACCAATGGTTGTTAACCGGGCCTTAAGGCTAAATTTTAACGTGTGGTTAAATTTTGCTGTCCGGAGGCCGCAGGCGAGGGGTTTTGCAGCCTCAATCGCGCCCGGCAACGGTTCCCGACAGCAAATAGTTAATAGCTCCAATGAATTACTAACGATATTGAACTCAGGATTGGTTCATTCGCGGCGGGTATGACTACGCCGGACCTCCTGGGGTGAGACGGGCGAATGGCCTTCCTGAACTTCCGACGGACGAAAGACAGCGCGCAGCTTACGCCTGCGATCAACGTCGCGCTGGTCGATTCCCTGTTCCAGAATTTCATGGCGTCGTTCGCTGGCACGGTCTGCGCGGCAATCGCCGCGCTGCTGACGGCCTGGAAGACCGGGGTGGACCTGCTGTGGCCCTGCGCGTTGCTGATCATTGCCATCGGGGCGATGCGCGCCCTCGATATGCGCGCCTACGAGACGCAGGGCAAACCGCTGACCCCACAAACCGTGCCCGAGTGGGAACGGCGCTACAAGGTCGGTGCGGCGCTCTATGCCGCCTCGCTCGGACTATGGTGCTGGGTCGCGCTGGTGATGAGCAATGATGCGGTCGCGCATCTGCTCTGCCTGTCGGTCACGATAGGCTACATTGCCGCCGGCGCCGGCCGCAACTACGGCCGCCCGCCGATCGCCTATCTGCAGGTCGTGCTTGCGCTCGGGCCGATGTGCCTTGGGCTGCTGCTGTCGGGCGACATCTATTACGTTTGCCTTGGGCTGCTGAACTCGCTTTTTTTCATCTCGCTCAAGCGTATTACCCACGATCTGCATCAGGTCCACGTTCGCGCGCTGATCGCCGGCCAGACCATCAGTTCGATCGCCAATCAGTTCGACACCGCGCTGAACAACATGCCGCACGGGCTCTGCATGTTCGGCGCCGACGGCCGGCTGGCCGTCGTCAATCAGCGTTTCAGCGAAATGCTCAGCCTGCGCCATGACGATGTCGTGCTTGGTACCGGCATCCGCGAGTGTTGGCCGCAAGCGTCGCCACGAGCGCGATTTCGCACAGTAGCGCCGAGGCAATCGCGTCCCAGGTCGAAGGAGCGACAGCAGCGGAACTGGTCACCTGCGATGCCGGCATGGCCGCCGATCGCGCGCTGAGTGGACGTTCCAGCCGATGGACGGCGGCGGCATCGTCGTGCTGTGGAGGACGTCACCGAACGGCGCAACGCCCAGGCCAAGATCAGCCGCATGGCGCGCTTCGATGACCTCACCGGCATGCCGAACCGCATGTCCTTCCGCGACGAGATCGCCAGTTATCTCAGCGCCGAGAACGGCGGCGACCTGGTCGGCGCTGCTGTTCATCGACCTCGATCAGTTCAAGCAGGTCAACGATACGCTTGGCCATCCTTCCGGCGACCGGCTGCTTTGCGCGGTGGCCGACCGTCTGCGCGAACTGCTTGGCGCCAACGACTATGTCGCGCGCTTCGGCGGCGACGAGTTCGTGGTGTTCCAGCGCAACATCGGCTCGCACGAAGATGCCGCCGACCTCGCGCGCCGCATCGTGCAGCGCCTGAGCGAACGCTACGAGATCGAACACCATCTGGTCGAGATCGGCGCCAGCATCGGCATCGCCATCACCTCGCCGGCGGTGACCGCCGACAACCTGCTCAAGAACGCCGACATGGCGCTCTACCGTGCCAAGGCGGACGGGCGCGGCACGTTCTGCTTCTTCCGCGAGCGAGATGGCGGCAGATCGTCGAGGCCCGCCGCAGCCTGGAACTCGACCTGCGCCAGGCGCTCGTCAACGAGGAGTTCGAGCTGCATTTCCAGCCGCTCGTCAATCTGAAGTCGGGGCGGATTTCAACCTGCGAAGCGCTGTTGCGCTGGCGTCATCCGGTGCGCGGCATCGTCTCGCCTGCCGACATCATTCCTGTCGCCGAGGAGATGGGGCTGATCGTCGATATCGGCCGCTGGACGTTGCGCAAGGCGTGCATGGAATGCATGAAGTGGCCCGAGCAGGTGCGCGTGGCCGTCAATCTGTCGCCGATGCAGTTTCACCAGCGCAACGTGCTGGACGATATCCGCTACGCGCTGCAGGTGACCGGGCTGCGCCGGAGCGGCTGGAGATCGAGATCACCGAGTCATCGCTGATGCGCAACACGCAGTGGACGCGGGATGCGCTGGACGCGCTGCGCAAGGAAGGTGTCTGCATCTCGCTGGACGATTTCGGCACCGGCTATTCAAGCCTGAGCTAT
>CAVZHJ010000025.1:0-147369 GCA_963774995.1 uncultured Alphaproteobacteria bacterium
CGGACACCGGCTTCTTCCACCAGGATGCCGGCAGCCTGCACGACTCACGGCCCGAGAATGGAGCCGACTTCCGTCGCGCCCGTCTCGGAGCGAAGGGGAGCCTGACCGAGACGACGAATTACTTCCTGCAGATGGACTTCGCCTTCTTCGGGCGGCCGACCTTCACCGACGTCTGGGTCGAACAGACCGACCTGCCGATCCTGGGCAACGTCCGCGTCGGCCAGTGGAAGCAGCCGTTCAGCCTGGAGGTGGTCAGCAGCTTCCGCTACACGACGTTCATGGAACGCTCGGTGTTGTTCCAGTCGTTCACGCCCTTCCGCCACTTGGGCGTCGGCTTTTACAACCACTCCGACGACTCTGATGACCACCTGGGCCGCGTCGTTCTTCCGCCGGCCAGGACCAGTTCGGCGGCTCCATCGCCAACGGCGGCGGCATCGGCACGGCCGAGCGGATCACATGGCTGCCGTACTGGAACATCGGCGATGTGGTTCCAACCCGTATCGCTGCACTCCATCCGCTCGAGCAACCAGCGTGCTCTGGCCGCGCATTGGAATGCGCTTGCGGCGAACCGCGCCTTTCCCGCCATTGAAGAATTCAGCCCGAACCCGAAGGATCACAATCCCGGGCAACTGATCGTGTGGGACGTCGAACGTACGGACGGAGACGGCGGCTATCGCTTTCGCGCACGCCGGCTCGGCGAGCGCGCGGTGGAGGCTCTGGCAACGACCTGGTGGCCGGCAAGACCATGGACGAAGTGGCCCCGCCGGTGCTGCGGGAAATCTCGCTGGATGGCGCGCGTGAATGCGCCACAAGCGGCTGCGCCGTGTTCACCATTATTACGACCATCGCCGCAAACGGACTCCAGATCGATTGCGAGCGGTTGCTGTTGCCGTTCGGCGGCGATGGTGGCGTCGTGCAGCAGATCGTCGCCGCATTGCAATTGATCAGCTTCCAGGGAACGGTCGAACGGCAACACGTCTCGCGGGATTTCGAGGCGACATCCTACGTTTCCTTCGCCGGCAGGATCGAGGCGGATTTTGACTGCCCGAAAGACCGTGGAAGTTGTCCGCTCACCGGCGCTCCAGCCATCAGCAAGTCCGCAAGGCGCGCAGGATACGCGCCTGCCGGACAAGCAGCCGGCCGTTGACAATCGAAGCCCGGCGCGGCGCAAGGTTCTGAAGACCGGACGGATCGGCTTTCGGAAAATCGACCGCGGTCTGCACGGTGCGGGATATGTCCCCGACCGAGGCGTCGATCGAACTTGACGATCCGACGCTTGTTCCGGACACGTTTACGCTCGTCCTTGAAATGGAATGGGCGCAGCGCAAGTGCGCGGTTGTTTGGCGGAAGGACCGGCAGATCGGCGTTCGGTTCGCGTGACTATGCCTTTCGCCCCGGCCAGGCCAACTGGGTCCGCGAGCGAACAAGCGCATGCTCGTTCTTCGAACGGCTATGGGGACGACCAGGATTTTTTCAGCTCTTCAGCTTCAGCCGGCCCATGAAATCCCGTTTGCCAGCGGCGCGCCCTTGTGGCGAAGAATGTCGTAGGTCGTGGTGGCGTGGAAAAAGAAGTTCGGCAGCGAGAACGACATCAGGAAGCCTTCCGCCGTGAACGGCAGCGCGCGCTCGCCGATCTTGAAGATGACGTCGCGGCCGACCAGCGCGTTGACCGCCTCGGGCGTCAGCGCCGAGAGTTCGTCACGCGCCTCCGTCACCAGTGCCTGCAGCGCCGCATAGTCGAGGTCCGGCTTGCCCGACGGCGGAACGAACAAGCCGTTCTTCGCCGCCTCCATCGCACCGCGCGAATGATGCGCGACCGAGACGATCTGGAAACGGAACGGGAGCATGTCGGGCGCAAGGCGCGTCTCGACGATCTCCGCCGGATCGACGCCTTTTTCGCGGAAGTGCGCGAGGCTCTTCTCGAGGAAGCCGCCGACGGCACCAAGGATCTGCAGGTAGTTACCGACGCTCGCGTCGTAAAGTGAAAAGGCCATCTCGAAAGTCTCCCCGTCAACGTTGTACTTTTTTCCAGACGGCAGAGTTCCCGGAAATCCCGCCGATTGCAATCGGTGGGGAAGGACTTTCTCCGGCGCGCTCGCGCCATCTTGTGTTTATCGCCGCGACGCTCCATATTCGTTGCGTCGACAACAACGAAAGGAGGTGGTCCAGTGTCTAATTCCAAACGCTGTCACCTCGCTGGGGTCGCCCGATAAGCTCAACTGAGCTTGATCATGGCGCCTCAGCGCCAGGCCAGCGAGTTCGAAGGAAAGGCGCATCGGGAGCTCCCCGGTGCGCCTTTCTGCTGCAAGATGCTTTTGCAGCATCCGGCCGGAATACAGCTTCCACTTTTCCGGATCATGTCCTAAAAAGGCGCGCCCCTGACCCACTTTCCGAAATCGTGCCTCCGAGGAGCGACGCTTGGCCAAGGCCAAAACAAAAGCCGCCGTCAAAAGCAAGCCTGCGAAAATGCCGGCGCGCGCACCTGTGCGCACGGCGAAGGCGCCCAAGAAAGCGGTCGCGGTTAAACTTGTGAAAACGAGCGCAGCGAAGCCGGCCAAGGCGATTGCCGCGAAAGCAGCTGACATGGTTGTCGCCGCCAGGACCGGTATCAAGACCGTCACGAAGCCGCCGGTCATCGCCACGCCGCGAAAGATGGAGCCTCTGACATTGCCTGTCGCGAAACCAGCCGAGGCCGTGACGGCAAAGCCGTTGCCGGTCGTCCCCAAGACCACGACCGCTCCTTCGATGCGCGCGGACATGCCACCGGCCAACGGGTTTACGCTGCTCGTCGACGGCCATTTCAAGAACCAGTATGACGATCTCAAGGGCGCGAAGGCCGCAGCCTCGGAGCTCAAGGGCAGGTTTCCGATGCTCAGGGTCGAAATCTATGACGCCGCCAAAAGGACGCGGCTGCCGGCCTGAGCCCGAAATCCGACATCCCGGCCATCGGTTCAATTCGACGTATTTTTATACGAGTTGTTAAGCGCGCGGGCGCAAGCTCGATCGTTCTTGAGACGCAATGCGCGAGAAACCCGTCCGCGAGGTTCGAGCCATGGCCGAGAAATCGACCTTCGTCGATATGATCCAGGAGGCGACGCGCCAGAACCGGCGCCGGTTCGATGCGCGCGCGCCGAAGCCGTCCGTCGGGGAGAGGCCTCGGCTCGGCCGCTGGCCACCACCCCGCCTGGCGGCATGGCGGCTCGAAATGCTGAAGCCGTGGAAGGCGAAGGACTGAAGCAAAATAGCCAGCAGCTGCAGCCCGGATGCCGCGAAGCATAATCCGGGGCTGACTCTGCGACAACGAACCCCGGATTACGCTTCGCTTCATCCGGCCTCAAGGTCTCGCCAGCTTCGCGCTCGACTTGCCGTCCACCGCGTCGCGTACACGCTGGACAGTTACGCAGGCCCGGCTTCCATCATCGCTGGTTTGATCGCGACGGCGCGGATCGGAAATTTGCGCGTTGATCGCAGCTGCTGCGGCGGCTGCGATCAACGCCGGTCACGATCAGGCCGCGCCGAAGGATATGCGCCCCTTTCTCTATCTGCCGTTCGGACATTCGGAATATCTCGCGAATCAGGAAGGCTCGGCCGCACTTGCACGTGAGCTGGGTGAACCGGATCAGTCACATGCGCAAAGGCACCGCGACATCATCCGCCGCTTCGGACGCTTCCCGCATCGCAATCCGGTCCCCGGACGATGACCGCCGAGGAGCAGCGCTTCCGCGACGAGGGCGGCTACGCCGGCCGGCGAAAACGGCGGCTGAGCTGCGCCGGATGGACGAACGCGCCGCAGCATGAGAAGATGCTGCACGCGCCCGGCATAGCGCGTCATGCCCGCGAGTTCGCCCGATGCCCCAGACTGTCATCAAGCCGCGCACGAAGGTCAAAACCAAGGTCGAGCGGCCGAGGCTGCACAAGGTCATCCTTATCAACGACGACTACACGCCGCGCGAGTTCGTCGTGACGGTGCTTAAGGGTGAATTCCGCATGACCGAGGATGAAGCCTACAAGGTGATGATCACCGCGCACCGGCGCGGCGTTTGCGTCGTCGCGGTCTACACGCGCGATGTCGCCGAGACCAAGGCGACGCGAGCAACGGATCTCGGCCGCGCCAAAGGCTATCCGCTGATGTTCACAACCGAGCCGGAAGAATAGCGCTCGGCAGCTGCAGGCGGCATCGAAGAATACCGGCGGAAAAAAGCCTCAAACCGCCGCGCCACGCGCACCGGCAGCCCACAATCACGGCTGATTTCTCCTGCAATGGACGAGCGCCGCATGGAACTTACGGTTCCCTTGCGCGTTAGTGCGGACCAGACAGTAGGGGAATTGTCATGTCGAATGCGATCGAAGTCGCCACGCGGCGCGTTCTCGAAACCTACGCCTTGATGTTCAATGTGGAGAAGGCGGAAGCCGCGCGTGAGAGCGTTGTGGATTATATGCAGAAGATGTTCTCCGCGGGCGAAACCGACGAAAGCCGTCTCGCCGTCTGCGGGCTCGTGTATCTGCGCGAGAAGGAAGGCCACAACGATCCAGTCGCCCAGGGGTTTAGCGGGCTCTAGGATCACAGGGCTTGGCAAAAGCCCGACCGCGTGCCCGTCCGTGACGGGCCCAACTACAGCTGATCGTCTTCGCCCGGATAGACCCCGCTCAACACCATCTCGAAATGTCCCTTGACCTGCTCGTTGCAGAGGCACGCCTTTGCAACGAGCGCGTCCCTGTTCGTCACCAGTAGCGATCCACGCCGCGTCTCCAGCAGCCCATCGCGCCGGAAGATTTGAATCACGCGGCTCGCATAGGACCGGCCGACGCCGAGCATGGACGCAAGTTGCTCCTGCGTCAGCGGCACAATGCTGTCGCCGGTGCGCTCCATCGCCGAGACGATCCATTTCGCCGTGCGCTGCTCGATCGAATGCGTGGCGTTGCAGGCTGCCGATTGCACCATCTGCGCCAGCATGCAATCGGCGTAGCGGGCAAACATTCTGCTCAGCGACGCCGACTGGCTCTTGGCGATCTCGAGTGTATCCAGGCGAAGGTGCATGAACGGCCCGCCAAACTGGACGATCATGCGCGCATAGGCAGGGAGATTGCCGTGGCTGACGATGCCGCCGACCGCGCCCTCGCGGCCGACAAGCATGGTCTCGACGTCGCGGCCGTCTTCGTTGGTCACCAGATAGGAGACAAGGCTCGGCCCGCACGGGAAATACACCGTGCCGACGTGATCGCCGGGATTGTAGAGCAGGTGTCGCGCCGGATAGTCCACCGCTTCAAGAGCGGCTGCGATCAGGGCATAATCGCCGGGACGCAGCGCACGCAAGAGATTGTTCTGCGGCCGGTCGGCAGCGGCAGCCAGGCCCGCGGAAGACGTCATTTTATCCAAGCGATCACCCATTGCTGTTCCGTAGCAAACGCGGAACCGGCTTGTATGTTCACTTGTGCACGGACATGATGGGTTCTTTCTTGCCTTTACAGGCGGGCCTCGGCGCTCTGAAATACGTGCAGGGACGGAACAAAACAACGAGAGCAGGAATGAATACCGCAAGCGCCTCCGCCGTCTCGCCGCCAGCCGAAGGGCCGACATGGGATGAACTGAACGTCGGTCTGAAAGTCGGCCCGCTCGTCCACACAATCTCACCGGAGATGGTGCGTGACTTCTGCGCGGCGTTGCCGGCCAATTCGAAGGTCTATCTCGATGAAGGCGTGATGCCGCCAACGCTGCTCGCGACCGACTATATCCCGCTGCTGCACGGGCATCTCGAACTCGGCTGGGGCTTGATGGCGCGGCACGCGCTGAAGATCCTGCGCCCGGTTGCGATCAACGATACGGTCACCGTCAGCGGCGAGATCATCGACAAGTTCGTTCGCAAGGACCGTCACTACTGGACGCTGCGCTACGATGTCAGAGACTCGCACGGCGAGCTCTGTCTCGAAAATCTCGTGACCTGCTCGGTCGATTGAGGCGCACATGCAAGACACCCTCGATACGCATTTTCACATGTCGCAGCAGGCGATCGACGATTTCGGCGCACTGATCGGCAAGCGCGTGCCCGCGCTGAAGCGCAAACCCGGCACCGGGCATCATTCCGACCCCGAAGCGGCGAAGAGCGTCGGCCTGCGCGGACCCGTGGGTTTTTCGCTGCACTATTACGCCCATGTCTCGCAGCTGATGACGCAGCGCTTCGGACAGCGCTGGACCGCGGGCGGCGAGATGTCGATCGCCTTCATCAAGCCGGTGTGCGCCGGCGACGACATCACGGTGCGGATCGGCGAACGGCCGGTCCAGCGGCCCGAACCCGTCGCGGAGGGACACATCGCGCTACAGGCCGATATTTTCAATCAGCTCGGTGAGCTCGTCGCCGCAGGCATGGTCTCGATCGCCGCAGGATAAGCAAGCCACGTCGACATTCTCTCCCTTTTCCCTGTACGGATGACCATGACAACATCTCTCGCCCGGAAGATCGCCCGCGACTATGGAACACCGGCCGTCGTCATCGATATGGACTGCGTGGAGCGCAACATCGCGCGCGTGCAGGCGCAGTGTGACGCAGTCGGGCTTGCCAATCGTCCGCATATCAAGACGCACAAGAGCCCGTTGCTCGCCGCGCTGCAGCGCGACGCGGGCGCGAAGGGCATCACCTGCCAGAAACTCGGCGAAGCCGAAGTCATGGCCGACGGCGGACTCGATAACATCCTCATCAGCTACAATCTGATCGGCGAGGAAAAAATGGCGCGGCTTGCGGCGCTGATGCGGCGCATCGATATCACCGTCGTCGCCGACAACGCGACCGTCGTGGCCGGACTGCCGCTGGCCGCAGTGCAGGCCGAGCGGACGCTGTCTGTCGCGGTCGAATGCGACACGGGACGCAAGCGCGCCGGTGTGGAGACGCCTGCGGAGGCGATCGCGCTTGCGAAGCAGATTGCCGCGGCGAGGGGCCTCTCCTTCGCAGGCTTCATGATGTATCCGACCGAGACCGGCTGGAGCGAAGCGCAGTCATTTTATGACGAAGCCTTGCGAGGCGTGCGCGAGGCAGGAACTCGAGGCCGCGATGGTTTCGACCGGCGGCTCGCCGAACATGAAGAATATCGGCAAACTCAAAGGTGCGACCGAGCATCGGCCCGGCACCTACATTTACAACGATCGCATGCAGATTGCCGCCGGCGTCGCCACGCTCGACGATTGCGCGCTGCACGTCTATTCAACCGTGGTGAGCCGGGCCGCGGCCGATCGAGGAATTCTCGACGCCGGCTCGAAGACACTGACATCGGATCCCGGCGGCGGCCTCGACGGATACGGCCTGATCCTCGAACATCCGGAGGCGAGGATCGCCCGCTTCGCGGAAGAGCACGGCTTCCTCGATCTTGTGCGCAGCAACACGCGGCCCAATGTCGGCGACGTGGTGCGCATCGTGCCCAACCACGTTTGCGTCGTCGTCAACATGGTCGATGAAGTCGTCATGGTGCGCGGCGACGAGATTGTCGGCATATTGCCGGTCGCCGCACGCGGCAAGCTGCGATAGATGTGAGAGGCGAATCCAACCCACTCCTCCGTTATTGCGAACGAAGCGAAGCAATCCAGAGCCGTAAAGACAGACTGGATTGCTTCGGAGCTCACGCTCCTCGCAATGACGACCAAAGTTGCAGCGGCGCGTGACCGCTTACTCCGAAAGTCCTGTCTCCTATGCGCCTTCCCTTTTTCTACGGCTGGATCATTGTCGCCGTCACCTTCGTAACGATGGGAATTGGCGTCACCGCACGCACGTCCTTTTCACTGCTGTTTTCGCCGATTGTCGACGAGTTCGGCTGGCAGCGCGGCGTCACTGCCGGCGCATTCTCGTTCGGCTTCGTGATGTCGGCGATCCTCAGTCCGCTCATCGGGCGATTGATGGATCGCACCGGCCCCCGCACGGTGATGGAAGCCGGCGTCCTGTTGATGGCGGCAGGGTTCCTGCTCGCGCCGCTGACCAGCGAGCCGTGGCATCTCTACCTGACGATCGGCTTGCTGGTCGGCGCGGGCAGCGTATGCCTCGGCTATTCCGGGCAGTCGCTGTTTTTGCCGAACTGGTTCGTCCGCAAGCGCGGGCTCGCGGTCGGCATCGCCTTCGCCGGCGTCGGTATCGGCTCGATCACGCTGCTGCCGTGGATGCAGCTCCTGATCGAGCAAACCGGATGGCGCACCGCCTGCTGGACACTCGGTCTTCTGATTCTGGTTGTTCTTGCGCCGATCAACCTCCTGCTGCGCAAGCGGCCGGAGGATTTGGGGCTGCAGCCCGACGGCGACGCCGCGCCCACGGCAAATACCGTGCGCAAATCCAATGTCGTCGACCTCGCCTGGGCGCAGGTCGACTGGACGCTGTCGCGCGCGTTGCGGACGCAGCGATTCTGGTGGCTGGCGCTGGCTTTCTTCACGGGCCTTTACGCCTGGTATGCGGTGCAGATTCACCAGACAAAATATCTCACCGAAATCGGTTTCTCGCCGAGCATTGCGGCTTGGGCGCTCGGCTTTGTCAGCCTTGTCGGCATTCCAGGACAAATCTGGCTCGGCCACCTCTCGGACCGGATCGGCCGCGAGTGGATATGGACCGCGGGCAGCGTGGGCTTCGCGATCTGCTTTCTCTCGCTGATCGCGCTGCAATACACGCCGTCACTGCCGTTGCTTTATCTGATGGTGCTGTCGCAGGGCTTCCTCGGCTACGGCGTGACCTCGATCATCGGCGCCGTAGCCATTGAAATCTTCGAAGGCAAGCATTTCGGCAGCATCTACGGGACGCTCACGCTCTCGGCGCTGGCAGGAGGCGCTGCGGGCCCATGGATCACCGGCGTGATCCACGACCGGACCGGCAGCTACGCACTCGCGTTCTGGATCGGCGTGGGTGCTTGCGCGATCTCGGTGTTGTCGATCTGGATCGCCGGCCCGCGAAAAATCCGAGTCGTAGCCGGCCAGATGCATCGCGTGAAGCAGGCGGCGTAGACCGTCAATGTGACCATAGCCGTTCGCAGAACGGCGTCGCTTCGCGCGTCTATGGCGAAGCAATCCAGTTCGCGAACTCAGACTGGATTGCTTCGTCGCTATGCTCCACGGACTCTTCCCCTCACCGACGCGGCGGCGGCGTGCCTGGCGGGGGCGGGCCGACGGTCTGGTTCTGGCCGGTGAGCAGCGGCGTGATGCGGCGGACGGTGGAGCGACGGTTGACAATTTCCGGACCTTGCGTCGGCACCTTCAGATACTGCTCGCCATAGCCTTGCGACGTCAGGTTCTCGGCCGGCACCTGGAACTGCTCGGTGAGAACCTGCGCGACCGACTTCGGCGCGCCGGTCCGACAGCGACAGGTTGTCGACGTCGGAGCCGACCGCGTCGGTGTGCCCTTCGATCAGGAACACTTCCCGCGGGTTGCGCGTGATCGCCTCGTTGATGCCTTGCGCGATGCCGGCGAGCTTCTGCGCCTGATCCGGCGAAATCTCCCACGATCCGGTCTCGAACGTAATCGTGTTGATGTCGATACGCGGCATGCGATCGCGCACCGCCGGGCTGTAGCGGATTTCGTCGAGCGAGTAGCGGCGATCGATGCGCTCGACCGGCGGCGCTATCAGTGTTTCATAGATCAGACGCTGGTCGGCATACTCCGCATCGACGATGTAGCGATCGCGCGGAATGCGAATCACCGGCGGCGGCCAGATCGACATAGTAGCCGCCGAAACCGGCAATGATGCCCGGCCGTGGCGGCGGCCGGAACGCGTTGTCGATGATGATGATCTCGCGACCGCGCGCATCGCGGCGGATGCGGCGGAGCAAGCGGCCGTCGCGGTCGGAAACCGTGATGATCTGGGTGCCGTCGGGACGGATCACGATCGTGCGGGTCTCGGCGCCTTGCTGCCGCACCTGCACGTCACGCGCGCCGTAACGGAAGCGGTCGATCTCGTTGTGGCGCACGAACGACTGCCCGCTCGGATCACGAATGATGATGCGGCCCGGTTCGCGGAAAACCGTGCGCCCGCCTTCCTGCGTCTCGCGGCGCTCGGAGCGGAAGCTGTCCATCTGGCGCGCCCCTTGCGTGCCGCGCGGGATCGGCGCGGCTGTCGACGCGGCTGGCGGTGGCGGCAACGGCGCCGCAACGGTCGGCGGCGGAAGCCGCTTCACATCGGACGGCGGTGCCGCGGCCGATGGCGCAGCGCCTGGCGGGGCAACGGCCGCGGGAGCAGCAGGAGCGCCTGCGGCGGGCGGCACCGGTGCAACCTGTGACGGCACGCCTGGCGGCGGCACGCCTGGTGCACCGGGCGGGCGTTGGCCGTCGCGCCGGAAAGTCTGTCCCGGCGTTTGCCCTGGAGGTTGTCCGGGCGCAGGCGTTGTCGAAGGCGCAGCAGCGGGCGGCGGCGCCGGAGGCGCAGCCGCGGGCGGCGGCGTTGCAGGTGTCGAAGGCGCGGCAGCAGGAGCAGCTGCCGGCGGCGCTGCGGCCGGCGGTGGAACTGCAGCCGGCGGAGCGACTGACGGCGCAGATTTTGCCGGAGGCGGCGGAGGTGGTGGCGGTGGCGCAGCCTTTTTCTGCTCCGGCGGTGGCGCGGATTTTTGAAGTTGCGGCGGCGGTGGAGGTGGTGGCGGGGCCGGACGTGGCGGCGGCGGAGGCGGCGGCGCTGCCTTCTGCTGCTGCTGAATGGCCGCAGGCGGTGGCGGAGGCGGAGGTGGCGCGACCCGTGCCGGCGGCGGAGGCGCTGCGGCAGGTGGCGGCGGCGGAGCAGGACGCGGTGGCGGCGGGGGCGGCGCGACAGGGCGTGGCGGAGGCGGGGGTGCCGCCGCCGGCGGGGGCGGCGGAGCGGGACGCGGGGGCGGTGCTGCCGCCGGCGGAGGGGGTGCTGGCGCGGCAGCCGGAGGCGCGGCCTTCGGCGGCTGTTTCGGCTCCTGCTTCCTCTGCCCCGGAGGGCCCTTGGCGTCGTCCGCAGGCGCAGGCGCCTGAGCGACAATGATGCGATCGCTTTCCGCCCGGACAAATCCTTGCGTCAATGCGAGGGTGGAGATCGCGGTTGTGGCCAACAGCAGGAGGCGAGTTCTGATCATGAGTATCCTAAGCCCCGGGGACGTTTAACAACCGTCTGTACGCGTTTTGGTTCCATGCAGGAACAAGCATGCATTCCTATCTGCGGCAGCGTTGAGGGCGGCAATAAGGCGGCGCCCGAGTTAAATTTGTCAACGCACACGGCGTTATTCAGCGGGCATTCATCGCGAGCGCCTCGCGCAATTGAGCGAGACAGATGTGGGCGGCCGTTTGCTGTGCGTTGACAAGGCGGTATGGAACCCGCACCGAGGACAGACAAGACAACGACGCTGCTTGCCGGATTTCAGAGGGAGGATGTCATGCCGCTCGCCTATTGGTGCGTACTGATCGCAGCGTTGATGCCAGTTGTTCTTGCGGGCTATGCAAAAGCCGGCTCGCGCGACAACCACCATCCGCGCGACAGTGTATCCGCTCTGCCGGACGCGAAACGGCGCGCTTACGCGGCGCACCAGAACGCCTACGAAAACTTCCCGTTCTTCGCCGTGGCGGTGATCACCGCAACCACACTCGGCGCGTCGATCTCGACCGTCAACATTCTCGCAGCGCTCTACATCGTGCTGCGTGGCGTGCACGCCGTGCTGTACATCAACGACGCAGCCTCGGCGCGCTCGGCTGCCTATGGCGCAGGGCTTCTGGTCAACATCGCGATCTTCGTGCTGCCGGCGTTCAAGTAGGATTGTCGTCATTGCGGGGAGCGAAGCGACGCGGTTCGTCGAACAGCTATGGCTCGCAATGACGACCTACCCCGGCTTGTGGCAGACGGCCTCGATATTGTGGCCGTCCGGGTCCAGCACGAACGCGCCGTAGTAGTCGGGATGATAGTGAGCGCGGATGCCCGGCGCACCGTTGTCCTTGCCGCCGGCGGCGATTGCCGCGGCATGGAATGCATCGACCGTCGCACGATCATTGGCAAGAATTGCGATATGCACCGGCTTCTCAAGGCCGCCCTCGCCGCCGATCCAGAAGTCAGGCTTGCCGTCCCGGCCGAAGCCCGCCGCAGCCGCGCCGCTCCCGGTCAGATTGTCCGGGACTTCCATGATCAGCTTGTAGCCCAGCGGCGCAAGCGCCTGCGCATAGAAGACTTTCGCGCGCGGGTAGTCGGAGACCGGGAAGCCGATGTGATCGATCATGAAAGTCTCCGGGTTTGAGCGGTTTGGGTACGTCTGCGCATGGGACTCCGGCCATGGAATTGTGGCGGGGGCACGAAAGATGAACGCTCATGCTGACAGAAACTGACAGCATTCATGCTAGGCTGAGCCATCACAGGATGATCTCGTGTCGCGCGCCGAACGCCTGCTTGAACTGCTGCAAGTCCTTCGCCGCTACCGCCAGCCGGTGAGCGGGCAGACGCTCGCCGACGAACTCGGCATCAGCGTGCGCACGCTTTATCGCGACATCGCGACCTTGCAAGGCCAGGGGGCGGCGATCGATGGCGAAGCCGGCCTCGGCTATGTCCTGAAGCCCGGCTTCATGCTGCCGCCACTGATGTTCTCCGAGGAAGAGATCGAGGCGCTGGTGCTGGGTTCGCGCTGGGTTGCAAAACGCTCCGACGCGCAGCTCGGCGCTGCGGCACGCAATGCGCTCGCAAAAATCGTCGCCGTGCTGCCGGCGGACCTGCGTGACGATGCCGACAACTCGTCGCTGCTGGTGGCGCCAGGCGAGATGGTCTCGCTCGGCGAGAACGAACTTCCGACGATCCGGCGCGCCATTCGCGCCGAACGCAAAGTCGCGATCGACTACCGCGACGACAAGGGGCGCGACTCCAGGCGCACGATCTGGCCGTTTGCACTGGCCTATTTCGATCGCGTGCGTGTCGTCGCCAGTTGGTGCGAACTGCGTCGCGACATTCGCCATTTCCGGGTCGACCGCATCGTCGCGCTGCAAGTCACCGACGATCGCTACCCGCGCCGCCGCCACGCCCTGCTGAAGGAATGGCGCGAAGCCGAAGGCATGCCCCCACCGTAGGCAGGCGGGTTTCCCGCACAGTCCGCTCGCGTCGAGGCGGCTCGCCGTCCGCTTGAGTTTGGTACTGACACTTTCTGGCAGCGATACGGCAGTTACTGACAATTTCTGTCAGTATCGCGCGCTACACCGATCTCCGGAATTTGGGGAGATTGATATGAGAAAGCTGAACATCATCCTGCTCTACATCTGGACCGCGCTCGCGTTCGCCGTCGCCAGCAAGGCCCAGATCAACAAGCCCTATGGCGAGTGGTTCAAGCTCGGCGTACGCGTCGTGCAACAGCAGCCGATCCCGTTCGATCTCGGCCACCTGCTGGCTGCACTCGATCCGGGCGGACGATGGCTGCACGCCGCCGCGACGATGGTCGCGTGAGGCGGGCATGAGCGAGAGCGCCAACTGGATTGCGGTTGCCTGCGCCGAGCACGTCGGCATCGGCCGCGCGCAGGGCTTCATGCAGGTGTGCCACGGCAAGGCCGCACCGTTGCGGCGCGTGCTGCGTGGCAGCCGCGTCGTCTACTATTCGCCAGCCCGCGCCTTTGGCGGCAAGGACAGGCTTCAGTCCTTCACCGCGTTCGGCGTGGTGAAGGCCGCCGCGCCCTATCAAATCCATATGGGGGGCGGCGGCTTCCATCCGTTCCGCCGCGACGTGGATTGGCTGGACGCCCGCGAGGTCGCGATCCAGCCGCTGTTGCCGCTGCTGGAGTTCGCGGCCGGCGTCCGCAACTGGGGCCGGAAATTCCGCTTCGGCCTGTTCTCGATCAGCGATCACGACATGGGCGTGATCGCTGACGCGATGGGCGCACCACGGCGACATTGACAGCGGCGAGCTTTGCTTGCCCTCTTGCGGCAACAAGACCGATTGCCAGGGAGCAGCAAGCCAATGATCGGATTTCAGATAGCCAAGCGGGCGCGCAGGGTCGACGCAGAGACGACCTCGAAATTTCGTGCACTGCCGGTCGCCAATATCAGCGATTCGATGTCGCGCATGACGGCGGGCGGCGCGCGGTTGCGGCCGATGCACGGAGGCGGCGCGCTCGCGGGTCCGGCGCTGACCGTGAAGACGCGGCCGGGCGACAATCTGATGATTCACAAGGCGCTGGATATCGCCGAGCCCGGCGACGTGATCGTGGTCGATGGCGGCGGCGATCTGACGAACGCGCTGATCGGCGAGATGATGGTCGCGCATGCGCAGAAGCGCGGGATCGCGGGCATGGTCCTCAACGGCTCGATCCGCGACTACGACGCCATCCAGGCAGGCACGTTCCCGGTGTTCGCCGCGGGCGTCACCCATCGTGGTCCCTACAAGGACGGACCCGGCGAAATCAACGTCGCGATAGCCATCGACGGCATGGTGATCGAGCCCGGCGACCTGGTCGTCGGCGACGGCGACGGATTTCTTTGCATCCCGTTCGCGCAGACAGAGGACGTCTACAAGGCCGCGAAAGCGAAGAACGATGCCGAAAACAAGCAGATCACGGCAATCCGCGAGGGCAAAAGCGACCGCAGTTGGGTCGATGCGACGCTGAAGAAGCTGGGGGTTTTGTAGAGACCAAGGTGGAGCCGACCCTTCTTCGCCGCCCCTTGCAGGGGGAGGGAGCAGGCCCCGCCCTAAACCTGCCGCTCGACCATCTTCAGTTTGAGGTCGGCGATCGCCTCCGAGGGGTTGAGTCCCTTCGGGCACGCCTTCGCGCAGTTCATGATGGTGTGGCAACGATAGAGCCGGAACGGGTCCTCGAGATTGTCGAGCCGCTCCCCGGTGGCCTCGTCCCGTAAATCCTTCACCCATCGGCTTGCCTGCAGCAGCGCGGCAGGACCGAGGAAGCGATCCGAATTCCACCAGTAGCTCGGGCATGAGGTGGAGCAGCAGGCGCAGAGGATGCACTCGTAAAGGCCGTCGAGTTTCGCACGATCCTCATGGCTCTGCCGCCATTCCTTCTGCGGCGTCGCCGTTGTCGTCTTCAGCCACGGCTCGATCGACGCGTACTGGGCATAGAAATTCGTCAGGTCCGGCACGAGGTCCTTGACCACCGGCTGATGCGGCAGCGGATTGACCTTGATCGGCCCGTCGCTCACTTCATCCATCGCGCGGGTGCAGGCCAGTGTGTTCTGGCCGTCGATGTTCATCGCGCAGGAGCCGCAGACGCCTTCGCGGCACGAGCGGCGGAAGGTCAGCGTCGGATCGATGTTGTTCTTGATCCAGATCAGGCCGTCGAGAATCATCGGCCCGCAGTCGTGCAGGTTGATGTGATAGGTGTCGACGCGCGGGTTCTTTCCGTCATCCGGATTCCAGCGATAGACGCGGAATTCGCGCGTCTCGGTCGCGCCCTGCGGTTTCGGCCACGCCTTGCCTTCGGTGATTCTTGAATTCTTGGGCAGTGCAAATTCGACCATTGGGCGTTCCTGACGAGCTCGCGATCAATACACCCGCGCCTTGGGCGCGATGTACTGGATTTCGTTGGTCATGGTGTAGCTGTGGACCGGACGGTAATCGATCGTCACCTTGCCGGTGTCCTCGAACCAGGCCAGCGTGTGCTTCATCCACTGGGCATCGTCGCGGTCGCTGAAATCCTCGCGCGCATGCGCGCCGCGGCTCTCGGTGCGGTTCGACGCCGAATTCATCGTCACCACCGCCTGGCCGATCAGATTGTCGAACTCGAGCGTTTCGATCAGATCCGAATTCCAGATCAGCGAACGATCGGTGGTCGCGACATCGCCAATGCCCGAATAGACCTCGTTGATCAGCTTGACGCCTTCGGCAAGGATTTCGCCGGTGCGGAACACCGCGCAGTTCTTGCTCATCACCGCCTGCATCCCCGCGCGAAGCTTCGCGGTCGGTGTGCCGCCCGCTGCGTGGCGATACCTGTCGAGGCGGCTGAGCGCGAGCTCGGAGGCACTCTCCGGCAGTTCCGGTTGCCGGCCGTTCGGCTCGAGCTTCTCGGCGCAGCGCAGTGCCGCCGCGCGGCCGAACACGACGAGGTCGATCAGCGAGTTGGAGCCGAGACGGTTGGCGCCATGCACCGAGACGCAGGCCGCCTCGCCCACCGCCATCAGCCCCGGCACCACGAAGTTATCGTCGCCGTTCTTGCGGGTGACCACCTCGGCGTGGAAGTTGGTCGGGATGCCGCCCATGTTGTAGTGCACCGTCGGCACGATCGGGATCGGTTCGCGCGTCACATCGACGCCGGCGAAAATCTTCGCCGACTCGGAAATGCCCGGCAGCCGCTCGTGCAGCACCGCCGGATCGAGATGATCGAGGTGCAGGAAGATGTGGTCCTTGTTCTTGCCGACGCCGCGGCCTTCGCGAATTTCGATCGTCATCGCGCGCGACACGACGTCGCGCGAGGCAAGGTCCTTCGCCGACGGTGCATAGCGCTCCATGAAGCGCTCGCCTTCGTTGTTGACGAGATAGCCGCCCTCGCCGCGCGCGCCTTCGGTGACGAGGCAACCCGAACCGTAAATACCGGTCGGGTGGAACTGGATGAACTCCATGTCCTGCAGCGGCAGTCCTGCGCGCAATGCCATTGCGTTGCCGTCGCCGGTGCAGGTGTGCGCCGAGGTACATGACGCATAGGCGCGGCCGTAGCCGCCGGTCGCGAGGATCACCGTCTGCGCGCGAAAGCGATGCAGCGTGCCGTCGTCGAGCTTCAGTGCGATCACGCCGCGGCATGCGCCTTCGGAATCCATGATCAGGTCGATGGCGAAGAACTCGATAAAGAATTCCGCCGAGTGGCGCAGCGCCTGACCGTACATCGTGTGCAGCATGGCGTGGCCGGTGCGGTCCGCCGCGGCGCAGGTGCGCTGCGCCTGCCCCTTGCCGTAATCCATCGTCATGCCGCCGAACGAACGCTGATAGATCTTGCCATCCTCGGTGCGCGAGAACGGCACGCCCCAGTGCTCCAGCTCGTAGACCGCCTCCGGCGCGTTCTTCACCATGTATTCGATCGCGTCCTGATCGCCGAGCCAGTCCGACCCCTTGACGGTGTCGTACATGTGCCAGCGCCAGTTATCCTCATGCATGTTGCCAAGCGCAGCCGAGATGCCCCCTTGTGCTGCGACCGTATGCGAGCGCGTCGGGAAGACTTTTGTGATGCAGGCGGTGCGCAGTCCCGCTTCGCTGCATCCGACGGTGGCGCGCAACCCCGCGCCACCCGCGCCGACGACCACGACGTCGTAGGTATGGTCTTCGAATGTGTATGCACCACCGTTCAGATGTGGCGCGCCATTGCCTTGAGCCGCCATGCTTTACACTCCGAAGGATAGCTTGAGGATGGCGTAGATCGCGGCCAGCGCCACTGCCACCGCGAAGAAGTTGTTGCCGATGATCGCGACGAGTTTCAGCTTCTCGTCAATCACATAGTCCTCAACCACCACCTGCATGCCGATCTTCATGTGCCAGGCGCTGGCGATGGTGAACAGGATCAGGACGATGGCGACGACCGGCGAGCCGAGAATCTGCGTCGCCGCCGCGTGGTTGCGTCCGAGCATCATGAAGACGATGACGATCACCGGCGCGATCAGCAGGATCATCGCGACCGCCGTCACGCGCTGCTGCCAGAAGTCGGTGGTGCCGGCGCGCGCCGAGCCCAAGCTGCGCACGCGGCCAAGCGGCGTGCGCATCGAGGCGATTTCGAGCTGCTCATCGCACGCCTCCCGCGGCAAATGCCACGACCCACAGGATGATGGTCAGCGATACCGACCCGATCAGCGCCGCGCGCGTCAGCCACTCGCGTTCGCTCGCGCCAAATCCGTAGCCGAGATCCCAGATCAGGTGGCGCACGCCGCCGAGCATGTGATGGATCAGCGCGAAGGTGTAACCAAACAGGATCAACCGGCCGAACCAGCTGCCGACAAACCCCTGGAACGTCGCGTAGTCTGACGGGCCGGACGCAGCCGCCAGCAGCCACCAGACCAGCAGCAAGGTGCCGAAATACAGCGCTATGCCGGTGAGGCGGTGAACGATGGACATCGCCATCGTCAGCGTCCAGCGATAGATGGATAAATGAGGAGAAAGCGGACGTTCGATCTGTGCCATCTGGTCGGTATCTTGGGTCGTTGCGTTGGCCGTGATTCCGCTGAATGGGCATTTTCGGCCGCCGGAAGCGCCAAAAGCCGTGCCAAAGGCGCAGTTTGCCTCCCGAAACGGCAATTATCTCTTACGAATTCGAGGCAATCCGCGCAACGGTGATTTGAACCCGTCTAAGGGTTGTCGGACCTGCAAATTCGAGAGCACGACGATGATGCCGTTTTCGGTTGGATCATGCCCACATAGACGAAGGGGGCCGATTCAGCGAAGCTGCCCTACGGCCCCAAGGTTGCATTGACAGACGGTTGCCAAACAGGCACGGCGCGCCGTGCGCGGACGGTGCGCACCGCAGAACTCCGTTCCGAAATCTCAACCATCCATGATTGATCTTGCCGCCTCCGAACTGATCTGGCTCGCGCTCACGCTGGTGGCCGCCGGGATCGTCATGGGCCTGTTCGCGGGCCTGTTTGGGGTCGGCGGCGGCGCGATCGTCATTCCGGTGCTGTACGAGGTGTTTCGAATCACCGGCGTGCCTGACGATGTCCGGATGCCGCTTTGCGTCGGCACGTCGCTCGCGATCATCATCCCGACCTCGATCAGTTCGTTCCGCTCGCATCACGCGCGCGGTGCGGCCGATCTTGGTGTTCTGCGCCGCTGGGCGCTGCCCGTCGTGGTCGGCGTCGTGCTCGCCAGCGCCGTCGCCCGCCATGCGCCGGAGCAACTGTTCAAGGCGGTTTTCGTCGGCATCGCCGGGTTCTCGGCGCTGCGGCTGTTGTTTGCGCCGGACGGATGGCGATTCGCCGACGAATTGCCGGGCACCGCGCTGATGAGCCTCTACGGACTGACCATCGGCTCGCTGTCGGCGTTGATGGGAATCGGCGGCGGCCAGATAGCCAACCTGTTCATGACCTTTCACGGACGATCGATCCATCAGGCGGTCGCGACATCGTCGGGACTCGGCGCGCTGATCGCGATTCCTGCGACGCTCGGCTACATCTATGCCGGCTGGCCGCGCGCCGCGGAATTTCCCGGCGTCGCCGCGCTGCAGTTTCCGTTCGCGCTCGGCTACGTCTCGCTGATCGGCACGTTGCTGGTCATTCCGACCAGCACGCTGGTCGCCCCGCTCGGCGCCCGCCTCGCCCACCGTTTGACCAAACGTCAGCTCGAAGTGGGCTTCGGGCTGTTTCTGCTGGCAGTGAGCGTGAGATTTCTCGTGAGTTTGGCACGGTGAGCTCAACCGTCATTGCCAGCGAAGCGAAGCAATCCAGTCCGAATTCGCCATGCCCACTGCGCTGAATTGCTTCGTCGCGGAGCCTGTCATCGGGCCGCGCTTTGCGCGGACCCGTTGGCTCTTCGCAATGACGGTGGAGGTCACTTCGGCTTCAGCGCGCCGAAGAAGCCGACGATGCTTTGCAGCTTGCCTTCGCGAAATTCCGCGATGTCGATGCCTTCGGGCAGCGAGGTGCCATTCGGCTGTTCCAGCTTCCAGCCGAAACGGGCGCAGTGGTTGTGCCGGTCGATGGCGCTGGTGCGGACGATCCTCGCGCCGGGGAACTGCTGGCGCATCGCTCCGATATGCGCGACCAGGCTCTGCCGGCCTTCCACATGCGCCAGCGGGTCGGTGTAGGTTGCCCGTTCCGCCCACACCTCCTGCAAAAGCTCTGCACGGCGTGCGGCGTCATCCTCGCCCCAGGACGCGCAGTATTGATCGATCATCTTCGTCAATGCGTCGTCGCTCATCTCGCTCATGACAGGCGCCCTCTGATTCCAGCCAGGCTATTTGCCGGCGTAAAGTTTCTCGTAGGTATCGCGCAGGACATTCTTCTGCACCTTGCCCATGGTGTTGCGCGGCAGATCGTCGACGAAGATCACGCGCTTCGGCAGCTTGAATTTCGCGAGCCGCCCGTCGAGCGCCTTCATCACCGCCTGTCTCGTCGAGCGCCGCGCTTTTGTCGCGCGACCACGACGGCCGTCACGCCCTCGCCGAAATCCGCGATGCGGCACGCCGATCACGGCGCATTTCGATCACGCCGGGCATGCGCGTCGATCTCGCTCTCGACTTCCTTCGGATAGACGTTGAAGCCGCCGGTGATGACCAGGTCCTTGCCGCGGCCGACGATGTGCACGTAGCCGCGCTCGTCGATCTTGCCGAGGTCGCCGGTGATGAAGAAGCCGTCGTCGCGGAATTCGGCTTCGGTCTTCTCCGGCATGCGCCAGTAGCCCTTGAACACGTTCGGCCCCTTCACCTCGATCATGCCGATGCTCGCCCGGCGCGAGCTCGCCGCCGGTCTCCGGATCGGTGATGCGCACCGCGACGCCGGGCAGCGGAAGGCCGACCGTGCCGGCGCACGCGATCGCCGTCATAGGGGTTCGAGGTGTTCATGTTGGTTTCGGTCATGCCGTAGCGTTCGAGGATGCGCGTGGCCGGTGCGCGCCGACCATTCGCGGTGGGTCTCGGCGAGCAGCGGCGCCGAGCCGGAGATGAACAGCGCGCATGTGCTCGGTCGCCTCGCGCGTCAAGCCTGCATGCTGCAGCAGGCGGACGTAGAAGGTCGGCACGCCCATCAGCGCGGTGGCGCGCGGCATCAGGCTCGAGCATCTGCGTCGGCATCGAACCTGTCGGCAGGAAGATCATCGAGGCGCCGGCGAACAGCGTGACGTTGGTCGCCACGAACAGGCCATGGGTGTGATAGATCGGCAGCGCGTGGATCAGCACGTCGTCGCGCGGTGAAGCGCCAGTAGTCGACCAGCGTCTTCGCGTTCGAGGCGAGATTGCCGTGCGTCAGCATCGCGCCCTTCGAGCGGCCGGTGGTGCCCGAGGTGTAGAGGATGGCGGCGAGATCGTCGTCGCTGCGCTGGACGGTCGCGAACTCCGGTGCCGCTTCGCTGCACCGTCGCTCAGCGATCCCTTGCCCGTCGGGGTCGAGCGTATCGACCTTCGCTTTTACCCTGGCGGCAATCGCCGCAATGCCGTCCGCGTTCGCTGGATCGCAGACGATCAGCGACGGCTCTGCATCGGTGATGAAATATTCGAGCTCATTCAGCGTGTAGGCGGTGTTGAGCGGCAGATAGACTGCGCCGGCGCGGACCGCGGCGAGGTAAACACCAGCGCAGGAACCGATTTCTCCGCCTGCACGGCGACCCTGTCGCCGGTCTTGACGCCGCGCGCGACCAGATGGTTCGCCATCCGCCCCGATAGCGCGATCAGATCGCCGTAACTGACACGGCGGCCGTCCGCCGTCTCGATGGCGAGTTTGCTCGGGTCCTTGAGACCGTCGAACAGGCGGGAGAACAGATTGGCATTCATGGGAGATCTTCTTGGGATATATTCTTGAATCTGACGGTATATCTGGAGGCGATGGCCCGCCCGCGGGCCGTCGCGATTTTGTCGCGCATTCCACACGCGAGATCAAGGACGGCGGCTTCGATTTGAAAAGCGGGCGCGCACCACCGACTTTCAAAACCTCCCCGTCGACGCCATCCGGGAACAATCGCCAAAAAGGGCTTCCGCAATGAAAGTTATCATCACTGGCGCGACCGGCACGGCGGGATCCGAAGTTCTCCGGCAGGCGCTTGCAGACCGCGAGATCACGGAAGTCCTCGTCCTGTCGCGACGGCAGCCGGATGTCGCCGATCCAAAGCTGAAGGTCGCCCAGCTCGACAATTTTCTCGACTATTCCACGATCGCCGCACAGCTCGCAGGCTACGACGCATGTCTGTGGTGTCTCGGGATTTCGCAAAGCGATGTCAGCAAGGAAGAGTATGTGAGGATCACTTACGACTACGCGCTTGCTGCAGCGCGAGCGATGAGTGGCATCGGTGAGAACTTTCGCTTCTGCTTCCTGAGCGGCGGCGGAGCCGATTCGAGTGAGAAAAGTCTTGTCCTTTTTGCACGCATCAAGGGCAGAACGGAAAACGCGCTGACGAGCCTCGCTCGCCCGAAGGCCTGGCATTTTCGCCCGGGCTACATCCACGCGATCAACTCGCCACCCAAAAAGTGGTTTGAGCGGTTGATCGAGCCGCTGACGCCGCTGTTCTACAGATTTTTGCCTTCGAGGATCATCAGCACCGTCGAACTGGCGCGGGCCATGCTGGTCGTTGCGAAACATGGATCGCCGAAGACGATCCTCGAGAACGACGACATTCGCAACATCTCACGGGCATGATCCCGAAAAGCTTGCCCCGGACTTGATCCGGGGGCGGGTACCGGCTTTCGGATCGGATCATGCCCGGATCCAAACAAGCGACGGGGCACGTAACCCAGTCGCGAAAGTTTCACGCCTCACAAAAAGTTATCGACGAAACCCCGTCTCCCGGGGGCCGTAGCTCTGGCATCGATCGCGCAATCGCCCTGGGGCATCCGCGCTGTCGTGACCAACCGCCGGCAGATGGCTGCCGGCACTTAAACCCCTTCGGGAGACGATCAATGTCAAAACGTACTGGCCTGTTGCCGGCCGCCGTGTTCGGCGCACTGTTCCTCACCACCGCCGTCATCGCCCCTGTGGTCGCACAGGACAAGATGAGCGGAGAGAAAACCGTGATGGTCGGCGGCGCGGCAATGTTCCCCTCCAAGAACATCGTCGAGAACGCAGTGAACTCCAAGGATCACACCACGCTGGTTGCCGCTGTGAAGGCCGCCGGCCTGGTCGACACGCTGGCCAGCGCCGGCCCGTTCACGGTGTTCGCGCCGGTGAATGCGGCATTCGCAAAACTGCCGGCCGGCACGGTCGACACGCTGCTGAAGCCCGAGAACAAGGGCACGCTGACCACTGTCCTGACCTATCACGTCGTTCCAGGCCGTCTCACGGCTGTGAACCTGATGAAGGCGGTCAAGGACGGCAACGGCGAAGCCAGGTTCAAGACGGTCGCGGGCGGCGAGATCACCGTGAAGCAGCCGTCGGCCGGCAAGCTCACCATCACCGACGCCAAGGGCGGCACCTCCTCGGTGACCATCGGCGACGTGCTGCAGTCGAACGGCGTGATCCATGTCGTCGACACCGTGCTGCTGCCGAGCTGACCTTCGAAGCACCTCCAATCGACCAGGCAAATCCCGCTGCGTTTCGCAGCGGGATTTCGCTTTTAATCCCGACGTCAAGTGCTCATCGCCACTTGCTGCCGCGATGGCTTGATCCGCACCGACCTCACCGTTTCGTGTGCGGTCGCAATCCGATCTCTGAAACTGCTTTGCGGCTGCAGCGTAGCTTCCAAGGCAACGACGCGATCGGGGCATCGCACTGACAACGCCGTTGCGGATTTAACCCTGGCACATGACGCCAGTCACTTTCAGAGACCATCGGGAGACGACACATGTCAAAGCGCAAGACTTTTATGTCAGCGGCCATCGTCGGCGCGCTGTTTGCAACATCGGCCATTGTTGGGCCGGCGCTCGCACAAGACAAGATGAAGGGCGAAAAGACCGTGATGGTCGGCGGTGCAGCGATGTTCCCATCGAAGAACATCGTCCAGAACGCGGTGAACTCGAAGGATCACACCACGCTCGTCGCCGCGGTGAAGGCTGCGGGCCTCGTCGATACGCTGTCCAGCGCCGGTCCGTTCACGGTGTTCGCGCCGGTGAATGCAGCGTTCGCGAAGCTGCCGGCAGGCACGGTCGAGACGCTGCTGAAGCCCGAGAACAAGGGCACGCTGACCACGGTTCTGACCTATCACGTGGTTCCCGGACGGCTCACGGCTTCGAACCTGATGAAGGCCGTCAAGGACGGCGGCGGCCAGGCGAAGTTCAAGACGGTCGCGGGCGGCGAGGTCACCGTCAAGTCACCGTCGGCCGGCAAGCTCACCATCACCGACGCCAAGGGCGGCACCTCATCGGTAACCATCGGCGACGTGCTGCAGTCGAACGGCGTGATCCACGTCGTCAACACGGTTCTGCTCCCGAGCTGATCTGGTTTGCCCCAATCCAGACGGCCCAAGAGGTGCGAGTCGGGGCAACCCGGCTCGCATTTCTTCAAGGACGGTCGCGCGAAGAGGACCTCGTCACGTATCCGTGACGAACACTCGCCTATGTCCGGCCAGCAGTAACAAGTGTAGAATCCAGCCGTATCAGCAAATATCCGGTCCGATAAACGGACGCCCAGGACGGACGAAGACCATGTCGACCCTCACAGCCGGTGAACAGCAGCACATCGCCAAGGAAAACGCTGCGGAAAAGACCATTCACCCGGTCTGGGTGCGCGTCTCGCACTGGATCAACGCGGTGGCGATGGTCCTCATGATCATGTCCGGCTGGCAGATCTACAACGCCTCGCCGCTGTTCGAGTTTGCCTTCCCGAAGACGATCACGATCGGCGGCTGGCTCGGCGGCGCGCTGCAATGGCATTTCGCCGCGATGTGGCTGTTGACCATCAACGGCATCGTCTATGTCGCGCTCGGTTTCGCGACCGGACGCTTCCGCCGCAAGCTGGTCCCGATCACGCCTGCGGGCGTCATCGCTGACACGAAGGCCGCGCTGACCGGCAAGCTCGCCCACGATGACCTGTCGAAATACAATTCGGTGCAGAAGCTTCTGTATGCGGGCATCCTGCTCGTCGGCGTGCTGATCGTGCTTTCCGGCCTGTCGATCTGGAAGCCGGTGCAGTTTCAGTATCTGACCGCGCTGTTCGGCGGCTATGACATCGCGCGCTACGTCCACTTCTTCGCCATGGCCGCGATCGTGCTGTTCATGATTGTGCATGTGGTGATGGCTGTTCTCGTGCCGAAAAGCCTGCGCGCGATGGTGACCGGGCACTGACGCAACGAATTTCAGGATCTCAGCCATGAAGAGCCTCTTTCGCAAACCCATCATCGGCGTCGACAAGCGGTTGCTTGTGAAGGACGCGGCAAAGCTGATGCCGGAACTGTCGCGTCGGCGTTTCCTCTCTGGCGGCGCAAGCCTCGGCGCGCTGACGCTGCTCACCGGCTGCGAGGTGTCCGACAGCATCTCGGCAGAGAACCTGCTGGCGCAGATGTCGAAGTTCAACGACAAGGTTCAGTCGGCAATCTTCAATCCGAACGCACTGGCGCCGACTTATCCCGCGAGCGCGATCAAGCGCCCGTTCCCGTTCAACGCCTATTACACGCTCGATGATGCGCCGGAGATCGAGGCGAAGGATTGGGAGCTCGAAATCACCGGGCTGGTCGAGAACAGGAAGGCCTGGAAGCTCGACGAGCTCTACACGCTGCCGCAGGAGACGCAGATCACCCGGCACATCTGCGTGGAAGGGTGGAGTGCGATCGGCAGCTGGACCGGTGCGCGCCTCGGCGACTTCCTCAAACGCATCGGAGCGGATACGCGCGCCAAATATGTCTGGTTCCGCTGCGCCGAAGGTTACACCACCTCGATCGACATGCAGACCGCGCTGCATCCGCAAACCCAGATGACCTTCAAGTTCGACGGCGAGATCCTGCCGAAGGCTTATGGCTATCCGATGAAGGTCCGGATTCCGACGCGGCTCGGATTCAAGAATCCGAAATACGTCGTCGCACTCGACGTCAGCAACGACTATCGGGGCGGCTACTGGGAAAACCAGGGCTACAACGACTATAGCGGGCTTTAGCGAGTTGTCATCGCGATCGGCCTCTGGCATGCCGCGATGACCGCTCCCAGCGCCAGCATCGCCGACGAGATCAAGAGCATCAGCTTGAGGCTGCCGGTCGCATCCGTCACCGTGCCGGTGACGATCGGCCCGAGCATCGAGCCGATACCGAACGCCGTGGTGAGAATGCCGATCGCTTTCGGCCAGGCGTCCGGCGGATAGTTGAAGCGCACGAACGCGGTGGTCGACGAGGTGACGGCGAAGAACCCCGAGCCGAACACCGCGGCCGAGACCGCGAGCGCGAGGGTCGAGCTGTCAAGGAACGGGATCAGCGCACCAAGGCCCGTCACGGCCGTGACGACAGCGGTCGCGCCGCCACCGCGGCCGCGGTTGATCACGCCGCCCCACAGCCAGGGCGAGACAAACGCGCCGAGCGCGATGATGGTCCAGAACACGCTCTGCAGCAGCGCGCCGCCGCCGGCATCGCGCACGAACGCGATCATGAACGTCATGTAGGCGATCGAGCCCGCGCCATAGAAGAAGTAGCTGATGAGATAGACCAGCATCGGCGAGATCGGGGCACGCGCAGCCACGGAATGTCCCGAGCTGGTTTCGGGCGCCGCGCGGGCGAGCGGCAGCATGGCTCCCAGCATGGCGGCTATCACTGCAAGCACGCCCCAGATGATCCACCACGATCCGGGGCCCAGCCACTCCAGCAGGAACGGCGCGGTCAGGCCCGAGAGGAAGATGCCGATGCCGGGTCCGGTGTAGAGCAGGCCCATCAGGAAGCCGAGGCGCGCCGGGTGCGCCTGCGCAATATTGGTGGCCAGCGCCGACGCGGCGACAAAGGCCACCGCGCCGGCAACCCCCGACAGGAATCGTGCCCCGCTCAGCACGACACTATTCGCCGACATCGACAGCACCAGCGTTGCTACGCAGACGGCGGTGCCGATCAAAACCGCGCGGAACAACCCGATCCGGCGAACGATCGGGCTCGCGGCAAGCGCGCCGGAGAGATAGCCCGCGGCATTCGCCGTATTCATGAAGCCCGCGGTCGCATAGGACCAGCTGAGGCTGTCGCGCATATCCGGCAGCAGCAGCGAATAGGCGAACCGGCACAGCCCGACGCCGACGGCCGGCGCCAGCGCCAGGATGAGGATCAGCCGCGCGGCCTGCATTTCCGGCGATGGGGATCGGGGCTGCGACATCATCGCATTTGTGCCAGTGGGCTGCGCTTAAAGCCAACGGCGCGGCACGACACCCGGGTCGGATATTGGTGCATTGCAATTCGCCGGGGCGTCCGTCTTGCCAAGGCGACCCATGGGCTTTAGCAATCCGCGCGACTTATCTCCGTCGTGCCCGGCCGCGACAACACCTGACAACAAGGCATTTGAACCATGGCGACCCACAAACTGCTGCTTCTCGCCGGCGACGGCATCGGCCCCGAGGTGATGGCGGAGGTGAAGACCATCATCGCCTGGCTCAACAAGACGGGCGCAGCGAGCTTCGAATACGAGGAAGGCCTGGTTGGTGGTTGCGCCTATGACGCCCACAAGGTCAGCATCACCGAGGAGGCCATGGCGCTGGCGCATGCGTCGGACTCGGTGATCTTCGGCGCGGTCGGCGGGCCGAAGTGGGACAGCATCCCTTACGACGTGCGGCCTGAGGCCGGCCTCTTGCGGCTGCGCAAGGATCTCGGCCTGTTCGCCAACCTGCGCCCTGCGGTGTGCTATCCGGCACTGGCGGAATCCTCCAGCCTGAAGCGCGAAGTGGTCGAAGGCCTCGACATCATGATCGTGCGCGAACTGACCGGCGGCGTCTATTTCGGCGAACCGAAGACCATCACCGATCTCGGCAACAACCAGAAGCGCGCGATCGACACGCAGATCTACGACACCTACGAGATCGAACGCATCGCCCGCGTCGGCTTCGATCTCGCGCGCAAGCGCCGCAACAAGCTGACGTCGATGGAAAAGCGTAATGTGATGAAGACCGGCGTGCTTTGGAACGAAGTCGTCACGCAGGTGCATCAGCGCGAATACAAGGACGTGACGCTGGAGCATCAGCTGGCCGACGCCGGCGGCATGCAGCTGGTGCGCTGGCCGAAACAGTTCGACGTGATCGTCACCGACAATTTGTTCGGCGACATGCTGTCGGACGTGGCCGCAATGCTGACCGGCTCGCTCGGCATGTTGCCGTCCGCCTCGCTCGGCGACATCGATCCGAAGACCAGGCGGAGCAAGGCGCTGTACGAGCCGGTGCACGGCTCCGCGCCGGATATCGCCGGCACCGGCGCCGCCAACCCGATCGCGATGATCGCCTCGTTCGGCATGGCACTGCGCTATTCGCTGAATGAGCCGAAGCTCGCCGACATGGTCGATCAGGCGATCGCCGCCGTGCTGGCAAAGGGCCTGCGCACCGCCGACATCAAGTCGGAGGGAACGACGCTCGTGAACACGTCGCAGATGGGCGCGGCGGTGCTGAAGGAAATGCAGGCGCTGGCGGGGTAGTCGCCATTGCGAGCATCCGGGCTACAGAATGCAAAACGGGCGCGCTCACATCGGGCGCGCCCGTTTCATGTCGTCAGGTCGGCCTGCTTACCAATAATACCGCGGACCAAAACCGAAGCTGAAGAACGGCCCCGGACTGTAGTAGGGGCTATAGTACGGACGATAGTAGTGAGGCCGCGGGCGGTAGTAGCCATAGGAAGGCGGATACACATACGGATACGGCCGCACGTAGCGATAGCGTCGCAGGTGACGCCGGCGCGCGCTCATGTCCGTGCTCGCCGCATGATCTGATGCGATGCCGCTGGCTGCATTCGCTACATTGTTCGAAGACGCCGCCGTCGCAGGCGTCGATGCGACGCCGGCGGCGAAGGCCACGGCTGCCGCAATGGCAACAAGAGTGTGTTTCATGATCTCCTCCCACACAATTACGCGTTGATTCAATAACGCGGCAAGCGCCACAGAGGTTTCACACGATCAGAAGTACCCGCGATCCTGCGCGAACGGATAGAAGCTCGGCACGGGTTGATAGTAGGTGCGGTTGGCGTTCGGCGGTTCCGTTGCGCGTCGCGACAGTTTCGTCACGCGCAGGGAGGTGCCCTGCCGTTTCGCGGACCGCTTGCGTGCGGACATGTCCGTCGCAGCATCCGTCCTCGTTGCCTGAAGCGCTTCTGAAGCCGCTGCCGGGGCGCTCGCTCCAAAACTTGCCGCAGCCACAGCGGCCGCGACAACGGCCGCGCCGACGATGATTTTGGTCGATAGTCTCATGATCTGCCGCTCCTCGCACCAGCCCGCCGGCAATCCCGGCACACCCAAACGCGGTGTCATGCCTGCCGTTGCGAAGCACAATGGCAGGCGGCGGGTTCCATTCAGATAAGCGGCAATTGCCGAGCCGGCAAGAGAACCGGCAAGACAGGACGGGCCCGCCGGTGAGGGCAGACCCGACTTCATTTTGCAGCGCGGCGTAATTTGAGAGGAAGTCCCTATTAATCGGGCATGATCCGGTTCGAGAACCGCTACCCACCCCCGATCACGTCGAGGGCAAGCTTTTCGGGATCATGCCCTAGACCCACCAGGGCCGGTGACGGCAGATGCGGCGCGGCCCGAAATCCGTCCAAACTCGGCGGCAGAACAGCCGGGGCTGGGCATAATAGTAGCTCGGATAGATGTAGGGCCGCGGGCGCCAGGCATGCCGGTGAACGAAGTGCGGCCGGTGGAAGTGGACGTGACGATGACCGAAGTGACGGTGACCAAAGTGACGGTGACCGAAATGGTGTCCGCCGCCGCGGAAGCCTCCCCGAAATCCGCCGCCACGCCCGTGACGGACTTCGACGACGATATTGTCGGACAGGTATTTTGACGACGCCGCGGTCGCCGGATTGATCAGCGATACGGCCTGCGCGGCCGGAGCTGCGAACATCATCAGCCCCGCCATGGCGAGGAAGCCAAACAGTCTCTTCATCACTAAACCCCTCCCTCGATCCTGAATGGATCAACGTCCGGTCAAACGGACCTCGCGTGCGATTTCGCCCCGAGGCTGAAGTTAGAGGTGATGACGTGAACGCGGCATGAATGATCGCGCCGCAATGATGAATGACGCTTGCGCGCTTTGCACCTCAACCGTCAACGCGGCAACCGCCACGCAACCGATCGTGCGCGATCAGCCCATCACCCAACGGCAACGCATGCGCGGCACGATCACCGTGCCGCTCGGGCGGAATTCCTGTTCATACCAGGCCTGACAGGTGCGCACGGCATTCGGCGGCAAATACGTGTTCTGCCGGTAGATGCGAAGCTGGGTCGCAGCACGGCGGCGGCGCGACTGCGCCGTGGCGTCGACCGGCTGCGCAACACTGACGCGTTGGCCATCGCGAATGCGGGCAGCCTGGGCCTCAGCCGCGGAGCCGCCGAACAGGCAGATCGCAGCCAGCGCTCCGGCAAGCGCCGTCACCATCGCCAGTCCCGAATTCCGCATCGCCCTGCCCTCGCACCGACCTTTCACGGCAGCACGCTCCCGCATCATGCGTCCGAGGTCAACCCGTCTCGCCGCCCCTTGGCCGACCGGCTCCGTTCCCATAAACAAGTCCGGATGACTGCAACACACGATCCTGACTGGTCCGGCATCAAGGCGCCCTCGCTTGCCGAAATGGAAGTGATGGCGCACGCCGTGTTCGAGCGGCTGCCAAAAGCGTTTCGCGGCCTCTGTGAGGGCCTCATCATCCGCGTGGACGATTTTGCCACCGACGAGGTGCTGGACCAGATGGGCATCGAGAACGAGTTCGACCTGTTGGGCCTGTTTCAGGGAGTCGGCCTGCCATTCCGGAGCCACAGCGACCCGAGCCCGATGCCGAACATGGTCTGGCTCTATCGTCGCCCGATCCTCGATTACTGGTCGGAGCATGAGGAAACGATCGGCCACATCGTCCGTCATGTGCTGATCCACGAAATCGGCCACCATTTCGGGCTGTCGGACGACGATATGGAGCAGATCGAGGCGCAGGCTGAGTGATCGCGGCCGACCACGATCCCTTGAGCTGTATTGAGCGCCATAGTACCGGTTCCGCGAGGCTGGGGGGTACCATGTCAGACACGAGTGCCGGGTCAAACCGCGCGGGCTTTTGGCGGCGCTTCCTGGCTATCCTCATCGATCTGTGCCTGATCACTCTTGCGCTCGCCGCCATCGGACTTCTGCTTTTTGCACCGACCGGCGGCGCGATCCGCGTCACCAACACGCTGATCAATTCGGAATCGTGCTCCGAGGCCGAGCTGCCGAAACTGAACGATCTGAATCTCATCCTTCCGGACAATTTTCGCGCGAGCCGGGCGACACGATGCGCAGGCAGTGTCCTCGGTTACGTCCACGACCGTTCTCTGGTTCTTTCGGAAGTCTCGCAGAATGGCGCGGTGACCTACACACGCAAAGTCCGCATTCCCACCGACAGCGAGTGGCGTCCGATGCACGCCTTCAACCTCGACGACCTGACAATGCCTCTGCTTGCGCTGTATCTCATCCTCACTCAGTGGCGGTTTGGACGAACGTTGGGAATGCGGCAGCTGAACGTCGCGGTACGGTCGTTGAGCGGCGAACGTCCAACCCTGTGGCAGGTCATCAAACGGGTGCTGGTTCTCTTTGTGCCTGTCGGGTTCGGTTGGGCCGGGGCGTGGCTCGGTTTGAACCACGGTTTCGACGGAGTCCGGCTGGCAATCGTCATCGTCGCACTGCTCGCCTCGATCACGTTCGTGATCAACATCATCCTTGCAGCCTCACGCCGCCGCCTGCCCTGGCATGACCGCTTTGCCGGAACGGAAGTGATTTCCGGTACGGTCAAGCCGTAGCGAAATCGGCCGGTCTCCCGGACGTTCGGACCGCGCCAGGGAGCAAATCGGGACCAGCGTTGCGCGCGGCGCAGGAATCCGGGCTTCCCCGCCGCCCGCAGGCACGATAAAAAGACCGCCGCAAACCGAACGGAAAAGCGCCATGGACAAGTTCACCACACTCGACGGCGTCGCGGCGCCCTTGAAGATCATCAATGTCGACACCGACATGATCATCCCGAAGCAGTACCTGAAGACGATCAAGCGCACCGGCCTGGGCAAGGGCCTGTTCTCGGAGCAGCGCTACAAGGACGACGGCAGCGAGAATCCGGACTTCATCCTCAACAAGCCGGCCTATCGCAACAGCAAAGTCCTCGTCGCCGGCGACAATTTCGGCTGCGGTTCGAGCCGCGAGCACGCGCCATGGGCGCTGCTCGACTTCGGCATCCGCTGCGTGATCTCGACCTCGTTCGGCGACATCTTCTACAACAACTGCTTCAAGAACGGCATCCTGCCGATCCGCGTGTCGCAGGAAGATCTCGACAAGCTGTTCGACGACGCCGACCGTGGCTCCAACGCCACGCTGACGATCGATCTGGCGAAACAGGAGATCCGTGGCCCGGATGGCGGCACCGTGAAATTCGAGATCGATGCCCATCGCAAGCATTGCCTGCTCAACGGCCTCGACGACATCGGCCTGACGATGGAGAAGAAGACGTCCATCGATACCTATGAGAGCAAGGCGAAAGAGTTGATGCCGTGGCTGTGACGTCTCGTCATTGCGAGGCATAACCGTTCGAAGAACGGCGTCGCTTCGCTCGCAATGACGAAAAACTACCCCGGCAGATGATACCCAATCGCGGTCTCGATCTCGATCGTCTTCTTCACCGCGGGCCGCGCCATCATCCGCGCGTAGTGGGCATCGAGATTGGGGAACGTGCCGGGCGCAGGCTTCAGCGAGTTGAAGAAGCGCCAGTACAGCCGGAACAGGTGGATGTCGGCGATCGAGTAGCCGCCGATCGCCCATTCGCGCTTTCCCAGCCGTTCGTCGGCAATCCTGTAAATCCCCTTTGCGTGATCCAGCCCCTGCCGCCGCGCCGGATGAACTGTTGACGCGATGAACGACATCCAGGAAATCACCTGCGCCTCGGCTTCGATATCATCCTTCGGCAGCAAGGCGGCCTCCGGGAATCGCCTGGCGAGATAGAACAGAATCGCCGCAACCTCGGTCAGTGGCCGCCCGTCGACAATGAGCGCGGGGACCTTGCCTTCCGGATTGATCGCGCGATAGGCGGCGTCGCGCTGTTCATTCGTCGCAAACGACAGCGGCCGCGCCTGAAACGGCGCGCCGGTTTCGTGCAACGCGATATGCGGCGCCATCGAGCTCGTTCCCGGCGCGAAATAGAAGACGAGCCCGGACATGCCTTACTCCGCCCTTCCGTATCCGTAACCGGAAGGCGCAACGTCGATGCCGACGATGCCGCTCTTCTCGAGTGCGCTCTTCAGGAAGCCTGACTGACGCACGTCGTCGATCAGAAGATTGACCGCGGCAAGCCCCTTCGCATTGCCCTTCGCCACGATGATGGTCTGCGGCACGTCGAACACGTTGTCAGGCAGGATCCGGTACCCCGCAATATCCTTCATGATGTTGGTCAGCCGCTGGCGGTTGGCGGCGAACGCGTCGATCTCGCGCGCATCGAACTTGCGCTTCATGTCGGCTGGCGTGCTGTCGGTCTCGACCAGCTTTGCGGTCTTCAGCGTGCGCGCGAGAAACAGCGTGACCGAATCGCCCTTGCCGCCGGAGATGCGCAGGCCCGCGGCATCGATATCGGCGACGGATTTCAGGTGTGATGCTTCCGGCACCAGAAAGCTTTGCCGCACCAGCATGTAGGTCTGCGAGAATTCGACGGTGCCGGTGCGCGACGGCGCGTAGGCGACGAAGCCGATGTCGGCTTCGCCCTTCGCCACCGCGTCGATCACCGCCTGCGGATTGGCGGACGGTGCGAGCGCAACGGGCACGTTGAGCCTGCGGCCAAGCTCGCGCGCAAGGTCGGCGGATGCACCGCGGATCTCCCCGCTCGCGCTGTCGCGAACCGCCTGCGCCGGGTTGCTCGCAAGATAGACCGCGCGCAGCGTGCCGGTCGGCGCGAGCGCTCCGACATCGGCGACCGCCGCCGCGGGAAGCAGCGACAGCATGAGCAGCGAGAGTGCGCCGGCGAATTTCATGTGCGGCTCCGCAATTGTTGTTGCCAAGGTTCCGTTCGACCCGCGCCCCGTCCTGTCCGGCACCGGCGGGTGAATTTTCTTCCCGTCAGCCCGTCTTCATCGCCTCGATCGCATCCGCAATGTCCACCGTGCGCCGGGCGATCTCGACATGCAGGCGTTCGACCATCTGGCCCCTGATCTGGATCGCCCCGCGGCCGCTGTTCCCGGGTTTGGCAAACTCGCCGAGAATCTCGCGCGCCTGCGCGACCTCGTCCGCGGCAGGCGTGAACGCCGCATTGCACGGCTCGATCTGGCCTGGATGAATCAGCGTCTTGCCGTCGAAACCCATGTCGCGCGCCTGCGCGCATTCGCGGGCAAAACCTTCGGTGTCGCTGAAGTTGTTGTAGACGCCGTCGAGGATATCGAGGCCATGGGCGCGGGCGGCGAACACGCATTGCATCAGCGCCGGCACCATCGGCGCGCGGCCCGGCACCATGCGCATGCGCGTCTCGCGGGCGATGTCGTTCGGACCAATCACCAGACCTGCCAGCCGCATCTCGCTGTCGCGCGCCCTGGTTGCGAGTTCCTCCGCGCGCAGCACACCGAGCGGCGTCTCGATCATGATCCAGACACGGATGGAGTGATCCGCGCCGATGTCGCCCAGCCGGTCGGCGATGGCGGTGAGGTCGGCGACGCTCGCCACCTTCGGCACCAGCACGCCGTCCGGCCGCGCCTTCGCCGCCATGCCGAGATCGTCCAGCCACCAGGGCGTGTCGAGACCGTTGACGCGTACGATCACCTCGCGGCGGCCGAAGCCGCGCGCGGCCACCGCGGCCGCCACCTGATCCCGTGCCGCTGCCTTCGCATCGGGCGCTACCGAGTCTTCCAGATCGAGGATGATGCCGTCGGCCGGCAGCGTCCGCGCTTTCTCCAGCGCGCGGGCGTTCGAGCCCGGCATGAACAACAGGCTGCGGCGCGGGCGGGTCATGGTGGGCCTCTCGGGATCGTCATGTCGAAGTCGCCGGCCTTGTGCTGACGACTTATACTTGTCTGCGCTCTTGTGTCGGGCATCGACGTCTTTTAGTCCATCCACATCGCAAGACGTGGATGGCCGGGTCAAGCCCGGCCATGACGGCTGGAACCCTCGCTATCGACCGGGTGCATATGACCTCGTTTCCTGACCGCCTGATCTCCGGCTACCGGACATTCGCATCGCAGCGCCTGCCGACGGAGCAGTCGCGCTATCGCGAATTGGCGGAACGCGGGCAATCGCCGCAGATGATGGTGATCGGCTGCAGCGATTCGCGGGTGTCGCCCGAGGTGATCTTCGACGCGGAGCCGGGCGAGCTGTTCGTCGTCCGCAACGTCGCCAATCTTGTTCCGCCCTATGCGCCAGACGGCGCGGCGCACGGCGTGTCGGCGGCACTCGAATTCGGCGTCCAGGTGCTGCGCGTCAAACACATCGTCGTGCTCGGCCACGCCCAGTGCGGTGGCGTGAAGGCTCTGGTGCAGGATGCCGCGCCGCTGTCGCCGGGCGACTTCATCGGCAAATGGATGTCGCTGCTGACGCCGACGATGGAAGCGACGCCGCGGATCGCAAACGAACCGGAACAGGACTTCATCACCCGGCTCGAGAAGGCCGCGGTCAGGCGCAGCCTTGCGAACCTGATGACGTTCCCGTGCATCAGCATCCTTGCCGGACGCGGTTCGCTGACGCTGCACGGCGCCTACTTCGGCGTCGCGCAGGGATCGCTGTCGATTCTGGACGAGGCGAGCGGCGAATTCAGGATTGTGAACGGGGCCGGGTAAATTCAACCGTCATTCCGGGGCGACGCCATAGCCGTTCGAAGAACGGCGTCGAACCCGGAACCCGGCGACACGGCAGCGAAATCAGATTCCGGGTTCGGCCCTGCGGGCCGCCCCGGAATGACAACGACTACGCCGCCTTCTTCTTCGGTGCGAGAAGCTTGCGGTTGTTGAGGCACTCGGCGATCTGGATCGCGTTCAGCGCCGCGCCCTTGCGCAGATTGTCCGACACGCACCACAGCACCAGACCATTCTCCACCGTCGCGTCCTCGCGGATGCGGCTGATGTAGGTCGCGTCTTCGCCCGCCGCTTCGTACGGCGTGACGTAGCCGCCGTCCTCGTGCTTGTCGATCACGAGACAGCCCGGCGCCCGGCGCAGGATGTCGCGCGCCTCGTCGACAGTGATCGGCCGTTCGAACTCGATGTTCACCGACTTCGGAATGGCCGATGAACACCGGCACGCGCACGCAGGTCGCGGTCAGCTTGATCATGGGATCGAGAATCTTCTTCGTCTCCATCATCATCTTCCACTCTTCCTTGGTGTACCCATCTTCCATGAATACATCGATGTGCGGAATGATGTTGAAGGCGATGCGGCGCGGGAACTTCTTCACCTGGAGTTCGCCGGTCTGGTAGACGGCCTTGGTCTGCGCGAACAATTCGTCCATGCCTTCCTTGCCGGCGCCCGAGACCGACTGGTAGGTGGAAACGACCACGCGCTTGATCTTGGCAAAGTCGTGCAGCGGCTTCAGCGCGACGACGAGCTGCGCCGTCGAGCAGTTCGGGTTGGCAATGATGTTCTTCTTGGTGAAACCGGCCACCGCATCGGCGTTCACTTCCGGCACGATCAGCGGCACGTCCGGATCCATCCGCCAGGCCGACGAATTGTCGATCACCACGGCGCCCTGGGCCGCGATCTTCGGCGACCATTCCTTGGAGATCGCGCCGCCGGCTGACATCAGGCAGATGTCGACGTCGGAGAAATCGTAATTGTCGATCGCCTTGACCTTGAGGGTTTTGTCGCCGAACGAGACTTCCGTGCCGTGGCTGCGCCTTGAAGCAATTGCCACGACCTCGTCCGCCGGAAACCGGCGTTCGACCAGGATGTCGAGCATTTCCCGGCCCACATTGCCGGTCGCTCCGACCACGGCGACCTTGTAACCCATCGTTCACTCTCCGGACGAAAATGCCATGGCGCAGCGCTGGCGGCTAACCAAGGCGTGCGTGCTTCTATGCGAGAAAGAGAGCCAAGACAACGATCCCGGCACCCGCAAACTCTTATGAACGCAGACGGTTATCATCCTACCACACCGCCGCATTTCCGTTTGCATCCGGTGCTCATCAACTTCGCCGAGGAATGCCGCGCGATTTCCGTACGCGTGATGGCGTATGCGTGCGGCATCGGCGCATTGGCGTTGATCGCCGCCGATCTGTTTTCGGGCGCAGCCATCGACACGGTCGAGGCGTCGGTTCCCTTGCGCAGCCGCGAGGCATGGGTCGCAGCCGTGCGCCCGCTCCCCGCTTTCGCCGCCCCCGTCGCTGATTTTGCAAGCCAGTCAGAGAGTTACGAAATCCTCAGGCATCCGGCAGGCGGCCGGAAGGACATCCTGCGCTGGTCCGCGGCGCTGGCGCAGGCGCCGTTGTCGCAGATCGAGCTCTACCGGCCCGGAGGGGAACTGACAGCCTTCGGACCGGCCGCATCGGAAATCGCCTTCCGCGCCGCGCAAGGCCGGACCGAAAGCGTCCAGGCCGCCGGGGTGATCGGAACGAAATTCGGCCCCGTCGCACTGGTCGGCTTTGCCAACCAGGTCAGCGGCAAGCCGCAGCACTGCATCGGCTTCGCACACAGTTTTGAGACGCCGCGTCTGCAGATCAGCGGCTGGTCCTGCCAGGGTGACAACACGCAAATGCAGCGGCAGGCGGTCGCCTGCGCGCTCGACCGGCTGACGATGCTGTCGGCCGGAAACGACCCGAAGCTGGCCGAACTGTTCGCCCGCGCCGAACTGAGACGCGCCGGTTGCAGCAATCTGACCCCGGCTTCGTCCGACTGGGTAACGGCGACGCACGAGCCGATGTTGCGCGGCCGGCTCTGATCGGGGCCCCAAAGGGTCAGGGTCGAGGGCTGGGCCGGGATCCGGCCCTTCATGCAACCTTGGCTGCTTCAGGTCATTATTGTCTGAAGGTGTGGCCTGAATAGCCTTGTCGCGGCGGGAGGCCAGCCTGTATGGTGCCGGATAATCGGGCTAATGCCTTGAGAGGATAAGATGAATTTGCGAATTTTGACGGCCGGGCTGACCCTTGCGGCGGCGACGCTGTTCACCATCGGCCTGCCCGCAAATCCGGCCGACGCCCAGCAGCCGCGCAGCAGCGTGCTCAGCCGCAACGCGAGTTCGCCGAACGTCACCTATCAGCAAGGCCCGCGTACGCGCATCTTCGTCAGCAAGCGCAGCTGGCTCGATCTCGGGACCGAGGTGCAGCCGGGCGATCGCAAATACACCGATTACGCGATCCCGCCGGGCTACAACGTCGCCGACCAGATTACGGGCCGAAGCTTCAGCCGCCAGCCGTTCGTCGATCCCTGGGATCTGCCGCGCTACCCGAAGGGCGGCTACGGGTACTGATTGTCCTCGGCGATGACGCCGGATTTTCACGCCACGGATGAAGACGGGGTCTGCGCCGCCGGCGGCGCGAGCTGCCGCGGGTCGTAGAAGAACCGTTCCTCGATCAACTCCTCACCACGCCAGGTCTGCAGCGCGAGCTCTTCGATCGTCCGCACCGGGCCGGTCTCGGGAGTGAACGCGAACCGCCAATGGAACACCACCGTGTCGCCGTCCGTCAGGATCGGGCTGAGCCGCGTGGTCGTGACAAACTTGCAGTTGGCGAGCGCCCTCGTCTCCTTGGCGATCAGCGCAGGCTTGCCGACGGTCGGCGGCGCCAGGTTCTCGCGTGTCTGCGCATCCGCGGCGTAGAACCGTTCGATCGCGCCGACATGGTCGTTCGACTCCACGGCTTTCGCAAATGCTTCGATGGTGGCCCGGCTCGGCATGGCGCCCTCCTCATTACCGACTGACGGTCGATATTTACCGACCAGGGGTCGGAAGTCAATTGGCGGACGTTCAGGAATCCGCTAACGGTTGCGCATGGCGAAGCAGGCGGACCGGCGCGCGACGACCCGGGCGGCAATCCTGAAAGCCGCGCGAAAACTGTTCGGCGAGGACGGCTTTCAGCAAACGACCATGGACGACATTGCCGCCGCCGCGCGCGTCGCGAAGGGCGCGGTCTATCATCATTTCAAAACCAAGGAGGCCGTGTTCGAAGCCGTGTTCGACGAGGTCTCGCGCGATCTCGTCGCCGACATCGACAAGGTCTCGCGTACGGAGAAGGATGTGCTCGCGGCGATGGCGGCCGGCACGCAGCACTATCTCGCGGCCTGCGCGAAGGGACCGACCGGCCGGATCATCCTGCGCGACGGCCCCGCGGTGCTCGGCTGGGAGCGCTGGCGCGAAATCGACGCGCAGCATTTCGGCGGCAAGATTCCCCGCGCGCTGGAAGCCGCGATGGAGCGTTCTCTGATCGCGCGTCAGCCGGTGGAGCCGCTGGCGCGGCTGCTGCTCGGCGCGATGACGGAAGCGGCCGTCGCCTGCGCGGGGGCCGGCGACATCAGGAAGGCCGGCGCCGACTACTCGCGCGCGTTCAGGTCATTGCTCGAGGCGATGCGGCTTTAACCGCGTCACTTCCCCAGCTTCTTCTTCCGCTGGGCCGAGCGTCCGCAGCCGCAGCGCGTTGAGCTTGATGAAGCCGGCGGCGTCGCGATGGTCGTAGGCGACCGCGCCTTCCTCGAACGTGACCAGATCCTGATCGTAGAGCGAGTTCGGGCTTTCGCGGCCGACCAGGATGACGTTGCCCTTGTAGAGCTTCAGCGTCACCCGGCCGGTGACCAATTCCTGGCTGTGGTCGATCGCCGCCTGCAGCATCTCGCGCTCCGGCGCGAACCAGAAGCCGTTGTAGATCAGCTCCGCATATTTCGGCATCAGCTCGTCCTTCAGATGGCCTGCGCCGCGATCGAGCGTGATCTGCTCGATGCCGCGATGCGCCGCGAGCAGGATCGTGCCGCCCGGCGTCTCGTACATGCCGCGCGACTTCATGCCGACGAAACGGTTCTCGACCAGATCGAGCCGGCCGATGCCATTGGCGCGGCCGAGTTCGTTGAGTTTCGTCAGCAGCGTCGCGGGCGAGAGCTTCTTGCCGTCGATCGCGACCGCGTCGCCGCGTTCGAAATCGACGGTGATATAGGTCGCCTTGTCCGGCGCCTTCTCCGGATCGATGGTGCGCGAGTAGACATAGTCCGGCACTTCCTGCGCCGGATCTTCCAGCACCTTGCCTTCGGACGAGGCGTGCAGGAGGTTGGCGTCGACCGAGAACGGCGCCTCGCCGCGCTTGTCCTTGGCGATCGGAATCTGGTGCTGCTCGGCAAACTCGATCAGCTTCTCGCGCGAACGAAAATCCCACTCGCGCCACGGCGCGATGATCTTGATGTCGGGCTTCAGCGCGTAGTAGCCGAGTTCGAAGCGGACCTGATCGTTGCCCTTGCCGGTCGCGCCGTGCGAGACCGCGTCGGCGCCGACCTTCTCGGCGATCTCGATCTGCTTCTTGGCGATCAGCGGCCGCGCGATCGAGGTGCCGAGCAGATACTGACCCTCATAGACCGCGTTGGCGCGGAACATCGGGAACACGTAGTCGCGCACGAACTCTTCGCGCAGATCCTCGATGAAGATGTTCTCCGGCTTGATGCCGAGCAGCAGCGCCTTCTGGCGCGCGGGCTCCAGCTCCTCGCCCTGGCCGAGATCGGCGGTGAACGTCACCACCTCGCAGCCATAGGTGGTCTGCAGCCACTTCAGAATGATCGAGGTGTCGAGCCCGCCCGAATAGGCGAGCACCACCTTCTTCACGTCGCCCTTGCTCATGAAAACCCTGGAACGTTTGCGCCGCGCCGCGCGGCATTTGGGGTCAAATTTCGGCGCGACTATAGATACAACGCCCTTTGGCGCAAGCGGCATCGGGCCCATCGCCGGCCCCTCTTTCGCCGATGGGCGAACATGCGAAAACCCCGCCGGATCACCTGGCGCAAGGACCAAGCGGTGTGATTGGGCCGCTATGGACACCCAATCCGCTCAGCAGGAACGCTTTGTAGATGCGCTGCGAACCCGGTCCGCTGCGGACGGTCAATTCGCCGAGCGGCTTCACCTGGGGGAATACCCGCGCCAGTCTCGCGTCGAACGGACACGCGGTGACGAACAGAATGGGTTCGATTGCGGTCCCGTCCAGCGCGCTGGTCATGTCGAACTGGTTGTCGGGATTGCCGCCGGCAGGCCACGACCGCACCGGCTGCGGCGCATTGCGCAGATAATAGATCAGCGACGCAAGCTCATGCCGGCCTTCGGCGGCAACCGTTTTCGCATTGGCTTCGCCAGCCTTCGTCTGCACGGCCTGGCCAAGCTCGCGCCAGCCAAGCGTCCGGCGATAGAGATCGCCTTTCTCGCCCAGCGCCGGAATGCCCGCCTGATAGGCGACAACGTCGCCGGCCAGCAGCGCTGTCTGCGCGACGAGACCGATGGCGAGCGTGACGCCGAGCAGTCGCATCCGCTCCTGCCGGAGCCAGATCGCGACGACGACAATGGTCGCGGAGACGAACGCGGCGGCCGCCCAGTTGGCATTGACGTTGCGGAAAAATCCAAGGCCCGTGACCGCGGCCAATGACGGGATCGCGAACGCAAGCATCAGCCTGTCCTCGCGCGTGGTCGCATTGCTGCGAAAACGCACCAGCGCGACGAGCAAGCCGCCGAACAGCAGCGGCCCGACCACGCCGAACTGCGTCGAAATGAATTCAAGCGCGCCGAGCGGCGAAAGCTTCAAGCCCGAGCCCTGAATGTTGTCGCCGGTGTGCTTCAGCGTGACAAAGCCGTTCAGCATGTTCCAGACCACGTTCGGCGACAGGATCACCAGTGCCAGCGCCAGCGCCGCCCATGTCTGCCGGCGCAGAACAGCCTCGCGCGAGGCGCGATCGAACAGCGTGGCGATGGCGATGCCGGCGAGAAAATAGGCCATCGCATACTTCGCCAGCATGCCGGCGCCGATCGCCGCACCCAGCACGAACGCCCAGCGCCCGTCCGGCCCGCGCAGCAGCTTCACCCATGCCAGCAGTGCGAGCGCCCAGCAAAACAGCAGCGGCACATCGGTCGAGATGATGCGGGTGGAAAACACGATGCCGGGCATCAGCGCAAAGGTCAGCGCCGACCAGAACGCGACCCGCGCGTCGTAGAGCTCCTCGGCGATCCGATAGATCAGCAGCGATGTGCCGAAATGCAGGATCGGGCTTGCCGCGCGCACACAGGATTCGCCGTCGCCGCACACGGCGCTGGACGATGCGATGATCCAGGCCAGCAGCGGCGGCTTGGAGAAGTAACCGAAGGCGAGTTCGCGCGACCATGCCCAGTACTGCGACTCGTCGAAGAACAGATCGACGACGGAGTAATGCAGGCCGATGGTGCGGACGATCGTCAGCACGCCGAGCAACGCGACCGTCAGCGCAAAGCCCGGCGCGGCAAACGTTCGGTTCGTCGTGGCGGCCGCAAGCGTCATACCGGTTTCCGGATTGAACAGGCCTTGACCTACGCTGCGGTCTTTCGGCCGAGCAGCTTCTTCATCAGCGAGTATCCCGGCCAGGCAATCCACGTCAGCGCCGCCTCGATCCGCTCGTCGGTCGTGCGCGTGGAGGGCCAGCGATAGATCAGGCCGTGCATCAGCCAGATCAGCAGGAAGGTCACAAGGCCTGCGACGAGCACGTCGCTGACAAAATGCCCGCCGAACGCAACCCGCAAGCCTCCGGTGGCAAGCCCGAACAGCGCTGCGCCTGTATACGCAAGCGGACGCCACACCGGCGGCGCGAGCGACGCCGGTGCATATGTCCAGAATGCGGTCGCGGCCTCGCCGGAGAAGAACGAGCAGTTCTTCGGGCACTCCCCGCCGGGCTGCCACCAGTGCTTGAACTGCCACTGGCCGTTGAACTCGACGACGGACGCAGGGCGCGGCCGGCCCCACATGCTCTTGAAGGTGAGATTGGTGACGATGCCGGCCGTCAGTATCATCGTGATGACAAAATAGGCCACGGTCCGGCCGCGCAGCAGCATCGGTTTGTCGGGCCGCACAAGCTTGACGGCGAGCGCAACCAGCGCCGGTGCGCAGATCGCCCACGCGATGATCATCGCCGTCTCGCGCGCGATCACCGCCACGAGATGCGATCGAAGCGGAAACGTTCGTGCTACCGCATCATAGAAAGCGCCGCCGATCCGCAGGTCGAGTTCCGGAAAGATCAGGTACAGAACGACGAAAGCCAGCGATAGCGACAGCGCGATGAGAAGTCCTGCGCGATTCATGGCGCCGGTCTAGCCGACCTCGCGCGGGCTGAAAAGAGCGCAGAATGTCACGAAATCGGCCAAGCGTTGAGCTGAGAAGCCGGAAATTTATGTCGTCCCTGCGTTTCGCAGGGACGACCCCGTACTCTATTTTCGCCACATACCCGCACGACGTCCGGCAATCAGCCAATAGACAAGCCCCGCGACGATCCCGGCGCCGGTCATCACCTCGAGCTCCCGCCGCTCGACGCCGACGAACGTCATGGCGGACGGATCGAACTGCGTGAACGCCAGATAGACGCCGAGACCGAGCAGCGCGCCGCCGACACCGTAGAATATGATGCTGCGGATACTGAAGGCCTCCGTCACCAGCCCCATGATCAGCGCCGGCAGCAGCGCGAAGCCGCTGACGAAGATAAAGCCGAATCCGGCCATCACGGCGAGGCCATCACGGTCGATCGGACCGAGATCGAGGCTGCTCCATTCCGGATACATCACCGCGACGACAACGACGAGCCCGGCAGCAAAACTCGCGACGAGGAATGCGAAGAAGACGACGATCAGTCGCCAGATCAAGGCCATGGCAATACCGTCTGCAGCCTAATCCGTCATCGCCATGGCGCGCAGCGCCTGGCGTTCGCGCGCGGAGAGCTTCTCGGTTTCCGACTTGAGCTGGCCGCAGGCGGCGAGAATGTCGCGGCCCCGCGGCGTGCGCACCGGCGAGGAATAGCCGGCGTTGAAGACATATTCGGAAAACTTCTCGATCTGGTCCCAGTCCGAGCACTCGTAGAACGAGCCGGGCCATGGGTTGAACGGAATCAGATTGATCTTTGCCGGGATGCCCTTCAGCAACTTCACCAGCCGCTTCGCATCGTCGAGCAAATCGTTGACGCCCTTGAGCATCACATACTCGAAAGTGATGCGCCGCGCGTTCGACACGCCGGGATAGTTGCGGCACGCCTCCAGCAGTTCGGCGATCGGATACTTGCGGTTGAGCGGCACCAGCTCGTTGCGCAGATCGTCGTGCACCGCGTGCAGCGAGATCGCCAGCATCACGTTGATTTCCGCGCCCGCTCGCACGATGTTCGGCACCACGCCCGAGGTCGACAGCGTGATCCGCCGGCGCGAAATGCCGATGCCTTCGTTGTCGGCGACGATCAGCAGCGCGTCGCGCACCGCGTCGAAATTGTACAGCGGCTCGCCCATCCCCATCATGACGACATTGGTGATCAGGCGGTTGCCGTTCGGCGTTTCGCGATCGACCCAGTCACCCAGGCGATCGCGCGCGATCATCACCTGGCCTGCGATTTCGCCGGCGGTGAGATTGCGCACGAGACGCTGCGTGCCGGTGTGGCAGAACGAGCAGTTCAGCGTGCAGCCGACCTGCGACGACACACAGAGCGTGCCGCGATCGGTTTCCGGAATATAGACGCATTCGACTTCGTGCGGGCGCTCGCTGGCGTGGCCGCTCGGCAACCGCAGCAGCCACTTGCGTGTGCCGTCTTCGGACACCTGCTCGGCGACGACTTCGGGGCGGTCGACGGTGAAGTGCTGCTCGAGTTCCGCGCGCAGCGATTTCGAGACGCTGGTCATCTCTGCGAACGTCTGCGCGCCGCGCACATAGATCCAGTGCCAGAGCTGCTGCACGCGCATCTTGCGCTGGTTTTCCGGCACGCCGGCCTGGCCGACGCACTGACTGAGTTCCGCGCGCGACAGACCGACCAGCGACGGCTTCGCCGGCGGCACATAGGTCTCCAGCGGCGTTTTCTCGACGAGAACGCCGCGCGCTTGCGCGCCAGATGCTTGAGCGCCAGGTGCTTGCGCACCAGGTGAAGGTTCATGTGAAGGTTGCGGCTCGGCCGCCAGCTCGGTCATCGAAAAAATCCCGCACGGCCGTGTGCCGCGATCCGCCAAAAACGCTTGCCGGAGCGTCAATGCGCCCCTGACATGGCGCTTTCCCGCGCCGGAATCAATGCGGATTCGGCTCCCGGCCGGTTAACGCCTGCAATCCTGCGCGAGGCGATCGAGCGCCTGTGCGAGGCCCTTCAGCGCATAGGTATCGATGGTCTCGGTGCCCCGCGACGAGACACCCTTGACCGTGACGTCGGCCCCCTTGCGCAGCGCGTCCACCATCTTGTCTTCCTCGGCCGCGTTCTTGATCCAGAGGCCGTCACCCTGCGTATACATCGCATAGCGATTGCCCGCGACTTCGAGGCTGCCTTCGGAGCCCGGTTTCAACGGGTAGCCGATCATGATCGAGACTTCGTTGTTCACCTTCTCCTGCGGCCGCGTGGAGATGAACGCATAGGCGGGATCGCGCGGACGGTTCGGCGGATTGGTCTTCATCGAGGACGGTTTGGCGAGCGCGAAGCAGACCTTCTTGCCGCCCGGCGAGGCCACATACGCGCCCCACGTGCCGAACTGACCGACCAGCGTCGGCTCGGCGCCGCCGGCGACCGCGGCGGCATCCTGCTTCGCGGACGGGGCGCCTTTCGCGCCCTTCGCGGCCTGCGCACCAGCCTCCACCGACCACGCGCAGCCAAGCGCCGCGACCATGTACGCGGCCAGACGGACAGCCCTTCGTTGCACCGGCATCATGGACCCTCGTTGCTTCAGAGACACCCGGGCCAGGCCCGAAGAATCCCGAGCGGACTGGAATAGACGGGAAAGGCAAAATTGTGAAGGCAAATGGCCTGAGTCGCTGCGTCGCGGCAACCACTTGACGGGCCACAATTGGCATTGTCGGCGTGGGCCAAATCCGCCATGAAACCAACCAGACCCCCTCTCGCTGAACGGTGACTCATGAAAGCGATCATTTGCTCGCAATGGTGCGAACCCGAAGACCTCGTCCTCGGCGACCTGCCCGATCCGGTCGCCGGGCCCGGCGAGATCGTGGTCGCGATCAAGGCCGCGGCGCTGAATTTCTTCGACATCCTGATGGTGCAGGGCAAGTACCAGACAAAACCGCCTTTCCCGTTTTCACCGGTGGCGGAAATTGCCGGGTTGGTGGAGAGCGTCGGATCGGGCGTGACCGATCTGAAGCGAGGGGACCGCGTGGCCTCCTTCGTCAACTACAACGGTGCGCGCGAGAAGGTGGCCGTGCCGGCAGCGCAGACGGTCAGGATCCCGGACACCCTCGACTACGACCGCGCGGCCGGCGTGATCCTGACCTATTCCACGGCGCTGCATGCGCTGGAAGATCGCGCCGATCCGAAGCCCGGCGAAACGCTGGTCGTGCTGGGAGCCGCCGGCGGGACGGGGCTTGCCGCGATCGAAATCGGCAAGCTGCTGGGCCTGCGCGTCGTGGCGTGCGCATCGTCGGACGAGAAGCTGCAGTTCTGCAAGCGCTACGGCGCCGACATTCTGTTCAATTATGCGAAGGAAGATTTGAAGGAAGGTCTGAAGAAGATCGGCGGCGCCAAGGGCATCGACATCGTGTTCGATCCGGTCGGCGGCGATTTCACCGAGGCAGCACTGCGTTCACTCGGCTGGGAAGGACGCCTGCTGGTGGTCGGTTTCGCATCGGGCCCGATCCCGCGCATTCCGCTCAACCTTGCGCTCCTGAAAAGCTGCGATATCCGCGGCGTGTTCTGGGGCGGCTTCAACAAGGCGTTCCCCGACAGGGGCCGCGCCAATCTCGAGCGCATCGTGCAATGGGCCGCGGAAGGCAAACTCTCCTCGCACGTGCACGCGACGTTCCCGCTTTCGAAGACCGCCGAGGCGATGGCCGTGCTGTCAAGCCGTCAGGCGATGGGCAAGGTGATTTTGCATCCGTGAGTTTGTGTCATGCCCGCGAAGGCGGGCATCCAGTACGCCGTGTCGCATCGGTTCTATCGCAAACGCCTGCGATTACCGGGTCCCCGCCTGCGCGGGGACGACACCGAAAGTGTGGCGACGCTTCACGCTCGAAGAGCAGCGCCTACCCCCTCCGCAACGCCGCCATCCCGATGCCTGCGGCGACCAGCAGCGAGCCTGACGCGCGGTTGATCCAGCGTGCGAGCTCAGGCTGCGCAGCCGCAGCGGCCGCCCTGCCCGCGAGCGAGCCATAGGCCAGCAGCACGAAGAACTCGATCACAACACTGGTCACCGCAAGGATGACGAACTGCGGCACGAGCGGCTCACCGGGGTCGATGAACTGCGGCAGGAACGCCGTGAAAAACAGGATGGCCTTCGGGTTCGCGAGTTGCAGCACGACGCCGTTCGCGAGCATGCGCAAACCGCGCGGCCGCTCCCGCGCCGCGTTCACCGACAGCGTCGACGACTTGCCGAAGAAGGCGGTGACGCCGAGCCAGACGAGATAGGCCGCGCCCGCCCACTTGATCGCGAAGAACACGTCGTAGGATGCAAGCAGCACCGCGCCGAGGCCTGCGGCTGACAACGCAAAGTAGATCGTGTTGCCGGTCAGGATGCCGAGATTGGGCCAGATCGAAGCGCGCGCGCCTTGGGCCAGGCCCTGCGCGACCACCAGCAGGACCGCCGGCCCGGGCACCAGACAGAGCGCCGCTTCAGTCACCGCGAACAACGCCCATGTCGACCAGGTCATGTGAGTTCTGCCCTTCTTCTCTCCTTGGGAAGAGGGAAAGACTAGCCGCCGCTCGCTGCAATATCGAGATCGCCCCCCACCCCTCGCGCCAGCGCCTGCCGCGCGGCTTCGCGGTGGTCGGGGCGGATGTTGGTTGCGACCATGCGCAGCGCGGTCACGAGCACGGCTGCGTCATCGGTGAAGCCGAGCACCGGCAATAAATCCGGCATGAAGTCGAACGGCAGCACGAAGTAGGCCAGCGCGCCGAGCAGCGAGATCTGCACGTGCCGCGGCGTCTGCCGGTCGAACGCGCAATAGTATGCGGCGAGCAGGTCCTCCGCGAACGGAAGCCGCGCGGCGAAGCGCCTGAACTTCGCCTTGAAGCGCTTGCGCACGCTCTCGCCGTCCTGCGCGAGCTTGCGCGCCGGCTCAAAATCGTCCGCGTTGAAGTCTGTCGTGCGATCCGTCGCCATGTCGCCTGCGTCCCACCTGAATGTTCGAAACAAGTCCGGGCATGGTCAAAAATTGGTGAGCGGGAGAGGCGATTGCAAGACGATCAGGGCCTGGCAATCCCGTTCATGGCTTCGGCGAGCGCGATATCCTTCTGCGTCAGACCACCGGCATCGTGGGTCGACAGCACCACCTCGACAGTCTTGTAGACGTTGCGCCATTCGGGATGGTGGTCGTTCTTTTCAGCGACCAGCGCGACCCGGCTCATGAAGCCGAATGCCTCGTTGAAATCCTTGAAAACAAAGGTCTTTGCAATGGCGTCGCGGCCCGGCGTCTCGGTCCAGCCGGCCAGTTTCGCCAGTGCCGCTTTGCGGGCCTCGCCCGCGAGTTTTCCGGCCATGAAATTGCTCCTCGCACCTTACAATTATCACACCCCGCACCATTTGGGTCACGAGCCAGGGCCACCGAGCCGGACAGGAGTCCGGATCGCGCCGGCGGCGCTAACCAACAGCATGCATTGGAACTGCGATTGGGCCGGAAAGTTGCTAGACTGCCGGCTGAAAGCATCTTTACGGGATGACGCTCCTGGACCTGCGACAGCTCTTTTCCCGCTCGATGACCTCGGATGCCGGCGCGCAGCTGAGCGCGTCGCCGCGCCTGCGCGGACCGAGAATCATGCCGGTCCTCTCGCTGGTCGCGGCAGCGATCGCGGTCGTCACGGGGATTGGCGCTGCGACGTATTACTATAACCGCCCCATCACCGTCCGCGTCGCAGTCGGCCCCGCCAACAGTGAAGATTTCAGGGTGATGCAGTCGATATCGCGCGTGTTCGATCCGCAGGCGGCGGGCCGCGACCGCAGTTCGATCCGGCTGCGCATCGTGCCGACGGAGGGCTCTGTGCAGAGCGCCGTAGCGATGGAAGCGGGTCAGGCGGACCTCGCGGTGATTCGTGGCGACCAGAGGCTGCCGAAGGATGCGCAGGCGGTTGCCACGGTCCGCAAGAACGTCGTTGCGATCTGGGTGCCGACGCCGGCGGAGGTCAAGGCCGAGGTCGGGGATGCCGCCAAGGGCGCGAAGGGAAAGAAGGCTGTCGCGCCGAAGGCCGTTAAGGGCGAGAAGGTCGGCAGGATCGAAAAGATCGAAGATCTCGCCGGTCACAAGGTGGGCGTGATCGGACGCAGCCAGTCCAATGTGAACCTGCTGCGCATCATCCTGCAGCAATACGGCGTGGCGGCGGACAGGGTCGAGGTCGTCCAGTTTGCGCCATCCGAAGTCAACGAGGCGGTCCGCAGCAACAAGGCCGACGCGTTCATCGCCGTGGGTCCCGTCAACAGCCAGATCACCACCGATGCCATTGCGGCCACGGTGCGCGATGGCGGCGTGCCGAGGTTCCTGCCGATCGATCTCGCCGATGCGATCGAAAGCAGAAACCCGGTCTATGACGCGACCGAGATCGCCGCCGGCGCCTTCGGCACTGCGCCGGCAAGGCCCGAGGAGACGGTCAAGACGATCAGCTTCAGCCACCATGTCGTTGCGCGCAAATCGCTGTCCGACAGCACCGTCACGGCGTTCACGCGGCAACTGTTCACGATGCGCCAGGCGCTGATCGCGGAAAATCCCGGCACTGCCAGGATCGAGGTTCCCGACACCGACAAGGACGCCGCCATCCCGGTGCATCCCGGCGCGGAGGCCTATGTCGACGGCGAAGAGAAGACCTTCATGGATCGCTACAGCGATCTGATCTGGTGGGGCATCCTCAGTCAGTCGCGTGATCGGATCGGCGGGCGCGTGGGCTGCGAGCTATCTGAAGAAGGACGAACGCATCAACAACACCTCGCTGCGCGAACGGCTGCTGGAAATGCTGTCGCAGGCGCGCAAGGCAGCCAGCCACGAAGAGCTCGACGACATGCAGGCCGAGGCCGACGAGATTCTGCGCGATACGCTGGATTGTTACGAGCGCGGCGCGATCGAGGCCGGCACGCTGACCGCCTTCCAGATTGCACTCGAACAGTTCCACAACGCGGTCGCAGACCGCAGGCTGTTCCTCGCGACCGACCCGGCCCCCCTGGTGCCGCGCCGGCCGGCGCGGCAAGCCGTGGTTTGAGGAACGGCCGTATTCGCAGCTGCGAGAGGATTCGAGCGCAAATGCGCGTCTGGCGCTCTCCTGCGCCGTTAATTTTGCCAGACGATACGCGCCCAAAACCCGTTGTTTTCCGGCAATTTCTGACTATATTGCGCCGCAACGCGTACCCCGAGTGCCCGGCCCAAAGGCCGGGCACCGTGTTTTGCGGGGTAGGCCACCCAAGCCACATCGGTAGAAGCATATGAATTTGCGCAACGTCGCCATTATCGCTCACGTCGACCATGGCAAGACCACCCTGGTCGACCGCCTGCTGCAGCAGTCCGGCGTCTATCGGGACAACCAGCGCCAGGTCGAGCGTGCGATGGACTCCAACGATCTGGAGCGCGAGCGCGGCATTACCATCCTCGCCAAGGCCGCCTCGGTGCAGTGGAAGGACACGCGCATCAACATCGTCGACACGCCGGGCCACGCCGACTTCGGCGGTGAGGTCGAGCGCATCCTCAACATGGTCGACGGCGCGCTGGTGCTGGTGGACGCCGCCGAAGGCCCGCTGCCGCAGACCAAATTCGTCGTCTCCAAGGCGCTGAAGGTCGGACTGAAGCCGATCGTCGTCATCAACAAGGTGGACCGTCCCGACGCGCGGCCGACCGAAGTGATCAACGAGGTGTTCGACCTGTTCGCCGCACTCGACGCCACCGACGAGCAGCTCGATTTCCCGATTCTCTACGGTTCGGCCAAGCAGGGCTGGATGGCCGCAAGCCCCGACGGTCCGAAGGACGCGGGCATGCAGCCGCTGTTCGATCTGATCCTGAAGCATGTCGCGCCGCCGACGGTCGAGGAAGGCCCGTTCCGGATGATCGGCACGATCCTCGAGGCCAACCCCTATCTCGGCCGCCTCATCACCGGCCGCATCACCTCCGGCACGATCAAGCCGAACCAGAGCATCAAGGCGCTGGACCGCACCGGCAAGGTGATCGAGACAGGGACGCATCTCGAAAATTCTCGCGTTCCGCGGCATCGAGCGCACGCCGATCGAGGAAGCCGAAGCCGGCGACATCGTCGCCATCGCCGGCCTCAGCAACGGCACCGTCGCCGACACCTTCTGCGATCTGTCGGTCGAGACGCCGCTGGTCGCGCAGCCGATCGATCCGCCGACCGTGTCGATGTCGTTCATCGTCAACAACTCGCCGCTCGCCGGCACCGAAGGCGACAAGGTGACGAGCCGCATGATCCGCGACCGTCTCTTGCGCGAGGCGGAAGGCAACGTCGCGCTGCGCGTGACCGAAGCCGACGACAAGGATTCGATGGAAGTCTCGGGCCGCGGCGAATTGCAGCTGGCGATCCTGATCGAGACCATGCGCCGCGAGGGCTTCGAAGTCTCCGTGTCGCGCCCGCGCGTGGTGCTGCAGAAGGACGAGGCGACCGGCGGCTGGCTGGAGCCGGTCGAGGAGGTCGTCATCGACGTCGATGAGGAACACTCCGGCATCGTCGTGCAGAAGATGAGCGAGCGCAAGGCGGAGATGATCGAGATGCGGCCGTCCGGCGGCCACCGCCTGCGGCTGGTGTTCTACGCGCCGACCCGCGGGCTGATCGGCTATCAGGGCGAACTGCTGACCGACACGCGCGGCACCGCCGTGATGAACCGCCTGTTTCACAACTACCTGCCCTACAAGGGCGAAATTCCCGGCCGCCGCAACGGCGTGCTGATCTCCAACGAGCAGGGCGAGGCGGTCGCCTACGCGATGTGGAAGCTGGAAGATCGCGGACCGATGATGATCGAGCCGGGCTGCAAGGTTTACCGCGGCATGATCGTCGGCGAGCACACCCGCGACAACGACCTCGAGATCAACGTGCTGAAGGGCAAGCAGCTCACCAACATCCGCACCACGTCGAAGGACGAAGCGGTGCGCCTGACGCCGCCGATCCGGATGACGCTGGAAAAGGCGCTCGCCTACATCGAGGACGACGAACTGGTCGAGGTGACGCCGAAGTCGATCCGCCTGCGCAAGAAGATGCTCGATCCGAACGATCGCAAGCGCGCCGTGAAGAGCAAGGAAGCGCTGGCGAGCTGATCGCCTTCGCTCGCTCCGCGAGCTCGGCGCGGCAAGCCCGCCGGGGCGGTCCGTGCGTGAAGTCATTCTTCAACTGTCAAACAGCCCTCCGTCATTCCGGGACGCCGCCATAGCCGTTCGAAGAACGGCGTCGCTTCGCTCGCCTATGGCGGCGAGCCCGGAATCCATAACCCCTGTGCGCGTCGGGTGACGCAGCAGCAAGTCGAATGAAACTCGTCGTCTCATTGACGCTGCGGCGTATGGATTCCGGGCTCGCGCTTCGCGCGCCCCGGAATGACGGCGTGCAGACACGCGTCATCGCCCCGTGTTTATTCCGACTTCAGGGCGCGTCGGTCGTCTCAGTCTTGCCTTCCTCATGTCCCCCTAAGGGACGTGCGGAACGCCGGGCGTTTCACCGCGCCAGCGGCGCCACGAGCTGCTGAACAACAGCTGTGGCACCGTGCAAGAGCCTTGCACGGCAGTGTGTGTCCTTGCGGATCACACGATCCCGCAGGCTGAACGGACCCTCGGGATCCCGCAGAAGCGGGAAAACGCCCTGCGTTCCGCACGCGGATGGATTTGCGGCTTGCTGCATGTCCCCAGGAATTGTCGCTTTTGTCGACACGCCGCCTGGTTCGAACGGACTGCCGCCCGGACATGCACTTGGACCGTCCGCCCGATCCTGCTTCGCGCTTAAGCGCTTTGCAGGGCATGCGTGCCGGCGTTTGATCGCCCTCCGTCCCGCGGCTCCCGGACGTTCCATCCGTAATCCGCAGGCTTTCGGGCCCGGCATCGTAGCGGCCACCGCATCCAGCCCTGCGCAATGAAAACGGTCATGACGCGCCCCTCGCCGGGCTGGATGGCCGGAACATAACCGGAACGCACGGCTAGCGGTCAAAAGTCCTAGGCCGAAAATCCGAACGCTGCTGACAGTTTCTGACAATCGGAAACGTACCTGCTCCCTCTCCCCCATAGGCGAGCGAAGCGACGCCGTTCTTCGAACGGCTATGGGGGAGGTGAAGAAAGCGCAGGTGCGAGACGCAACTCCGATAGAAAGTATGCCGGCTGAGTGATCTACGGCACAGTTCGGCGTCTCAGTGAGCCTGGCCCGGCGTAGCGGCAAACGCTTCCGGCGTTCCGGTCAACGCGTTTTCGCTTCGACCGCAGACAAAACCTGTCGGGGCTATGCAAACCACGAGAGGCAACTATGGCAATTGTTCACGGTACCAACAAGAACGACGTGATTGACGAGCACGACGGCGTCACCAACGGCGACGACTCCATCTCTTCCGGCCTCGGCAACGACCTGGTCTTCGGTCTCGGCGGCAACGACTGGTTCTGGCAAGACACAGGCGCCGACACGATCTATGGCGGAAGCGGAATCGATACCGTCGCCTACTACTACCACGCCTCCGCGAGCCCCGGCACCGAGGGCGTGTGGGTCGACCTTGCAAGCGGAACCGGTTCGCGCGGCGCCGCTGCGGGGGACAAGTACTACAGCGTCGAGAACGTCTGGGGCTCGATCTACGCCGACAACATCACCGGCAACGAAGGCGACAACGAGCTGCACGGGTGGTCCGGCGACGATGTCATCAAAGGCGCCGGCGGCGCGGACGATCTTTGGGGCGAGTGCCGGCAACGACACGCTCAAGGGCGGCGGCGGCGCCGACATCCTCGATGGCGGCCTTGGCATCGACACCATGATGGGCGGCACGGGCGACGACTTCTACTACGCCCAGGCGACGGACACCCTGATCGAGAATGCGGGCGAGGGCTATGACACGGTGTTCACTTACGACACCCACTATACCTTGCCCGACAATGTCGAGGAGCTGTGGATCAGAAGCGGTGTTTCCGGCACTGGAAACGCCCAGTCCAACACGATCTTCGGCAATCAGCACGACAACGTGCTGAACGGCGGCAGCGGCAACGACGTGTTATCGCGGGCTCGGCGGCAACGACACGTTCGTGCTCCGGCGGGGCGAGGCGTACGGTGACGTCATCTATGAGTTCCAGGGTAACGGCGCTGCCGCAGGCGACGTGCTGCGGTTCGAGGGTTACGGCTCGATCGCGGAAGGTGCGACCTTTCGCCAGCTTACGGCGACCGAGTGGGAAATCGCCTCGGCCGACGGTCTGACGAGAGACATCATCACCCTCGTCGGTGGCCCGACAGTCGACGCAAGCGACTTCCTGTTCGTCTAGCGCCATCGTGCAGGAGGATGCTTCCTGCACGTCACGATCTGAAGATTCCCGGCGTCCGCTTGCGGACGCCGGGAATCGAAATGCCGCCTCGACACAACGCCGTCGGAGAGCGATTCACTTCCAGCGGGAGCATCCCGCAGCAGAACTGGAAGTAGAACCATACAGACCGCAAGGTGCAAAGCCGCAGACGCTACTGACACTTTCTGACAATCGGAAAGCCCGCCTGATCCGTCGTCCTCGCGAAAGCGAGGACCCATAGCCTCCGGGGTCGTAACTGGAAGGTAGCGGGCCGCCATCCGTTTCGCGGGCGACACGGCGTATGGGTCCTCGCTTTCGCGAGGACGACGGCAGCGGTTATAGCGCCCGCTCGTATATCAGCCATCGCCGGTTCATGCCGTTTCCGGGCTTGCTCCCGCCCGCGCCGTCTTTGATAACAGGCCCACGAGATCGCCTGACCGGAACCATATGTCCCTCCCCTCCGACATCGACGTCGCAATCATCGGCGCAGGCGCCGCCGGCATCGGCGCGGCGCGCGCGCTCGAGGGCAAGGGCCTGAGCGTCATCGTGCTGGAAGCGCGCGACCGGCTCGGCGGACGCGCCTTCACCGAGAGGCTTCCGAACGACATCGTCTTCGACGTCGGCTGCGGCTGGCTGCATTCGGCCGACCGCAACAGGTTCGTCCCCATCGCCGAACAGCTTGGCTTCGACATCGACCGCGGCCGGCCGCACTGGAGCCAGCAGACCTTCAACATCGGCTTCCCGCAAAAGGAGCGCGAGCGATACCTGGCGGAGATGGACGCGTTCTACGACCGCGCCGAGGCCGCCGCCGAATCCGACCCCGATCGTCCGGCAAGCGATCTGCTCGCTGCCCGGCAATCGCTGGAATGCGATGCTGAACTGCGTCTCGACCTACATCAACGGCGTCGAGCTCGACCGCGTCTCGGTCCACGACATGGACGCCTATGAGGACACCGAATTCAACTGGCGTGCGAAGCGCGGCTATGGCGCGGTGGTCGCAGCCTTCGGCGCGCCCTGCCCGGTGGCGTTCGACACCCAGGTCGACGCTGATCGATCATTCCTCAGCGCGCATCCGCATCGAGACGTCGCGCGGTACGGTGACCGCAGGCAAAGTCATCGTCACCGTGCCGACCAACCTGATCGCCAGCGAACACCTGCGCTTCTTTCCCGCACTGCCCGACAAGATCGAGGCCGCGCGGGGCCTGCCGCTCGGCCTCGCGGACAAGGTGATGCTGGCGCTGGACGATGACGGCGACACACTGCCGCGCGACGGGCATCTGCGCGGCTCGACCAGAAAAGTCGGCACCGGCAGCTATCACCTGCGCCCGCAGGGTTTCGCCAGCATCGAAGGCTATTTCGGCGGGCGCTTCGCCCGCGAACTGGAAGACGCCGGCGAAGACACATTCGCCGCCGTCGCCATCGACGAGATCGTCGCCCTGCTCGGCTCGGACTATCGCAAGAAACTGCGCCTGCTGTCGCTGTCGCGCTGGGCCCACGACCCGTTCGCAAACGGCTCCTACTCGCACGCCCTGCCCGGCCGCGCCGGCGACCGCGCGAAACTCGCAACGCCGGTCGATGGCCGCATCTTCTTTGCGGGAGAGGCGACGTCGCCGAATTTCTTCTCGACGTGCCATGGGGCGCTGGAGAGCGGGGAGAGGGCGGCGGGGGAAGTGGTGGCATACGAACAGCGCTAGCCTCGCCGTCATTGCGAGGAGCGTAGCGACGAAGCAATCCATACAGCGATCGCCGCTCATTCAGCACTCGATTGCTTCGCTTCGCTCGCAATGACGGCAGAAGGGTGTCCCGCCGTTAGCCCTCCATACCGGTATTGCGGATAAAGTGCGCAAAAGCGGCGTCCGCTGCTCCGCGATGTCTGTCCTCAAACTTCTTAACAAGGCGATCGGTAATACGCCGCCTTCGCCGGCTGCCGAGAAACATGACCGAAAGATTTGGGCGCCGATGTATTCAGGGCTTTGCGGATACTATGGCTGCATTCCTGTGCCGCGGATCGGAACACCGAACACTAAGGGAGTGACGATGTTGTTCGCGGGAAAAAACAGCGCAAAGCCAGCGTGAAGCGGGCCGTCGTCTTGGGTCTTGAGCGGATACAGCAGCATCACGGCTTGCCGAGGGTGATGCAGCTCACTTCCTCCAGGCGAAATGTTCGCAATCGGCGGCTTAGTATCATCCCTCCGCTTACCAAGTGCCGCGTATTCAGCAATCAATCTATGATGCGGTTCGGTGATAACTCCCACACGTTGTCCATCAACGAGGCTCCGCTCAAAGACTGACAAGCGCTTGCCGTTGATCACGCACTCGAGATCTTTTCTCACATTTTTTCGTTGCGGCGCGATAATGAGCCAGCGATCGATTCCCGATTGCGATCTTCGGTGCCTTTCGCGAATTCAATCTCGCGCTGTAACAGATGCTGATTAGATCCTCGTCGTCGCCCACGTTCGACACGTCCAGTGTATATTCGACGCGTGTAACCCGGCCGGCATTTTCGGCACCGAGCAACTGATTAATACCGTGGTGTGTCAGACACGGAAATTGCCTGTCGATCGAAATGGCTTTGGCCGGAGAGCGCAGGGCCCATCGAAGACCGTAGTGGACCGAATGCTCTTCCAGATAACCCGTGGCTAGCAGACGTTGTCGAAATGTCTCCAGCTTCTGCCCTTGCGACGCTAGAACAGACAGTATCCTCGCTGTGATTTCCGGGACGCCTCGCCCGCTCCTGGTCCAGTTTGCTGCGCCTGAATTGAAATGAGATAGAGGTTGCATCCCTCCGAGGGCATGAGTTGGGTCGCGCCATTTATCCGATGCAATCTCTCCGATGACGACGTCGTCTTTACTTCCAGCTCTGTTCCGCCGAAGCGAAAGTCATGAGGGAGCCTGAGTGGCCCTGTCAGAGCCTCGACAATTCTTGGGACGGTGCTTTCGCGCTTCCCTACGAACTGGGTGTCCAGAACTATCTTTATGGAGTCGCTATTCAGGAAGCGATCCAAAGACCATTCCCAAGTGGACTGCGAGTTCATCGATCGCTCGATTTACAGTTTCCTCCGGAGAGGATTGACCGGATTTCAATCCGGCGAGTTCGTCCCATGTAACGATTGTGCCATTCTTCTGCACGTTTAGTCCCGTCCAAGAAGCCGCCAGCAATTCTTTGCAACCCGACACGACAAGTTTTTCGCAAAGCCAGTCGCGGCCAACCAATTCACTCGTCCAACGCCGCCCGGATATTTCGCCCTTGCTGTTTGTTATCACCGATAAGGTGCCGCATTCACTGAATGAAGGCGGCTTTCAATCCGATACCGTACTGGCCAAGGTCCTTTGATCGATGCGGTAACGTCGATCCAGAATCCATTGCTTGGCTCAGGACAGCTTCGGTCATCCCTTTGCCATCGTCCGCAATGAATATCCGATGCACACCTTTTCTATCGTAAAGAAACCGAACGAGGACGGTGGTCGCGGAAGCGTCTATTGAATTATCGATCAGAATCCGCAATGGCCTGAGGAAGTGCGTACCCCACCCGAGCAAAGGCCGACTTTGTTCAGGAAGGTCTGGAGGCGTCCTTTCCGTGCCGGCCGTTGATATCGAGGTTACAGAAAGTTAGGAAGTGCCTTCATCAAGGCGCCTTTCAAGGCTTGTCGTGACAATCGTTTCAGCATAAATTTTCAGCAATCAAACGCCCTGTGATGGCCTTACGACAGCTTGAGGGCCCAAGCCCTTTCAAGGTTCGCATTGAGGTTCGTTCTCGGCCAGTCTTAACTCAACTTGGCATTGCGCTCAGTCACCTCTATGGTTGACGGAACATACCATGAACAACTATGAACGGCGGGACAAATCAATGACAGTCTGACGCGATTTGTCCAGCAGGTGCCCGATGCAGCGCTCTCCCACTCGATTGAATTCGAAGCGCTGCGGCTGAAAACCGGCCTTTCCCGCGAGGCCACTGCCGGAGTTGCTCGGCGTTACCGAGCGAACCATCATCCGCTACGAAACGGCCAGTCCCGGCCGTCGCCGATCGCGATGAAGTGGCTGACGGAGCAGCTTGAAAAATCGAAAGCGCCACCGCACGTGCGGACTTTACATTCATTGACCTGTTTGCCGGTATCGGCGGATTGAGACTGGGATTTAAGTCTATCGGAGGACGATGCGTGTTCACCTCTGAGTGGGACAAGTATTCCCAGAAGACATATCAGGAGAATTTCGGCGGAAGCCACGAGATCGCGGCGACATTCGCGAGTTCTCTCGCGATCCATCGCGTGTACCAAGACACGACGTTCTGTTGGCAGGCTTTCCTTGTCAGCCGTTTTCGATCGCGGGAGTTTCAAAGAAGAACGCATTGGGACGCCCCCACGGCTTTCTCTGCGACACGCAAGGCACACTCTTCTTCGATACTTGCGCAAATCATCGCGCACCACAAGCCGCCGGCATTTTTGCTGGAGAACGTCAAAAATCTCGAACGACACGACAAAGGCAGGACGTTCGCCACGATCCTCAACGTGCTAAAGAACGAGCTTGGCTACAATGTCTCAACTCGTGTTGTCAGTTCGGAACCCTGGGTGCCACAGAAGCGTGAGCGGGTATTCCTTGTGGGATTCAGGGACAGGACATCATTTGATTTCGACAAACTCATTGTTCCTGAGCAGCGGCCGAAGCTCGGATCAATTCTCGAGGATCACGCGAACGTCGATCCAAAATATACGCTGACCCAGCATCTCTGGGGCTACCTGCAAGCTTACAAGGAGACAACACCAGGCGAAGGGCAACGGCTTCGGTTACAGTCTGTTTGGACCAAATGACGTCGCCAGAACACTGTCAGCGCGTTACTACAAGGACGGCTCGGAAGTGTTGATCGCGCAACCACGAAAGCGGCCACGTCGCCTGACGCCACGCGAGTGTGCGCGCCTCATGGGCTTTGAACACAATGACGGTAGCGGGTTTTCGATTCCGGTCTCGGATACCCAAGCCTACAAGCAGTTCGGAAACGCTGTCGCTGTTCCCGTGGTGAGGGCAATCGCTGAATTGATGAAGCCTCACATCACGAAAGCCGTACGAACCCAAAAGGCTGCACCGAGCAAACACAACCTGTTCTGCCTCTTGAAGAGCGTCGCAGGCCGTCTTCGCGAATGGCTGACGTCGTTACGCCCGAGGTGCGCAGCCGGATGATGTCCGGAATACGCAGCAAGGACACCAACCCCGAGCTCATCCTTCGAAAGGCATTGCACCGGTTGGGATTTCGCTACACGCTGCACGCGAAGAACATTCCCGGCAAACCAGATATGGCATTTCCCTCACTTAGGGCGGCCGTCTTCATTCACGGGTGCTTCTGGCACGGCCACGACTGTCGTTTCTTCAAGCTGCCACAAACACGCCGTGAATTCTGGAGCGCAAAAATCAAAAACAACCGCGCACGCGACAGCCGGGTGAAGGCGCTTCTCGCGGAAGACGGATGGCGGCATCTTTACGGTCTGGGAGTGTGCCATTCGCGGCGCAGGCCCCGATGCGCCGTTGAAGGTTGCGACGCGAATTCGCGAAATGGTTCGTTGAATCCGTCGAACCGGTGAAATCAGGGGAGCTTGATGGCCGTCGCCGATGTCACAGACTGGATCAGCGAGTTTGGGCGGCCGGGAGTCGTCTGGTCCGCGAAGCGCCTGTCCGGCAATGACACTCTTGCAACGCACTCACATCAGGCGGGACCCTATATCCCGGAGGATTTTCTTTTCCGGATGTTTCCGCAGGTGAACCTGCCTACGGCTGAAAATCCTGATCACCGCTTTGAACTCCGTATCGACTCCCATTCGGACCATCGGACTGTCCGCGCCATCTGGTACAACAACAGGCTGCGCGGTGGCACGCGCAACGAGTGCCGCCTCACGGGTTTCGGCGGCAGCAGTCCGCCCTGCTCATCCGGAAAGCACCGGGGCCCTCGCCGTCTTCGCCTTCGTGCTCGCGGACGATCGATCCGCACGAGAATGTCGCGTCTGGGTCTGTCGCAGCGAGATTGAGGAGGGCCTGTTCGAAGACTGCCTCGGCCCTGTCGAGCCGAAGGAGTTCCGCGTCTGGGAGCCCGGCAAGCTTCTTCCAACTGAACTGTCAGACAAGCCGAAGCCCGCGCCCCGAGCAACGTGCTGGCTCGAGATGGACCGAAATCCCCGCGGCTTGGCTTCAGAGGTTTCCGAAGGGCGAGGAAATCATCCGCAAGGCGATTGAACTTCGACCTCTCAAAGAGACTGCGATCGACACACGCCTTACGCGGCGGTCGTACGTGCGAATACGAAGTGTTCCGGAGCGTCGAGAAAGCATTCTTCCTTCCACGCATCCAGCAGGGCTTCAACACAATCGAGCCGTTTCTTGGCCTCGCGCAATCAATTCTCCAAAGTCGCAAGTCGCGCTCCGGAAACTCGCTCGAACTCCATGTCCGTGAAATCATGATCGAGGAAGGGCTGAAAGCGGGCGAGCACTTCACACACAGGCCGCTTATTAAACCAACAAGCGGCCGGACTTCCTCTTTCCCTCGCAGGCAGCATACGAAAACAAATCGTTTCCGGACGCGAAGCTCCGCATGCTCGCTGCGAAGACGACCTGCAGGGACCGCTGGCGGCAAGTCATCAACGAGGCCGACCGCATCGCGGTCAAGCACCTCATCACGCTCCAGGAAGGCGTTTCCGAAGCTCAGTTCAAGGAAATGCAGGACGCAGGCATACAGCTGGTAGTGCCGGCGGATGCGCAGGCGTCCTATCCCGCCGAGGTCAAACCGCACTTGCTTACGTTCGAGAGCTCTATTGCGGACGTACGTACTCCTGACTTCCTAGGAGCAGCTGAATTCTTCGCAAGGCTACTTCAATTCGGCCTCAACGTCTGCCGCACCACACTCCCGTCCGCGAGCTTGTCGAACCCCTCATTCAAACCATCGAACTTCAAATCCCCCGCGTGCAGCTTGTCCACCGGCAGCTTGCCGGCCATGTAGAGGTCGAGGAAGCGCGGGATGTCTCGCCGCGCGATGCAGCTTCCCATGTAGCTGCCCTTGATGGTGCGCTCGTCGGTCACCATCGCCGCGTGCGGATAGGCGATCGCGGCGTCGGGGCGCGGCAGGCCGGCGCTGACCGTGGTGCCGCCGCGCGCGGTGATCGCATAGGCGAAATCCATCGCCGGCATCGAGCCCGCCATCTCGAACGCGAAATCGACGCCGCCGCGCGTGAGATCACGCACCTCGGTCACCGCGTTCCTGTCGTTCGCCAGCACCGTGTGGGTCGCGCCCAGGGATTTCGCCAGTTCGAGTTTCGACGGCAGCACGTCGGCGGCAATGATCGGAAAAGCGCCGGAGGCGACCAGCGCCAGCAGCGAGTTCAGCCCGACGCCGCCGAGGCCGACCACGGCCGAGCTTCTGCCTGGCGCGACCTTCGCCGTGTTCACCACCGCGCCGACGCCGGTCATCACCGCGCAGCCGAACAGCGAGGCGATGTGCAGCGGCGCGCGCTTGTCGATCGCCACCACCGAGCTTTCCGCCACGACGGAATACTGCGCATAGACCGACAGGCCGCTGTAGTGATGCAGGTCCGAACCGTTGTCACAAAACAGTCGCCGCGCGCCTGACTGCAGCGTGCCCGCCGCGCGGGAGGCGGTGGAGACCGTGCAGAGATTGGGCCGCGCATCGGAACAGTAGCGGCAGGTGCCGCAGCTCGAGACGAACGAGGTGACGACATGGTCGCCCACCTTGATGTCATGCACGCCCGCGCCGACCTCGCGCACGACGCCGGCGCCCTCGTGGCCGACCACCGTCGGCAATTTGCGCGGGCGCACGCCCTCGATGGTCGAGAGGTCCGAGTGACAGAGGCCGGCCGCGGCAACCTCGATCAGCACTTCGCCGGGACCGGGCCCCTGCAATTCCACCTGTTCGATTCGCAACGGTTTCGACACCGTGAACGGGTGCGGCAGGCCCTGTTCGAACAGCAGGGCGGCGGTCATTTTCATGGTGTTTCTCCCGTTATCATTTGTGACAAGGATGGCCGGGAACGCGGCGGAGGTGCAAGGGTGGCCACCGCAGGGCGCTCGTCACAGCCTGCATTCACGGTCATCCGTTCGCAAACCGAATGACAGATCGGCGCAGATGCGCCCGATTGTCCGCTTTCGGCACACGTCCCGCCGGTTTTGCGGCGCGAGTGATGCCGAAAATCCACATGTTAACCGATTATTAAGTAAAGCTCTTGAAGCGGCGCGTCCGTCTTGCTTTGATCAGGTCATGAGCACAACCCTGATCGAAGTCCGGCAGGCCAAGGCGTCCGATGCAACGGCGGTTGCGACGACGCACGATCAGGCATGGCGCTCTGCCTATCAGGGAATTATTCCCGGCGCCGAACTTGAGAAGCTGATCAACCGCCGCGGCCCGCAGTGGTGGGACTCGGCGATCCGCAAAGGCAGCCGCGTCAGCGTGCTGGTGTTCGGCGAACAGATCGCCGGCTACGCCAACTACGGCCGCAACCGCGCCCGCAGCCTGCACTTCGACGGCGAGATCTACGAACTCTACCTGAAGCCGGAATTCCAGGGGCTCGGCTTCGGCCGCCGCCTGTTCAGCGCGGCCCGGCGCGACCTTGCCCAGAGCGGGCTGAAGAGCATGGTGATCTGGGCGCTGTCGGACAATGAGCCGGCGGTGGAGTTTTACCGCAATCTCGGCGGGCGCATGGTCGCCCGCTCATCCGAGCGATTCGGCGGCAAGAACCTCGACAAGGTCGCGTTCTCCTGGACGCACTGATCCGAGACGAATTGATCTTCAACTGCTGAGCCAAATTTCCCGTCATGGCCGGGCTTGACCCGGCCATCCACGTTTTGCTTGCGTTGGCGCGTGAAGACGTGGATGCCCGGCACAAGGCCGGGCATGACTGCAACGTAACCACCGGAGACCTTCATGCGCATCGATGCGATTTCGATCGGGTCAAACCCGCCGCACGAGGTCAATGTCATCATCGAAGTGCCGGTCGGCGGCGAGCCGATCAAGTACGAGATGGACAAGGCGGCCGGCACGCTGGTGGTCGACCGCTTCCTCTATACGGCGATGCGCTATCCCGGAAACTACGGCTTCATTCCGCACACGCTGTCGGGTGACGGCGACCCCTGCGATGTGCTGGTCGCCAACACCCGCGCGATCGTGCCGGGCGCGGTGATGAGCGTGCGTCCGGTCGGCGTGCTCATCATGGAGGACGAGGCCGGCGGCGACGAGAAGATCATCGCCGTGCCGTCACTCGAAGCTGACGCAGCGCTATGACAACGTGCAAAACTACAGCGACCTGCCGGAGATCACGCTGCAGCAGATCCAGCACTTCTTCGAACACTACAAGGACCTCGAGCCCAACAAGTGGGTGAAGGTGCTGCGCTGGGGCGGCGTGGAGGATGCGCACCGCTTGATTCTGGAAGGAATCGAGGCGGCGAAGACAGCGAAGTAGCGTCCGTCATTCCGGGATGGCGCGAAGCGAACCCGGAATCCGGTTACTCTGCCGTGTCGATGGATCCCGGGTTCGCGCGTTCCGCGCGCGCCGGAATGACGAAAGTGAGTCGGAGTCGAGCCATGCGCGTAAAAGCGGCGATCCTGGAAACCATGGGCGCGCCTGCGCCCTACGCAAAAAGCAAACCGCTGACGATCCGCGAGATCGAGCTCGATCCGCCGGGCGCGGGCGAAGTGCTGGTGCAGATCAAGGCCGCGGGCCTCTGTCACTCCGACCTGTCGGTGATCAATGGCGACCGGCCGCGCGTGATGCCGATGGCGCTGGGGCACGAAGCCTCCGGCATCGTGCGGGAGGTGGGCGCCGGCGTCACCTCGGTCGCGCCTGGCGATCATGTGGTGCTGGTGTTCGTGCCGAGCTGCGGTCATTGCATTCCCTGCGCGACAGGACGGCCGGCGCTGTGCGAGCCCGGCGCCGCGGCCAATGGCGCGGGAACGCTCCTGTCCGGATCACGCCGTATCCATGAGGGCGGCCGTCTCATCAATCATCACGTCGGCGTGTCGGCCTTTGCCGAGGCCGCGGTCGTGTCCGAACGCTCGCTGGTGAAAATCGACAGGTCGCTCGCCTTTGACGAAGCCGCGCTGTTCGGCTGCGCGGTGCTGACCGGCATGGGCGCGGTGGTCAACACCGCGCAGGTGAAAGCCGGCGACAGCGTTGCCATCGTCGGCATGGGCGGCGTCGGCTTCAGCGCGCTGCTCGCAGCGAACGCCGCCGGCGCGCGCGAAGTGATCGCCGTCGATCTTCTGCAGTCGAAACTCGATCGCGCGAAACAGCTCGGCGCAACCGCCGTCTACAACGCCGGCGAGGCCGACTGCGCCGACCGCATCAGGAAGGCGCACCCCGGCATCAATCACGCCGTCGAGACCGCCGGCAGCGCGCGGGCGCTCGAATTCGCCTACAGGATCACCGGCCGCGGCGGCACCACGGTGACCGCCGGCCTCGCCAATCCGGCGCATGAGATAAAACTGCAGCAGGTCAGCCTCGTCGCGGAGGAGCGGACATTGAAGGGATCGTATATCGGCAGCTGCGTGCCGCTGCGCGACATTCCAAATTACATCGCGATGTATCGCGCGGGGCGTTTGCCGATCAACAGCCTGCTCAGCGAGCGCGTCTCGTTCGACGAACTGAACGCGGCCTTCGACCGGCTCGCGGAGAGGCCAGACGATCCGTCAGGTGCTGATGCTTTAGATGCACCCTCTCCCACAAGGGGAGAAGGGAAGAGGCTTCCCTCACACCTTCGGCGCCGGCAATCCGTGGATCGCGCAGGCCGCGCGCAGCGTGTTGACCAGCAGGCACGCGATCGTCATCGGCCCGACGCCGCCCGGCACCGGCGTGATCGCGCCGGCGACCTCCGACGCTTCGGCGAAGGCCACGTCGCCGACGATGCGCGATCTTGCCGTCCGCGCCGGCGACGCGGTTGATGCCGACGTCGATCACGGTCGCGCCCGGCTTGATCCAGTCGCCGCGCACCATCTCCGGCCGGCCGACCGCGGCGAACAGCAGATCGGCGCGGCGGCACACGCCGGCAGGTCGCGCGTCTTGCGAATGCGCGATCGTCACGGTGGCGTTCTCGTTCAGCAGCAACTGCACCAGCGGCTTGCCGACGATGTTGGAGCGGCCGATCACCACCGCGTCGAGCCCGGCGAGCGACGGCTGCACGGTCTTGGCCAGAATGATGCAGCCGAGCGGCGTGCAGGGCGCCAGCGCCGGCAGACCGGCCGCGAGCCGCCCGGCATTGACCGGATGAAAGCCATCGACATCCTTGGCCGGATCGATGGCGGCGATGACCTTCTGCGTGTCGATGTGCTTCGGCAGCGGCAAGCTGCACCAGGATGCCGTGCACGGCGGGATCGGCATTGAGCTTCGCGACCAGCGCCAGCAAATCGGCCTGCGCTGGTGTCGCCGGCAGCACGATGCTCGAACGACGCCATGCCGGCTGCGCGACGTCATCTTCTCTTGCTGCGGACATAGACTTCGCTCGCCGGATCGCTGCCGACCAGCACGACCGCAAGCCCCGGCGTCACGCCGTGGTCGCGCGCGAGCGCTTGCACCGCTTCCGCCACCTTGCCGCGCAGGTCGCGCCGCGATGACCTTGCCGTCGATGACCTGTGCGGTCATGCTCGTCCTCGTTGGTCCTGCATTATCCGAGCCGCAGTTCAGATTTCTCCAGCGCGTTCTCCGAGCGGCTTCGGATCGCCGGCGATCTGCAATCTGCTTGAGCCGCGCGGTGGCGCCCGCACCAGAGTCGACATCGCGTGTGGCGCGACGCCCAGTCGCCTTGGCCAGCAGCTCGCATCAGCGCGCGCGATTGGCCTCGCCGTCCTTCGGCGACGGCGCGGACCCGCGCCTTCAGCACGCTGCGGCCGTCTGCGAGCTGTCTCGATGCCGTCGATCGCATCGCTGCCCGCCGTTCGGCGTCAGCGCGCACCGCGATGCGTGACGCCATCGGGCGGCGTACAGGCCACGGCGCGCATGCGGCAAGATCCGCTCGATCAGAATGACGTTGGGATAGATGTAGTAGCTGATGATGCGCTGGATGAACATGATGAGCAGGATCAGGATCATCGGCGAGATATCGAGGCCGCCCAGATTGGGCATGAACTGCGGATCGGCCGCAGCACCGGTTCGGTGATCCGGTAGAGGAAGTCGGCGAGCTCGGCGACGAACTGGTTGCGCGTGTTGACCACGTTGAAAGCGATCAGCCAGGACAGGATCGGCGGCGCGATCAGAAGCCAGATATAGAGGTCGAGCACGATCAGGATGAAGTCGAGAATGGCGCGCATGGCGATTGCATCGGCTTCGACGTGGCGCGCATGAGCGTCGGCTGCGCGCAAACGTATCGGTTCCCTGCCGGAAGCCGGCAAGCGGTCCCGGCAGCGCACGTGGACCGACCGGCCAGATGACCGGCGCAAGCTGTCCCTTGACTTGACCGGGCCTGACCCATAAATGGCCCGCACTCCGAGCGTCCCGCGGCCTCAGGCTGTTGCGGCGGCGGGGCCGTAGCTCAGCTGGGAGAGCGCCTCGTTCGCAATGAGGAGGTCAGCGGTTCGATCCCGCTCGGCTCCACCAGCCTTCGCTGGCTTCGCCAGCTACGGCTTGGCAAGCCGGCACAGCCTATCTTAGCGAAGTCAGCGAAGGCTGCCACGCCGAAGCTCGGAGAGCGAAGGCGGGCCTTCCGCTTCCTGCGCATGCCGTTCCCGGCCGGGCGTCCGCTAGTTCCGCTTGGGGACGTTCGCCGCGACGATCCGTGGCCGGAAGGTGAACACATTGGGATCGGCAGGGTCGACGGCGACGTGCAGCCAGTGGTGATTGGGCGTCCCGAAAGTCTCGACACGCGTGAAATCTCGCCGGGGCAGGCGTGCCCGGCTGACCGCGCGGCGGCCGCTTGTGGAACGCGTTGTCAATCCGGAAATAGTGACTGTCGCCATGGACGAGCACGACCGGCTTGTCGAATGCAAGAACCTCCTTTCAAGCGCGGCGCGCAACTCGGAGAGTCCGCTCGGCTCCACCGCCGGCGCTGCGTTGGGCGTGATCTCGGGGAAAAGATTCGCCTGCTGGATCACCATGACGGCGAGGCTTTCATTGGCCCGGGCGTGCGCGAATGCCTGAGCCAGCCAGGCAAGATTGGCCTTGTTTCGCTCGTCGTACTCGGCGTCCATCTCCGCCGTTCGTCCGCGGTTGTTGTTCGAGCCAACGACGTGCAGCGTGATGAACGTAACCCTGCCGCGATCCCATCGCGCGTTCTCCCTGTAGCTGGCGAAAGCGGGATCCCGGCTCTGGCGTACCAGTGGCATCTGTCGACGGCCGAACTCTGCTCATCTGAAAACATGAGCGCCCGCAGCTTCCGCAGTTGCTCAGCGGGACTGCCGCCCTTGACGCCCTGGGCATCGTGACAGTCGGTCCAGTCGTTATCGCCGGGCGTAAAGACAAGGGGGTGTGCGACCGAGTTGAACTGGCCGTGGCGGTGCTTCACGAAATCATCCGCGCAACCGTGAACGGGTCGCGCCAGATCACCCAGATGGACCACGAACGACAGTGCTCCATCCCGGTTGATATCGGTGAGCACGTTCTCGAACTGCGGATCCTGCTCCGGATGATAATAGGCGAGGTCACCGATGAGCGCGAAAGTAAAGCCTGCCTGAGGCTGCTGGGCCAGAGCTCGCTCCGAGCCCGGAATGATGCCGGCAACGGCCGCCGTCAGCGCAAGAACTGCACGTAACATCGCCCCCTCCCATCGCCCGTCGCGCCGGCAACGCCGGTGAAGACTGGGCAGAACGTAACGAAACGCCCACACCGTAACAAGCCGGCTTACTCTGCCATCGCCTCCACCTTGACCCGCCTCAAGCTCGCGCGCTCGCGATGGAGGGTGTAGAGGCCGGCGCCCAGCACCAGCACGATGCCCAGCACGGCGGCGGCGTCCAGGACGTCGCCCCAGAGCCAGTAGCCGAGAAACAGCGCCAGTGGCACGGGCACATAGCGGAACGGCGCGACCACGGCGATTTCGCCGGTTCGCAGCCCCACCGTCATGAAGGTGGTCGCAACGAAGACGAAAGCCGCCGACACGACCATCAGGGTCCAGGCCGACGTTGTCGGCATCGTCCACGGCGTATCGAACGGCAGGATCAGGAAGCCCGTCAATGTCGAGACGACGGAGCCCGCTGCGGCGACGAAGATGGATGGAATGTGCTTCGGCAGGCCGCGCGTGGAGAGGTCGCGCGTGGCCGTGCACACGAGCGCAAGCAGAATGAGATACCCGGCGTCGCCAAAGCCGCCGCCGGGCTTCACGATCAGCACCACGCCGATGAACCCGGTGAATACGGCCGCCCAGCGGCGCCAGCCGACGATGTCGCCATAGAAATACGCAGCACCGGCGGTGACGATCAGCGGCGTTGCCTGCAGGACCGTTGTGGTTGTCGGCAACGGCAGATAGCGCAGCGCCAGGATGATGAAAACGGTCGCGCAGCCGGTTCCGATCAGCCGCACCAGCATCATCGGCTCAAGCAGCACGGAAAGCGGCTGCGTTGCACGCAACGCAAACACCCCGGCGATCAGCATCGCGGTGCCGATCAACCCGCGCACGATAATGATTTCGCTCGATGGAAGCTCCGGCCGACAGCAGCTTGGCCATCGCGTCATGCAGCACATAGGCGGTCGATCCGATGAAGATCGCGAGGATGCCGCGCAGATTGTCGGTCATGATGTGATGTCGTCCAGGCGTTGCGGCGCGGAGTTGTACTCCACCGGAGCGTGATGACTTCTCTTCAAATCGTCATCCCGCTCTGTCTTCCTGCTGGAGCTAGCGTTTGCTTTGCGCCCGCCCGACCAGCGCAACCACCCATGCGCGCGGCACGAAGCGGAGCATGAAGGGAATGACCTTCATTCCGATGCCGGGCAGCACGAGGCGCTTGCCCGCCATCAGCCCGCGATAGCCGGCGAGCGCGACGTTCGCGGCGGAAATGTTCAGCACCCTGGAATCGAAGCCGGGAACGATCCCTGCCCGCTCCTGAAATTCCGTCGGGACGGCACTCGGACACAGCGCGGTGACGCGGACTCCGCGGGGCGCAAGCTCGTGCGACAGGGCTTCGCTGAACGACAGCACATAGGCCTTGGTTGCGTAATACACGGCCATGCGCGGACCAGGCAGAAAGCCGGCCAGCGAGGCGACATTGAGGATGCCGCCGCGATGGCGCGCGAGGTTGTCGGCAAAGCGCAGCGACAGATCGGTCAGCGCGCGCACGTTGACGTCGATCATCGAGAGTTGTTCGACCCGGTCGAGTTGCAGCCACTCGCCCATCAGGCCGAAGCCCGCATTGTTGACGAGATACTCGGCCTCGACATCCGCCGAAGCCAGCGCAGCCGAGATGAGGTCGCCGGCGTCGGCATTCTGCAGATCGCAGGCCACGATCAGCGGCTGCCTGCCGCCGGCCTCGACGATCTCGTCGGACAGCGCCTGCAGCCGGTCGAGCCTGCGCGCGACCAGTGCGACGCGATGGCCATTGCTGGCGAAAATCTTCGCCAGCTCATAGCCGATGCCCGCCGATGCACCGGTAATCAAGGCGACGCGCTCCGTCATCCTGTTACGACCTCAAAACCCAAGCGCAGGGATATCGACCGGCTGTCAATTCGCCGCCTTCGCGTTCTTCCCGGCAGAGACGCGATTTTTCAGTGCAATGCGCTCGGTCGACGAAACGCCAAGCAGGTCGGCTGAACGCCAGACGACGCTTTCCTCGAATTCGCTGACGTGGTCGTCCGCATAGACCAACTCCCACATCATTTCCACAATCCGCGCCCGGCCTTTCTCATCGATCGAACGCATGATGAGACTGGTGAAGCGATAGAGATCGATCGATTCGCCCTCGACGCGCGTGGCGGTGGCGATCAGTTCATCGACGGACGCATCGTCGAGTTCGAAGCGGCTTTTGAGCAGCGAACGCAATTTGCGCTGCTCGGCCTCGGACGGATCGCCATCGACGGAGATCGAGATGCACCAGCAGCGCCGCCGCGGCCAGCCGGTAGTCGTTGTCGTCGAATCTGCGCTGTTCGGGCCCGCTTCCTGAAGCGAGGTCGGTGACGATCTGGCGAAGCTTGTCCAACATCAAACGCGATAACCGGGCTCTCGGGATTGCCGGCGGGGACGGCTTTGTCCCACCGTTTCCGAGCCCAAAATTTGCGTCTCTTATGAAGTGGAATCGCGACACCCGCAAGAATGGCCGCCCAGTTCACGTTTCCGTGGGCGGTACAAACCGGGCGGTCTGCCTGTCGCGACCAACGCTCGGGCGCCGATTCCGGCTGCGTGACATGCGTCACATCGGACCGGACAGGAAGCCGGTACGTTCCGGCCATAGGTGCTCAACCCGGACCTGGTTTTTGGAGGCTCCCATGAGGAAGCTCGTTCTTATCGCCGCGATGCTGATGGCCAGCGCATCCGCGCATGCCGGCAACTTCTCGTTCAATGTCGAGGGGCAAAAGGTTCAGGTGAACATTCCGCGCGGCTGCTCCTCGCTGTCGTGCATCAATATCACCGCACCGGGCCTCACGGACAAATTCAAGGACAAGGACGAAGACACGTCGTCTTCGACCAGCGCGCCGGCAACCGCGCCTGCCACGGCGACCGCGCCGCAGGCCGCGCCGACCGCACCGGCGGCTCAGGCCCCCGCGCCCGCTGTTGCGCCCCAGGCCCTCAGCAGGGTTACCGTGCTGCCCGCGCCGGCAACCGACACGAATGCAACAAACGCCTCTGCCCCAGCGGTTTCTGCCCCTGACCTGGCGCCCGCGCAGGCTCAGGCTCAAGCCCCGGTGCAGGTCGCATCCGCTCCCGCAGCGCCTGTCGCCGCTCCGGCGCCTGCCGCTGTCCAGACCGCGTCCACGCCGATCGGCGTCTGGATGACCGAAAAGAAGGAAGGCAAGGTCCGCATCGAGGATTGCAACGGCAACCTCTGCGGCTACTCGGTCGACGCCAAGACCGGCGCGAACGGCGACAAGGTTCTGATCAACATGAAGCCCCGTGGCAACCAGTGGGCCGGTCGCATCCAGGACACCCGCAAGGGCAGCACCTACAACTCAACCATCGCGCTGCGCGGCAACGACAAGCTCAAGGTCCAAGGCTGCATGATGATGTTCTGCGGCGGCGAAACCTGGACCCGAATTGAGTAACGCGTTTCGAGCCCGGTTCGTCCCCCGACTAAGCCCCGCTCCGGCGGGGTTTTTTTTGCCTTGTCCCCGCCTCAGCCCGTCGTCCCCGCCACAGCCCGTCATCGGACCGCGCGTCGCGCAGAACCCGGCGGCGGCCAGGACGCCTCTCGCATCACACAACAATAGCTAAGCCATTGATTAAACAGATGTGTCTGTGTGACCACAGTCACAGCGAAGGAACCCGGGGCGTGAGACACTGATCCCGTCACATGCAGAGGGGGACTTCACAATGGCCACGACAATGAAAACGGTTCAAGCGACGATTTTGGCTTTGGTTTCCGCGGCTTGGCTCATCGGCACGCCGGCGGCAGCCGCCGCCCCGTTCGATGGTTCATGGACGGTCAGCATCGCGACCAAGTCAGGCGCCTGCGAGAGCGGCAGCCTGCCGATCGAAGTTCGTGACGGCAAGATCGTCTCCGGCCATCCGAGCGTGAACATTCAGGGCCAGGTGGCTGACAGCGGCGGCATCAAGGTCAGTGTCGGTGACGGCGTCCGCAAGGCGAACGGCTCGGGCAAGCTCTCCGGCACCGCCGGGTCCGGCACCTGGAGCGGCGGCAGCGGCCTCTGCTCGGGAACCTGGGTGGCGCAGCGGAATTGAGCGCAGTGAAGCTTGTCATTCCGGGCCCGCGCCAAACGGCACGCCCCGGAATGACGACGAAGAATCAAACCAGCCGCTGAATCGCCGCGACGGTCTCGCGGGTCTTTTCCATCAGCACCATGTGTCCGGCCTCGGGAACCGACACCAGTTGCGCGCCCTTGATGAGCCGCTTGAACTCGTGTGCGTAGATCGGCGACACGACCTTGTCGCTGTCGCCCCAGACCAGAATCGTCTTCGCCTTGACGCGGTAAAGCCGCTCGGACAATCCGCGCTCGGGGATCGGAAACAACAGCCGTCCCGCCATGCCGAGCTGGCGTGCGTTGGTCACCAGATAGGCCTGCAGGAATTTCGGATCGTCCAGCGCAAGCCCCGTGGTCAGCCGGGCCTTGCCTGCTTCCTCGTCATGAAACAGCAACGCCGGCATCTCGAACGGCAGCTTGGTGAAGATATCCGCCACCGGATGATCGTCGAGCCAGAGGCCCGCCGGCGCAATCAGGCCGAGGCGCGACACGTCGTTCGGTGACACCGCCGCCATTTCGGCTGCGATCATGCCGCCCATCGAATGGCCGACGAGGATCGGATCCTTCAAGCCCAGCGCATCGACCACGTCCCAGGTGTGCAGCGTGAAATCCAGCATGTCGCGGACTTCGTGGCACTCCTCGCTGTCGCCGTAGCCGGGAATGAGCGGTGCATAGACGTGGAAGCTCTCGGCGAGTTTCGCCAGGAACGCATCGCCCGCCACAACGCCGCCGGCGCCGTGCAGGAACACCAGCGGCTGACCCTTGCCGCCTTCGAAGTAGCGCACCGGCGCGTGGTGCGTTTTGACCGTTTTCAGTTCCATGGACGTGTCCTCGGTATTCGGTTTGCTCTTTCCCTCTCCCACAGGGGAGAAGGGAAGGTATTCACGCCGACACGCGCGCGACGGCATCCGCCGCGTCGCGATCGGACGGCAGCCGGCCGGCCGCAACCCGCGGGTTCATCGGCTTGCACCAGAAGCGGTTGTCGTCGGCGAACTCCGGGAACATGTTGCGCAGTTTCGGCATCACCTTCTCCGCGAACAGCTTGGTCGAGTACATGCACTTCTCCTTCGGCATGTTGCCGACATGCATCAGGCAGAAGATGTTGCCGACGTGCAGCGACTTGATCAGGTCTTCCATGCGCTGGCGCACCGTCTCGGGCGAGCCCGCGATGACATGACCGCCATCGATCAGGTCCTTCCAGGTCAGCTTGGAATAGCCGCCGCGCGGCGGCGCGTACTGCGAGAGCGCACCGGTCTGGATGGTCTTGATGGTGCGATAGCCCGGCGCGTCGGCGAAGCCCGGATAGACGTGCAGGCAGCGGTTGTAGAAGTAGAGCACGTGCTCCGAATAAAGCCGCTCGGCCTCCTCGTCGGTCTCGGCGACGCAGATCGTCTGCGCGAATCCGGCGCGATAGGGCGAGGTGTCGGGCGCTTCGCGCTCGGCGACGCGATCCCAGTAGCCCTTCATCAGCGCCTGCGCGCGGATGTAGCCGGAGAACGAGAGGTAGGAATACGAATAGGTGTTGTCGATGCAGAAGTCGTAGGTCTCGACCGAGCCGCCGCCCGGGATGTGGATCGGCGGATGCGGCTGCTGGATCGGCCGCGGCCAGAGGTTGACGTAGCGCAGCTTGGTGTAGCGGCCATTGAACGCGAACGGCTCGCGTGTGGTCCAGGCCTTGATGATCAGGTCGTGCGCCTCCTGATATTTCTCGCGCGTCAGCGACGGGATCTGGCCGTAGCAGTAGTTGGTGTCCATCGAGGTGCCGACCGGGAAGCCCGCGACCAGGCGGCCGCCCGAGATGCAGTCGAGCATCGCGAATTCTTCGGCGACGCGCACCGGCGGATTGTACAGCGCGATCGAGTTGCCGAGCACGACCAGCGCGGCATCCTTGGTGCGCCGCGCCAGCCCCGCCGCAATGATGTTCGGCGAGGGCATGATGCCGTAGCCGTTCTGGTGATGCTCGTTGACGCCGATGCCGTCGAAGCCGACGGTTCCCGGCGTATTCGAGCAGGTCCATGTAGGTGTTGTAGACCTCGTGGCTCTTTTCGGGATCGAACAGCGCCTGATCGATATCGACCCACACCGAGCGGTTCTTCTCCCGGAAGTCATCCGGCAGATACGGCCACGGCATCAGGTTGAACCAGGTGAACTTCATGGCGCGTTCTCCATTTCCCGTAATTTGTTACCTGCATTCACAAGACAGGTTTGGCCGAATGATACTGCCAGACGCGGCGATGGATAGGGCTTTGTTGCCTTCCGCCCATGCATTCAGCAGCGCTGCCGCCTTCACACCGCCGAGTAACCGCCGTCGATCACATGAGACCCGCCCGTCATGAACGCGGCCTTTTCCGAACACATCCACACGACTGCATCGGCCACCTCCGCGGGCGTACCCATGCGACCCATCGGCACTTTTGCCATCATCGCATCCAGACGGACCTGAGGTCGGCCCGCGGTCATCGGCGTGCTGATGTAACCGGGGCAGATGCAGTTAACCCGGATATTGTCCCGCGCATACTCGGCCGCCGCCGTTTTCGTCAGCCCGACCACACCATGCTTTGCCGCGACATAGTGAGCGGATGTCGGCAGGCCCACCAGACCGGCAACCGACGCATTATTGATGATCACGCCGCCGCTGTCCTGGGCGAGCATTTGCTCAATCTCGTGCTTCATGGACAGAAAGACACCCGTCAGATTGACGGCGAGCATTCCGTCGAACGAGGCCCGGCTTATTTCGTGAATGCGGCGACCGGCCGGCCCTACGACACCGCCGCCGATCCCGGCATTGTTGAACGCGCAGTCGATGCGTCCAAACGCGGCCATAGTGCGCGCGATCATACTCGCAACCTGGTCCTCGCAGGCGACGTCGCAATTGATGGCGACCGCCTCTCCGCCGCCGTCTTCGATCAGCGAGACGGTGCGAGCCGCACTTTCTTCCGAGCGATCGACCACGGCGATGCGGGCCCGTTCGGCCGCGAATGCGAGCGCGGCGGCTCTTCCTATTCCTGAACCGCCACCCGTCACCAACGCGACTTTTCTCTCAAACAATCCGGTCATTCTCGAAGCCTGGGTGCCTTTACGTCAATGCAAGCGAACGGGTCTCGCAGCAGCGCCGCGAGCCGCGACTGTAGTTCGACGCGAGAGACAGGGACCAGCTCTTTCGGCCGGTTCGCTATTTGACTTTGTTATTTCCGGATATTCGCACAACGAATGATGGGCGCGGAAAGTCTCATGTATTTTGTCTCGCCGGTGCGCCGCTGCAGAGGCTCGGCTGAGCAAACCACGACATGGGCAGGATGGAAAATGCGATGACGATGAAGACAGGGAGATTCCCGGCACGGGCCGTCGCCGTGACCGCACTGGGTTTGATCGCGCTTGTTCCTTTCCACGCACGCGCGCAGACATTTCCCAACAGGCCGATCATGTGGATCACGACCTCTCAGCCCGGAGGGATCACCGATATTGCGGCCCGGATCATTGCAAAATCACTGTCCTCGACCCTTGGGCAGCCCGTGGTGGTCGAGTCGCGACCTGGAGCCGGAGGCATCATTGCGACGGAGGTCGTGGCGCAGGCAAAGCCGGACGGCTACACCATACTTTATGCGACCTCGGGCACGATTGCGACGAACCCGTGGGTTTATCGGAAGCTCTCTTACGATCCGTTGAAAAGCTTTGCCCCCATTCATTCACTGACCGAGGCCTCACCACTGCTGGTCGTTCCGGCAGCGAGTCCGTTCAGGAATGTCGCCGACCTCGTCAAATATGCGAAGGACAACCCGGGAAAGCTGAATTTTGGATCCGCCGGCACCGGGACCGGACATCATTTCGCATATGAACTCTTTCAAAGCGCCGCCGCGTTCAACGCGACGCACGTCCCATACAAGGGATCGATCGGCGCGTTGACGGACCTCATCGCCGGGGTCACCGATGCCTCTTTCGAATACTACGCACCCCTGAAGAGCCACATCGAATCCGGCAAGCTGCGCGCGCTCGCCATCTCGTCGTCTGAACGAGTTGCGGGTTTGCCTGACATTCCGACACTTCGCGAGCTTGGTTACAGGAATGCAACCTGGTCCGGCTGGGGCTCGGTTGTCGCTCCTGCGGGGACACCACCAGAGGCCTTGCGCATCCTCGCCGACGCTTTCGAAGCGGCGCTGAAAGCCCCTGACGTCGTGCAATACAACGAGTTGATCGGGCTGGTGGCGATGCCCTCGATGCGAGCAGATGTACTGGCGGAATTCCATCGCAGCGAAGGCGCAAAGATCAGGGAACTTGTGGCGCGCACGGGCGTGCCGGTGCAATAGCGTTTGTTGCGGTCCTGTTGCGCACGCGTGAACTCTCGCAGCCGACCATCCTTGTGGGCGCCACTCCCGTTGATCCGCACCTGCACGTTGCCCGCTAACGGCTGCGGATCTCTCCCGGCGTTCTTGTGAAGCAGTGGCCTGCCTTCTAGGATGGGACGGGTTAAATATGCGAGCCCGCTAGGCAGATGGCAAAAGACAACAGGTCGAAATCTCCCACGGGCGTGAACATCAACCTTCTAGTGGCGCTCGAGGCGTTGATGGACACATTCGAATGTCACCCAGGCTGCAACTCAGATCAACAAGAGCCAGCCCGCCCTGAGCAACGCGCTGAATCAGGTCAGGCATCTGTTCAACGATCCAATCCTCGAGCGCAGGAATGGCGCGATGCGCCTCAGTCCGCGCGCGCGACAACTGCAGCCTCGTGTCAAGATGGCGATGGAAGCGGTTCGATCGGTGCTTGCCAGCATCGAGAACTTCGTTCCCGAGGGGGCCAGCATCAAGGTGCGCCTGTGCTCGGCCGATCGGGCGACTTTCCGGCTGCTTCCGGCGCTCAGTGAGCGCATGAAGGCGCGGAAGGTCAATGCAAATCTCGTTATCCAGTGGCCTCGAAGCAAGAACGACGCCTTGAAAAGGTTGAAGGACGGAGACTACGATATTGCGTTGGGTGCGTTCCTGGAAAGCCGGCCCAATATTACCCGCTTTCCCCTCTACGAGGAACGCGTCGTGTGTCTGATGAGGCGCGGCCATCCAGTGGCTAAGCCGCTTCTGGCGATCGACGACATCAAGCCCTTTCCCGTCGTCAACGCGGCGTATACCGGTGCTGCCGGCCGTCAGGTCATTCAGGCGCTGGAGCAGTACGGTTTCGATGTCAGAACGATCGAGTCGACGGCCAACTTTGTCCTGATTCCGTTTTTCCTGCTCAGCGAGGATACGATTGCCTTTACGACCGAGCGGGAGGCGCTTTGGCTGGCCAGCATCATGCCCCTGACAACGTCGGAAATATCGTTTTCGGTCCCCACATTTCCCGTCGAAATGATCGTGGAGTTCCTCTCGCCTGAACGAAGGCTGGCTGCGCTGGCTTGTCGCCGAAATTCTCGAGCTTGCGAAGGCGCCGCCTGTGGTGGGCTGATGACGGCAAGCTTCGCGTCGCCGAAGTACGCTGGCCACAGCGATCTACGCAAAATCTTCCGGCTGCAACACGATCGGTGAGCCGTGCGGCGTGCGGTCGGCGGCGTGATCCCAGGCGTCGCGGTAGTTGTGCAGCGTCTCGCGCGTAGACGACGCCCTTGGCCGCCACAAGATTTTCCAGCGTCGCCAGCCAGTGCTGGTAATAGGTCTCGCCGGTGTCGGGATCGCCGGCCGCCTGCGCGCGCTTGATTTCCGCGGCCAGGGCTGCGGCCCATTCTTTCCAGGTGAACAGGCCCTTCTCATGCAGCGCCAGCGTCATCGCGAACGCCTGCGCCTCCCACGGCTCGCGGAACACCGGCCCATCGGCATCGCGCGGCACGCCGGGAACGGCGATGGCCGCATGCATCGCGGCGCTGCGGATCAAGCGGCATCAAGCGCGCTCCAGATAGGATTCCCACGCATCCACCGAGACCTTCACGGTCGGATCGGCGTCCGCGCCCCACAATCGGTGCCGTCGAAGCTCACGGTGTAGAGCCATTGCGGATTTTCGCCCTGGCCCAGCGAATTGGTGTCCGGAAACACGTGGCAGCCGTGCAGCAGCTCGATCGTGCCGACATGGCCGCGCACATAGCGCGGCAACCGCGTGTGCGTCGGCGGATTGATGTTCTTCATGCGCACCCGGTCGCCGATCGCAAACAGCGCCGGCGCTGTCGGATCGCGCTCGGTCGGCCCGCCACGGTGCAGCATCGCCTTGACGTCGTCGGCGCGTCAGCGTGCTGCGACCGGCTTCGGCGGAGCGAGCGATGCCCTTGCGGCCTCGATCTCTTCGCGGCGAGACGAGGCCACGCTCGACCATCAGCCGCTCCAGGCCCGCGAGCCAGATCTGGTAATAGCTCTTGCTGAGATAGTCGGCGGGCGGGCGGTTTTCGCGCGCAAAGCGCGACATGTCGATGTTCCAGCCGCCCGGCCGCGCCCATCGCCAGGGTCAATGCGAACGCCCGGCGCTCCCATTCGGCATGAAACACCGGCTCGTCCGGCTCGGGCTGCACGGGGCCGAACCCCTTCACGCCGCCCATGTCCTGCGCGCCGTCCATTCAGCCGACCTCGTCCGGCTGCTTCGGCAAGCCCGTGCCGATCATGCTGTCGCGGGTGACGAGGTCGGCGAGCTGCTCTTCGCTCCAGCCGTCGGTGCCGCGGGCCGCATCGGCAGCACGAGGTAGCGAATTTCCGCGGTGGAATCCCAGACGCGAATTTCGGTCTCCGTCGGCAAGCTCGACGCCAAAATCGCGCAGCACGCCGCGCGGATCGGACACCGCGCGCGAGCGATAGGGCGCGGATTTGTACCAGACCGGCGGCAGGCCGAGCACCGGCCACGGGTAACAGGAGCACAGCGTGCACACGACCATGTTGTGGGTTATCGGCGTGTTCTCCAGCGCGACGATGTGTTCGCCCTGGCGGCCCGCGTAGCTCGAGCTCCGCAATGGCCGGCGTCGCGTCAGTCAACAGCCGCTTGCGATACGCGGGATCGGCCCAGGCGCGCGCGACGACGCGGGCGCCGTTGCGCGGGCCTACCTTCTTCTCATAGGTCTCGATCAGCAGATCGAGCGCCGCCGGGTCGACGTAGCCTTTCTCGGTCAGCAGCGTCTCGAGCGCGCGCACGCGCAGCTCGGTCTCCGACAGTTCGGAATGGTCGTGATCGTGTCGCGTGATCGTGGTCATGTCCGCTCATGGCGCACAGGATAACCGCCACATCGCGGCGATGTCGAGGCGGGATCGCGCCTCAACGACCGCCGGCGCCGTTCCCGTTGGCGCGGAGCGAGTTGTAAAAGTCGTAGATCAACAGCGCCATCACCAGTATGCAGATGATGATCAACGGCACCGCCTTGATCCACCACAGCATGATCCCGAGAAACGTGCAGACGGCCACAATGCCGATGATTCCGGTGACAAGATTCGTCATTTGCCGCTCCTCGTCTTCGCGCCGCGCGCTTTGCTTTTCGCAGGTGTGCCCGTGCGGCGGCGCGCCCCGCGCTCGAGCGTTTTGACAAGCCAGTTGGCGGTGCGCAAGAGCCGCGCGTCGTTGCCGCGGCGGCCGACCAGTTGCACGCCCATCGGCATGCCGTCGTCGGACGTGAGCAGCGGCAGCGTCACCGCCGGCGTTCCAAGATAAGTCCACAGCGTGCAGAACACCGGGTTTCCCGTACTGCCGAGCCCGCGCGGCGCAGGTCCGGGCGCGGCCGGGGTAATTATCGCGTCGTACTCATCGAACACGCCGTCAAGCGCCTGGTTCAACGGCGCGCTGCCGGCCAGCGCGCGGGTATAGTCGACGGCCGGGACCTTGCGCCCGCGCTCGATCAGCGCGCGCAGCACCGGACTGAGTGCGTCGCCGCCGGTCTCGAAATCGCGATGCAGGTTGTGCGCCATCTCGACCTCCATGACGGTGCGGTGCATCTCGATGGCGCGATCGAAGCTTTGGCCGATCTCGACCCCGGAGGCCTGCGCGCCCAGCGCCTCGACCAGTTCGGGGAATGCCTGAGTGGTCACTGTCTCAGCCTGCTTCCAGGCGGGCGAGCGGACGAACGCGAGGCGCGGCGGCAACGGCGGCTCGCTCGCACCCACGTCGACGAACGGCGGGCGCGCCACGGGGCGCGTGTCGGGATCCTCCTCGTCGAAGCCGGCGAGCAGTTCGGCGAGCAGGGCCACGTCGGCGACCGTGCGTGCAAATACGCCAACATGGTCGAGGGCGCGCGACAGCAACAGCGCGCCGCTGCGCGGGATCAGGCCATGGGTCGGCTTGAAACCGACCACGCCGCAGAACGCGGCCGGTCGAATCACCGATCCGTTGGTCTGCGAGCCGATCGCGCCCGGAACCATCAGCGCCGCGACCGCCGCCGCCGAGCCCGAGGACGAGCCGCCCGGCGTGTGCGCAGGATTGTGCGGGTTTCTGGTCTTGCCGGGATTGAAGTAGGCGTATTCGGTCGTGACCGTCTTGCCGAGGATCACCGCGCCGGCCGCGCGCAGGCGCGCCACCGCGGCAGCGTCCTGGCGTGGCGTGCGCCCGGCCCAAAGCTTCGAGCCGAATTCGGTCGGCATGTCGCCGGTGTCGAAGATGTCCTTGATGCCCACCGGCACGCCATGCAGCGGACCGACCGGCTTGCCTTGACCGCGATGGTCGTCGGCGGCCCGGGCCTGCCGCATCGCGTGCTCGCGATCGAGGAAGGCCCATGCGCCGATGCCGGCATCGACCTCGTCGATGCGCTTGAGGCAGTCACCGACAAGCTCGACCGAGCTCATCCGGCCATCGCGAATGCCGGACGCTGCTTCGGTGAGGCTGAGCGCGCACAGGCTCATGCAGTCCCCACCCGCATCACGGTGTTCGTTCTCATCGCGGCGTATACAGGTAGTTCGGCAGCCACAGCGCGATCCCGGGGAAGACGTAGACCAGCACCATGGTCAGGAAGACCAGACCGACGAACGGCAGCGCACCGGAGAAGATGTCGGTGAGCTTGACCTGCGGCGGCGCGACGCCCTTCAGGTAGAACGCGGCCATGGCGACCGGCGGCGTGTTGAAGGCCGTCTGCGTGTTCAGCGCGACCAGAATGCCGAAGAAGATCGGATCGATGCCGTAGGCAGGAAGCAACGGCAGGAAGATCGGCACGAAGATGATGATGATCTCGGTCCATTCCAGCGGCCAGCCGAGCAGGAAGATGATCACCTGGGTCAGCAGCAGGAACTGGATCGGTGTCAGGTTCATCGAGAGGAAGAACTGCTCGATCACCGTCTGCCCGCCAAGAACGGCGAACACGGCCGAGAACGTCCATGATCCGATGAACAGGTAGCAGACCATCGCAGTGGCGCGCACGGTCAGATAGACCGACTCCCGCATCATCTCGTAGTTCAGCGAGCGATAGGCCGCGGCCAGCACGATGCTCATGAGCGCGCCCACGGCGGCGGCCTCTGACGGGGTTGCAAGCCCGAACAGAATCGCGCCGAGCACCGACACGATCAACAGCGCAAGCGGCAGAAACGACGTGGCGAGCGCCCAGAGAACAGTGGAGAACGGGACATTCGTCTTTTCCGGCGGCAGCTTGGGCGCCAGCGACGGATTGATCATCGCGCGCACGATCACATAGACGACGTAGAGCCCGGCCAGCAGAAATCCCGGAAAGAACGCAGCTGCGTAAAGCTTGACCGCCGAAACGCCGGCGGTGGCCGCATAGACGATCAGGAGAATGCTCGGCGGAATCAGAATGCCGAGGCAGCCGCCGGCGCAGACCACGCCCGCCGACAGCTTGACGTCGTAGCCCGCCCGAAGCATCGCCGGCAACGCCAGCAGGCCCATCAGCGTGACGACGGCGCCGACGATGCCGGTCGCGGTCGCAAACATCGCGCAGGTGATCAGTGTGGCGACCGCGAGCGCGCCGGGCACATTCTTCATCGACAGCTGGAGCGCGCCGAACAGCCGGTCGAGAATGTTGGCCCGTTCGACCAGATATCCCATGAACAGGAATAGCGGCACCGCGACCAGCGTGTCGCTCGATGTGACCTCGAAAGTCTTCTGCACCAGCAGCGTGAAGACGCGGTTCTGGAAGAAATCCTGCCCGACCGAGAAGTAGGCATAGAAGCCGAACGAGACGCCCATCGCCATCAGCGTGAACGCGATCGGGAAGCCGAGCATGATGATGAAGATGAACAGGCCCAGCATCAACATGCCGATTTGCGGATCGGTCATGTGCCTGCTCCCTTCTGGTCGTGCTGCGCGGGCTCGGCCACCTCCTGCTTCTGTTGATGTTCGCGAATGATAACGCTCTCGGTTTCTTCAACGTCGTGCAGGCGCTGTGGCCATTGGCCGGTGCGGATGCACAGCACGCAGCGGATGACTTCGGCGAAGCCCTGCATGAACAGCAACAAGCCGGTGATCGGTATCAGCGCCTTGAGCGGAAACACCGGCACGCCCGCGGGGCTGAAGATGCTGACCTCGCGGAAACGCACCGACATCGCTGCGTAATTCCAGCCGGAGTACATCAGCGCTGCAACCGCGGGCAGGAAGAACAGGATGTACAGGACGAGGTCCATTTTTGCCTGTGTGCGCGGCTTCCAGAGGCGGTAGATCACGTCGGCGCGCACGTGCCCGTTGCGCGACAGCGTATAGGCGCCGGCCATCAGGAACATCGCGCCATAGGTGATGTAGCTGATGTCGAAGGCCCACGTGGTGGGCGCGCGCAGCACGTAGCGCACGAACACCTCGTAACTGATAGCGAGCGTGAGGACGAGGATCAGCCAGGCGAATGCCTTGCCGACCCACGTGCTGAGCTCATCGATGAAGAACAGAAACCTGGTCATGCGAGCTGTACTCGCCGCCGTTCGCGCATTGGATGTCCCCGACCCGGTTCACAGCTTGGGCGGCGCTGCGATTGCGCCGCCCTGCTTCAATACACCCGTATCGACCTGCCGCGAAGCGGATCAAATCTTGAGCACGCCCGGGAAGTGATGCTCGAAGGCGCCGCGGTAGTCCGTCGCGTTGTACATGCCGTAATAGACCACCCGCCGCACCCATTCCTTTTGCGAGTCCATCACCTTCTTCATGAACGGATCGGTTGCGAGCTGGGCGATCAGGCCGTCCCAGGCCTTGATCTGCGCGTCGAACACGGCCTTCGGCGTCCGCAGGACGTTGACCTTGTCCTTGGTGATCAGTTCCTGAAGATCCTTGGAGTAGTAATCCATGGCCTTCCATTCGTTGGCCGAGGAAACCGCCTCCGCGGCGTATTGCAGGATCGCCTTGTGCTCGGCAGGCAGCGCGTTGAACTTGCCCCTGTTGATCATGATCTCGAAGTATTCCGTCGCCTGATGGTGGCTGCCCATCATGTAGTTCTTGGCGACGTCCTGCGCGCCGAACCGGCGGTCGGACGTCGGGTTGTTGAACTCGAAGCCCTCGATCACGCCGCGCTCCATCGCCGGCACGATCTCGCCACCGGGAAGCTGCGCGACCGATGCGCCCATCGCCTGGAACAGGTCGGCGGCGAGACCCACCGTGCGGTATTTCAGACCTTTAAGGTCGGCCTCGCTGGTGATCGGCTTCTTGAACCAGCCGAGCGGCTGGGTCGGCATCGGCATGACAAAGAAGCTCTTGATGTTGACCTTCATGATCTGGGTCTGCAGCTCTTCGAAGAGCGCGTAACCGCCGCCGTTGTGAATCCAGCCGAGGCCTTCATTGGCGTTGAAGCCGAACACCGGCCCGGTGCCGAACAGCGAAGCTGCCTTGTGCTTTCCGTACCAGTAGACCGGCACCGTGTGCGCCGCGTCGATCTGGCCGCCATGCACGCCGTCGAACACCTGGAACGGATGCACGACCGCGCCGCCAACGAGATAGTCGATGCGCAGCCGGCCGCCGGCCATATCGTTGACGCGCTTGACGTAGTCTTCAGCCATCTCGTTGAAGACGTCAGCTTTGCCCCACGAGCCCTGCATCTTCAGGGTCACCGTCTGCGCCCGGCTGACTTGCGGCATCGCAATCACCGCGCCGCCGGCGGTGGCCGCCGTCAAAAAGCGACGGCGCGTCGTTTTCGTATCGCTACCCTTGGTCATGATTTGCTCCCTGTTAAATTGATGCCCGCTGTTGGCGCGGGCTTGTTTGTCGTTGACGACAAGTCAAAGGCTTAAGCGGCAGTTTGGCAAGCAGGAAGTCGAGGGCGCGGCGCGCGATGACGGCCAACGCCATGACGGTCGTCCTGTTCGCGTTCGCGAGATGACCGGCAAGCAAGCGCCTCTTCCCGCTTGACGGAACGAAAACGCGCGGAGTCTTGAACTTTAGGCGTAGAAATTTCGTCGCCGGCACCTACAGCAAATCTGAATTGCGCGGGTGGGAATTATTCCCGCAAAGCTCTGCGCCCAATTGCCGCGAGAGGTGACTTGGGCTCCCCGCGGGAGCGACGAGTCTGGCGCTCACCTTGGCGTGCCGATGCTGGCGCCGGCATCGGTGCCGGCGGGATGGAGCCCGGCGTCCTTGATGAACTTGCCCCAGCGCGCGTGCTCGGCGACGATGAACTCCCCGAACGCCTGCCGGCCGAGCGGCGCCGGAAGGCCGCCGATGTCCAGCAGCGCCGTCTTGATGCCGGCATCTTCGAGAACGGCCAGCACCGCGGCGCTGAGCCTGTCCTGCATCTCCACCGGCGTTGCCACCGGCGCCAGCAATCCGAACCACGCCGAGACGTCGAGCGCGCCCTCGCCGAGCTCGGCGAAGGTCGGCACATCGGGCAAGGTCGCAAGCCGCTGTTTCGACATCACGGCGAGACCGGCGAGACGGCCTTCGCGAATGTGCCGCACGACGTTCGATCCGGTCTCGCACAGCACATCGAGCGCGCCCCTGGTCAGCGCCTCCTGCACCGGGCCGCCGCCCGCGAACGGCAGGTGCAGCGTCTGCAGGCCGTAGGTCCGCTTGAAAGCCTCGCCGGCCAGATGCTGCACCGAACCGTTGCCCGACGAGCCGACCACCAGCTGGCGCGTCTTGCCGAGCGCGACCAGCGACTTCAAATCCGTCACGCCGAGTTTTGTATGCGCACAGACGACGATCGGAAACTGGACGACCTGCGCCAGCGGCGCCAGGTCCTTCAACGGATCGAAGACGCGGAGCACCGTCAGGTGCGGATTGATCGCCAGCGGCCCGGCATGACCGAAGAACAGCGTCCGTCCGTCGGGCGCGGCCTTGATCACCTCGATCGCGGCGACGTCGCCACCCGCGCCCGGCTTGTAGACCTGCGTCACCGGCGCGCCGAGTTTCGCACCGAGCGGCTCGAGCATCGGCTGCGTCGAGGCGGTCGATGTGCCGCCGGGCGGAAACGCGATGACGATCCTGAACGGCTCGGCGGATTGCGCGTGTGCCGAGCGGGGGACTGACGCCAGCAGCGCGACGGTTGTAGCACCCAGGACAATGTCGCGGCGGGTCGCCGATGTTTGACGAGAGAGAGCGTGAGGATTTGCAGACGGCACAGGTATAGGAGCCTTTGACAATGAGGATGTAACGGAATGCGAAGACGGCGGAGAAGTGGAAGCTGAGATTGTACGAGACGTCTTGCTATCTATCTCGCGGTTGTCGAACATGGTTTTGTTCGCGATTGCAGTTCAATTCTGACTTCGAACCGCCCTTCCTCCTTTTTCATCATCTCTCCAGACGGCGGAGTGAAGCCCGACGCATCGTCTGATCTGTTCTTCTCTATCCCTGCACTCTTTTGGGGCTTGCTCTGCGAGCATCTGCTCCTTCAGTTTGCGCGTTGCGCCTCCGTAGCATTGTGTGAGGTACGTTTCTGAAAAAGTCTCGCACAGCATCGGCAAATGTTCAGATATTTCAGTCTTGAATGCCTCATCCCACCCTTCAACGCCAACTGTCTCGAAAATCTCGTCGTATGCGAAAAGCATATATGAAACAAACCAGCGATATTTTATGTCCGTGGCCTGAACCTGCAGTTAAGTCTGCGCGCCGATCTGAAGAACATCTCCCTTAAGGTAAGCGCATGGGACAAGGCGGGAAAGCAGGTGATCAATTTCTTAAACTCAGACATCGCGGCGCGCCCACCCGCTCCGAGCACAAACAAGCGCCGGTGTGTCGAGGCGTACCTTTCGAATGGAACCTATCTCACGCAAATCGACGTCGAAGGTCATCTCGCTTTCAAAGGAAATCTGATCCTTGGGGCGGGGTTAGTTTAAACACGTGGACGGGCTTCGATGACCGTTCCAGCTGCTGCCCGGCCAGGTAAGTGATCGCTGGCCCGCAGCTTCGTAGCCTCCGTCACCGCCTCACTTCGTAATAGAGATTTCCGGGATCGCGGAAATCGTGCGGCTTGAACCGGGTGAAACCGGCCTTGCGGCTCATGCGTTCGGCCACCTCGGGATTGAAGCCGAGCGTACCGAGCCCCGCGCCGCCCGGCTCCGACATTGCGGAGGCCATGCAGGAGAACAGCGAGAAGCCGTACATCATCGCCAGCACCGGGTTGCGCAGGTTATCCTCGAATTTCGGCTTGCTGCGAATGTCCTTGATGAACCAAGTGCCGTCGTCGGCCAGGTGCCGGTAGATCTCCTCGATCGCGGCCTGCGGCTGGGCCATGTCATGGATGCAGTCGAATGTGGTGATCAGGTCGTACCGCTCGGCCAGCGGAAACTTTTGCGCGGGCGCGACGAACACGCGGAGATTTTTCAGCCCGGCCTCGGCTGCACGCCGCTCGACATGCTCGACCGCGAACCGGCTCGCGTCCATCGCATGAAAGGTCGAACGCGGATACGCTTTTGCCAGCGCGATCACCAGCGCGCCATCGCCGCAGCCGACGTCGGCAACGAGCACGCCTTTATCGAGTTTTGCTGCGACACCCTCGAGCGCGGGAATCATTTTCGGGACCACCGACCTTTCGGCGCTGATGCGGTGGCGGTCCTCGGCTTTCATGACAGCGGCCGGGCCTTCGGATTCATAGGTCTTGCCGATGCCGGTCCTGAACGATTGCATCAATCCGGCCAGTTGCTCCGGCGAATGACCGCCCATGAAACTGCTGGCGGCAAAGCCTGACGCCTCACTGTCGACGAGCACGTCGTTCGCCTCGGCCGGCAGTTCAAAACGGTCGTCCCCGCGATAGAAGAGAACCCGTCCGGCTGCCTGCAGCCGCATCCACTCCAGCAGCCAGCGCGGGTGCAAGCCGGTTTTCGCGGCGAGATCTTCCGCCGAGAGCGGGCCGGCACTCGCCATCGCCTTGAACAGCCCGAGCTGGTCGCCGACAAAGATCATCGCGGCGACGGTTTCCGCGTTCCGGTATTGCCAGATCATGTGCGCGTAGTGCCGCGCCGCCTCTGAAGACTTGTGTGCTGCCGCCTGCGCTGCCGCCGGTTCGCTCATGATGTCCTCGCTTCAGTCACGATGTTTTCGCTTCCGACGATCTGCGTGGCTGAAGATAGCCTCATGCGCGGGGTGCGTCGAGCGTGGGCGCAAGGCAGGACTGACGGCGCACCTTCGCGATCCGGAGGCGGCGAACCTATAGTTTTGACAGCAGCGCGATCAGGTCACCTTGCCGGCTCGTCCCGGTTTTCGCAAAAACGTTCTTGAGATGCGTTCGCGCGGTTTCCCGCGAAATCTCGAGCTCTGCCGCAACCTCCTCGAGCGACTTTCCGGTCGCAATCAATGCGGCGAGTTGAGCTTGCGAGGCAGTGAGCGCAAATGATTCCGCGATCAAGGTCGCGTCAGGTCGTGATCGGTTCGACAGATCGGTCAACGTCAGAAGTGCTCGCGCTCCGAGAAACGGCCCGCGCGCAGCACCGTCCACGGGCAGGAATCTGATCACCACAGGCTGCTTCGCTTCGCGCCGCACCACGATGGGTGCCAGGGGCAATGCAGCGATATCCGGCGTATTCCGGATTTGATCGATCGCGCGATCGAAGCTGGATTCTGGCCCTCGTCTCCCGGATCAGCAGCCGCCTGTTTCTGATCCTGATCTCGGCATCGAAGAGAGCCTCGGCCTCGCTGTTGATCTCAATGACCATGCCGAGACGATCGATCGCGATTGCCGGCTGCCGCACGAGGTTCAATGCACTGGAAACGCCTGACAGAACCAGCCGTCCAACAGCCTTCGATAACGTCGCTGTTTCGGAAAGGCGGCGCGAAAGCTTTCCCATGGCGTTCAGTTCAGGTCTTGTGAAAGCGCCTTCCTGCGGCGTTCTCTGAATTGACAACCCCCAGAGCGCCGAACCGGATCGGAATCCGACCGCGGCAAACCAGCGAAATCCGTATGCGCCCAGGTTCGCATAGAGCGGATCACGAAGCATGTCCTGTTCGGACGAGAAGATGTCTTCGTCGGCGATGACCGGCGCTCCCGCCAACAACCGGGGCACGCCGCGAACGGCCCGGACATCGCTCACGTGATAATTGTTGGCAAAATAGTTCTGAAGATACTCGGCAAGCGACGGGGTCATCGGCACGTCGGATGTCCGAACGTCGCTCTGAAGCATGGTGGCGCCGGTGGCTCCGACGGCCTGACAGATTTCCTCCATCAGCCGGGGCCATGTGGAAGGCGATATGACCGCGTCGCCCAGGCGCTTGCTTGCCGCGTTCAGCCGATCGACGTCAAGCATTCCCATTCCCGTGAGGCTCTCGGCTCCGACCTTGTCGATCTTTGCCTGGACACAAGATCGCACGTGACACGACGGAGTGGAATGGTGCCGCGAAAGGAATTCGAGCCCCCCGACCCGTCATTGCGAAGCGGGAATTCACACAGTTCGCCCGTTTCAAAGCTGTGAATTCCAGTGGATCGCAGAATGCGTAGGTAACGGTGTCGGTTTGGAATCCATGGTGACTTGCCCTAATCAGCCTTGATGCCCGCGAACTTGATCACCCTCGCCCACTTTTCTGTAGCTTCGGAGATAATCGCTGCGAATTCCGCAGGCGAGCCCCCAAGCACTGTGCCGCCCAGCTCGACGATACGGGCTCGGACTTTGCTATCGGCGAGGCCGGCATTGAGCTCCTTGTTCAGCATGGTGATGATTTCGGCCGGGGTGCCCCTGGGCGCGCCAATGCCAGCAAAGCCACTGGCCTCATAACCAGGTACGAAGTCTGCCATCGCTGGCACGTCCGGCAACACGTCCAGTCGGGACGCGGTCGTTACGGCCAGGGCGCGCAGCTTGCCGGCCTTGATGTGTTCGATCGACTCCGACACCGGACTGAAAATCACCTGTATGTGGCCGCCGACCAGATCAGTGGTCGCAGGAGCGCCGCCCCGATACGGAACGTGGACCAAATTCACTCCGGCCATCATCTTGAAGAGTTCGCAGGAAATGTTTTGCGGCGTGCCGCTGCCGGCCGACCCGTAGTTGATCTTGCCCGGGTTGGCCTTGGCATATGCGATGAGCTCGGGGATCGTCGTGGCGGGGACCGACGGATGCACGACGACGACATAGGCCAGCCGCGCGGCGCAGACGACCGGCGCGATGTCCCGGATGAAGTCGAAATTGAGATTGGTGTAGAGCGCGGCATTGATCGCATGCGGGGTCACGACCTGCAGCAGTGTGTAGCCATCCGCAGGTGCCCTGGCGACCGCCTCGGTCCCGACGTTGCCGCTGGCGCCGGCGCGGTTCTCAACGATGAATTGCTGGCCGAGGCGATCCGACAGCCATTGACCCATCAAGCGCGCCTGGATGTCGGTGGCGCCGCCGGCGGGAAAGCCGACGATGATGCGCACCGGCCGTGACGGCCAGGCTTGCGCCCGGGCAATGCGGGGCATGGCCGGCAACGCGGCGGCACCCATGGCCAGACGCAGGAATGTGCGGCGGGGAAATTTCATGACGCTTCCTCCCGGTGTACGCTGCCCTATGTGCCCTCTTACTTTTTGAACTTCGTCTCAGAGGTTGACGCAGCGTATCACGAACTTCGAAAAGCGGGCACTAGGCCGCGGACATGCAATCCCGCCGGACGCGCTGCGGAAACAGACTACACCTGCGTTGTGAGGAGGTGGAAGGACCAATGTCTCCTCCTGGCCCATGGCGGAGTGCCCATCGACCTGAGGATGTCCGTTCTCGGGTGAATGATGGACATTCCAAGACAACGCGATTGTGCGCTGGAATCGAACAGGAGCATTCATCGCCGGCCGACCGCGGCATGTGTACTGACGTGAAACGAAGGCCCGGCACCAAACTCTGGACGATCTGACGACATGCATCCTGCTGGCGATCATAGGTCGCGGTGTTGCCTCCACCCGCAAAAGCGGTTGTAATTCGGCGTGACGAGCCGAAAGTCGCCGAAGCAAAACAAGACCGGAGCCAGGGAAATGACCAGGGACGCGAAGGTGCACTACGAAGTCATCGTCGTCGGCGCGGGCGTGGCCGGGATCTATCAGATCAAGCGGCTTTCGGATCTCGGCGTGGACGCGCTGGTGCTCGAGGCTGCGCCCGATCTCGGCGGGACCTGGTACTGGAACCGCTACCCCGGTGCACGGTTCGACTCCGAGAGCTACACCTACGGCTATTCGTTCTCGAAGGAATTGCTCGACGAGTGGCACTGGAAGGAACGGTTTTCGGGCCAGCCGGAGAACCTGCGCTATCTCAATTTCGTCGCGGACAGATTTGATCTGCGCAAATACATGCAGTTCAACTGCAAGGTCGACGCGGCACGCTTCGACGAGGCAAATGACCTCTGGCGGCTGCAGATCAGTGACGGCCGCGAGCTGACCTGCCGCTTCGTGGTCCTCGGGGTCGGCCTGTTGTCGGTGCCGACGCTGCCGCGTCTGCCCGGAATGGACCGTTTCAGCGGCCGCTCGTTTCACACGCATTACTGGCCGCATGAGCCGGTCGGGCTGGCGGGCAAGAAGGTCGCCGTGATCGGCACCGGCGCCACCGGCATTCAGGTCATCGGCGAGATTGCCGACAAGGTCGGTGAACTCACCGTCTTCCAGCGCCGGCCGAACTGGTGCGCGCCACTCAACAACAGCCCGATCTCGGAACAGGAGATGGCCAGTATCCGCTCGCGCTACGACGAGATCTTTGCGGCATGCGCGCGTTCACCCGGCGGCTTTGTGCACGAACCCGATCGCCGCGGCTTCTACGAGGTGACGCGGGAGGAACGGCTCGCATTGTGGGACAGGCTCTACGACGAACCCGGCTTTGGCATCTGGCTCGGTAATTTCCGCGAGATATTCATGGACGAGGCGGCCAACGCCGAGTTCTCGGAATACATTGCCGATCGCATCCGCCGCCGCGTCAGGGATCCGAAGGTCGCGGAAAAACTGATCCCGCGTGATCACGGCTTTGGCGTGCAGCGCGTCCCGCTCGAGACCCGCTATGTCGAAGCCTATAACCGCGACAACGTGCATCTCGTCGATCTCAAGGAGACGCCGATCAAGGAGGTCACCGAGAAGGGCCTGCGTACATCAGAGCGCGACTATGAGTTCGACATCATCGTCTACGCGACCGGTTTCGACGCCATCACCGGCGCGTATGACCGGATCGACATCGCCGGCATCGGCGGCCAGACGCTGTTTGCGAAATGGAAGGATGCGCCATCGACCTTCCTCGGCATGATGGCTCACGGCTTCCCTAATCTCCTGATGCCGACCGGGCCGCAAAGCGGCTCTGCCTCGACGAATTTTCCGCGCGGTATCGAGAACGGCGTCGACTGGTGCACGGGCCTGCTGCAACACATGTGGGAGCACGGCTACACACGCGCCGAGCCGACACGCGAGGCGGAACAGCGCTGGACCGCCCACGTGGTCAAGATGTACGCGATGATGCTGATGCGGAAAGCGAAGTCATGGTTCACCGGCTACAATTCCAACGTCGCCGGCCACGAGGAGGGCACGATCCGTCACTTCGTCTACAATGCAGGCACGCCGAAATATGTCGGGATCATCAACGACGTCGCCGCCAGGGGCTATGAGGGGATCTTGCTGACCTCGAACGCGGCGCTGCATCCGGACGCGGCGCCTTCGCGTATCAGTGCCTGAAGCGGAATGAATTCGCCGAATCCCGGCGTGATGCCCGCCAGAGCGGGCATCCAACACGCGTCATGAGACGGAGAGCGGAGACACTCCAATGAGCATTGCCGATCCCAACAAGACGATCCTGACGGGCGAGAACCCATTTGTGCGCTTGAGCCCGAAGGACGGCGAGCCGAACTCAACAGAGGCAAGCTATTGGCGGATCATCTTTTCGCCGGCTGGGCCCGGCCACGTCCTCTACCTGAAAAGCGAGCTCACGGAAGGGCACTGGCGCATTTACTCCGACAACATCGCGATGGCGCGGTGGCTGCAGTCAACCGTACAAGGCATGCTCAATGCCGAACTTTCCGACACAGCGATCCCCTGTGCGGACGCGCAATTCTCGAAAGCCGGAGATCCCCGCTACTTCTGGACCGAGCACGTCAGGTCGCACGGCGAAGACATCTCATTGACCTGGTTCGATATCGGCGAGCCGCTACTCATCCACTCGCAGCCGAACCAGATTCCCGACCGGCGCTACGGCGTATGCACTGTGTTGATCCCGGCGCTCGGCACGCGTCTCGTCCGCAACGGCGTCGAGGCGAAGGGGCGATCCTGGCCACGGGAACGTGAGGGGCGGCCATTCTCGACGTCGGCGTTGGCTTTCTCGGAAAGCTGGACGGAAGCGATCTGAGGCTGAGCTGCCAATCAGTCTCGCGCAGCGTCGAAACTCCGCCATGCGCCTGCGATGAGAGTGTTCAGTTTCCCGTAAACGTGGGTTTGCGCTTTTCGAGAAATGAAGCGCGTTGCTCCTTCTGGTCATTTGGTGACCGGCGCGCGAATTGAAGACCTGATGATTCGTTGATCAACGCACGATGGAAATCCAGGTCCATGTTGGACTGAAGCACCCGTTTGCTCGAACGGATCGCCATTGGCGGCAACGCGGCCATCTGCGATGCAACCTCGCGCGCGCACGACATCATTTCGCTTTCGGCGACGAAACGGTCCAGCAGCCCCAACCGCCAGGCTTCCTCGCCTCGCACGTCGCGGCTGGTGAATATCAGATCGGCGGCCCGTCCATAGCCGATGAGCCGCGGCAGAAAATAGGACATGCCCGTATCGGGAGAGAGTCCCCGTTCGGCAAACACTGTCTTGAACCGGGAAACCTCAGAACCGATCCTGAGATCGCAGGCGAGCGAAACACTCATGCCCGCACCGGCCGCAACGCCGTTCATGACCGCAATCGTCGGCTTGCCCAACTGGTAGATGCGCGACGCGAGGCGACCAACCCACCCGAAGTCGTCGAGCCGCTCATTCTGCGATGGCGTTTCCGCGCCCTCGGGCCGTGGCCCGGTGAGATCCGCGCCCGCACAAAATCCTCTCCCGGCGCCGGTGAAGATCGCGACCCTGATGTCATCATCATCATGGATGCGATCGCACGCCGCGTGGATCTCGTCCCTCAGCGCGGCGTTCAGGGAATTCAACTTCTCCGGCCGATGCAACGTCACAGTCGCAATGTGCTCGCTCACATCGTATTTGAGACATTCGTAGGTCATCGCGTGCTTCCTGTCAGTTTTCGGACTTCACCAGCATAATGGCCCGCCGAGGGGTGAAGCATTATCAATGCTCGACCGCGCGATGGCGAGAGCTTCATCGGTTGGCTTAAAAAAAAGAGGCCGGATCGTTGATTTCCAGGAACGACGTGGTGCAGCAGGAGGGATTTGAAGCCCCGACCCCGTCACTACGAATGGCGTGCTCGACCGGCTGAGCCATTGCGGCGAAGTATCGGGGCCCTGGACGGTTTGGCTGACCTTGTCACGCGGCGGGCGCCGTCGAGCTTGCGAGCGCAGGGAGTCGGCATCATGCCCCGCCGCGAACTAACGTGCACAACCAACTCACTGATTGTGGTGGGAAACTGGTGCCGCAAGAGAGACTTCTGTGCCCCGTCATGCTGCATTTGGTCGGGATTTCATGTTGGGATTAGCCTCGAAAAGGCTCGGGATTTTCCCGTGCCTGAATGAGGGCGGTCGAAAGTGCCGAAACAGGCGATGGGGGAGGCCGATGGAACGCTTCGTCAAAGCGACTGACACGTTCAAAGAGTTGATGCTTTTGTATTTCGGCACAGTCATTGCAGGAGCGCTTCTATTCTCGTTCTTCGAGAACAAGACACTCGATGACTCACTCTGGTGGGCGTTTGTAACCGCACTCACAGTCGGCTACGGCGACATCGTTCCTGTGACGCTGGGCGGGCGCATCGTTGCAGTCGTGCTCATGCACAGCGTCATATTCTTGGTCGCCCCGATCATCATCGGCCGGCTTCTCAACAAGATCATGGTCGATGCCAATCAGTTCAGCCACGAAGAGCAGGAACAGATCAAGCGAGATCTTGCGGAGATCAAGTCGATGATTGCGGTTGAGCACGGGACAATCAGGTCGTCCCGCCCTCTGCCCGCTTCGCAGCAGACGAACCAGGGTCCTTAACGGGGTGAAAGCGCCGAACCCGGTCTTTGAAGCATCGCCGCGGCCTTCTCTGCGATCATCATGGTCGGAGCGTTGGTGTTGCCCGAGGTGATCGCCGGCATGATGGAGGCGTCGGCAACGATGAGGCCGTCGAGCCCGTGCAGGCGCAGCCGCGCATCGACGACGGCTGAGACGTCGCCGGCCCGCCCCATGCGGCAACTGCCGACGGGATGAAAGATCGTGTTGGCGACGCGCGCGGCCTGCGCGAGCAGGGCCTCGTCGCTCTCGTCACCCGTATCGCCGGGCGAAAATTCCAGCGGGGCGTAGCGTTGAATCGACGGCTGGCGCATGAGACGGCGTGTCACGCGCATGGCATCGGCGGCCACGCGCCGGTCGCGGTCGGTGGCAAGATAGTTCGGGCGGATCGCGGGCGCCGCCGCAGGATCCGGCGAGGTCAGGCGGATGTCGCCGCGGCTGGTCGGACGGCAGTCGTAGACGGTCAGTGTCACGCCCGGCTCGCGGTCGAGCGTCGGTGTCGCGGTGTTGGCGCGCGTGTAAGGGATCACGTTGTAGCCGATGTCGGCGCGCTCCGCGTCGCTCGACGATCGCGTAAAGATGCCGAGTTGTGACGGCGCCATCGTCAAGGGACCGCGCCCGCGCAGCGCGTAGTCGAGGCCCATCATCACCCTCCTCACCGGCGAGTGGAACCACTCGTTGAGCGTCGTCACGCCTTTGAGGCGATAGCGGATGGGGATCTGCAGATGGTCGTGCAGATTCGCGCCGACCCCGGGCAGATCATGCGTGACGGCGATGCCATGCGCCTGCACATGCGCCGCCGGCCCGATCCCCGACAGCATCAGGATGTGGGGCGAGCCGATGGCGCCGGCTGCAAGGATCACGTCACGACGCACCGCAGCCGTGCGCGCGACACCGTTCCGCCGGTAGGTGACGCCGACGGCGCAGCGATCGCGCAGCACGATGCGCTCGACCAGCGCGCCGGTCTCGACGCGCAGGTTCGGTCTCGCCATCGCGGGCCGCAGGAACGCCCTGGCCGACTGGAAGCGAGCGCCGCGCCGCTGGTTGACATGCAACGGGCCGACGCCTTCGTTGTCGCCACGGTTGAAATCATCCACCAGCTTGATGCCCGCCTCGATCGCCGCCTGCTTCACCACATCGAGCACCGGCCAGTCGACGCGCGGGGGATCGACACGCAGCTCGCCGCCTGCACCATGCACGTCGTCGGCGCCGCCGAAGAAATCCTCGTGCGTCTTGAACAACGGCAGCACGTCGTCCCAGCCCCAGCCTGCGAGGCCGAGCTGGCGCCAGTGATCGTAGTCGGCCGCCTGTCCGCGCATGTAGATCATGGCGTTGATGGCCGACGAGCCGCCGATCACCTTGCCGCGCGGATACGGCAACGCGCGGCCGCCGAGCGCGGGTTCGGGCACCGTCCTGAAACACCAGTCGGAGCGCGGGTTGTTATTGGTGTAAAGATAGCCGACGGGGATGTGATACCAGATCCAGTCGTCGTCGCCGCCGGCTTCCAGCAGCAGCACGCGGGTGTTGCGATCGGCGGTGAGCCTGTTCGCCAGCAGACAGCCGGCGGAGCCGGCGCCGACGATGATGTAGTCGAAGGACCCGCTCAGTTCATCTGGCGTGGCAGCCACAGCGATATCTCCGGAAACGCGATCAGCAGCGTCATGATGACGACCTCGCAGCCAAGGAACCAGTAGCAGCCGCGATAGATGGTCTTGAGCGGGATCGTGTTGCCGGTTGCGCTCGCGACCACATAGATGTTGAAGCCGACGGGCGGCGTCAGCAGGCTGATGCCGATGTATTTCACCACGAGCACGCCGAGCCAGACGAGATCGAGCCCCAGCGCCTTGAACATCGGCACGAACACGGGAACAGTCAGCAGAATCATCCCGAGCGGATCCAGGAACGTGCCGAGCACGACGTAGACCGCCGACGCGGCGATGACGAGCAGCAGCGGATCGAGCGCCCAGCTGCCGACCAGTTGCGTCAGCATCGGGCCCGTTCCCGAAAGCGCGAGAAACTTGGTGTAGAGCACCGCGCCCATGCCGACGAAGAACAGCTGCGCAGTCGTCGACATGGCGTCCCTGAACGCATCGATGAAGCCCTGCCACGTCAATCGCCGCTGGAAGACGCCGATCAGCGTCGCGAGGAATGCGCCTGCCGCACCGCCCTCCGTCGGCGAAACGACACCCATGTAGAGGCCGCCGATGACGCCACCGATCAGCACGAGGATCGGCCAGATCTCGAGGAGCGACGCCCAGCGTTCACGCCAGAGCGCGGTCCTGTCGCCATACTCCGCGGGCGGGGCAAGCGACGGGTTCCACCAGCAGCGCAGGATGATCATCAGCGAATAGACGATCGCCGTCAGGATGCCCGGGATGATGCCGGCCATCAGCAGCTTGACGATCGAGACCTCGGCAAAGATGCCGTAGATGACGAACGAGATGCTCGGCGGGATCAGCGCATCGAGCGTGCCACCGGAGGCAACGACACCGGTCGCAAGACCCTTGTCGTACCCCTTCTTGAGCATGACCGGCACAGCGAGGCGCGCAATGGTCGCCGCGGCCGCGACACTCGAGCCGGAGGCGGCGCCGAAGCCGGCGCACGCCCAGTTCGCCGCGATGGCAAGGCCGCCCGGCAGCCGGCCGAACCACGCCTGCGCCGCGCGAAACAGGCCATCGCCGATGCCGGCCTTGCCGGCAATGGCGCCCATCAGGAGAAACATCGGAATCGACGAAAGATCCCAGCTCGCCGCAAACGAGAAGGGCGTGTCGCCGAGCACACGCAGGGCGACTTCGGCATTGCGCAGGTACCAGAAGCCTCCGACCGCCACGACGCCCATGGCCACGCCGATCGGCAGACGTAGCGCGATCAACACGAGAATGAGGGTCAGGGAGCCGAGCGAGAGCGTGAGCGAGCCCATCAGGCGACTTCCACCGGATGCGCTTTCCTGTCCTGTGGTCCCTGCGCGATATCGTGGACGATGCGCAGGGCAAGATAGGCGACCATCAGCGCGCCGGAAGCGGGCAAGAGCCAGCGGCTTGGCCAGATCGGCACGTACATGTTGGCCGCCTGCAAGACCTCACCGGCGCGCGTCTGGGCGATCGCTTCGCGCGTCGTCTGCCAGACGAACAGGGCGATGAACACGAGCGTAACGATCTTGCAGACAATCTCGAGCCAGTGCTCGACGCGCCTGGAACCGAGCTGCTGGAACATGCCGGCGACGATGTGCTGATCGTGCCTGGCGATCCAGGTCCAGGGCAGAAACGCGATCGCGACCATGTACCAGCCGCCGACGATCTCGGTCGTCCCCGCAAACGGCCGGTTGAAGTAGAAGCGCCCGGTGAAATCCGCGACGACGTGCAGCATCATGGCGATGCCGGCCGCGATCGAGAGCCAGAGGAACCCATCCGCCAGTTGCTCGCACCGCTCCATCACCCGGCGCATGTTGTGCTTCCCCAGAGCTGTGGGCCGGGCGCGCCGGCCGCTGTCAAAGCTTCGCGGGGTCGAGCTTCGAATAGACCTCGCGCCAGAGCGCTTCGGTGAACTTGTCCGGGTCGCGGCCGATATCCTTCGACAGCTTGCTCCACTTCTCGATCGCCCTCGCATAGGCATCCAGGATCGCATCCGGATCGGCCACGCCGAAGTCCCTGGCAACCTTGACGTTGCTCGCCCGCTCACCGGCCTTGTACCTCGCCATCAGGTCGTCGAAGTCCTTGCCGACCGCGATTTTCTGCACGCCCTTGGTCGCGACCACCTCCTTGTAGGACTCCTCGTTCTTGACGATGAAGTTGCCGATGGAGTGAACGGCGGTGATGCGGGCCGCCGCGCGCAGGTGCGCGGTCTTCTGCTCGGGCGTCAGCTTGTTGAAGGTATCGCGGTTGATCATGAATGCGACCACCGGCGAGAGCACGCCGAGGGGATAGTCGACCACGTGCTTGGCAAAGTCGCCGAAGCCGAAGGTCTTCAGCCATTCGGGAACGCCGTAGATGCAGTCGATGCCGCCACGCTGCAGCAGGCTCACCGCCTCGGTCAGCGTCGCGCCGACCGGCACGCCGCCGGCGAGATTGACCAGTTCCACAGCCGCCCCGGTTGCCCGAATGCGTTTGCCCTTCAGGTCGGCGACGGTCTTCACGGGCTTCGTACACATGAAGACGGACGCCGCACCCGAATACGGGCTCAGCGGAATCGCGTTGATCTTCCTGTATTCCTCGAGGCACGAGGGGCAATTGAGGAACATCACCTCGGTGCCGGCGCCGGTTGCTGCGACGACGTCATCACCCGGCACGACGGTCGAATAAAGCATCGCGTTCGAGGGCACGACATTCGGCACATAGACGGCGATGGCGAGGCCGCCCTGCATGAGCCCGTCCTTGACGGCATTGAAGGTGCCCTTGCCGTCGGCAATCTGGCCGCCGGGGATGAGCTTCCACTTGATCGCGCCCTTCGTCTGCTCCTCGATCTGTTTGAAGGCAAGCGGCAGCGCGTTGCTGTTGAGATAGTCGCTCGCCGGCACCCACGAGCCGTAGACGTGTTCCTGTGCGGACGCTGCACACGTCGAGATGATCAGAGTCCCGGCGACGACAGCCCATCGAGCGAGTTGCGAGCCCTTCATGCGATCCTCCCTGTATATTGTTCCAGGGAGGCTATCGCATGACGCAGTCGGCCCGCAACCGCGCGAGGGGTTACGCTGCGATGGGCACTGCCCACTCGGCGAGTTGCGGCTGGCAGGGACGAGAAACCTGCGACGGCCCGCCGTCGCTGCTTCGCAGCTATGGCGTGGCAGCCCTCACTTGCTTCGCTATGAAAGGCCCTGCCGGCTCGCCAAGCCGAAGCGAAGGCTGGTGCCGCAAGAGGGATTCGAACCCCCGACCCCGTCATTACGAATGACGTGCTCTACCAGCTGAGCTATTGCGGCGAATAATTGAGGCTTTGGACGGGCCCCTGATATCGGGGGGGCCTTGAGTTTGCAAGGTCGCTGTCGCCGCCTTTTCCTTCCGCTCTCTCCACCTTCCCTTCTCTCCCGTGGGACAAGGGAAGGCGAGGGGAAGAACTACCCCACCAATCGCGACCAAAACCCTTTGAGGCCGCCGGCCTGGGCCGTGGCGGCGTCACCGCGGTCGGCAAAGTCCTCGTCCTCGGGCGCATCAGTGACGCCGGGATCGTCGGGTGCACGGACCAGCGGGATGACGGCGGGGATCATGGGCGTTGCGGGGCGCGGCCGCAGATCCGGGCCGGTGCGCGGGCGGAAGACGGGAACCTGGGTCTCGGTGGCGGCTGGTTGCGCGCTGTCTGCCTTCAGGGTTTCCGCTGCAGCCGGGGCCGGTGCCACGACCAATGGGCTGGCCGCCATCCCGGCGGCCGCAGGCGCTGCCGCCGGCAGCGCCGCGGGTTGTGCCGGGAACACTGTAGCCGCCCGCTCCAGCTCGGGGCGCGCACTGGATGACGGAAGTGCTGCGACCGGCACCATCCACTGGAAGGCATCGAGCCGCCCGGTGACCGGCGACACCGGCCGCCAGCGATCGGACACATAGCCGTCCGCCGTCCATTCCGGATCATGCGCGGCGCGAACCGCGCGCAATGTCCAGGCGCGCGCGGCGCCCTCGTCGTCATGCTCGCCGCGCTCGATCTCGGCCATCAACAGCGCAACGCGCTGCGTCGGCGCATCGATCAGCGGCGCGAGCGCTGCGCGCGCCCGTGCAAACTCCCGCGCATCGGCGGCGACGCGCGCGATACCGAGCGCGCTTTCCGGATGAGAAGGCGTCTTGTCAGCCAGCCGCTCGATCCGACGCAGCCGCTCCAGCGCCGAATCGCCGAGGCGGACATGTGCGTAGGCGTCGGCGAGATCCGGATGCGGCTGCGCCAGCCACGCCGTCTCGATGATCTGCATCGCCTTGCGCGTCTGCTGGCCTTCGCTGAGGAATTTGGCGGCGAGCGCTGCTGCCGGAATCAGCGTCGGCGCGAGCTTTGCCGCCTCCATGATGCCGTCGCGCGACGCATCGCGATCGGTGGTTTCAAGCTCCAGCGCGCGCGCCGTCAGCAGCACCGCGCGCTGGCGACGGTATTGCGCCTTGTCGATCGCGCCCGATGCATAATTGCGTTCGACGATCGCGAGCGCTCCGGCCCAGTCCGCCTGCGCGCAGCGAAATCCAAGCACCGCATGCGAAGCCCAGCGAGGCCTGCGGCGTCAGCTTCAGCGCTTCCTCGGCCGCGGCCACCGCCTGCAGCGGATCGTCATTGCGTTGCGCTTCGATGAACAGGCCGCGCAGACCCAGCAGGCGCGTGTCCTCACGCTCGGCCATCGCATAGAATGCGCGCCGCGCACCCTCGCGATCGCCGGACATCTGCGCCGATTGCGCGGTCAGCATCAGCATCAGCGGATTTTGGGCGGCGTGGCGTTCGGCGACGCCCGCATGGCGGCGCGCCGCCTCCTGATCCCCGGCGCCGATGGCGATCAAACCCTTGGCGATTGCATCGCGGCCGCGCGCTTCGCTGCGGGCCCGGCGCGCCAGGCGCATCCGTCGCGGCAGATGCAGCAGTCCGGTGAGAACGCCCCAGGCAAGCACGACCGCGGCAACGGCCAGACCAAATGCCAGCACCGCGACCGGCAATGTGGCGCTGACCCGCCAGCCGCTCCACACCAGCGCGACGTCGCCGTTCTGATCGGCGATCCAGGCAGCACCCAGACCCGCCGCACCAATCAGCACCAGAAAGACAATGATCCGGACCATTGAAGTGTTATTGCCCGGATTTGCCGAAGGCCGCCAGCGCCTCGGTGGAGAATTTCTGCAACGCCGCCAGCGCTGCCTCGCGCGCATCCACCGACTTGATCCAGGCCTGGATCTGCGGATCGGCCGACTTCGGCAGTTTTGCGAGATCCTGCCGGGTGGCAGCGAGGTTGTCGCGACGCACGGCCGTATCAGCTGTGGCCGCTGGCGCGGTGCCCCTGGTTTCGGGTGCGTCGCTGCGCTCGACCCGCACCAGCTTCGAAAGGCCGGACGAGAGTCGATCGAGCACGCTGCTTCCCGCCGATGTGCCGGCCGCCTCGCCGGGCTTTGCGGCATCGCTCGCGAGGCGCTGCAACACCGGGACGATCTCCCGCAAATAGGACGCCTCGGCTGGAATTCCTTTCGCCGCATAAGCGTCGAGCGGGACCAATTCTGCCGGGCTGGCTGCGACCTGCTTTGCCACCGCGAGCGCCGCGGCAAATGGCTCGCCGCGCCGGACGGCGGCATCGAGCGTATTCGCGACCACAAGACGGCGCACGTTCACATCGTCCGCTGAGGCCGCGCTCGGCTTTGCAAGTTCGGTCGACAGCGCGCGCGTCGCATCTTCAAGCCGCGTCAGCCGTTCGCTTAAAGGTCCAGGATCGGGAACCACCGCGCCATCGCGCGGCATCGTCTTCAATTCGTTCAGCGACGCCGTCATGGAGCGAAGCTGCGTGCTCACGCGCGCGACTTCGTCACGCACAGCCGTGAGCGATGTCTCCAGCGCTTCCGTGCGCCCGGCGAGCGCCGGATCGGCTGCGGCCGCCGCAGGTTTTGCGACACTCGCTTCCACGCGAGCAAGCCGCGCTGTCAGATCGCCGACATTGGCCGCCACATTGTCGAATTGCGCCGGCGACACCAGCGGCGCGGGCGGTTGCGGCGGACCGATCACCCCGCCGGCCCAGAACGCCGCCAGCACGAGCAGCGCCGCGATCGCGCCGCTCACGGGCGCGGCAAGCACGCTGGTTCCGGTGGCAGCACCCTTGAAGAAAGACCGCGCCGCATTCATCCCGCGCGCCGTGCGCGTATCACCGGAGACCTCCGACGCATCGAGATCGATGGTCGGCGGCGCACGCTTCGGCCACTCGTCGACCGATGCTGCAGGCGTCTCGTCCTTTGGTTCATTGGCCATGCAACAGTCGCTCCGATTGATGCTTGACTGTATCAGATTTCCGTCATTGCGAGGAGCCATAGCCGTTCGAAGAACGGCATCGCTGCGCTTGCAATGACGGAAGCAAATCGTTGCGCTTTACCGCTTCGCCCGCAAAACCTGTTCCAGCGCGTCGAGCAGATCCGCCTCGCTCGGCGCGACTGCGACGATCAGCCGGCTCGCGCCGGCGTCCCGCAACGCGCCGGCGACCTGTTCGGACAGGCAGAGCTGCGGCAGCGCGAGCGCTGAAATTTCCAGGCCCGCGCGGCGCGCCGCCTTGACGAACGCGAGCGCGCTGCGCCGCGAGTAATGCAGGATCGCCTCAATCGTGTCACGGGCGAACGCGGCGCGGACAGGTTCGGCAAGTTCGTCGACCTCCGCCATGCGATAGACCGGACGCGTGTCAACCGTGATGTTGCGCAAGCCGAGTTCGCTGCCAAGGTCGCGGCTGACATCTGCCGCGGCGAGATACAGCAGCGCGGACTTTTTCCGCGCCGGAACGCTTGCGGCAATCAATTCGCGCAAGGCGACCGCATCGCCCTCGGCAGAGCGCACGTCGCCAAACCCCGTCATCGCGCGCAGCCTGCGCGGTTCGGGCGCCGACAGCGAAGACCGGCAAATCCCGGATGCGCGGCAGGATCGGGTGCGCGGCAATGGCGCGGATCGCATTCGCGCTGGTCAGGATCACGCCACCACAGCCTGCCTCGGTCTCGTCCCGGAACGGCAATGGCTGAAACACCAGCATCGGCGCAAGCATCAGTTCGAAGCCGCGCGACCTCAGGCCGTCCGCAGTTGCCTGATTGTCAGGCGCAGGTCGCGTGACCAGGACCGTCACGCGTCAGGCTCCCGCAAACAGCGTGAAGAATCTTTCGCCTGCGTTGTCGCGCACCTCGCGCGCGGCATCGGCGCCGAGGGTCGCGGCCTCGCTGCGCGCGCCCTCGCGCACGGCCTCGAACGCCTCGCGGCCGTCGGGCGAGACGATCAGGCCGCGAAAGCGGATGCGGTCGCCCGCGACGATGCAATGCGCGGCAATCGGCGTCCGGCATGAGCCGTCGAGCAACGCGAGAAAGCCGCGCTCGGCGGCAACCGCAACTTCGGTATCCTTGTCGTCGATCGCCGCGACCAGCGCGTTGACGCGCTCGTCGTCGCGCCGCGTCTCGATCGCGATGGCGCCCTGCCCGGCTGCCGGGAGAAATTCATGCGGATCGAAAATCGCCGTCGCCTTCCCCTGCAGGTCGAGCCGCTTCAGGCCTGCGAGCGCAAGGATGGTCGCATCCGCATCGCCATCCTCCAGCTTGCGCAGGCGCGTCTCGACGTTGCCGCGAATGCTGACGAGCCTCAAGTCGGGACGCAGCCTGGCAACCAGCGCGCGGCGGCGCGGCGAGGAAGAGCCGACGCTGGCGCCGGCGGGCAGCTCGCGCAACGTCTTCGCCTTGAAGCTGATGAACACATCGCGCGGATCTTCACGCGGCAGCCACGACGACAGCCACAACCCGTCGGGCAGGAACGTCGGCACGTCCTTGGCCGAATGCACGGCAAGATCGATCTCGCCCGCGAGCAGCGCCTGCTCGATCTCCTTGGTGAACAGGCCCTTGCCGCCGGCCTCGTAAAGCGGCCGGTCCTGGATCGCATCGCCCGAAGTCTTGATCACCCGGATCGCAAACTGCTCCGGCGCGACGCCATGCGCCGTGGCGAGCCGCCCGCGCACCTCATGCGCCTGCGCCAGCGCCAGCGGGCTGCCGCGCGTGCCGATGGTGGCGACTAAACTTGCGGAAGACGGCTCGGTGGGCGATTGCACCTTATAACCTCGCAATGCTACGTCGGATCATCCTTGCCCCGATGTCTGCGGGGCAAGGAAAACGCTGGTTTTCCGGCGAAGGCAAGAGCGAGTTTTACAGAACCATTGCGGAACTTCGAATGCTGGTGCTGGGCATCGAGACGACCTGCGACGAAACCGCTGCCGCCGTGATCGAACGGCGGCAGGACGGTTCCGGCCGCATCCTGTCGAACATCGTTCATTCGCAGATCAAGGATCACGCGCCGTACGGCGGCGTCGTGCCTGAGATCGCCGCCCGTGCCCATGTCGATCTGCTCGACGGCATCGTCGCCGCGGCCATGAGGCAAGCGGCTGTCGGCTTCGCAGAGCTTGACGGCGTCGCAGCCGCCGCAGGCCCCGGCCTGATCGGCGGCGTCATCGTCGGACTGACGACGGCCAAGGCGATCGCGCTGGTGCATGACACGCCGCTGCTGGCGATCAACCACCTGGAGGCGCACGCGCTGACGCCGCGCCTGGTCGGATCGCTCGACTTTCCGTACTGCCTGTTTCTCGCCTCGGGCGGGCACACGCAGATCGTCGCTGTGCTGGGTGTCGGCCATTATGTGCGTCTCGGCACGACGGTCGATGACGCCATTGGCGAGGCCTTCGACAAGATCGCAAAACTGCTCGGCCTGCCGTTTCCCGGCGGACCGCAGGTGGAACGCGCCGCCGCAACGGGCGACGCAACGCGGTTCGCATTTCCGCGGCCGATGCTCGGACGCAAGGACGCGAACTTCTCGCTGTCCGGCTTGAAGACCGCGGTACGGCTCGAGGCCGAACGCAACAGGCCCTTGAGCGAGCAGGATGTGGCCGACCTCTGCGCGGGCTTTCAGGCCGCGGTGCTGGACTCGACCGCCGACCGCCTGAGCGTGGGCCTTGGCCTTTTCCGCGAAAAGTTTGGCGCACCGACCGCATTGGTCGCAGCCGGCGGCGTCGCCGCCAATCGCGCGATCCGTGCATCGCTGGAACAGGTCGCGACACGCGCCGGCACGTCCTTGATGCTGCCGCCACCGGAACTCTGCACCGACAACGGTGCGATGATCGCCTGGGCCGGTGCGGAACGACTCACGCTCGGTCTGACCGATACGGCCGATGCCAGCCCGCGGCCGCGCTGGCCGCTTGATGAGGTGAGCGCCGCCGTTTACGGCAGCGGCCGCCTCGGTGCGAAGGCCTGAGATGAGCAAGCCTTATCGTGTGTCGGTGATCGGCGCGGGCGCCTGGGGCACCGCACTCGCCAACGCGATCGCGACGCCGGACCGGCCGGTGATTCTCTATGCGCGCGATCCGGCAGTCGCCGAGCGCATCGGCGCATCGCGCATCAATCCGAAACTTCCCGGCATCCGCGTCGACGACAATGTGGTGCTGACCTCCGCCATTGCGCGCACCGCGGAGGCGGCGGTGATCCTGCTTGCCGTCCCCGCGCAGGAGTTGCGCGCGGCCGCGACGGCGCTTGCGCCGCATCTCGCCGATCGCACGCCGGTCATCGCCTGCGCCAAGGGCATCGAGCGCGGCACGCAGAAATTCGTGACCGAGATCATCGCCGAGACCGCGAGCCGCGCGATCCCGGCGATCCTGTCCGGACCGAGTTTTGCGCAGGATATCGCCCGCGGTCTGCCGACGGCGATCACGATCGCCGCGCATGACGCGACGGTGGCGGGTCCGCTGGCGCACCGGCTGGGTTCGCCGACATTCCGCCCGTATCACACCACCGACGTGCGCGGCGTCGAGATCGGCGGCGCCGCCAAAAATGTTCTGGCGATCGCCGCGGGCATCGTCATCGGCCGCAAACTCGGCGCGTCGGCGCTGGCAGCGCTGACCACACGCGGCTTCGCCGAACTGATGCGCTTCGGCGAGGCATTCGGCGCACGGCCCGAGACGCTCACCGGCCTGTCGGGGCTTGGCGACCTGGTGCTCTCCTGTTCCAGCCCCCAGTCGCGTAACCTGTCGTTCGGCATCGCTCTCGGCGAAGGAAAGTCCGTCAACGAGGCCAGCGGCGGCAAGCTGGTCGAAGGCGTCTTCACGGCTCCGGTCCTGCTTGAGATGGCGAAGCAGAAGAACGTCGACATGCCGATCACCGAGGCAGTCGCAGCCGTGCTCGACGGCCGGTTGAGCGTGAAGGATGCGATCGATATGTTGCTGACGCGGCCCTTCAAGGCGGAAGCTTGAGACATGAGGTTTGAGATATGGCGTACTGGCTGGTGAAGTCGGAACCCGACGCGTGGTCATGGGATCAGCAGGTGAAGGACGGCGCCAAAGGCACGCCCTGGACCGGCGTCCGCAACCACACCGCCAAAGCCAACCTGATGAAGATGAAGAAGGGCGACCGCGCCTTCTTCTATCACTCCAATGAGGGCAAGGAGATCGTCGGCATCGTCGAGGTGGTCAAGGAGCATTACCCGGATCCGACCGATAAGGCCGGGACGTTCGTGGTCGTGGACTTCAAGGCGGTCGAACCAATGAAGACACCGGTGACACTGGCGCAGGCGAAGACCGACAAGAAGCTGGCAGAGATGGCGCTGATCAAATTCTCGCGGCTCTCGGTGCAGCCGGTGACGGCGGACGAGTGGAAGCACGTCTGCAAGCTGGGCGGGGTTTAGTGTTCGTCATTGCGAGCCGTAGCCGTTCGAAGAACGGCGTCGCTTCGCGCGCCTGTGGCGAGCAATCCAGCGCCATGCGACGGGCGACCGCCGTTCTGGATTGCTTCGTCGCTTCGCTCCTCGCAATGACGGCGGAAATCATGTGACCGCCGCCCTCGATCCCCAAGCCTTCATCCGCGCCAACACCCGCTTGCGGCCGGTGCCGCACGTTCCCGAAATCTCGCTGTACCTCGCCGATGAGGCCGTACCGCTGTGGCAGAAGACCGAGGAGCAACTGAACGAAGACGGTCTGCCGCCGCCGTTCTGGGCGTTTGCATGGGCCGGCGGACAGGCGCTCGCGCGGTATGTGATCGATCATGCCGAGACTGTTCGCGGCAAGCGCGTGCTTGATCTCGCATCCGGCTCAGGCCTGGTGGCGATTGCGGCGATGAAGGCCGGGGCGCACGAGGTCACAGCCGCGGACATCGACGCGTTCGCGCTTGAAGCGGTGAAGCTGAACGCGCTGGCGAACGGCGTGGAGCTGATTTGTCTTGGCGACGACCTGCTCGGCAATCGCGCTGACGGCCGCTGGGAGACCGTGCTCGCCGGCGATATTTTCTACGAACGCGATACGGCGGAGCGCGCATTGGCGTTCTTGTCGAAGCAGGCGGCGCTGGGTGCCGCAATTCTGATCGGCGATCCGGGCCGTAGCTACCTTCCCAAAGATCGCCTGGCAAGGCTCGCCGAATACAGCGTGCCGGTGACGCGCGAACTGGAAGACAACGAGATCAAGCGGACGGCGGTCTGGACGTTAAAGGGCTGAGCGACGAGCAGGCATCGCGTCGCATAGCGTCGTGGATGGCCGGGTCCCAAGCCCGGCCATGACGGAAGTGGATGACTTGCCCCCACCGACCCGGCTAAATCAATGCGTTCGCAGATCCAGGAGATGACGATGGCAGCCCTTCCGGCGACAATGAATTTCCTCATCATGATCGCGGCCGCCGTCTGCGCCTGGCTGTTCGGCGCCATGTATTACGGCACGCTCGGCAAGCAATGGGTCGAAGCACAGGGCTCCACGGTGGAGGCGTTCAGGGCGAAACAGGCAGCCGCTGCCGGCAGGCTGTCGGGGAAAATCCCGTTCATCCTTGCCTTCGTCGCCCAGTTGATCATGGCCTATGTGCTCTACGGGCTGATGAAGCACGTGGCGCACACCGGGCCGTTGACCGTGCGCAACGGCTTGATCTCCGGCGCCTTCATCTGGTTCGGCTTCATCCTGACCTCGATCGCCGTGAACAATGCGTTCAGCGGGCGCAAGACAATGCTGACCGTGATCGACGCCGGCCACTGGCTCGGCGTGATGCTGATCCTCGGGGCAATGCTTGGCGCGTTTGCGACTTAAGCATGAGGCGCGCAGCCGCCACGACAAAAGTCTTGAGACTCCCTGCTTGTCGGGCAAAGCCCGGCCATCGCATAATGCCGTCAAGCTCAAGGTATTCCGGCCATGGCCGGCTGGCGTTGCGTGGAGGAACGAATGTCCGAGAAGATCTATGACGTGTCCCCGGAATGGGCGAAACGCGCCTATGTCGATGCCGCAAAATACAAGGACATGTACGCGCGCTCGATCAAGGACCCGAACGGCTTCTGGGCCGAGCAGGGCAAGCGCGTCGACTGGATAAAGCCGTTCACCAAGGTCGAAAACGTCTCGTTCGCCCCGGGCAACATCTCGATCAAATGGTTCGAGGACGGTGTCCTGAACGTCGCCTACAACTGCGTCGACCGGCATCTCGCCAGGCGCGGCGACCAGACGGCGATCATCTGGGAAGGCGACGACCCGAAGGACGACAAGACAATCAGCTACAAGGCGCTGCACGCGGACGTCTGCAAGTTCGCCAACGTGCTGAAGGCGCGCGGGGTCAAGAAGGGCGACCGCGTCACCATCTACATGCCGATGATTCCGGAAGCCGCCTACGCAATGCTCGCCTGCGCGCGCATCGGCGCCATTCACTCGGTGGTGTTCGGTGGCTTCTCGCCGGACTCGCTGGCGGGCCGCATCGAGGACTGCAAGTCGAGCGTCATCATCACCGCCGACGAAGGCTTGCGCGGCGGCAAGGCCGTGCCGCTGAAGGCCAACGCGGATGCCGCGGCCGACAAGGCCGGCGGCGTGACCTCGATCATCGTCGTCAAGCGGACGGCCGCGAAGGTCGCGATGAAGGCCGGGCGCGACATCTATTACGACGAAGCTGCAAAGAGCGTTGCCGCCGATTGCCCCTGCGAGCCGATGAGCGCGGAGGACCCGCTGTTTATCCTCTATACGTCCGGCTCCACCGGCCAGCCGAAGGGCGTGCTGCACACCACCGGCGGCTATCTCGTCTACGCGTCGATGACGCATCAGTATGTGTTCGACTACCACGACGGCGATATCTACTGGTGCACGGCCGACGTGGGGTGGGTCACCGGCCACAGCTACATTCTGTACGGCCCGCTCGCCAACGGGGCCACCACGCTGATGTTCGAGGGCGTGCCGAACTATCCGGACAATTCGCGGTTCTGGAACGTCATCGACAAGCACAAGGTCAACATCTTCTACACCGCGCCGACTGCGATCCGGGCGCTGATGCAATCCGGCGACGGTCCGGTGAAGAAGACCTCGCGCGCGAGTCTGCGGCTGCTCGGTTCGGTCGGCGAGCCGATCAATCCGGAGGCGTGGGAGTGGTATCACCGGGTGGTCGGCGACGGCCGCTGCCCGATCGTCGACACGTGGTGGCAGACGGAGACCGGCGGCATCCTGATCACGCCGCTGCCGGGCGCGACGAGACTGAAGCCGGGCTCCGCCACGCAGCCGTTCTTCGGCGTGGTGCCCGAGATCGTCGATGCGGACGGCAAGGTGCTGGAGGGCGCAACCAGCGGCAACCTGTGCATCACCAGTTCGTGGCCGGGGCAGATGCGCACGGTCTATGGCGACCACGCGCGCTTCGAGCAGACGTACTTCGCGACCTACAAGGGAAAATACTTCACCGGCGACGGCTGCCGTCGCGATGCGGACGGCTACTACTGGATTACCGGTCGGGTCGACGACGTGATCAACGTCTCCGGCCATCGCATGGGCACGGCGGAGGTCGAAAGCTCGCTGGTCGCCCATGAGAAGGTGTCGGAAGCGGCCGTGGTCGGTTACCCGCACGACATCAAGGGCCAGGGCATCTACGCCTACGTGACGCTGATGACCGGCGTGCAGCCGAGCGACGCGTTGCGGAAAGAGCTGGTTGCGTGGGTCCGCAAGGACATCGGCCCGATCGCATCGCCCGACCTGATCCAGTTTTCACCGGGCCTGCCGAAAACGCGCTCGGGCAAAATCATGCGCCGGATTCTGCGCAAGATCGCCGAGGACGATTTCGGCGCACTCGGCGATACATCGACGCTCGCCGATCCAGCGGTTGTCGATGACCTCGTCGACAACCGGCAGAACAAGAAGAGCGCGTAGCGCATCGCGCGGTCTTCACCGCCGCAGTCACGCGATCGGGCACGCGACTGCGAATCGTTTCGATCGCCTTCGCATCGTGCATTCTGCATTGTCAGATTGCGTCACTTCAGGCTGCAATCAAGGGCAGCAGAATCGCGGAGAAATTTCGCGCCGGTGCGATAACGGCTGCGTGATCAGCACCATTCTTAACCATCTTTTTGCACGGATCGCTGCTTATTCGAACGCGATTGCAACGGTGCAATCACGTCGCGCGTCTCATCATCATCAGATTGCAAATCACCAATTGCGGATGCCAAGGCTCGACGCTTCACAAAATGCGACAGGAGATTACGGCAATGTTTTCTCGCTCAACCAAGACGGATTCGCGTCAAGCCGCCGCACAAATCGCCGCCATCAGCCGGTCGCAAGCGGTCATCGAGTTCAACCTTGACGGCACGATCATCACCGCCAACGAAAATTTCCTGAAGACGCTGGGCTACACGCTCGCGGAAATTCAGGGCAGGCACCACGGCATGTTCGTCGCCGCCTCCGAGCGCGACAGCGAGGCGTACCGCGAGTTCTGGGCCTCGCTCAACCGCGGCGAGTATCGCGCGGCCGAGTACAAGCGGGTCAGCAAGAGCGGCAGGGAAATCTGGATCCAGGCCTCCTACAATCCCCTGCTCGACAAGAACGGCAAGCCATTCAAGGTCGTGAAGTTTGCGACCGAGATTACAGCCCAGAAAGTCAGCGGCATGGAGGACGCCGGCAAGATCGAGGCGATCGGCCGATCGCAGGCGGTGATCGAGTTCAATCTGGACGGCACGATCGTCACCGCCAACGAGAATTTCCTGAAGACGCTGGGCTACGGGCTCACCGAGATTCAGGGCAAGCATCACCGGATGTTCGTCGATCCGGTGGAGCGGGAAAGCAATGCCTACCGCGAGTTCTGGGCCTCGCTTGGCCGCGGCGAATACCAGGCGGCGGAATACAAGCGCATCGCCAAGGGTGGCAAGGAAATCTGGATTCTCGCGAGCTACAATCCGATCCTCAACGAGCAGGGACAGGCGTTCAAGATCGTCAAGTTCGCAACCGACGTCACCGAGCAGAAGCTGCGCACGGCCAATCTTTCCGGACAGATCGAAGCCATCGGCAAGTCGCAAGCCGTGATCGAGTTCAACATGGACGGAACGATCCTGACGGCGAACGGCAACTTTCTGAACGCCCTCGGATACTCGTTGGGCGAAGTTCAGGGCCAGCATCACCGGATGTTCGTCGATCACGCGGATCGCGAGAGCGCCGCCTATCGGGAGTTCTGGGCCTCGCTCGGCCGCGGCGAATACCAGGCGGCGGAATACAAGCGGATCGCCAAGGGCGGCAAGGAAATCTGGATTCAGGCGTCCTACAATCCGATCCTCGATCTGAACGGAAAGCCGTACAAGGTCGTGAAGTATGCGACCGACACGACGGACCAGGTGATTGCCCGCAAGAAGAGCGAGCACGTGCGCGGCATGATGGAATCGGTCGCGGCGGGCGCGGAGGAGTTGAATGCCTCGGTGCGCGAGATCTCGGAAGCGATGGTCAAGTCGAAGGAGACCGCGGTCACGGCGGCCAACCAGGTCGAGACGGCCGATCACCAGGCGCAACGGCTGACCTCGGCGGCGCAGTCGATGAGCGGCATCGTTCAGCTCATCGGCGACATCACCGGCCAGATCAACCTGCTCGCGCTGAACGCAACGATCGAATCGGCGCGCGCCGGCGAGGCGGGACGTGGCTTTGCCGTCGTCGCCTCCGAGGTCAAGAACCTCGCCAATCAGGCCAAGCAGGCGACCGACAAGATCTCGGGCGAGATCAATTCGCTAAACGGCATCTCGGGAGACGTCGTCACTGCGCTGAATACGATCAAGTCGGCTATTCAGAGTGTGAATGAATACGTCGCCTCGACCGCCGCGGCGGTCGAGGAACAGAGCACGGTGACGGCGGAAATGTCGTCGAGCATGCAGCGTGCCGCGGCGGAGGCCGCCAGCATCGGTCGATGACACGCGCAGGTCAAACCGGTCGCGACCCTGCCGATCCGGCAGCGGTCGACGATCCGGTGCACAACCGGCCGGGCACACCGGGCGCGTAAGATCATGCTTTAACGCATTTTCCAGTCCGGCTTGCGCTTTTCTGCGAACGCCTTCGGGCCCTCGAGGCGGTCTTCCGTTCCGTTGATGATGGTGTGGATCGGCTCGGCGAACTTCACCGAGTATTCGACCGGAAGGTTGCGCCCGGTCTTGACGATCGACTTGATGGCTTTCACCGCGAGCGGTGCGCACAGGCAGATTTCGCCGGCGACCGCATCGGCTTCCTTGATCAGCGCAGCGCGGTCGGCAACGCGCCGCTGGATCAGGCCGATGTCATAGGCGCGCTGCGAGGAGATCGGCGAGCCCGTGAGTTGAATGTGCAGCGCTTCGCCGAGCGGGATCATGCGCGACAGGTTGTGCAGGCCGTAGCCGGCGAGCAGACTGCGCCGCGGCTCCGGCAGGCCGAAGGTGGATTTTTCGGTGGCGATCCGGATATCGCAGCGAAGCGCCAGCTCCAGCCCGCCTGCCAGACAGTAGCCGTCGATCGCGGCAATCACCGGCTTGCCGCAGGTTGCGACCGCATCTTCCGTCACGGTCGCCCGGCCGACATGGCCTTCCGCATCGCGGCGCGTCATCTCCTTGAGATCCGCGCCGGCGCAAAAGGCGCGCCCGCCCTCGCCGATCACGATGAACACCAGAACGTCGTCGTCCCGCTCACCCTCGTTGATCGCCTCGTTGAGGGCGAGGCGGAGTTCGGTGTTCAACGCGTTCATCTGCTCCGGCCGATTGAGGGTGAGGTAGGCCTTGCGATCGCGTTTTTCGTAGCGCAGCTCTTGTCTCGGCGTGAAGGTCACAACGGTCTCTCCCTGGCGTTTCTGTTAGCCGTTCGTTTACCCTGGTTTCCGGTTTCCGCAGCCGATGCGCGTTGCGCGCCGCGCGTGAACCAATTGGTGAGCGAAGCGGGTTTATCGCTGTTCACCAAGCCGTAAGCATAACGCTTTGCTAACCGGCGAGTAGCGTTGCGTTTGGAGTACCGGCATGTTCGCGCGGGGTCTGTTGGCTGCTTGTATCGCATTTACGGGCGTTGCCTTCGGCAGCGCACGCGCCCTCGCCGCCCCCGAGATGGTGGCGTTTTCCGCCGGCTATCACCCCGGCACAATCATCGTGAAGACCGGCGAACGCAGGCTCTACCTCGTGCTCGGCGGCGGTGCTGCGATGCGCTACAAGGTCGGCGTCGGCAAGGCCGGCAAGCAATGGGCCGGCGTGTCGCATGTGGACGGCAAATACGTGTACCCTGCCTGGGCCCCGCCGCCGGACCTGGTGCGCGACCGGCGGATGTCTCCCGCGGTCATTCCGGGCGGCTCACCGCACAATCCGATGGGCGTCGCGGCCCTCACACTCGCGGGCGGCCAGTACGCGATTCACGGGACCAATGCGCCGAACTCGATCGGCGGCTTCGTCTCCTCCGGCTGCATCCGGATGTACAACCACGACATCACCGATCTGTATCAGCGCGTCCAGGTCGGCACGCCGGTGGTGGTGGTCGCGCGGTAGAGCTGTTTCCGCTATTGCGAGCGCATAGCCGTTCCTCGAACGGCCATGCCTTCGCGATGACGGGTTCCGTAGCGCCGGCTCACGCCGCCTTGATACCGCTCAGGAAGATCTCGACCTGCCCGCGCATCGTTTCCGATTGCCGGGACAATTCGGAGGACGCTTCCAGCACCTGATGGGCCGCAGCACCGGTATCGCCGGCGGCTTGCTGGACCCCGGAGACATTCGTCGCGATCTCATTGGTGCCGACGGCTGCCTGCTGCACGTTGCGAGCGATCTCCTGCGTGGCCGAGCTTTGCTCTTCGACGGCGGCAGCAATGGCAGACGTAATCTCGCTGATCTGGTTGATCGTGGCGGTGATCCCCTCAATGGCGTTGACGGCCTCACCGGAGGAAGACTGGATCGAGGATATCTGCGCGCTGATCTGCTCGGTCGCCTTGGCGGTTTGCTCCGCGAGGCTCTTCACTTCAGACGCCACCACAGCAAACCCTCTGCCGGCTTCGCCGGCACGGGCCGCTTCGATCGTGGCGTTGAGCGCCAGCAGGTTTGTCTGACTTGCAATCTCGCTGATCAGCTTGACGACATCGCCGATCTTGGTCGCTTCGCCGGACAGGTTCTGGACAGTCGTATTCGTGCGATCTGCCTCGGCAACCGCCTTGCGGGCGACGTCCGCCGATTGCGCGACCTGACGGCTGATCTCCGTGATGGAGCTGGTCAGCTCTTCTGCTGCGGCCGAAACCGTTTGCACGTTGGTCGAGGCCTCTTCGGTCGCCGCCGCGACGGCTGTCGCCTGGCTGTTGGTTTCTTCGGCCGTTGCCGTCATCGACGACGCCGTCGTTTGCAGTTCGGTGGACGCCGAAGCGACCGACTTCAGAACCATGGAGACATCCTGATCGAACTTCTCGGTCAGATCGTTGACTCGGGCCGCTCGCGCAACCCGCACCTTGATCGCCTCGGCTTCCTTTTCCGCCAGTTCCCTGGCCTTGATCATGTTCTCCTTGAAAACGAGGACGGCTCTCGCCATCAAACCGATCTCGTCTTTCTTGTCCGTCGCCGGGATTTCGATCGCGTGATTGCCGCCTGCGAGCTGGCCCATGGCCGCCACCATATTGAGGATGGGCGGAACGATGGAACGGTTGGTCAGATAAACGACCGTGGCGGCGACACCGATCGCGGCACCGAGCAGGACCCACAACAGGGTCATCAGGAAGCTGGTTTCGGCCAGAACTTCCGCGCCGTCTATCCTCAGGTTCTGCTGCTGCCGCGAAACCATGCCGCCCGAGCGCACTCCGCCGGTATCCTTCGCACCAGCAAAGATATCGAGCAGCTTGTTGGCGCGCGGAGCTGCCTCGTTGGTCAGGAACCACTGCGCCATGTTCCAGCGATCCGAGGCGCGGATATCGAACATCTTCTGCGGCAATGGCGCGAATTTCGCGCGCGCAGCGACGAGCGCGTCGAAGGCGGTCTGTTGTTCGGCTGTCATTTCCGAGCGCCGTTTGGTCAGAGCGTCGATCTTGAGCTGGTTCGTTGCCCAAAGCTCCTCAAACTCGGTCTTGAAGCTCACATTGCCGGTCAGCAGATAACCGCGAATGGCGCCGATCGCCATCGCCATGCTGCCGCGCATGTCGGCAAATCCGATCAGCAGGCTCTTGCGCTGATCGGTCGAGGCAATCGTGCTCTCGTGGTCGATGATCGATGTCGCCTGCGCCAGAATCATCTTGGCAAGCGGCGCGGCCTCGGTCGCGAGAATTTTTGCTGCCGGTTGTTCGTCGAGCGTGTGAGCGATCGCTTCGGCTTTTTCCTGCGCGCCGCGCAGTTCGTCGAGCAACGGCTTGGCGGCCTGCCAATCCAGCTTGTTCTGCTCCTGCGTCCAGTGGGTCGAAAGGCGATCCATCTCCGCGCCGCCGGTCCGAATCTGATTCCAGACCTGCGCCCGCTCCGTCTTGAAGACGTCGTTGCCGGTGACCAGAAAGCCGCGCAGCGACGCGAGTGATGCATACACCGAAGCGACCATGTCGCTGGCCGCCATCGCCGTTGGCACCCGCAAGTTGACCGTCCGATCGGTGGCGTGGTTGACCGAACTGACCTTGATGATGGTGATGCCCACGACGCCTGCCAGGAGAAGGCACAATGCGCTGAAGCCAAAGATCAGCCGCGCTCTGATATTCAATTGCGGGAAGGTCATTCTGGCCCCTTTGTCGTTTTTGATTCAAACAGCCCGGGCACAGGCTGTTCGTTAAGGTTAAAAAACTGCTTAACTTTGTGCAGATTCTTTTTTGCAGATGAGGAGCGGCGCAACCTGTATGAGGTGCAAAGCTTTGCTCGAAAGCGTGTGTTTTTTGCGAATTCGATACGAATGCGCGCGCGCGCTGCTGTGCCTTGCCGACGGAACTGTCGCGATAGCTGCTAGCACCAGCTCTCGCGCCGTCCCCTCAGGTACACGCGCGCATGACCGGCGGCGACCAGCGCCGAGGAGACGTTCGGCGTGCGCTTTGTCGCCACATCGGCGACGACACGGCCGCCGTACTTGTCCGGACCGATGTTGTAGATCGCGACGCCGCCTTCGCCGAGCAGGACACGCAACGCCCTGGCCGATGCGTCGGCCTTGCGGAACTCCGCATCGCAATTGGCGTGTAGCTCCGGGGCGTCGACGCCGCGCAGGCGGACTCGCGTATTCAGCTCGAGCCCCGGCCACAGCGCAACCCGCGCATCGAACGTGTCGCCGTCGATCGTGCGGAGTACGTCGACCGAATGGCGGACGTCGGGATTTCCGGCGCGCTGCCAGATCGTTTCGCTGTCACGCTCGCGCTGAAGTTCTTCCGCCGTCTTCGACGGCAGACCCAGCCGGGACTTCCAGGTGCCGAGCGGCAAGACCGAGCCCGCCGCCACGCCGAGCACGAACACCCAGGGAAGCACCGCCATAAGCCGGCTGCGCCAGCTTCGTCCCAGATGGGGAGTATTAATTCCACGATATAGGAACATAAATCTATCTAGCGACGAATCGGCGGCGAATGGGGATTATATACTTGACACACCCTAAAACGTCAGGTATGATTCATTTAACGCCTGCGGCACAAGGGTTTCTCAATGATCCGTCCTCGATAAAGCCTACTTCTACAACGAACGCGAAGCCTTCCGTCACCTGGAGAAGCTCCTCTGGAAAGACGGCGTGATTTGCCCCCATTGCGGCACCGTTGGTAGCGCCGGCCGCCTTGAAGGCGTGAAGGGCAAGAACGGTAAGGTCCGCCTCGGTCTGTGGAAGTGTTACGCCAAAGAGTGCCGGAAGCAGTTCACCGTTCGGGTCAAGACTGTATTTGAGTCGGCCCATATCCCGCTGCACAAAATGTTGCAGGCGGTGCATCTGATGGCGTCCAGCAAAAAGGGCATTAGCTCGCACCAGCTGCATCGCATTCTGGAGATCACCTACAAGACGCGCTTGGTTCCTGGCGCACCGCATCCGCGAGGCCATGCGCTCCGGCGAACCTGGCCCCGATGGGCGGCGCTGGCGAAGCATTGTGGAAGCGGACGAAACCTTACATCGGACGCACAGACCGGCCAGCCCAAGCGCGCAAGGCGGGCGCTCGCGCACAAGAACGTCTGTGCTGACGCTGGTCGAGCGCGGCGGTGGAGCTCGCAGCTTCCATATCGAGGACACTTCGATTGCGACACCGTCGCGCCGATCGTTCAACGAGAACATCGCCGCGAAGCGCATTTGATGACGGACGAAGCGCCGCTACTACAGGCGCGTTGGTCGAGGAGTTCAGGCAGCCACGACGCGGTGAACCACCGGCACGACGAATACGTTCGTTACGAAGGAGCCACGGTTCACACGAACACCGTGGAAGGCTACTTCTCGATCTTCAAGCGCGGCATGAAGGGCGTCTATCAGCATTGCTCCGAGAAGCACCTGCACCGCTATCTTGCCGAGTTCGATTTCCGCTACAACAACCGCATCGCGCTTGGCGTGGACGACAAGCTTCGGGCCTCAACGGCTTTGAGGGGCATTGTCGGCAAGCGGTTGACCTACCGCTGGCCTAGGGTCTGTACTCAATAGGATTCAAAAGGCCAGTTGTTTGTAATTCAAGTTCTCCGAAGCGATTTGGAGGCTTGAATGGCAAAACAAGTTTATTGGCTTTCGGATGCGGAATGGAAGCGGATTGAGCCGTTGCTGCCGCGAGGGCGCAAGGGAGCGCACCGGGTCGACGATCGTCGCGTGATCAGCGGCATCATGCACATGCTCAGATCCGGTTCGCGCTGGCGCGATTGCCCCGAAATCTATGGACCTTACACAACGGTCTACAACCGCTTTAACCGCTGGAGCCGGCAGGGAATCTGGACGGGCATCTTTTACGCGCTGACCGGATCGACCGGCATATACGGATCAATCTCGGTGGACTCCACCTACGTCAAAGCCCACCGCTCCGCCACCGGCGCAAAAGGGGGGCCTTCAACAATGCAATCGGACGCTCGCGCGGCGGGCAAACGACCAAAATCCACGCGCTGACCGATGATATCGGCCGCCCCCTGGCCTTCCTGATTACCCCGGGCAACACCCACGACCTGGTCGGTGCACGCGATCTGATCGGCATGGTCCGCAGTCCACGCCGCTTGCTGGCCGATCGAGCCTATGACGCCAAGAGCTTGCGCGACGAACTCGCCGCACGCCGCATCAAAGCCGTGATCCCGCCAAATCCGACCCGCAAGCATCCACATCGCTATGACAAAATCGCCTACAAAGGACGCAACGTCATCGAGCGGATGTTCTGTCGGCTCAAAGACTTACGACGGCTCGCAACTCGATATGACAAGCGCGCGGACACCTTCCTGTCCGCAATACTATTGGCCGCAGCCATCACTTGGTGGATCAATTAAGTCCGGACCCTAGTGCGTTCCAAGCGTAAGTTATTGAGGCGTCAAAAGAAACTGATTCGCTAAAAAAGTCTTGACAATTCAATAAGATAGCCCTATATAGGGACTGGGCCTAGCCCGGGAGGTCGCCGTTACGGCGGCTGGTTTTAGAGCCGGATAACTTCCGGCTCTTTTTTCATTTCTGCCTTCTTCACAAGGTCAAAGCAGCTGTACTTGATGCCGAGATGAGGAATGTCCTCGGCGTCCAAATAGCTATCGATGAGCTTCTCATTTTCTTTCAGAGTCACATGAGGCGGGTACTCGGCTTGGTATCCGCCCCGTGCCATTGGGTACAAATACAAGTCTGCAATTTGCACCATCGGCGACGACTTCTTTTTGAAATCAAGGTCGTAAAGCGTATCGGCAAGTTCTTCCGCAGATAGCGGAGCATACTTTGCGGAGCTGTCTGCGGCGAACGGCATGCCCTTCTCTCTGAGGTCAGAGTAGTAGCCGCGAATATGCTTGTCGGCTGTTTTGTCCCCCGTCCTCGACATAGACGCGCAACTTGCAGCCTGCGGCGCGCGCTCGCTTAGCGGCGCGTTCGCATATCACCGCGAAAGCCGTTTGGCACAGGTTCCAGGTTTGCCGGCCGTGCTTTTCTTCGATACCTGGCATTGTAGCCGGGGCGGTCAATTACGCAGGCAGTGCCTATGACTGGAATGCCTATGAGCATCGCTTCAAGTTCGCGCATAAATCTGTTGTACTCGCGCGCCTCGACAGCACGGAGCCACGAGAACCGATTTACCATTTGTCTGATGTCGTAAGATCGCAGCGGATAGGTCAGGCCCCAGCTTTCACAGAACCTTTCGTGTGCAGTGCGAATTATGCCCTCATCCGGCTCGCGCATGATAAATCCGCCGAGCGTGAACCAGTCGCCGAACAAGAACTCTGATGCTAACTTGTCGGGATTCCGCGTTCCCGAGTTCGTCCATGTAAAGACACATCACCTTTGGCATAGGTCATCTCGTGGCAAAAAAAGTAAGCGCCCAATCCAAGAAGTTTCTTGAGGCCGCACGCGCACTTGAAACGGACAACAGCGAAAAACGCTTCAACGAGAAGCTGGGCAAGATCGCGCGGCAGAAGCCGAAAGACCCGCCGAAGAAAACGAAGGGTCGCAAGTAGACAATGGCTCACTGGTCCTATTGCGCGATTTACAACGGACCAGCATTGCCACCGGGACCATGTGATTGTGGCGGCTCAGATCTGGCAATAGATGCGTACCATCGCTGGATCGTCGCGCTTGTATCCTCGACGCGGCGCGAGGGATTTTTCCTTTGTGACGGAGGCGCCGGTAGCTTCGTCGAGCCGCAGCAGCTTCCACCGACCGGCTCGTTGCTGACACTGCCGCCGGCAGTCTGCCAGACGCGCATGATATCGTTCCCGTCCTTAGTAACGCCAACAGCATGGACCTCGACGTGACGCCAATAGCCGTCATATCGAAGTTCAAGAACGCATCCGGTTCGTAAAGCGTCACAGGCGATTGATGCCCACATGGGGCGTCTCCTCATTGGAGGTTCGTATGATTGAACAACTGCGTCTTGAGTGCCTGAAGGCGGCGATCTTAGTCACGCCGCCCGGCGGGGACGCCCTCGCACTCGCGAAACAATATTTTGAGTTCGTCAGCTTGGCGGGACGCCATTCAGAGCATCGATGCTCTGATACACGGCCTGAAGGTAGTCTTCGCGCGAACAGTCCTTCAGGTTTTTATGTTCAATTGTGATGAGGATGGTTCGCGCCATCCCTTCGGCAATCTCAAACTTCGACCTGCCAATAGTATTCACGTCAATCGTGTCTGCCATTTGAATCTCCTAGTTGCACTTAGCCCCCTAGCGCAACTTTAAGTGATTCTGGGCTAGATCAATAGGATTGGGTTTGTGAAGTCTATGATCCGCGGCGAATGCAAGAACAATATACGAACGTCGGAAAGTAACTGATTGATTGCGCCGGCGACGTGACGGTCTGCCCTAAAAATCCGACGCGATGCCTTTGCGCTCCCAGTCGCCGAATCGGGTCGGCTCCGGCCCCTTGGGACCCTGAAACTCGCGAGGCTTCCCGGCCGCGGCCTTCTCAGTCTGCGCGCGGCGTTCGGCCGCCTCGGCCAGCGCGCGTTGCGCCGCAGGCGTCAGCGGCTTGCGCGCCGCGGGGATCGCGTCGGGTGATGACGCGGCAGCCTGCGGCGGCGCGCCTTGCTCGCGGTCGGCCTCATGCATCGCAATCACCTCGCACGCGTTATCTCCCGACAAAGAAACGCCAAACGCCGTTCCAGGTTCTGCACACCTTAGAGCGACCGGCGCATCACGGGATTCTTATATTTGGCTTATTCGCCCGATATCAATGCTCCGTTCGCGCGACTGTGGCCGCGCTGCCTGTCCGTCCTCTGAAATTCGAAGCACCTTTTATGCCGTCATCAAAGTTCGTCCCGCCGTCAGACGCGCCGGGTTTTGCAGCGCGCCGGATTGCAGCGGAGATCATCGACAACGTCCTGTTGCGGCGGCGCGCGCTGGACGATCAGCTCGACGGCGCGAGCGCACACCCCGCGGTGAAGACGCTGAGCGATCGCGATCGCGCGCTGATGCGCCGCCTGGTTGCGACCGTGCTGCGCCGCCTCGGCACGTTGCGCTTCGTGCTGTCGCGTCTGCTCGATCGCGGCGTGCCGACCAATTCGCAGCGCACCGAGACCGCACTGATGCTGGGCGCCGCCCAAATCCTCTGGATGGATGTGCCGGATCACGCCGCCGTCGACCTTTCCGTGCGCCTGGCGCAAGCCGATCGGCGCGCCGCAAAATATGTCGGCCTCGTCAACGCGGTGTTGCGCCGCTGTGCACGTGAGGGACAGGCGCTGGGCGAGGAAGCAGCCAGGCAGGCCGCCGATACGCCGCCATGGCTGCTGCAGCGCTGGATCGCGCATTACGGCGAGACCGCAGCACACGACATCGCGGCCGCAATCCGGCACGAACCGTCGCTCGACATCACGGTCAAGTCCGATGCGGCAAGCTGGGCCGAGCGCCTGCATGGCGACGTGCTGCCCACAGGGAGCATCCGCACGCCGCTGCATGGCGCGGTGAAGATGCTGCCCGGATTCGATGACGGACAATGGTGGGTGCAGGATGCGGCCGCAGCGCTCCCGGTGAAATTGTTCGGCGACGTGCGCGGCAAATCCGTCGCCGATCTCTGCGCGGCGCCGGGCGGCAAGACCGCGCAGCTTGCGCATGCCGGCGCCGTCGTCACCGCGGTCGATCGCTCGCCTGCACGCATCAAGCGCCTGCAGGAGAATCTCGCGCGGCTGGCGCTGACCTCCGAGATCGTTGTCGCCGATGCCGCCGACTGGGCGCACGATCAATTCGACGCGGTGCTGGTCGATGCGCCGTGCACGGCCACCGGCACCATCCGCCGGCATCCCGACATCGCCTGGCTGAAGCAGGAAGCCGACATCGCCGCGCTGGCCGCGTTGCAGGATCGCCTGCTGCAGCGGGGAGCGGCGCTGCTCAAGCCCGGCGGAACGCTCATCTATTGCACCTGCTCGCTCGAGCCTGAGGAAGGCGAATTCGCCGTGCAGCGGCTGCTGGACACCGAATCAGGCCTCCGCCGCACGCCGATCGATTCGTCGGAAGTGGCCGGGCGGGGAGAATTGATCACAGCTGCGGGCGACCTTCGCACCCTGCCCAGCCATTTGCCCCACGCCGACCCGCGATTGGCGGGACTGGACGGGTTTTTCGCCGCCCGGCTGGTAAAGGCCTGACGAAACTAAATTATTCGCTCAAGTGGGTTTGGCCGAAGCTGCCGTCTTCGCTATATGTTGCTTTGCCGGCGCCTGCTTATGGGGCACCGGGTCGCGCGGGCATCAAGAGTTCCGCTCGCGGGGTTCTCAAAGTTTCAATTTAGTGGATGCATCCTGCCGGTGCGGGCTGCAGTGCGCTGAAACATGCGCGGGGGAAGTATCTCAAAACCGATGGCGCGCCGATCAGTCGCCTACCACAGACGCGTTTCCGGTCTGGTCGCGACCCGCTTCGCCAGGAACATGCTGGCGCGGGCGAGCTGGAACTCGTTCGTCTTGTGGCGCGTCTGGCCCGGACGGACCGACCAGCTTTTGATCTCGCCGCAGGAACTGCGCACCGCCGACGCCACCCGCGCCGCTGAAATCTACGCCGGGCGGTTCGTCTTCGCCGGCAAGATTGTCACCTGCCACGGCCGCTCGGTGTTTTCGCTCGATCCGCCGTCGGAAGACTGGGAAGTCGCTCTGCTCGGCTTCGGCTGGCTGCGGCACCTGCGCGCCGCCGATTCGGCCATCACCCGCGCCAATGCGCGCTCGCTGGTCGACGAGTGGCTGACGGCGCAAAACCAGAAGAGCAAGACGGCCTGGCGCGCCGACGTGCTCGCGCGGCGTGTCATCTCCTTCCTGTCGCAGGCGCCGCTTTTGCTCAGCGACACCGACGGCCGGTTCTACCGCCGCTACCTGCGCAACCTCGCGCGCGAGATTCGTTATCTCCGTCACACCATGCTGAACATTGCCGACGGCGTGCCGCGGCTGCTGGTGCTGATCGCGCTTTGCTACGCCTCGCTCTGCCTTGCCAATCACTCACGCCACATCCGCACCATCACGCGCCGGCTTTCGGACGAGTTGCAGCGCCAGATCCTTCCCGACGGCGGTCACATCTCGCGCAATCCATCCGCGCTGGTCGAATTGCTGCTCGACCTCTTGCCGCTGCGGCAGACCTTTGCGGCGCGCAACATTGCACCACCGCCGATGCTGTTGAACGCGATCGACCGGATGATGCCGATGCTGCGCTTCTTCCGGCACGGCGACGGCAGCTTCGCGCTGTTCAACGGCATGAGCAACACGCCGTCGGACCTGCTCGCCACGCTGCTCGCCTACGACGACACTCACGGGACGCCGATGGCGAGCATGCCGCATTCCGGCTTCCAGCGGCTCGATGCAGCGTCAACCGCGATCATCATGGATACGGGCGCGTCGCCGCCGCCGAATGTCAGCCAGGAGGCGCACGCGAGTTGTCTCGCGTTTGAGCTGTCGTCCGGACCGAGCCGCATCGTCATCAACTGCGGCATGCCGGCGACCGGCCGCGACAACTGGCGCACGTTCGCGCGCGAGACCGCCGCGCATTCGAGCCTGACCTATCAGAGACATCGTCGTGCGAATTTGTCGCGCTGTCGGCGATGAAGCGGCTGCTGCAAGGCGCGCTGATCGTCTCCGGGCCCGTCAACGTCGAGACCTATCGCGAAACCCTGCCGAACGGCGTGCTGCTCACCGCATCGCACGACGGCTATTTGCAGCGGTTCGGAATCCTGCACCGCCGTTCCATCATGCTGTCCGGCGACGGCAGCAGGGTCGACGGCGAGGACGCCATCGAGATAACCGAGGGCGCCAGCGCAAAACTCGGCGACGGCGACTATGCGATCCGCTTCCATCTGCATCCGTCCGTGAAGGCGAGTCGCCTGAGCGATGCACGCGGCGTGATGCTGATGCTGCCCAATCGCGACGTGTGGACGTTCGAGACGCACGACGACAAGGTCGACCTCGAGGACAGCGTCTTTCTGGCCGGATCGGACGGGCCGCGCCGGACGGCGCAGATCGTGATTCGCCAGAACGCCCGGCAGGCGCAGATCGTGCGCTGGAGCTTCTTCCGCTCGGCCGGCGGTGCGGCCACGACCACCGCCCGGCGCACCGCCCAGCGCGAGCCGGAACTGCCGTTATAGCGGATGTACTTGGCGCGAAGTCGACATGCTCCCTCCCCCTGGAAGGGTGTTCAGACCGGGGAGGTGAGGTGACTTCTCCAGCCATCTAAAACGCGGGTTCCGTACCCCGTGAAATCATGCTAACCGGCGGCCTTTCCTGCAGGAAACCGCATCTCATGACAGACCAGTTGCGCCGCGTAACGCGGGCCTTGCTCTCCGTTTCCGACAAATCCGGGCTGATCGAATTCGCCCGCGCACTGGCCGGACACGGCATCGAACTGGTCTCCACCGGCGGCACCGCAAAGGCGATCGCGGACGCCGGCCTCAAGGTGCGCGACGTCTCCGATCTGACCGGCTTTCCGGAAATGATGGACGGCCGCGTCAAGACGCTGCACCCGAAGGTGCATGGCGGCCTGCTGGCGATCCGTGGCAACGCCGAACACGACAAATCCGCCAAGGCGCATGGCATTGCGCCGATCGATCTGCTGGTCGTCAACCTCTATCCGTTCGAAGCGACTGTCGACAAAGGCGCGAGCGAGGACGACTGCATCGAGAACATCGACATCGGCGGGCCGGCGATGATCCGCGCGGCCGCAAAGAATCACAACGACGTCGCCGTCGTGGTCGAGGCGGACGACTATGCGGCGTTGCTTGCCGAGCTTGCCGCCAACAATGGCTCGACCACGCTCGCGCTGCGGCGCAAGCTCGCCGCAAAAGCCTATGCACGCACCGCCGCCTACGACGCTGCGATTTCGAACTGGTTCGCAGACCAGCTGAGAGATCGAAGCGCCGGATTTCCGCGCATTCGGCGGCAGGCTCGTCGAGGCCTTGCGCTATGGCGAAAACCCGCACCAGACCGCCGCGTTCTACCGCACGCCGCAGACAGCGTCCGGGCGTCGCAACCGCGCGCCAGGTGCAGGGCAAGCAACTGTCCTACAACAACATCAACGACACCGACGCCGCCTACGAATGCATCGGCGAGTTCGACGCCGCGCGCACTGCCGCCTGCGTCATCGTCAAGCATGCCAACCCGTGCGGCGTTGCCGAGGGCGACGATCTGGTCGACCGCCTACCGCAAGGCGCTGGCCTGCGATCCAACCTCGGCGTTCGGCGGCATCATTGCCATGAACCGTCCGCTGGATGCGGCCACCGCGCGCGCGATCACCGAGATCTTCACCGAGGTCATCATCGCGCCGGATGCGACCGATGAAGCGATTGCGATCATCGGCGCGAAGAAGAATCTGCGGCTGCTGCTCGCCGGCGGCCTGCCCGACCCGAGCGCACCCGGGCTGACCTTCAAGACGGTCGCCGGCGGCATGCTGGTGCAGACGCGCGACAACGCCGTCGTCGACGAGATGAACTCTGAAGACGGTGACCCGGCGCGCGCCGAGCCGAGGCGGAACTGCGCGACCTGAAGTTTGCGTTCCGCGTCGCCAAGCATGTGAAATCCAACACGATTGTCTACGCCAAGGAGCTCGCGACCGTCGGCATCGGCGCCGGGCAGATGAGCCGGGTCGATGCGGCGCGCATCGCCGCCCGCAAGGCTGAGGACGCGGCCGCGACGCGGAGCTGCCTGCGCCGATGACCAAAGGCTCGGTGGTCGCCTCCGACGCGTTCTTTCCGTTCGCCGACGGGCTGCTGGCGGCGATCGATGCCGGCGCCACCGCGGTGATCCAGCCCGGCGGCTCGATGCGCGACGACGAGGTGATCAAGGCCGCCGACGAGCACGGCATCGCCATGGTGTTCACCGGCATCCGGCATTTCCGGCACTAGAGCTGCGCGGCATCCGGAGCTGAACGCTCGAAGCGATGCGGCCCAGGCGAGTCGCGCACGCTGGACGCCGAATGCGGTGGAGAGACTGCATCCTGAGCGCTCGCGGACGCATCCCGGACGCGCAGCAGAGCCCAGTCCGAGACGAAGAAGCCGACCAGCACCACCATGCCCGCCTTCTGATTCATGGTCACCGCCGTGACCGAGGCGACCAGCAGCGGGCCTACGAACGACGTCACCTTTCCGGTCAGCGCGAACAGGCCGAAGTGCTGCGTGATGCGGTCGACCGGCGCGAATCGAATCAGCAAGGTGCGCGACGCGGCCTGCAAGGGCCCTGCGGCAAAGCCGAGAAGCATGCCGATCACGAGATAGGCGCGCTCGGCGGCGGCGCCGAACAGCGGGCCGCCCGGAACAGGCGGCGCTACCTTCACGAACAAAATCGAATCGCGATCGATCATGAGAATTGCGGCAAGCGCGATCAGCAGGACGATCAGGCTTGCCACGATCACCTTCCTGGGCCCGATCCGGTCATCGAGCTTGCCGCCGAGCCACGCACCGAGCGTGCCGGCGACCGCAAGGATCAATCCGAACGTGCCGATCTGGATCGTGTTCCAGCCGAAGGTGCCCGCCGCATAAATGCCGCCGAACGCGAACAGCGACACCAGCCCGTCCATATAGATCATGTTGGCGATCAGGAAGGTCAGCAGCCGCCGGTTGTGCGGCAGCGCCGCGAGCGATTGCCGCAGTTCGCGAACGCCTTCGCGCACGGCCGCCGCAACCGGCCGCTTCGCCGGCCAGGTCCGGGGTGAACAGGAACATCGGCAATACGAACACGGCAAACCACAGGGAGGTCAGCGGGCCGGAAATCCGCGTGCCTTCATGCGTCGCGGGATCGAGACCGAACAGCGGCGCGAAGTCCGAACAGCGTGCGCCCGGTCTTCAGATCCGCAGCGAGAAAGCCAAGCACCACGATCAGGCTGACGATGCCGCCGATATAGCCGATCGCCCAGCCGGTGCCGGACAGCCGGCCGAGCCGCTCCGGCGGCACCAGCGTCGGCATCATCGCGTTGTTGAACACGGTCGGCGAACTCCACGCCGATGGTGGCGATGGCGTAGGCGATGAGCAGCGGCAGGACGACGCCCGGATCGCCCGGCTTGCCAAACCAGAGCAAGGCGGTGCCGATCATCAGGACAAGGCCGAAGCCCGCGATCCAGGGTTTGCGCCGCCCGGCCGCATCCGCGACCGCGCCGAGCAGCGGCGACAGCAGCGCAATTACGAGGCCGGCCGCCGCGGCGGAAAATCCCCACATCGCCTGCCCCGACGCGGGGTCGGCCGCGACATAGGTCGCGAAGTAAGGCGCGAACACGAAGGTGGTGATCAACGTGTGATAGGGCTGCGCGGCCCAGTCGAACAGCAGCCAGCCGGCGACCGCCGAACGCGGCGGATATCCGCCGACAGGGCGAGCACCCGCGCCTGCCACGACCGCTCCACTGCTTGTCGTCATTCTGCGCCCCGCATGATTCGCCGGCAGACTTCTCAGCAATTGTACATCCCGACAAGCACTAACACGATGCATCGGCTGTCACCGGCCCGCCACAAAGCCCATCACCTTCGCGTATGCCGGGCGCGCAAGCGATGGCCGCAGATCGCCAAACGCGTGTAGCATTGTCGTCGCCGCCTCGCTAAGGCTCGCACGGTTACGGAGGCCGGGTATGAAAAAGGTTTTGTCGCCGATCGTTCTTGCAGCGGCGCTGGTAGTTTGCGCGCTGACATCGATCGGGCAAGCGCAGGAAGGCCGCCGCGCCGTCTATGCGCCAGCGGCACTTGAGTCGCTCCGGCCCGTCTTTGCAAGGAACGGCATGGTCGTCGCTCAGGAGCGGCGCAGCGCGGAGGTCGGCCTCGACATCCTCGCGCGCGGTGGCAACGCGGTTGACGCGGCGGTCGCCACCGGCTTTGCGATGGCCGTCACCTATCCGCGCGCCGGCAATCTCGGCGGCGGCGGCTTCATGGTGATTTACAATGCCGCGCGCGGTGAAGCGATCAGCATCGACTACCGGGAAACCGCGCCCGCGGCTGCGACACGCGACATGTTTCTCGGACCCGACGGCAAACCCGATCCGGCAAAATCGCTCCGCTCGGTGCTCGGCACCGGCGTACCGGGCACCGTCGCGGGGTTCGCCCTGGCGCACGAGAAATACGGCTCCGGCAAGTTTTCGTTGAGCGAGCTGATCCAGCCTGCGATCAAGCTTGCGCGCGAAGGATTCGCGGTCGACGACGACACGCAGGACACGCTGCCCGGTGTGCGCAACCTGTTTGCGCGCTGGCCGGCTTCGGCAAGGATTTTCCTGAAAGGCGACGGCGCGCCGCTTGGCGCCGGCGACGCGCTGGTGCAGTCCGATCTCGCTGCGACCCTGGAGACCATTGCAGCGAACGGACCGGCAGGATTTTACGAAGGCGCGACAGCCGCAAAACTGATCGACGCGATCCGCGCCGACGGCGGGATCATGACGCTCGACGATCTCAAGGCCTATCGCGCCCTGATCCGCACTCCGGTGCGCGGCACTTATCGCGGCTACGACATCGTCTCGATGCCGCTGCCGTCATCGGGCGGCGTGGTACTGGTCGAGATGCTGAACATCCTCGAAGCTTTTCAGCTGAAGGAAATGGGCGCGAATTCCGCCGACACCCTGCATGTGATGATCGAGGCGATGAAGCGCGCGTATGCGGATCGCGCGCGGCATCTCGGCGACCCGGCGCTGGCCGACATGCCGCTGCAGCGGTTGCTGTCGAAGGATTACGCCACGCGGCTGCGCGCCAGCATCGACATGCGCCGCGCAACGCCCGCCTCGGAAATTGCCGACCTCTCGCCACCCAAACGCGAGGGACAGAACACCACGCATTATTCCGTCGTCGACCGCTTCGGCAACGCCGTGAGCAACACCACCACGCTGAACGCCAGCTACGGCCTCGGCATGGTCGCCGAGGGCACCGGAGTGCTCCTGAACAACGAACTCGACGATTTCACCGCGGCGGTGGGTGCGTCCAACCTCTATGGCCTGGTCGGGTTCGAGGCCAATCTTCCGGGGCCCGGCAAGCGCCCGCTGTCGTCGATGTCGCCGACCATCGTCTTGAAGGACGGCAAGCCCGTGCTCGTCACCGGCACGCCGGGCGGCAGCCGGATCATCACCGGCGTGCTGCAGGTGATCCTGAACACCGTCGATCACGGCATGAACGTCGCAGCCGCGGTCGCGGCCCCGCGCCTGCACAATCAATGGCTGCCGGACGATGTACGTGTGGAGAACGGTTTTTCGACCGGGACGCTGGACGCGTTGCGTGCGCGCGGACACATGATCGCGACACCGCTGGGGCAGACCTCTGCCAACTCGATCGCGATCACGCCGGACGGACTTGCGGGTGCACCGGACCCGCGGACGCGCGGGGCATTTGCCGCGGGATATTGAGGGAGCGCTGCATTCAGCATCGTGCCCGCCTTCGCGGGGACGACATCACAGTGCGGAGCGACGCTTCCCTACCGCCCGATCGCATAAGGTCCGCCGCGAACCAGCGCGCGGTGATAGGCGGGACGCGCATGAATCTTTTCGAGAAACGCCATGCATTTCGGATGGCCGATCTCGAGGCCGCCGCGCGCGGCGGCTGCTTCAAGCGGGAAACTCATCTGCACGTCGGCAGCCGTGAACTCGTTGCCGCAAAACCATTCGGCTTTGCCAAGTTCCTGCTCCCAGTAAGCCATGTGCTGATTCAGGCGCGGATCGACGATGTTCACCATCAACTGCCTGGATATCGCCTTCATCACCGGCCGCATCAGTGCGGGTGAACGGCGCGGCAGCATCAGGAAGATCAGTTTCATCAGCAGCGGGCTCATCGCCGAGCCTTCCGCGTAATGCAGCCAGTAGGTGTAGCGCAGACGCTCGGCCGTCTTCGGCGGCGGGATCAGCCGGCCGTTGCCGCAGGTCTCGACGATGTATTCGATGATCGCACCGGACTCGGCAACCGTGTTGCCGTTGTCGGTGATGACCGGCGACTTGCCGAGCGAATGCACGGCGCGCAATTCCTTCGGCGCCTGCATGTCCGCGGCGCGCTGATAGTGTTTGATCTCGTAAGGCACGCCCAGCTCTTCGAGCAGCCAGAGCACGCGCTGGGAGCGGGAATTGTTGAGGTGATGCACCGTGAGCATGTGACGTTCCGAATCGCGCCGCGTAAAAATCAGGCCGCGAAGGCGGGCTGCGGCACGACGGGGCCGAGATTGCCGAACCAGATCGTGCGCGCCTCGCGCGACGAGAATGGCGGGCGATCGTGCACGGTGCCGATATTGTCCCAGATCGTCATGTCGTTGCCGCGCACCAGTGCGCGCCAGCAATGCGGCGACGTCTCGACGAGATCCCACAGCTCCGTGAGCAGCTTCAGACTTTCACCTGCGTCCATGCCCGGAATTTTCGCGTCGCGCCGCACGGAGAGATAAAGCGTCGGCTCGCCGGTGTTCGGATTGCGAACGACCAGCGGATGCGCCGGACCGTTCTCGCGCACGTCCTGCGGCAACACCTTCAGGTCACGCTGCACGCCGACGGAAACCAACTCGGGATAGTTCGGATGAATGCAGCGCAGGCCACCGATCTTCTGCTTCGTCGATGCAGGAAGGTCGCGATACACCGCCTGCATGTCCACCCATGTGTGCCAGGCCGGCTCCTTTGGCAACGTCTTGGTGTTGACGATCGCAAAGCTCGGCGGCTCGGCAAGACCTGCGGAGTCGTGATGCAGAATCTGCGCGCTATCGATGTCTTTCTGCGGATCGCCGTCTGGCTTGCCGGGACTGTCGAACTGGATGAGCGAGTTCGTACCCGGGAAGCCGCGGCCCCCTGTTCACCGATGCCGGACCAAGCCGCGCCGCAATCGCGCCAAGCGACTTCGCGTCGAACGGCGGCGTCTCGATGCGGACCACCAGATGTTTTGCCAGCAGCGACATCAGTCCATCGACGAACCCTGGCCGCGCCACCAGCGCATCGAAATCCGAATGCGTGATGACGGCGCCAAATCCACCCGGCTCCGGGCGAGCGACAGTGGAGACGTCGAATTTCAGCGATGCGTTCATGGCGCGCGAACCCCTAAGGCAATTCTACCGTGCTGGTGGCGCATTTTATCCACCAGCATCCCCCGGTCAAACGTGCCGGTATGCGCCTGCAGTTCCGGCTTCCGGCCTCAATCAGTTCTGACCGCCGACCCGCCAGCCGGATTCCTCGGCAAAGCTCTTGAAGAAATCCTGCTCATAGGCGTGTTCGGGATTGTCGCGCACGCGCTTGTCGAGCAGGTGTGCGTCGTCGCCGACAAGAATGCGCCAGCGCTCGGCCTTGACCCCGTCGAGGATGACCTTGGCCGCGGCCGCCGCCGTCATCGGCGCTTCTTCGCGAAAGCGCCGCGCACGTTCGGCCGACATCTTCTGGATGTCGGCGTCCGACATCGAAGCCGCATCCATTCCAAGCGCTGCGATCCGCTGCCGCGCCGATGCGAGCTCCGCGGGACTCAAGTCGCCGGAACTCGCTGCCGGTTTGAATCTTGCGGGTGTTGGAGACGATCGACGTGCCGATGTGCCCCGGCATTACCACCGAGCACTTGATGTGCGGTGCGTTCATCCTGAGATCGTTGATCAGTGCTTCGGTGAATCCCTTCACTGCGAACTTCGCAGCGCTGTAGGCGGTGTGCGGCAACCCCGGCCCGATCGATGCCCAGAACCCGTTGACGCTCGAGGTGTTGATGATGTGGCCTTCGCTCGCCTTCTGCATCATCGGCAGGAACGCGCGGGTATTGAGATAGACGCCGCCCCAGCACACGTTAAACGTCTTCTCCCACTGCTCGCGGCTGTTGGTGATCATGCTGCCGCCGCCGCCGATGCCGGCGTTGTTGAAGAGAAGATGGATTTTGTCAGTCGCCTGCTGCTCGGCGACCTGGTCGCGAAAGCGCTCGACCTCGTCCTCGATCGACACGTCGGCGACGTGCATGGTGATGCGCAGGCCCTGCGGCAGTTTCTCGACCTCGCAAAGCCGCCTGGTCTCCGCCATGTTCTCGGCCGACACGTCGCACATCGCGACATTGCAGCCCTCGGCAACAAGCTGCCGCGCCAGCTCGCGCCCCATGCCGGTGCCACCACCGGTGATGACGGCGATCCTGCCTGCGAAATCCTTCATGCGATGCGGCCCTCCCAAGGCTTTTTTGTACACGGCTCTTTCGAAAAGGCTCTCTTACAAGGCTCTCTTCTGGTCTGAACGGAGCCTCGGAAGTCCTGTCGCGAGCGACGGCCCGGACCCTGTTCCTCGGATCACAAAACAAAAGGCCGGACCTCTTGTCCAGCCTTCGTTGCTCGCATTTGCGTTGTGTTTATCGGAGAGCCGCGCGGCTTCGACGGCTCCGCGCCGGCCTTGCGCCACAATTCATACCCAGCGCTTGCGCTGCGCCTTCACCCGCTCAATGATGCTGCCGAGGATGCCCTTGGGCAGGAAGATGATGAAGACCACCAGCAGCACGCCGTAGATAAGATTGTCCCAGCCGACGGCCTTGGTGCCGAAGCCGATACGCAGCACCTCCGCGAGCATGATGGTGATGATCGCGCCGACTGTCGGCCCAAGCGACACGTAGAGCCCGCCGACGATGACGGCAAAGACCATCTGCAGGGAGACCGAGATGCCGCTCACCGTGTCGGGGGAAATGAACATCTGGTACTGGCAGTAGAGAGCCCCCGCGAGCGCCGTCATCAGCGCGCTGATCACCGTGATCTTGAGCTTTTCCCATGTCACGTTGACGCCGGCTGCCGCTGCGGCGTCTTCGTCCTCGGAGATGGCCTCAAGTGCGTAGCGATCCATGCTGCGGTCGACCCAGCGCCAGACCAAGAGGCCCACCGCCCAGACCCCAAGCGCAATCAGATACCAGATCACCTTGTCGTCGAACTGCAGCGCCCACAGCTGGCTGCCCTTGGTCCGGTCGGGTGTGTAGCCAAGCGAGCCGCCGGTGTAGTCGCGCGTCGCGGTGATGACCTGCAGGACGATTCCGGACAGCGCCAGGGTGACAAGCACGAAATAGTGGCCGGTGATGCGGAAGCGGAAACACGGATACGCCACGATCACCGCCAGCAGAGCAGCAGCGATCATCGCAACCGGAATGCCCAGCCACGGCGATACGCCGAGATGATTCCACAGCAGCGCCGTGACATAGGCGCCGACACCCATAAACCCGCCGTGGCCCAGCGACACCAGGCCGAAGCGGCCCATCATCGACCACGACGTGTAGGCAAATGACCAGATCAGGATGAGAATGAGAATGTGCAGATGGTAGGCGTCGCGATGGACGAACGGCAGCGCGATCAGCGCTGCGCCGGCAATCAAGGGGACGAGCTGACGTGCGGTCATGAGCGTTTCGCCAGCAGCCCGGCAGGCCTGATGAACATCATCACGATGAAGAAGGCGAACGCCAGCACGTATCCCCACTCGAGGTCGGAGAACAGTCCGCCGAGGGAAATGATCTCGGCAAAGACAAACGCCGCCACGAAGCCGCCGACGAAATTGCCCAGGCCGCCCAGCACGCAAATCAGGAAGGTGATCGGTCCGAACGACAGGCCGACGAACGGATGGATGTCGTATTGCAGCACCAGCAGGCAGGACGCGAGACCGGCCAGCGCGCCACCGAGCGCGGATGTAATGAGATAGATGCGACCCGCATCGACGCCCATCAACGGCATGATCTGGCGATCCTGGGCGATGGCGCGGATCGCAGTGCCAAGATAGGTCCGCTTCATGAAGAAATAGACCAGCAGCATGCCGATCAGCGCCGCTCCGAAGGCCAGCAGGCGCGAGTAGCTGAAATGCATCTCGGCGAACCGCAGCACCGGCAAGCGGATGCCGAGGTTGCGGAAGTCGATGCCGAACGCGACGGTAGCGAAACTCTGCAGGACGAACAGCACGCCGCCAGTTGCGAGCAACTGGTTGATCGGCGCCGCGTTGAGCAGCGGTGCAATCACCAGCCAGTGCAGCAGCGCCCCCAGCGCCGCGACGATCAGGATCGTGACCGGCGCCGCGACGTAATACGGCAGTCCATAGTACTGGACGATGAAGTACATGGCGTACATGCCGATCATCACCAGTTCGGCGTAGCAGATCCACGTCACGTCGATGACGCCGAAGATCAGGTTCAGCCCGAGTGCCAGCAACGCCAGCAAGCCGCCGAGCAGAATGCCGTTCACCATCGCTTCGAGCAGGTAGATGTCGAAAATTTCAAACATGTGTCACCTGCCTGTTCTCAACCCCGCCGTCGTTGCGAGGAGCGTAGCGACGAAGCAATCCAGACGGCGAACGCCACGAGTGCGGCGCTGGATTGCTTCGCTTCGCTCGCAATGACGATGGAAACCTCATCAAGTCACACCCCAAGATACGCCTGCCGGATCGTGTCGTTGGCCAGCATCTCGCGCGAACTGCCCGAGGCGCGGATCGAGCCGGCCTCCAGAAGGTAGGCGCGATCGACCACGCGCAGGACCTGCTGCACGTTCTGCTCGACGATCAGGACGGTCAGGCCATTGGCGCGGATTCGCTTCACCAGTTCGAACACCTGCTGCACGACGACCGGCGCGAGACCCGCCGACGGTTCGTCGAGCAGCAGCAACTTCGGATCGGACATCAGCGCGCGGCCGATCGCGCACATCTGCTGCTCGCCGCCCGACATGGTGCCGGCAAGCTGGCTGCGGCGTTCCTTCATGCGCGGAAAAAGATCGAACACGAACTCCAGCCGCTCGGCGAAGCGGGCGCGCGCCTCAGGCATGAAGGCGCCCATCTTGAGGTTGTCTTCCACCGTCAGGCGGGGAAACAGCCGGCGGTTCTCCGGCACGTGGGCGATGCCGAGACTGACGATACGATGCTCCGGCGTTTTCAAAACGTCGGCGCCCTCAAAGGAAATCGCGCCCCCGCGCGGCCGGATCAGGCCGGAGATCACCCGCATCAAGGTCGTCTTGCCGGCACCGTTGGGGCCGATCACGCCCACAGCCTCACCTGCCTTGACATCGAGGCTGACGCCGAACAGCGCCTGAAAGGTTCCGTAGCCCGCATCGACCGACTTCAAATCAAGCATGCATGCGCCCCACCTACCGCCGCGCTTCCGCCGCAGCGGCTTGAGTCGCAACGGCGTCGGTGCCGAGATAAACCTCAACCACCCGCGGATCGCTCGACACCTCGGCCGGCAATCCTTCCGAAATCTTCTCGCCGTGATCCAGCACCATCACGCGATCGACCACGCGCATCAGCACGCCCATGATGTGCTCGACCCAGATGATGGTGATGCCGAGCTCGTCGCGGATCTTGCGCAGCATGTCGGCAGCCTGCTCCATCTCGGTGTCATCGAGCCCGCCGAGACTTTCGTCAGCCAGCAGCAGTTTCGGCGCGGTCGCCAGCGCCTTGGCGAGCTCCAGCTTCTTCAAACCCGCGGCGCCCAGTCCCTCGACGCTTGCCGTGCGGTCGGTCGGCAGGCCGACGGTGGCGAGCGCACGTTCCGCCGCCTCCTCGGCCTTCGCACGGTTCTGCCGGCCCTGGCCGAAATAGCCCGCCAGCGCCACGTTCTCGAACATCGTCAGCCGGTGAAAGGGGCGCGGAATCTGAAAGGTGCGGCCAATGCCGCGATTGATGATCCGGTGCGGCGCAAGGCCGGCGATTTCCTCGCCAGCGAATTTCATCGAGCCCGCCGTCGGCGGGAACGTGCCGGAGAGCATGTTGAAGATTGTGCTCTTGCCCGATCCGTTCGGGCCGATCAGGCCGAGGATCTCGCCCTGCTCAACCTTGAACGACACGTTATCGACGGCCGTGAAACCGCCAAAGCGCTTTACGAGGCCTTCAACGACAAGCACAACGGCTCCTTGTTGGGGTGCGACGATTTGGTGATGGCGCGCGCCGTCATTGCGGGGAGCGTGAGCTCCGAAGCAATCCAGTGTTCCCTTCGGGCTCCGGATTGCTTCGGCTTGCTCGCAATAACGTTTTACTTGTTGCTGTAGATCGTGCCTGCCGGCAGCGGCAGCACGGCCTCGCGTTGCGCCTGGCTCTTCGGCCACACCACATACGACTTGTCGTCGACGTACTGGATGACCACCGGGAACGATCGCTCATTCTGCCCGGCCATCGGCGTGCCTTCGCCGAAGAACTTGACGCCGAAGCCCAGCATCGTGCCGCCTTCGGGAAGGTCGAGTTCCAGCGCCGCCTTGCGCAGCGCCTCGGGATCGACGCCGCCATATTTCTTGATGGCGCGCGGCAGCACTTCGGTCATGAACAGATAGGTGTTCGATGCGGCCATGCCGACATGCGCGGAACGGATCGCCACGCCGGGCTTGATCTTGTCGAACTCCGCTCCGATCATTTTGATGACCGGCGGCAGCTTCGGGTCGAGGCCCTTTTCGTTGGCGAGCCAGATCGAGATCGGGTCGACGTTGAAGACGTAGTTCACGTCGGCGCCGAGACCTTCCTTCAACTTCTCGTACACGCCGTAGCCCGCGCCATGGCCGACGAGAGCAGCGAACTTCAGCCCCTGCTCGCGCGCCTGGCGGAGAAGCAGCGTGATGTCGGGATTGTAGCCCGTGTGGAAGATCACGTCGGGCCGGGCACGCTTCAGCTTGGTGACGAGCGAGGAGAGATCGGGCGCCGTGGCCGCATAGCCTTCCTTCATGACGACATTGAAGCCGGCCTTCTTGGCGCCGGCCTCGTTGCCCTTCGCCACGTCGACGCCATAGGCGCCGTCCTCGTGGATGATGGCGACGCGCAGATCCTTCGCCTCCTTGCCGAGCTTGGCTTTGGAGTTCTGCGCGATGAAGTCCATCGTCATCAGACCGAACTGGTCGCCGCTCGCCTGCGGCCGGAACACGTATTTGTAGTTCTTGCCATCGAGCACGGCGGAGGAAATGCAGGTGGTGATCCACATGAACTTCTTCAGCTGCTCGACACGGCCGGCCACCGGCACGCACTGCGCCGACGAATAGAAGCCGAGCAGCATGTCGACCTTTTCCTGCTCGATCAGACGGACCGCCTCGTTGATGGCGACGTCAGGCTTGCTCTGCGCGTCGGCATAGACCGCCTCGACCTTGTAACCCTCGACCCCGGTCTTGACGTACTGGTCGAGCATGATCTTGGCGCCGGTGTATTGCAGCTCCGAGCCGCCGCCGGCGAGCGGACCGGTCAGGTCGTAGATCACGCCGATCTTTATCTTTTTTTCCTGGGCGTCGGCGGAAACCGAAATGCCCAGCACCGCCACGGCGGCAACGAACGCACCGAACAGCCGGGCAGCTTTACGCTTCAGCATGAAAACCTCCCTGAATTTTTTGTGCATTGCGTTTCTTGGTTTTGTTGGCACCCATCACACGGGGAGCGCGGAGCGATGTCAAGCGATCAGCATCTCTCGCATGAGCTTCACGGCGTCGCGGCGGCCGGCGCTCGTGTTTGTTCTGTCGCGTTGATCAACGCGCCGATCATCTCGCGCTCGACGGTCCCGGCAACGGGGTGCAGAGTTCGACCGTGTCGCGGATCGCCTGCAAGCGTGACGAATTTAGATTTGCAAAGGCGGTCAACGAAAAGGCCGCCTCGCGGCGGCCCATGGTAGGTGGCTCTGGAGCGGGCGAAGGGATTCGAACCCTCGACCCCAACCTTGGCAAGGTTGTGCTCTACCCCTGAGCTACACCCGCATCCGAGAGAATTCGCGAGCTTTCGCCCGCGATCGCCATCCTATGCCAAAACCCATCCCTCAATGCAAACAGTTTGCGGCCGGTCGGGCCAATGCGTTCATCTTGAAGGCAAATTTCCCTTAATGCCCGCCGCCGGGTGCGCCGGTCGCAAAATGGCTGTATCGCTCGTCTTTACGGATACTCCTGCAGATCCCAACGCCATGCCCGCCTCCCCGCAAGACCTGTTCGCCTTTCTTGACCAGCTGGGCCTCCGCCATTCGACGGTCACCCATCCGCCGCTGTTCACGGTTGCGGATTCGCAAAGCCTGCGCGGCCAAATCGCCGGCGGGCACACCAAGAACCTGTTCTTGAAGGACAAGGCCGGATCGCTTTTTCTGCTCAGCGCCGACGAAAACGCGGCCATCGACCTCAAGTCGATCCATCAACGGATCGGCGCCAGGCGCGTCTCGTTCGGGTCACCCGAACTGCTGATGCAGCATCTCGGCATGCTGCCGGGCTCGGTTACGCCGTTTGCGGCGATCAACGACACGCGAGGTGCGGTTTCGGTTGTTCTCGATGCTGCGATGATGCGGCATGAGGTGCTGAACTTTCATCCGCTGATCAATACGATGACCACATCGATCGCGGCACGCGACCTTGTGACCTTTTTGAAGGCGACCGGCCACGAACCGCGCATCCTGGAGGCCGTGGACGGGGTCCGCGCCGCCCCTCAGGCGCATTGAAAATCGCGCCAAAGCCGCCATTTATCCCGCAAGCCATGCTATGGAACCCCGGCACCTGGAAACTTCGCGAGGACCGACGTGACGATACTTGAAGGTAATGGCGCCGCGCCGCCCGCAGCCGATCTGATCAAGGACACGACGACACAGACGTTCGTCCAGGACGTGATCGAGGAGTCCAAACGTCAGCCGGTGCTGATCGATTTCTGGGCCCCCTGGTGCGGCCCCTGCCGTCAATTGACCCCGATCCTGGAAAAGGCGGTCCGCGCCGCCAAGGGCAAGGTCAAACTCGTCAAAATGAACATCGACGAGCACCCGCAAATTCCGGGACAAATGGGCATCCAGTCGATTCCGGCCGTGATCGCGTTTTCCGGCGGACGGCCTGCCGACGGCTTCATGGGGGCAGTTCCCGAGAGCCAGGTGACGGCCTTTATCGACAAATTGACCAAGGGCATGCCGGGACCAGCCAGCGTCGCCGACCTGCTGAAGGAAGCCGAGGCTGCGATCGCCGAAGGCGATTGCTCCACCGCGGCTTCGATCTACGCCGAAATCCTGCAGGAGGATTCGACCAGTATCCCGGCGCTGGCGGGTCTGGCGCGCTGCTATGTCGAGACCGACGCGATCGAGCAGGCGAAGCAGACGCTCGCCATGATTCCCGAAGCAAAGCGCGGCGAGGCCGCGGTGAAGGCCGTGCAGGCCGCGATCGAGCTTGCCGAGCAGGCGAAATCGCTGGGGCCGGTGACCGAGCTGGAGCAGAAGATCGCAGCGAACCCGGCCGATCATCAGGCGCGCTTCGATCTCGCGGTTGCGCTGGCGGCCTCGGGCGACCGCCTCAATGCAGCCAACCATCTGCTTGATATTGTGAAGCGCGACCGCAAATGGAACGATGACGGCGCACGCAAACAGCTCGTGCAGTTCTTCGAAGCATGGGGTGGCGCGGACGAGGCGACGGTCGAGGGACGCAAGCGCCTGTCGTCGATCCTGTTTTCGTAACCGAAAAGCGCGAAGCACAGCGAGTTCGGCGTCAAGATCGAACCCGGAATTGGTGGTTCACAACATGCCGATCAATGCCAACTATCGCGGGCCGGCCGATCTCACCGAGGTCATCCCGGTCTTCCCGTTGACGGGCGCACTGCTGCTGCCGCGCGGACAGATGCCGCTGAACATCTTCGAGCCACGCTATGTTGCGATGATCGATGACGCGCTGCGCGGCGGTCACCGCCTGATCGGCATGATCCAGCCGGATGTGAGCCATGCGGGCAGTTCGGATCATCCGGCGCTGTTCCATATCGGCTGCGTCGGCCGCATCACGCAGTTCGGCGAGACCGGCGACGGCCGCTACATCCTCGAACTGACCGGCATATCGCGCTTCCGGGTGATCGAGGAATTGAGCGTGACGACAGCCTATCGGCAGTGCCGCGTCGACTATTTTCCGTTCGTCGACGACTTCACCGCGCGCAAGGGCGAGGATCTGGTCAACCGCAGCGAAGTGCTGCGCGTGCTCCAGGCTTTTCTGAAAGCGAACAACCTGAAGGTCGATTGGGACGGCATCGAAAAGGCGCCGAACGAAGCCCTGGTCAACGCGCTGGCGATGATGTCGCCCTACGGTGCGCCTGAAAAGCAGGCACTGCTTGAGGCACCCAATCTGAAGGAGCGCGCGGAGATTCTGGTTGCGGTCACCGAGATGGAGCTCGCCAGGAAAAAAACATCCGGCGAACCGCCGCTGCAATAGGAGCGCAAACGCAAATGTCGTCAGCCGATACGGTCGATTCAAAACTCCTGGAATTTCTCGTCTGCCCGCTGACCAAGGGACCGCTGGAGTTCGACAATGCGCGGCAGGAACTGATCTCGCGTTCGGCGAAACTCGCCTACCCGATCCGCGACGGCATTCCGATCATGCTGCCGGAAGAAGCGCGGAAGATAGATTGAACGTCATTGCGAGCGATGCGGCACCGTTCTTTCGAACGGCCATGCCTCGCAATGACGCTGGACCAGGTCGGATTCAATTGATCCACCAAGTGATGGCTGCGGCCAATAGTATTGCGGACAGGAAGGTGTCCGCGCGCTTGTCATATCGAGTTGCGAGCCGTCGGAAGTCTTTGAGCCGACAGAACATCCGCTCGATGACGTTGCGTCCTTTGTAGGCGATTTTGTCATAGCGATGTGGATGCTTGCGGGTCGGATTTGGCGGGATCACGGCTTTGATGCGGCGTGCGGCGAGTTCGTCGCGCAAGCTCTTGGCGTCATAGGCTCGATCGGCCAGCAAGCGGCGTGGACTGCGGACCATGCCGATCAGATCGCGTGCACCGACCAGGTCGTGGGTGTTGCCCGGGGTAATCAGGAAGGCCAGGGGGCGGCCGATATCATCGGTCAGCGCGTGGATTTTGGTCGTTTGCCCGCCGCGCGAGCGTCCGATTGCATTGTTGAAGGCCCCCCTTTTGCGCCGGTGGCGGAGCGGTGGGCTTTGACGTAGGTGGAGTCCACCGAGATTGATCCGTACATGCCGGTCGATCCGGTCAGCGCGTAAAAGATGCCCGTCCAGATTCCCTGCCGGCTCCAGCGGTTAAAGCGGTTGTAGACCGTTGTGTAAGGTCCATAGATTTCGGGGCAATCGCGCCAGCGCGAACCGGATCTGAGCATGTGCATGATGCCGCTGATCACGCGACGATCGTCGACCCGGTGCGCTCCCTTGCGCCCTCGCGGCAGCAACGGCTCAATCCGCTTCCATTCCGCATCCGAAAGCCAATAAACTTGTTTTGCCATTCAAGCCTCCAAATCGTTTCGGAGAACTAATCACAAACAACTGGCCTTTTGAATCCTAGTACAGACCCTAGAGCCCTTCGCCGCGCAACAGCCGCGGCACCTCGCCGCTCAGGCCGGCGGCGTGCTTGATCAGCGCACTCTTCAATGGCGGGATGCGATCAACCAGACCGAGGCCGATGTCGCGCACCGTGCGGAGCAGCGTCGAGCGATTCGAGAACAGAAGGTTGAGGCCGTTGGTCGCTACCCCCATCGCCATGGTGTCGAATCTGCGCCAGCGCTGATAGCGCTCCAGCACATCGGCCTGACCCGGGTCTAGCCCGAGCCGCACCGCATCGACCACCACCTCGGCGAGCGCGGCGATGTCCTTCAATCCGAGATTCAGTCCCTGCCCGGCGATGGGATGAATGACATGCGCGGCATCGCCGATCAGCGCGAGCCGATCGCCGATAAACGAGCGCGCCACGAAATAGCCGAGCGGAAACGCGCGCGGTTTTGTTTCGGCGTGCAGCTCGCCAAGATGCAGGCCAAAACGCTGCTCGAGCTCGCGGTGGAAGTCATCGCCGGGCAACGCCACGATGCGCTCGGCTTCAGAGCGCGTCTCGGTCCACACCAGCGAGGCGCGCTTGCCGGTCAAGGGCAGGATCGCGAACGGACCCGCGGGCAGGAAATGCTCCTCGGCACGCCCTTCGTGATCGCGCTCGTGCGCGACCGTGACGACGATGCCTGACTGATCATACTGCCAGCCATGGGTTGCGATGCCGGCGCGCTCGCGCAAGGCGGAGCGGCCGCCGTCGGCCGCAACCAGCAGGCTTGCATCGAGCGACTCGCCGTCGGCAAATGCAACGGTGACGGCATCGCGTCGGTTCTCGAAGCCCGTCACCGCGCAAGCGCGGAACGCGACGCCTTCGGCTTCGCATGCCTTCACCAGCGCATCGATCAGAAAGCGGTTTTCGATCATGTGCGCGAACGGCTGCGAGGATGCATCAGCCTCACCGTCGGCTGCCGAACGTCGCGACGAGGCGCCGCCTCCGAACGTCAGAAACACCGGCCGCGTTACATCCTCGAGCCGGCTGTCGGTGACGATCATGTCGAGGATCGGCTGCGCGTTCGGCGCGACCTCTTTCCAGATACCGAGCACCTCGAACAGGTTCCGTCCCGCGGCGATGATCGCGGACGCGCGCGGATCGTGGCTCGGCCGCGCCGCCAGTGCGGGATCGGCAACCACGATGTCGAACGCACGCCCAAGGCCACTCCGGAGCGCAAGCGCAAGCGCGAGGCCCGCGAAGCCTCCGCCGCCGATGACAATGCGTTTTTGCTCAGCCATTGATCCGATCGATCTGAAGAACGCCCTCAACCTACACGAATATCGTTCATTCACGACGATTTATGCGGTCACGTCCGTTTCGCCAACCCCTTGCCACCGGGTCGCCGCTGCGCGACACACGGCCATCTTTGAGGCTATTCTCTGCCTCTGCGCCTTACGGGAACGCCGATGTCGAAAGCGCCTATCGAACTGCTCAAGCTGCTCGATCTCGAACCGATCGAGGTCAACCTGTTTCGTGGCATCAGCCCGCAGACGAAGTGGCCGCGCGTGTACGGCGGACAGGTGATCGGGCAAGCAATGGTCGCCGCCTGCCGCACGGTCGATGCACGCTTGCCGCACTCGCTGCACGCCTATTTCATTCTCGCCGGCGATCCGACCGTACCGATCATCTACGAAGTAGGCCGGCTGCGCGACGGGCGCAGCTTCTCGACGCGGCGCGTCACCGCGATCCAGCACGGACAGGCGATCTTCTCGATGATCGTATCGTTTGCCGCAAAGGAGAAAGACAGCTTCGATCATCAGGAAGTGATGCCCGACGTGCCGCCGCCGGAAGACTTCTCGCCGGAGAAGATGGCCGGCCATCCGCTTCTTGAGAACGCGCCGAAATTCGTGAAGCGTTTTTTCGAAAGCGATACGCCCTTCCGCCGCCGGCCGATCGAAATGCGCCCCGTCGAATTCGAGCGCTATCTCGGTGCGAAGGCGCCGGGCGGACGCATCAATTTCTGGATCAGGACAAATGCGGAGTTGCCGGAAGATCCGGCGATCCACCAGTGCGCACTGGCCTATGCGTCGGATATGGCGCTCCTGGACTCGGTCGCCGCCCGGCACGGGCAGGCACTCTTCCAGGACAACATCATGGCCGCGAGCCTCGACCACGCCATGTGGTTTCACCGCCCGTTCCGGGCCGACGAGTGGATGCTCTATTCCCAGGACTCACCGAGCGCCAGTGGCGGCCGGGGGCTTGCGCGGGGCATGATCTTCACCCGCGACGGCGTCCATGTCGCAACGGTTGCGCAGGAGGGTCTGGTCAGACTCCGCTCACAGGCGCCGTCGTCCCTCCGCGACGCATGATTTGACCCGAAAACTTGCGGACAGCCCAATAAAAGGGCGGCTTCCCCGCTTAACTCTTGCGCAGTCTGCCGATAAGCTTGGCAGCTGCAGGCGTTCGCCGATCGCGGTCGGTCAAAGGGTGTGGTCATGAAGTTGATTGTAGCGATCATCAAGCCGTTCAAGCTCGACGAGGTTCGCCAGGCGCTGACCGAGATCGGCGTCCACGGCATGACCGTGACCGAGGTCAAGGGTTACGGGCGCCAGAAGGGCCACACGGAAATCTATCGCGGCGCCGAATACGTCGTGAACTTCCTGCCCAAATTGCGGGTCGAGGTCGCGGTCGACTCAGCGATGGCCGACAAGGTGATCGAAGCCATCACCTCGCGCGCCCGCACCGGCCAGATCGGCGACGGCAAGGTCTTTGTGACAAAAATCGAAAATGCCGTGAGGATTCGCACGGGGGAGACGGATAGCGACGCGCTTTGAAAAAGAGCGCGGATCGCATCTTTGAAACTGGGGGGATTCTACCATGACGGCGTTTTCCTGCCGTGCGGTTGTTTGCGCCGCGTCGATTTTCGCGATCTCGGCCACACCGGCCTTCGCACAGCAAGCTGCAAAGATCGACGCCGCCGACACGGCCTGGATGATCGTCGCAACTGCGCTCGTGTTGATGATGACGATCCCGGGACTGGCGCTGTTCTACGCCGGCATGGTGCGCAAGAAGAACGTGCTTGCGACGATGGCGCAAAGTCTCGCTGCGGTCGCGATGATTTCCCTGCTGTGGGTGGCCTTCGGCTACTCGCTGGCGTTTGTCGGCGAAGGCCCATGGATCGGCACGCTTGATCGCGCGTTTCTCCTCGGGATGACGATGGATAGCGCCAATCCGGCGGCCAAGACGATCCCGGAGGCGCTGTTCGCCCTCTATCAGATGACGTTCGCGATTATCACCGTGGCGCTGGTTGCGGGCTCGGTCGCCGACCGCATGCGCTTCTCCGCCTATCTTCTTTTTTCCGCGGGCTGGTTCATCTTTGTGTATGTACCGCTGGCGCACTGGGTCTGGGGCGGCGGCTTCCTTGCAACGGCAGGATTGCTCGATTTCGCCGGCGGCACCGTGGTGCACTTGAGCGCAGGCATCGGCGGTCTGGTCGCGGCCCTCGTACTCGGCCGTCGCCAGGGCTACGGCTCGGACAATCTCTCACCCCACGATCTGTCGCTGGCGGTTATCGGCACCGGCTTGTTGTGGGTCGGCTGGTTCGGATTCAACGGCGGCTCGGCCTTGGGCGCGAATTCGCGCGCCGTCATGGCAATCACCGCGACCCATCTTGCGGCTTGCGCCGGCGCACTGACCTGGGCGGCGATCGAATGGGTGACACGCCGCAAGCCGTCGGTGCTCGGCATGATCTCCGGCGCCGTCGCCGGCCTCGGCACGATCACGCCCGCGTCCGGTTATGTCGCGCCCTGGCACGGCATCGTCATCGGCATCATTGCCGGCGGGCTGTGCTTCTGGGCCTGCACGAGCCTGAAGCAACGGCTGAAATACGATGATTCGCTCGACGTGTTCGGCGTGCACGGGATCGGCGGGCTGACCGGCACGATGCTGGCCGGCGTTTTCGCGACCGCCGCCATCGGCGGAACATCCGGCTGGATCGAAGGCAACCCACAGCAGCTCGTGACCCAGCTCTACGGTGTCGCAGTCACCCTGGTCTGGTCCGGCGGCATGACCTTCGTCCTGCTCAAGCTTGTCGGGCTGTTCGCGCCGCTTCGCGCCAGCGCGCAACAGGAACTTGAGGGTCTCGATATCTCCCAGCACGGCGAGGCTCTGCAGTAGTCCCTTGCGTCCGGTACGACCCAAGGTTGGCTTCCGGACTTAGTTCAGCTACCCGGCTACCGGATCTTTGCCTTGCCTCTAGGCATGATTGTGGTTGCTTGCTGTCGTGCCCCTAAGATGAGCACGGCTGATTATAAATTGGGCGATGGCAAACATGGCCATTTCGTCGCAGCCCCCTGCACAGCAAATAAGCGTGCATTCATAAATCGTTAGGGAATGGCGGCCAACTGGCACGCCATTTGATTCTCCCTTGGTCGGCTGTGCCCGCGGGATGCTCTTCGCGTGGTCATCTCAGTCGGGAAGCCCGGTCGTGTGTGGTTCGGGTGCAAGCGGGGAACAACCCATGAAGATAGTTATGGCGATCATCAAGCCATTCAAGCTGGAAGAGGTCCGTGATGCCCTGACCGCCATTGGCGTGCACGGCCTGACGGTGACGGAAGTGAAGGGATATGGCCGCCAGAAGGGCCATACGGAAATTTATCGCGGCGCCGAATACGCCGTGAGCTTCCTTCCCAAGATCAAGCTCGAGGTCGCTGTTGCGTCCGACCAGGTCGACAAGACCATCGAGGCGATCACGACCGCAGCGAAGACCGGCCAGATCGGCGACGGCAAGATCTTCGTGATCGGTCTCGATCACGCGGTGCGTATCCGCACCGGCGAAGCCGACGCCGCCGCCCTTTGATCTCGCGCCATCTCATTCAATCAGGAGTTATACAAATGACGTTCAAGCGTCCCACAAGCGCGGGATTGATTACCCTCGCAGTCGGCCTGTTCGCCGCAACCGCGGCCTGCGCCGAGCCGACTGTCAACAAGGGCGACAACGCCTGGATGCTGACATCGACCGTCCTGGTGCTGTTGATGACGATTCCCGGCCTCGCGCTGTTTTACGGCGGTCTCGTCCGCTCCAAGAACATGCTCTCGGTTCTGATGCAGGTGTTTTACACCGTCTGTATCGTCGTGGTTCTCTACGCCCTGTTCGGCTACAGCCTCGCCTTCACCGGCGGCTCGGACTACATCGGCGGCCTGTCGAAGGCCTTCATGGCCGGGGTCACGGTCGATTCGAAAGCAGCGACGTTCAGCGTCGATGCCAACATTTCGGAACTGATCTACTTCTGCTTCCAGATGACGTTCGCTGCCATCACGCCGGCACTTATTGTCGGTGCGTTCGCCGAACGGATGAAGTTCGCCGCCGTGGTGCTGTTCGTTCCACTGTGGCTCATCTGCGTCTACCTGCCGATCGCCCACATGGTTTGGTATTGGGCGGGACCAGACGCGATCGACGCCGCCGCCAAGGCTCTTGCAGCAGCGGCGGACGGCGCAGCGAAGACGGCGGCCCAGGCAAAGCTTGACGAGGTCAATGCCGACGCCGGCTGGCTGTTCAAGATCGGCGCGATCGACTTCGCCGGCGGCACCGTGGTGCACATCAACGCCGGCATCGCCGGTCTCGTTGGTGCGCTGATCATCGGCAAGCGTATCGGCTACGGCAAGGATCTGATGGCACCGCACTCGCTCACCATGAGCATGATCGGCGCGTCCCTGCTGTGGTGCGGCTGGTTCGGCTTCAATGCCGGTTCGACCCTCGAAGCCTCGGGCGGCGCTGGATTGGCGATGGCGAACACCTTCGCCGCAACCGCTGCCGCGGCGCTGTCGTGGATGTTCGCGGAATGGATCGTCAAGGGCCATCCTTCGCTGCTCGGCGCCCTGTCGGGCGCGATTGCCGGCCTCGTTGCCGTCACTCCGGCCGCGGGCTACTCCGGCATCATGGGGGCGGTCGTGCTCGGCCTCGCTGCCGGCGTGGTCTGTCTGATCGCCTGCACCGCGATCAAGAACGCGATGGGCTATGACGACTCGCTGGACGTGTTCGGCGTCCACTGCGTCGGCGGCGTCCTCGGCGCGCTTGCCACCGGCATCCTGGTCAGCCCCGACCTC
>CAVZHJ010000026.1:0-73059 GCA_963774995.1 uncultured Alphaproteobacteria bacterium
CCGTGCCCTTCCTCAACATGATCATCGAGACGGTGAAAGTAGTCGCTGAATTGGGAACCCGACGCGCTGGCGTCCTCGCGGGCGACGCGTGTCTCGCGGCAAGACTTTATCAGGATGGATTGAGAAAGGCTGGCGTCGAGCCGGTGCTGCTGCCGGCGGACTCGCAGCGCTCCTTCATGGAGCTGCTCTACCGCATCAAGGGCGGCGACACCGGCGGCACAGTTCGGCGCGCAATGGCGACGCTGGCCAAGAAACTGGAAGCCCAGGGCGCGGACGTGATCGTCGCAGGCTGCACCGAAGTCCCGCTGGTGCTTACGGACGAAGACATCGATTCAGAACTGGTCAACTCGACGGACGTCCTGGTGGAGCGGACGATCCCATTTGCTGGAGCGGAGCTGAAAACCTAGTTGGCTTTCTTCATCCACTCGCGGGCGGCCTTCTGGGCTTTCACGACGTCGGCGGCGGGCATCATGTCCGCCATTTCCTGGCGGCACAGCTTGCCTTCACGATGACCGCGCGATGCAGCGAGGTTGAAGAACTTGTGTGCGCTGATCAGGTCGACCGCGACATCGAGGCCTTCGGAATAGATGAGGCCCATGCGATAGAGGTCATCGGCCGACGCATCCTTTGTGAGGATGGCTTCAGGCCGTTCGAACTGCACATCCGCGTACGCCATTCTGGCATCCCTTCGCTTTGGCAAGAGCGCCTCGTCTCTTCGGACTTCGGCGCGTCTTCCACCCACCTGCCGCATCAGCGGCGTCAGGGATCATTCAAGCGGAGAAGATTTGCAGCGTGGTTAATACTGCAAAGTTTTCGGGATGAATCTGCATTTATTTCAGTATACGGAGATTCAGAAGCTGAATCGAAACTGTCGAAGTATAGATACAACAACGCACATCAGCCCGGTTCGCGTGCGATGATCCGCATACTGAGCGAATGATACAGTCGCTGCGCTGCAAGGTTTTCTTCGCGCACCTTCAGGTCGACATGCTCCGCGCCACGCGCCTTGAAGGCCTCGAACGCGGCAATCATGAGCGCCCGCCCGATGCCGCGCCGCCGCACGCGAGGGTGGACGGCGAGATCCTTGACGATGCGCTGGTCCAGCACTGACAGACGCCGACAATTCCGTCAGCCTCTGCAGCAAGGAAGCACAGCGCCGGATCGAACTCAGCATCCTTGCGAAGCTTCGACCACCACTTCGAGAACTGTGGCGCGCCGCCCCCGCCCTCGTAATAGCCGGCTTCGAGCACGGCGTGCGCGGCCTGCGCATCTTGTTGCTGCAGCGTAGTGATGCGAATGCCGCCAGGCCCGGGTTCTGTCACAAAGTCCCTCAGGTCGCGCCGCATGCGCAGCACGAAGGGCCTGGGGGCCATCAGGTGCGAGCCTTCTGGCCAAAGAGGATTTTCCGGGCCTCCTCGGCTTCCTTCGAGTTTTCGATGAGCGGGGCGCCCGAAGCTCCTCGCCCGCCTTCCTGCCCTTCTCGAAGCCGGCCCGCTCGCGGCACTGGCCAAACCAACGATTCAGCGCGGGGAACTGTGAGAGATCCTGCCCCTGGCTCTTGTAGACGGCGATCCACGGCCAGGTGGCGAAATCGGCGATCGAGATGGGTCCCGCCAGGAATTCCCGGTCCCGCAGCCGAACCTCGGCCACGCCGAACAGGCGGTTGGTCTCGTTGAAGAAGCGCTCCTGCCCGTATTTCAGCTTCTCCGGGTCGGGCTCGATCTTGGGTGCATAATTCCTGAAGTGGTTGTGGTGGCCCATGACCGGCCCGAGATTGGCGATTTGCCAGGCCAGCCAGCCTTCGACCTCGGCCTGTTCCCGCGCATTCGTCCCGCCGAACTTGCCGGATTTCCGCGCCAGATATTGAAGTATCGCGCCGCTCTCGAAGACCGAGACCGGCTGGCCGTCCGGCCCTTCCGGATCGACGATCGCCGGCATCCGGTTGTTGGGGCTGATCCTGAGGAATTCGTCCTTGAACTGGTCGCCCTTGCCGATGTTCACCGGGACAATGTTGTAGGGCAGGCCCATTTCCTCGAGCGCGATGGTGATTTTCCGGCCGTTTGGCGTGGGCCAGAAATGGACATCGATCGGCTTTGTCGCTGCGGCCATGGGCATCTCTTTCCTGCATTATATACTAGCGCCATGTAGCGGCAGGGCGCGGACGGCGCCAGACTGCCCCCCGATACCACTCTTGAGAATGCCTGAGGGCAAAATGACCGCAACGACCGCCAGCCTGTTCGACCCGATCTCCTACACCCTGTTCAACAAGGACCCGAAAGCCTTCGCAGACAGGCTCGGCGCGAGCTTTCGCGAGACGGGGTTCGCCGTGATCCAGGATCACCCGATCGACCAGGGCGTGATCGACCGCGGCGTCAACGCCGGCAAGACGTTCTTCGCCCTGCCCGACGAGACGAAGCGCAGATACTTCATCCCCGGCGGCGGCGGGCAACGCGCCTACACGCCCTTCGCCACCGAAGTCGCCAAGGGCGCCAAGGCTAAGGACCTCAAGGAATTCTGGCATGTCGCCCGTGAACTGCCCAAGGGCCACAGGTTTGCGTGCTGGAGTACGGATTGTTCATGTCCGGGGCCTTCCTGATGGGCTGGATCGGCACCGCCGCGCTTGCCGCGCATCAGATTGCGCTGCAGACGGCGGGAATTCTGTTCATGGTCCCTTACGGCATCAGCATGGCGGCGACCGTGCGTGTCGGCCACGCGGTGGGGCGAGGGGACAGCAGCGCGACGCGGCGGGCAGGCTTTGTTGCGATCGCGTTGTCAGGAGCGTTCATGGCGATCATGACGCTGGTGGTGATCGCATCCCGCGCCGGGATCGCACACCTGTTTCTTGGCAGCGCAGCCGGTTCTGCGACGGTGGCGATGGTCGAGCTGCTGCTGATCGTCGGCACCACCTTCTTCATCTGCGACGGCGTGCAGACGACCGCCGCGGGCGCGTTGCGCGGATTGAACGATACGCGGATGCCGCTGGTGTTCGCCGCCATCAGCTTCTGGCTGGTCGGCTTCACGGCGTCATATGTTCTGGGATTTCCCCTGGGTTTCGGCGCAGTCGGTGTCTGGATCGGCTTCTCGTGCGGGGTGGTCGTGTTTGCGTTGCTGCTGATCCTGCGCTTCCACTGGCTCACCGCGCGAGGCTATTTGCCGCAGATGGTGCGGACATAGGCGGGACGACGCTCTCGTCAGATCACCAGTTCCGTGCGCACGCGACGCACGTCGACCTCGAACTCCATGTCGTTGACCGGCGGCCAGCCCGGATACCAGGCGACACCGATCTGGCTGATGCCGAGTTCGGCAAACAGATTCTCCAGCACGGGCCGGAAATCGTGCACGGTATAAACCTGCGAACCGGTGACGCCGTCCCATGCGCAGCCAAGTGCATTGACCCGCGAACGCAGGCCTTCCATCACGTAGCGCGCCTTTGCATCGAGACCTTTCAACGACACGTCGCGTCCGCCGAATGTGCGATCGCTCCCGGTCGCGCCGGCCTTGATCTCCGGCAACCCCGAGATCAGGTAGTCGCCCGAAGCGTTCGCTTCCGGCATCGTGTAGGTGAAGGCGAAGAAGCTGGATCCGGGCGGCACTTCGGTGATCGGCGCGATGTTGCTGCGCGCCGGCGTATTGATCTCGCCGATCCGGCATCCCCATTCGTGCAGCGTCTTCAGGTATTCGCGGTTGAAGCCCTGGAATTCCTGCACCGTCATCGGCTTCGGCGAGCGCAGTTCGCAGGCTGCGACAGCCGTTACGGGACGTCCAAGCTTTTCAAGATGCTGTTTGATCCGCGCAAAACCGTCCATCATCGGCACCGGTCGTGCGAACCGCGCCCGATGCAGCGCAAAGCCCTTGTTGGCGCGGACGCCCGCGGAGAACGGCCCGCCCGGTGCGACAAGGAACGAGAAATCGCCAGCCTTGAAATCAATGATTTCGGCCATCGCCGTCACCTCACAGGAATGCTGATTGTTGAATTAGTGCTGCGTGGAGTTCTGCGCGGCCGACTGCTTGAGGCTCGCACGCACGTCGTCCATCGTTCGGCGGATGCGCGCTTCGCGCTCGTCGTTCAGCTTCTTCTGGAACGCGCGATAATTCGCGATGCGGCGTTCCATCTCCTCGCGAGCGGCGCGCGAGACCATCGGCCGGGATGTGGCCAATTCCTCAGGCGGCGCGATGGGTTCCGTTATCAGGTCCGGCTCGGCGTTCGGATGAAGCGCTTTGACGAAGTCGAAAACATCGCGATCGGCGTCGGGCGCCGCAGCGTTGACTTCTTGTGCCACGCGCAGCGCCTGCTCGACGGTGGCGTCATATGGCGCCTTCACGTCGTAGACGTCTTTCGGCGTTTTTTTGGAGAACCAGAACTTCATTGGCCGAGCCCTTTGCGGCCATTGCATCAGGCTGCCATGATATCGTCAAGATTGATGCGGCGCGAGGGTTAACCATGTTTATGCGGCTTGTGCTCGCTCTGGTAGCGATGCTGACTCTTTTGATCGCGCCGGTGCGTGCCGACGACCGGATCGAGATCTTCGACGCGCATCTGCACTACAATTGGGAACCGACCCCGTTTTATTCGCTGGAGCAGGTGCTGGCCCTGTTCAAGCAGCATCGCGTGACCGGCATTCTCGCCACCAGCCGCCCGAATGACGGTACCCGCGCACTGGTCGCCGCCAAGGCCGAGGGGTTGTGGGTGGTGCCGTTCATTCGGCCTTATCGCATCCGCGCCGACATCGGCAGCTGGTTTGGCGATCCGGCGATCTACGAGCTGGTCGAGAGCGAGTTCAAGCGCGGCTTCTATCGCGGCATCGGCGAATTTCATCTGTCGGGCCGGTCGGCCGCCACCGAGTGGGTGAAGAAGACGGTCGATTTTGCCGTCGCCAACGACCTGTTCCTGCACGCGCATGCGGATGACGAGGCGGTCGAGATTCTGATGAGCCACAATCCAAAGGCGCGGATCGTCTGGGCGCATACCGGCTTCGGTCTCGATGCCGGGCGCGTGTCGGCAATGCTGACGAAATATCCGGCGCTGTGGGGTGAGCTCTCCTACCGCGGCGGCATCGTCGATGGCGGCGGCAGGCTGACCGCGGAGTGGCGCGCGTTGTTTCAGAAATTCCCCGATCGCTTCCTGCTCGGCTCCGACACCTGGATCAACGAGCGCTGGGCGAGTTACGGAGACATCATGGCCGGCTATCGCGCCTGGCTCGCACAGCTGCCGCCGGATATTGCGATCAGAATCGCACACGGGAATGCGAAGCGGTTGTTTGGGGGTAGTTAGCCGTTGTCGTTGCGAGGAGCGTCAGGCGCCTCGATGTCTAAGCGGCGTGATCGAGCGCCATCTGCCAGAAATCCGCTTCCAGCCGCGAGGCTTTCGCGAAGATGCCGCACAATTCGGGAAACCGCTCCGCGGTCATCGATTTCGCCGCCAGCCGCGCAAGTTGTTCGCGCGCGTTCTGCGCGACCGCCTGATACGCCTCGCCCGCATACTCGCCGATCCACTCGCGGTAGGGATGGTTGGTCAGCGGTGTTCTTGTTTTTGCCGCAAGCTGTTTCGCAATCTCGGCGTAGCCGATCACGCACGGCGTCAGCGCCGCGTGCAGGTCGAGCAGGTCGCCGGACATGCCGCAGTCGAGCACGAAGCGCGTGTAGGCAACGGTCGCCTGAAGCTCGGGTGCGGCTTCGAGCAGCGCAGGCGTCAGGCCCCAGCGGCCGCACAGCCGGACATGCAGGTCCATTTCCACATCGAGAATGGCAGCGATGCCGGCGTGAGCCGCGCGCATGTCTGCGAGCGTGCGACTCTTGTAGACGGCCAGCGCATAGGCGCGCGCGAACTGGATCAGGAACAGATAGTCCTGCACCAGATAGGTGCGAAATGCTGCCTCCGGCAACGACGCATCGCCAAGCCGGCGCACGAACGCATGATCGACATAGCTCGACCAGTCGGCCGCACATTCACCTTTCAGCCTGTCGAAGATGTCCACGGGCGCGCCTGCAGGGATCATTCTTTGCTGCGGAAATAGGGCTCCACCGTGCCCAGAACCTTGATCGTCATCGGATTGCCGTAGCGGTCCTTCGCATTGCCCGCGGTCATCCGCACCCAGCCCTCGCTGACGCAGTACTCCTCGACATTGCTGCGCTCGACCCCCTTGAAGCGGATGCCGACATCACGTGCGAGCACGTCGGCATCGTAGTGCGGGCTCGAAGGATTGGTGGAGAGGCGGTCGGGAGGTGTATCGGACATCGTTGCAACTCTCTGGCAGGAAGCTCGTCATCGAGGGCGGGATATAGCAGCTTCGAGGCGGCGATTAAAACCGGCCCGGCGCGGCTGAAATCAGCCCGTTTGCGCAGCTGCGATCGACGCTATCAGCTTGCCGAGTCGACAAAATGCCGCTTGCGCGGCGACGAACGCCGCCAGGCGAGGCCGATGGTCCGCTGCGGCTGGGGGGCGGCGAAGCGGCTGCTGATGGTGACGGGGCCACTCAGCAGACTGGCGCAAAGAAAAGCGCCCGCGAAGATCGCGGGCGCTGATGACTTGGTCCAGCGCAATCAGGGATCGACGCGGGCGATGGCGTGGCCTGCGACGACTTCCTTGCCGTCCTGATTGACCGTGGACAGCGTCAGGTCGACGAGCGTTTCGCCGTTCTCCTGACGGATCGCAGCCACCGTCGCCTTGGCGTCGAGCGTGTCGCCGGGCCAGACCTGGTTGGTGAAGCGCACGCCGAACTTCTTCAGACGCGCGTCGCCGACCCAGTTGGTCAGCATCTTGCCGGTGAGGCCCATCGACAGCATGCCGTGCGCGAAGATGCTTTTGTATCCGCCGACCTGCGTCGTGTAGACCTCGTCCGAATGCAGCGGGTTGTAGTCGCCTGACGCGCCCGCATACTGCACGATCTGGGTGCGCGACAGGTTTTCGCAGACACGTTCGGAATGCGTGTCGCCGACTTTCAGTTGTGATGCTTTCAAAGCCATTGTTGTTGCTCCTTACGACGCGTCCACGGGACGCTCGGTGGTGACGCCGACGCTGCGTGCGGTGACGACGAGTTCGCCCTTCGCATCGCGATGCTCGGTGATGCGCTCGCGGAAGATCAGCTTTCCGGCGCGCTTGCTTTCCTTCTCCCACACCGCGCCCTGCTTCACTTCAGAGGTGAGCACCTCGCCGGCGAGCAGCGGGCGGTGATAGGTGTATTCCTGTTCGGCATGCAGGCCGCCGCTCGAGGCGGGCTTTTCGGTCAGGCCGGTCGGGCCCTTGCCCGAGCCGAACCACGGCTGACCAGGCTTCGGCCGCAGATGATAGTCCGGATCGAATTGCGCCATCGCCTGCACGAAGGTCGGCGGCGCGATGACGCCCTTGGCCTCGGTTTTCTTTGCGGCTTCGGCGTCGTGATAGACTGGATTGGTATCGCCGATGGCGCGCGCGAACATCATGATGTGCGTCGCTTCGACGGGAAAGGTTATTTTTGGCACGTTGTTCCTCCCTAACGAATAAGTGGCGAAACGTTAGGTCATCGCCGTGCGCCTGTCAATTCCGGGTCGTCGTTCCCTGCATGGGCTTCGTGCCAAAATGCATGCGGCCTGAGCGGCGAGGGGGCGCATTCGGCCTATCGCGGACGGTAAAATTCTTCTATCCATCGTTGCAAATGCGGCTGTGCGCCGCACACTTCCCTTTGGGACGGAACAACGTCGAGGCAGATAAGAGAAATGGACAGTCTTCTTGATCCGGCCACTGCGATCGAAGCCGTCGATCGCGGGCTTGCTGAGGCCGGATATATCGCCAGCCGCCAGATTTCGACCGCGGTGTTTCTCGCGCAGCGGCTCGACAAGCCGATCCTGGTCGAGGGACCGGCGGGCGTCGGCAAGACCGAGCTCGCGAAGTCGATTGCGACCTGGCAGAATATCAACCTGATCCGCATGCAGTGCTACGAGGGGCTCGACGAGTCCAAGGCGCTGTATGAGTGGAAATACGCCAAGCAGCTGCTCTACACGCAGATCCTGAAGGACAAGCTCGGCGAAGTCATCGGCCAGACCGAGACGCTGCCCGCCGCGCTCGCCAAGCTGCACGACTTCGGCGATATCTTCTTTTCCAAGCAGTTCGTCGAGCCGCGCCCGCTGCTGCAGGCGCTGGAGCAGAAGGACGGCTGCGTCCTTCTGATCGACGAAATCGACAAGGCCGACGCTGAGTTCGAGGCGTTCCTGCTGGAAATCCTGTCCGACTATCAGATCACGATCCCGGAGATCGGCCGCGTCTCGGCGATCACGAAGCCGACCGTGATCCTGACTTCGAATGCGAACCGCGATCTCGGCGACGCGTTGAAGCGCCGCTGCATCCATCTGCACATCGGCTTCCCGGAGCCGCGGCTCGAGGCGCGGATCATCGAGACGCGCGTGCCGGGCGTTGCCACCGAACTGCGCAAGAAGATCGTGGCCTTCGTGCACGAGGTGCGCACGCTCGACCTGAAAAAGCTGCCTTCGGTGAGCGAGACGATCGACTGGGCGCGTGTGCTGCTGCTGCTGCACACGTCGTCGCTGGAGCCCAATGTCGTGCGCGACACGCTGAACGTGCTGCTCAAATACGAGATCGACATGGAGACGGTGACCCCGCTGGTGTCTGAGCTGATCGACAAGGCCGAACGTGCTTTCGTCCCCGGCTAAACAGCAGGCGCCGGACGACCTGCTGCTTCGATTCTTCCGCGCCGCGCGCGGTGTAGGCTGCCGTATCTCTCCGCCTGAAAGCATGGATGCGATGAGCGCCGTCGCCGCTGTCGGCTATGGCGACAGGGCGCGCCTGCGCGACGCGCTTCTGCTGACGATGGCCAAGACGCAGGAGGAGAAGGACGCGCTCTCCGAATGCTTCGACATCTTCTTCAGGAGTCCGGATCCGCGCAATCTTGAGGATACGCAGAGCGAGAAGGACGCCAATGCGGACGACCAGTCCGGCGAAGGTGACGGCGAGGGCGAAGGCAAAGCTGACAACGCGCAGTTCGGCGATCTGGCGCGCATGCTGATGTCGGGCGACCGCGGTGCGGTCCAGGCGGCGATGACCGCGGCGGCGGATGCGGCGAACCTGTCCGAAATCCGGTTTTTTACCCAGCGCGGGCTGTTCTCCAGCCGTATCCTCGAAACCATGGGCATGGCCCGGCTTGAGGACGATATCGCGGCGCAGCAGGCGGCGGGCAATCAGCCGCAGCGGCTGATGAATGCGCGCGACGGCCTGCGCGAGGCCGTGCGCGACATGGTCAACGACGCGATCACGCTCTACACCCGCGAAGGCACCGAGGCGCTGCGCAACGACATCCTGCGTAACGTGCCGCTGAACCGGCTCGAGCGGCAGGACATTGAGCGCACCCGCAAGCTCGTTGCTGTCATGGCGCGGCGGCTGCGCGACAAATACAACAAGCCGAAGCGGAAGAAGAACCGCGGCCGGCTCGACACGCGCAAGACCATCCGCCGCAATGCGAGCTGGGGCGGCATTCCGTTCATCACCGTGTGGAAGCAGAAGCGGATCGACAAGCCGAAGATTGTCGCCCTGTGCGACGTCTCGGGCTCGGTCGCGCGTGTCGCGGAATTTCTGTTGCTGTTCCTCTACAGCCTGAACGAGGCGATTTCCGATATTCACACCTACGCGTTCTCCGGCCGTCTCGTCGATGTCAGCGACATTCTCGACGGCAACGCGATCGACAAGGCGATGGCCGAGGTGATGAAGACGGTCGGCTACGGCTCGTCGGACTACGGCAAGTCGTTTCAGGATTTCGACGACAATTTCATGAGCGGCGTGACCAATCGCACGACGGTGATCATCCTTGGCGACGGGCGCAACAACAATCTCGATCCGCGCACGGACATCCTGCGAAGTATTTCCGAGCGCGCGCGGCGCGTGATCTGGCTCAATCCGGAACCGCGTTTCGCCTGGGGCACCGGCAACTCCGAAATGCCGCGCTATTCGCCCTATTGCACCTTCGCACGCCCCTGCGGCACCGTGCGGCAGCTCGAGCGCGTGGTGGTCGACCTGCTCGAAATGGACCGGCACTAGGGTCAGGCGGCTGCCGAAACCCGCCGCATAATTGCATCGAGCTTCTTGAGCAGGGCGGGATCGCGCTGCTTCTCCGGCGTGATGATTGCGTTGTCGAGGGCGCGGTCCGAGCCGATCGGACAAGCCGGATGAAAAGCAGGAAAGGCCTGCGCGATCCGCTTCAGCACCTCTTTCGCAGCTGCCGAATTGGTGTGCATGGTTTTCAGGATCGTCGCGACATCGACGGCCCCGTGCTCCTCGTGCCAGCAGTCGTAGTCCGTGACCATCGCGACCGTCGCGTAGGGGAGCTCGGCCTCACGCGCCAGTTTTGCTTCCGGCATGTTGGTCATGCCGATCACATCGCAGTCCCAGGCGCGGTACAGATTGCTTTCGGCGAGCGTGGAGAACTGCGGGCCGTCGATGGCGATATAGGTGCCGCGCCGGTGCGTGGTGATGCCGGTCTCCCGGCAGGCCTTCTCGATCATGGCGCCCAGCAGCGGGCTCACGGGATGGCCGAACGAGACGTGCGCGACGCATCCGGATTCAAAAAAAGTCTTTGCGCGCGCGAAGGTACGATCGATGAACTGGTCGACGATGACGAAATGTCCCGGCGCGTAAGCCTCTTTCAGCGAACCGCAGGCGGAAAAGGACATCAGATCGGTCACGCCTGCGCGTTTCAGCGCATCGATGTTCGCGCGATAGTTGATGTCGAGCGGCGGAATCCTGTGATGCCGGCCATGGCGCGGCAGGAAGACTACATCCAGCGCACCCAGCTTGCCGAACAACAGATCGTCGGAAGGCTGGCCCCATGGAGAATCCACCTTGCGCCACCTGGCGTCGACGATCTCCGGCAGATCGTAGAGACCTGATCCGCCGATGATTCCGAGCACGCTGCGCGTTTGAGCTTCAATCGGCACGACGATTTGTCCTCACACGAAATAGCGATCCAGCACGCCGCGATAGATTGTCGTCAGCCGTTCGAGATCCTTGACGGCCACGCGCTCATCGACCTGATGCATGGTCTGTCCGACCAGGCCGAACTCCAGCACCGGGCAATAGCGCGAAATGAAGCGCGCGTCGGAGGTGCCGCCGCCCGTGTTCAGGTCGGGCTTGCGGCCCGTCACATCATGGATCGCCTCGACGACAAGGTCGGTGAACGGCCCGGGTTTTGTGATGAACACATTGGCGTTGGACGGCTCCCACTCGATCTTCTGCCGGATTCGATTGCCGGCGGCGTTTGCGGCACGCGCCTCGACCAGCTCTTTCAGCGAGTCCTCGGTGTGGTGGTCGTTGTAGCGGATGTTGAAACGCGCGCGCGCCTGCGCCGGGATCACGTTCCACGCCTTGTTGCCGACATCGACCGAGACGAACTCGAGGTTAGAGGCCTGAAAGTGCGCATTGCCCTTGTCCAGCGGCTCGCCGTCGATCGCGGCGATCAGCGCTGCGATGTCGGGCAGCGGATTGGCGGCGCGCTGCGGGTAGGCGACATGGCCCTGGGTGCCGTCGACGATCAGCGTGCCGGAGAGCGAGCCCCGGCGGCCGACCTTGATGCAGTCGCCGAGCTCCTCGACGTTGCTCGGCTCGCCGAGAATGCAGTGATCGAACTTTTCGCCGCGCTCCGCCACCCACTTCAAGAGCTTGATCGTGCCGTTGACGGCGATGTCTTCCTCATCACCGGTGATGAGGAATGAGATCGAGCCTTTCGGTTTGCCGCCATTCGCTGCCAGATAATCGAGCACGGCGGCGACCGAGCAGGCGATGCCGCCCTTCATGTCCACGGTGCCGCGGCCGTACAGCATGCCGTCCTTCACCTCGCCGGAAAATGGCGCCAGCGTCCAGGCTTCCTCGTTGCCCGGCGGGACTACGTCCGTATGGCCCGCGAATACGAGATGCGGCGCCTCGGAGCCGATGCGCGCATAGAGGTTGTCAATGTCGGCGGCACCCGGCTCGGAGAAGGTGACGCGGTGCAGGGTGAAGCCGGCATCGCCCAGCAGCCGTTCCAGCACGCCGAGCGCGCCGGCGTCGGCCGGGGTGACGGACGGGCAGCGGACCAGGTCGCGGACAATGGAAAGGCTATCTGTCATGAGGTCCGAATAACACGCAGGGAACCGGCCGCGCCAGAGAACGAACGGCGAAAGATCGGCGAGTGGGCGACGACGGTCGACCAAATCTCAGTGGTCGTCCCTTCGCGGGGACGACAACCATTGGCATGCGCAACACGGAGAACGTCCGGCGGGCCAAGCCTACACCTCCGGATCCTCGCCATGATCGTTCGCCCCGACCGTGCCGCGCATCAGGCCGGGTTCGATGAAGTACCAGAGCGCGATGCCGGTGCCGATCAGGAGGAAAAGCTGGTCCAGCCAGTTCGACGTCTGTAAATCTCCGGTGATGCGAAACAGATCCAGCAGTGCCTTGATAGCGAAAAAGCCGGCAACGGCCTGCGCGCAAATGATCGGACGCATCCGGTCATTGAAGCGCTTCGCCGCCAGATTGTAGGCGAAGTAGATGGTGAGCAGGGTGAACGGGAAACCGACAAGACGCCCAAGGAAGTTCTGGATCAGGTTCGGTCCAAGCAGGGACCACAGCACGACGAAGACGAGAATACCCCAGACGACCAGCCCGCTGACGCCGATCCAGAAGGTTTTGCGCGAGATGCGACCCTTGGACGAGAGGAAGAGAATGGTCGGGTTCATTGTGGCGTCCGCTCTGCATCGATATGGAGAGCAATCCTTTCCCGCAGGATAGGCGAACGGCATGGAACGGCAAGCAGCTGCACGGCGGCCGCGCAGCTGCGAATTCGCCAGATCAGGCGTCTATGATTGTCAGTCAGCCTCCGCGGGCAACGGATCGGGACCGTACATGTTCGGTCCTGTCGTACCCTTCAGGCATGCAATCTCGATGAATCCCCAAATCGAGATGCCGAAGCTCGCGATCGAAATCGCGCCACCGACCAGATCGCCCACCATCGCGCCGATGACGTTCAGAACGGCGGGCAATATCCAGAACAGCAGAATCCACCAGCCGGACTTTTCGCGGTCGTGCAGGCGTTTCACGGCGGTGGCAAGACCGGTCCAGATGCTGAACACGATCGCTGCGAGGCCTACGACGCCGGCGACCAGTCCAACGTTGCCGAAGCCGCCTGAAAATCCCCCGCTCAGCACCGCAATTAGGATTACGGCCACCAACCAGACGACGGCGTTGATCAAAACGACAAGCCAGTATTTCGCCCGATTAAGCCTGCCGCCAAAGCTGAAGAGTATCGTTTTCCAATCCATAGCCGCCCCCAGGATTCCAGCGAAGGCAGCAGGCTCGCCGTCTTGGAGGGAAATCGCAAGCGGCGTTTTGGATGGCGTCCCATGCCGCTTACGCCTTGCTGCGGTTGCGAGCGCGTACATTCCGCAGCGGCACGACAGTCCTGCCACCTTCCCTTGTTGGGTTGAGGGCCGCTAATCCCGCAGCAACTCGTTGATGCTGGTCTTCGAGCGGGTGCGCTCGTCGACGGTTTTGACGATCACGGCGCAGTAAAGCGACGGACCGGGCGAGCCGTCCGGCAGCGGCTTGCCGGGCAGCGCGCCGGGCACCACCACGGAGTATTCGGGCACTTCGCCCACGTAGATATTGCCGGTTGCGCGATCGACGATCTTGGTTGAGGCGCCGATGAACACGCCCATCGACAACACGGCGCCCTTGCGCACGATCACGCCCTCGGCGACCTCCGAACGCGCGCCGATGAAGCAGTCGTCCTCGATGATCACGGGCTCGGCCTGCAGCGGCTCCAGCACGCCGCCGATGCCTACGCCGCCGGAGATGTGCACGCGCTTGCCGATCTGCGCGCAGGAGCCGACTGTCGACCAGGTGTCGACCATCGTGCTTTCATCGACATAGGCACCGAGATTGACGAAGGACGGCATCAGCACGACGTTGCGGGCGATGAACGCCGAGCGGCGCACGATCGCGCCGGGCACCGCGCGAAAGCCCGCGTCGCGAAAGCGGTTCGGTCCCCAGCCGTCGAACTTCGACGGCACCTTGTCCCACCAACTGGCCTGGCCGGGTCCGCCGGGGATGACGTCCATGTCGTTCAGGCGGAACGACAACAGCACGGCCTTCTTCAGCCACTGGTTCACCTTCCATTTGCCGTCCGTCTGCCGCTCGGCGACCCGTGCCTCGCCCTTGTCCATCAATTCGAGCGCGGTATCGACCGCATCGCGCACGTCGCCCTTGGTGGAAGTGCTGACAGTGTCGCGCGCCTCGAAGGCGTTGTTGACGGTGGATTCCAGAGCGGACGTGGACATCGAGATTCCTTGGAAATCAAAGCCGTGAAATGACGGCAGCCGCGCTTTTTCCGCAACGCTGGAAGGAAAGTCAAGGCCGTCATGCCGGGGCGCAAGCCTTGCTTGCGAACCCGCAATCCCGAGATTGTATGGACACCGCCCGTCACCTCGGGATTCCGGATCGCCGCGTGAGACGCGGCGTCGGGAATGACGATCAAAACTATTTCTGGCCCAGAATCCGCGCCAGGAACCCGGCCAGATCGTCCGTCACATGGTCGACGAATGCGGCGTCGCGGCCCTCCATCTCCCATGGCTGGCGGCCGGCCTCGCCGTCAGCCTCGGGCACCACCAGCACCGTCGTCATGCCGACGCGATGCGGGACCTCAAGGTTGCGCGCCAGATCCTCGAACATTGCTGCGCGCGAGGGATCGACCGCGTGGAGGGCGAGGAATTTCTCGTAAGTTCCACTGGCCGGCTTTGGCTCGAACTCGGCCTCGATGATGCCGAACACGGCCTCGAAATGCGGGTTGATGCCAAGCCGCTGGAGCACCGCGTCCGCGTGCTCGCGTGTGCCGTTGGTGAGGATCAGCTTGCGTCCCGGCAGTTCGGCGATCGCCGCGCCCAGCGCGGGGTCGGGCTCAAGCGGCGAATGATCAATGTCGTGCACGTAGGCGAGATAGTCGAAGGCGTCCATGCCGTACTCGGTCATCATGCCGCGCATGGTCGTGCCGTAGCGCTTGTACAGTTCCTTCTGAATCTCGTACGCGTCGTCCGCCGGCTTCTTCAGGAAGCGCGCGACGTAATCGCGGATGCGCACGTCGACCTGCTGCCACAGGTTGATGTGCCGCGGATAGAGCGTGTTGTCGAGATCGAACACCCAGGTGTCGACATGGGCGAATCTGCGCGCGGACTTGTCTGTCATGGCATCTTCAGCCGCAGCGTCTTGCCCTCGTCGCCGCTGACATTGATCTCGCCGAAGCCGGCAGAGGCGAAGCCACGGGAGGCGCAATCGCCCTGTTCGTTGATTTCAAATTTGATCTCGCGGGTGCAGAGCGTGGTCGCGCCGCCCCAGATCAGCGGCTTGCCGGAAAATTTCACGCCGCGTCCGTCCGGATCGACCGCTTCGACGAAGCTGAAGATGCGCTTCGGCTGGCCGCTGATATCCGGATGCAGGCACTTGCCGGGTTCGATGCGATACCAGCCGCGTGTGACGATCGCCTTGCCGTCGTCGGCGCCGATCGCCGCCATCACGCGATGCGGCGTGTCGTTGCACCAGGTCAGGCCATGGGCTGAAGGCATCTGCACGGCGGCAACCATGGTTTCGAAGAAATTCGGTGCGGTCGCTGTCTCCGCGCTCAAGCTGCGGTCGCGCAGGAATTTCGCCAGCGCGTTCTGGGTTTTTGGCCCGTCGACGCCGTCGATCGGCGCCGCGTCATAGCCGGCGATCACCAACAGGCGCTGGATCGCCGCGAGCCGGGCCTGTTCGTCGTCATACTCGGCGGCTTCGGCAAGATAGGCCACGGTGTGGCCATCCTCGCCATGCGTCGGCTTCACCTCGGTGAATGCCGCCGGCGTCTGGCCACTGCGGCACTCGCGTGCGGCTGCAATCACGAAATTGCCCGGGGAGATGCAGAGGCTGTCGGCGCCGCTCTGCGCGACGGGCGATGCGCCATAGACGGCGAGCGCGCGCGCATGCAGCAGCAGGCGATCCACGGTGATGTTGCCTTGGGCCACGACGCTGCATTGCGCGGGATCGATCCGGAACCAGCCGCGCGTCGCGGTCGCACCCTTGTCATCGATGCCTATCGCCGCCTCGACCACATAGCTCATGCGGTTGCAGAGTTTGAGATCGGCGCGGGCTTCGCCGCAAACAAAGGCACCGGCGCAAAGCGCCGCCACACCTCTGAGGAGGTCTGCCACCAGCGTACGCCGTCGCTTTCCTGGCTTCACTTGTGGATCAGCGTGCCAATTCCGTGGTTGGTGAAGAGTTCGAGCAGCACCGCGTGCGGCGTCTTGCCGTCGATAATGACGACACCCTCGACGCCCTGATCGAGCGAATAGATGCAGGTCTCGACCTTCGGGATCATGCCGCCGGAAATCGTGCCGTCGGCGATCAGCCGCCGCGCATCCTTCACGGACAGCTCCGGAATCAAAGCCTTGGATTTGTCGAGCACGCCCTCCACATCGGTCAGCAGCAGGAGGCGCTTCGCCTTCAGCGCGCCGGCGACGGCGCCTGCGAAGGTGTCGGCATTGACGTTGAACGTCTCACCGGTCTTCGAGGCCGCCAATGGCGCCAGCACCGGAATCAGCTCATGGCCGATCAGCTGGTTGAGCAGCGTGAGGTCGACCTTTTCCGGCTCGCCGACGAAACCGAGGTCGACGATCTTTTCGATATTGGAGTCCGGATCGGTCATGGTGCGCGTCACCTTCTCGGCGATCACCATATTGCCGTCCTTGCCGCAGAGGCCGACGGCCTTGCCGCCCGCCTCGTTGATGTAACCGACGAGTCTGCTTGTTGATCGAGCCGGCCAGAACCATCTCGACGATCTCGATGGTCGCGGCATCGGTGATGCGCAGCCCCTGCGCGAACTCCGACTTGATGCCGAGCCGTTTCAGCATCGTCGCGATCTGCGGTCCGCCGCCATGCACCACGACCGGATTGATGGCGGTCTGTTCGAGCAGCACGATGTCGCGCGCAAATTGCCGGGCGAGGGTCTCTTCACCCATGGCGTGGCCGCCATACTTGATGACGATGGTTTCCTCGTCGTAGCGCTGCATGTGCGGCAGCGCTTCGGAGAGAATGCGGGCCTGATCCAGCGGGCTGATGGTCGACTCGTCGGTCATGAAGCCGGTCTCGATAAGTCTGTTTCGATTCTTGGCGAATACGGGTCCGCTTCTAGCCGAAGCCGGGTATCTGCGCAAAGTGCCCCGGAGGCGGGATTCAGCCGCGCTCGGCCAGCAGCTTCATCATGGCCGCGCGCAATTCCGCCATGCCCGCGCCGGTGCGGGATGACGTGGCGATGACATCGGGAAAAGCGGCCGGGTGACCAGCGAGAGCGGTCCTGGTCTCGGCGATCCGGCGGTCCAGCTCGGTCTGTTTCACCTGATCGGCCTTGGTCAGCACGATCTGGTAGCTGACGGCGGCGCGGTCGAAGGTCTTCAGGATGTCGATATCGACGTCCTTCAATCCGTGCCGGCTGTCGATCAGCAGGTAGACCCGGCCGAGGCTGGCCCGGCCCTGCAGGTAGCTGTGGATCAGGTCCGTCCAGGCGGCGATCTTTGTTTTCGACGCGGAGGCGTAGCCGTAGCCCGGCATGTCGACGAGTCGCAACTCGGTCTGCGGCGGCCCCTGAAAAAAGATCAGCTCCTGCGTCCGTCCCGGCGTGTGCGAAGTACGCGCCAGGGCGTTGCGCCCGGTCAGCGCATTGATCAGGCTGGACTTGCCGACGTTGGAGCGGCCCGCGAATGCGACCTCCATGCCGGCCATCGGCGGCAGGCTCTCGAGCGAAGCGGCCGCCCAGATGAATTGCCAGTCGCCGGCGAAAATGCGCCGGCCCTGTTCGATGAAATCGATGGTGATATCCGCCGGCATGGGAATGTTGCACTCAACGTGTGGCTCGAATCGTCATGCCCGGCCTCGTGCCGGACATCTACGTCCTTACAGCATCACGACTTAAAAGACGCGGATCGTCTGGGCGCCCATAGGCGAGCGAAGCGACGCCGTTCTTCGAACGGCTACGGGCGAGCGAAGCGACGCCGTTCTTCGGTCGGCTATGCCGGCCATGACGGACAAAGATGATCAGCGCGCGACCAAAAGAAAGTCGCGCGGCAGACGGCTACACCGTCTTTTCCTTCTTGGTCGCCTTGTTGTCCTGCTTGACCGAGGGGTTCGGCGGCGGTGGTGCCGGGTCGGGCTTTTTGAACGTCGTCTTGATGTTGTCGAACAGTTCGATCTTCGCACCGTTCTTCTTCATGATGATGCCCTGCTGCAGCACCGACAGCAGGTTGTTCCACGCCCAGTAGATCACGAGGCCGGCCGGGAAGGATGCCAGCATGAAGGTGAAGATCAGCGGCATCCAGTCGAAGATCATCTTCTGCGTCGGATCCGGCGGCGCAGGGTTGAGCTTCATCTGCACCCACATCGTGATGCCCATGAGGATCGGCCAGACGCCGAGATGCAGGTACGGGCCGAACACCGGCAGAGTCGATCGGATCGTAGGCGATCAATCCAAACAGGTTGAACAGGTTGGTCGGGTCTGGCGCGGACAGATCCTTGATCCAGCCGTAGAACGGCGCGTGCCGCATCTCGATGGTGACGAACAGCACCTTGTAGAGCGAGAAGAACACCGGAATCTGGATCAGGATCGGCAGGCAGCCGGCAACCGGATTGATCTTCTCGCGCTTGTAGAGCGCCATCATTTCCTGCTGCTGCTTCTGCTTGTCGTCCGGGAAGCGCTCGCGCAGCGCCACCATTTCCGGCTGCACGTTCTTCATCTTCGCCATCGAGGCATAGGATTTGTTGGCGAGCGGGAAGAAAATCAGCTTGATCAGCACGGTGACGAGCAGGATCGCGACGCCGAAGTTGCCGACCAGGCGGAACAGGTAGTCGATCGACCAGAACATCGGCTTGGTGATGAAGTAGAACCAACCCCAGTCGATCAGCAGTTCGAAGCGGTTCAGCTTCAGCTTCTTGTCGTAGGCGTCGATCAGCGGCGTTTCCTTGGCGCCCGCGAACAGACGCGCATCGGCGGTGCCGCTCGCGCCAGGCTGAATGGTCTGCGCGTCGAGCAGATAGTCGGTTTGATAGTTTTTCGATGCGCCGGCCGGCGTCGAGGAGAAGCTCGCCCGCTGCAACACCGCCGCCGGGTCGGGCAACAGTGTTGTCGCCCAGTATTTGTCGGTGATTCCAAGCCAGCCATTGGTGGTCTTGTTGAAGACGATTTCCTTCTTGTCATCGGCCGTCTTGTAGGCAATCTCCTGCAGGCCCTGCTCGCCGAGCACGCCGATCAAGCCTTCATGCAGGATGTAGAATCCCTCGACATGCGGGGTGCCGTGGCGCCGGATCAGCGCGAATGGATAGAGCGATACCGGGTTCGCCCCGTTGTTCTTCACCTCGTCCTTGACCGTGAAGAGAAAATTGTCGTCGATCGCGATGGTGCGGCGGAAAACAAGTCCTTCGCCATTGTCGTAGACCAGCGTCACCGGCGTTGCGACCGTCAGCGCGTTCCGGCCTTCCTGTTTCCAGTCCGTCGATTCGTTCGGAAGCTTTGCGGCCGAACCGCTCGCGCCGCTCCAGCCGAAGTCCGCATAGTAGGGGTTCGGCGATCCGAGCGGAGACAGCAGGGTGATCGCCGGCGACTTCGGGTCGACCGTCACGCGATACTGGGTGAGCGACAGATCGTCGAGCCGCGCGCCCTTCAGGGCAATGCTGCCCGAGACGCGGGAGGTCTCGATTTTTACACGCGGCGTTGCGGCAAGCGCCACGTCGCGCGACATGATGGGAACCGCCAGCGTCGGCTGTCCAGGAATCGGCTGCGCCGGCGCGGACGTGCCGGGTTGCGGCGTTGCCGTGCCACCCGCCTGCTGCGGCGCCTGAACGCCGGGGGTTTGGGTCTGCTGGGTCTGCTGCTGCGCCTTTTGCTTCTCCATCTGCGGCACGACGAAGAAATACTGCCAGCTGATCAGCACCATGCCGGAAAGGATGACGGCCAGAATTGTATTGCGGTGATCGTTCATCATCTCTTCCGGTTCATCCCGCTGGCTGGGCCGTGCGCTTGGTCAGTTGCGCATCAAGCCGCTTCAGCGCCGATTTCAGGTCCTCGAGCATGGTCTCGAAGCCGCGTCCGAGTGCAGCGCGCCGGCCGACGAGCACATAATCGCAATGCGGCCGGAGAGAAGGGGGGCCGCTGCGTTTGACCAGTTCACGCATTCTGCGCCGCACGCGATTGCGTTCCACGGCGTTGCCGACCTTCTTCGAAACCGTGAAGCCCACGCGTGCCGGACCCGGATCGCGGCGATCGCGCACCTGGACGACGAACGCTGGAACCGCGACACGCGCACCTGCGGCGGCGGCGAGGAAGTCAGCCCGCTGCCTCAGTCGTTCCATCGGCAATAGCCTTGCTCGGGCGGTTCAGGCGCTCAGACGCTTGCGGCCGCGGGCGCGGCGGGCTGCGAGAACCTTGCGGCCGCCTGCAGTCGCCAGACGCGCGCGAAATCCGTGACGGCGCTTGCGCACCAGTTTGCTGGGTTGATAGGTCCGCTTCACGGGTCGTACTCCGCTGGCCGGGCAAATGCCGAGTGCCACATTGAGTGTGAGATTAAGTCCCTGTGATTTCAGCCAAAATTGAGCCGATTGGGCCAAGCCGGACGAGCACGGGACAGTTGGCGCGGCTTATACGGGAGAGGGTTGTTTTCGTCAATCGAGCAACAATTTCCTGCCCTGTGGCTATCGACCGCGCAGTGAAACGGGAAATCGCGGTGTTCGTACCTATATAGGCCCATGCCGTTATCGCGGCGCTGTTCCGAAGCCGAGGGGTCGGCCGGACCGGTACCGAACGCGGCGAAGAACAGGGGGCAAGGGTCGGCGCCATGTCACTCTCGCGCGACAGTTCCGGGGAGGCCCCGCCGTATCGGCGGAGGGTTTTGTCATGGCGGCGGCTCGGTCTGTCCGGCAAGCTTCTGCTGCTGACCATTCCCCTGGTCATGATTGCCGAAGTCCTGATCTATGTGCCTTCGATTGCGAATTTCTATCAGAACCGGCTGAACGATCGTCTCGCTGCGGCCAATACCGCGGCATTGGTGCTCGATGCGGCGCCGAACAGCATGGTGCCGGATTCGCTGGCGCGGCAGATCCTCACAAGCATCGGTGCGCGCGCGGTTGCGATCAAGCACGGCCAGCAGCGCCGCCTGCTTGCGGTCGCCGACATGCCGGCCAGCGTCGAGCGCGACATCGACACGCGCACGATGATGATGGGGACGGCGATCTACGAAGCGTTCGAGATGATGCTGACCAAAGCCGACGGCGCCATCCGCATCATCGGCCCGACGTCGACCGGCGGCCAATATATCGAGGTAGTCGTCGACGAGAAGCCGCTGCGCACGGCGATGTACCGCTTCTCGATCAATCTGGTGCTGTTTTCGCTGGCGATCTCGATCCTTACAACCGCCCTGGTTTACCTCGCGCTGCATTACCTGTTCGTGCGGCCGATGCGGCGTGTCACCGCCAATCTCGTGGCGTTCCATGCCGATCCGGAAAGCCCTGCGCGGATCATCGTGCCCACCGACCGTGGCGACGAGATCGGCCAGGCGGAACGCGAACTCTCCGACATGCAGCGCGACCTCGTCTCGATGCTGCACCAGAAGAGCCGGCTCGCAGCGCTTGGTCTCGCCGTCTCCAAGATCAACCACGACCTGCGCAATCTGCTAGCCTCGGCGCAGCTGATTTCCGATCAGCTCGCCACCGTCCCCGATCCGCGCGTGCAGCGGTTCGCGCCAAAGCTGATGCGCTCGCTCGAGCGCGCGATCGCATTCTGCCAGTCGACGCTGTCCTACGGGCGTGCGCAGGAGGCCGCGCCGGACCGGCGCAAGGTCACACTCGACCCGGTCATCACTGAAGTGCGCGAGTCGCTCGGGCTTGCCGCGGATACGTCGATCACCTGGGTGAATCATCTCGAGCGCGGCCTGGCGGTGGACGCCGATCCGGATCAGCTGTTTCGGATCCTGCTCAACCTTGCGCGCAACGCTGTGCAGGCGCTGGAGGCGCGCGTCCCTGACGAGACGACGATCTGCCAGATCAGGATCGTCGGAAAGCGCGAAGGCATCGTCACCATCATCGAGGTCTCGGATTCCGGCCCGGGCGTGCCTGCGAGAGCCCGCGAGCATCTGTTCGAGGCGTTCCAGAGCTCCTCCCGCCCCGGCGGAACAGGCCTGGGCCTGACCATCGCCGCCGAACTGGTGCGTGCGCATGGCGGCCAGATCCGCCTGGTCGACTCAAACATCGGCGCCACCTTCCGGATCGAGATTCCGGACCGCCCGGTGGAGCTGCACGCTCCGCGCGGCGAACGCGCGAGTGCGTAAGGATGACATTGTCGGGTCAAGCCCGGCGGTGTCAGCGAAACTGGTCAGGTTTGAGCCGCCTGAACCGCCCCCCGAACGCCTTGCCAATCTGCCCCTAAGCCGCTAGCTATGGCCCGCTTTTGGCGGATACCGCCCGAAGCCTCGCTATGGCCGAAAACTCTTGGTCAAGTATGCGAAAACGCGCCCGTAGCTCAGCTGGATAGAGCATCAGACTACGAATTGAGGGTCGGACGTTCGAATCGTTCCGGGCGCGCCAGAAATCTGCGGGAAAAACAGAGTTTTTTGTAGTTTTGCGTTCGTTGAACTTGCGGCGGGGACACGCTGGGGACACAAAAGCGAGAATTGCTGTCACTTTTCCTTGGGGCGTCCGATGGTGCCGGATAGCCCTACCCTTCGCGCCTTTACGGCGCATCTAATTGACCTGAGGGCACATATATTTGTGACCGGAGTAAGAGACGCTCACGCGGAGCTTTTTCTGTGCAGCGCCGCCAAGGAGCATCAGAGATACGCTCGGCTGATATCGGTTGCTAATGTCGTCCCACTCAAAACGGACGTCCGAATGTTGTTGTGCACCTTCCGCAGTGGTCACATATGATTGTAAGGCCTTCGATTGAGCTTCACCAAACTGACGTTGACGTTCCAGAATGAGCCCAACGAATACATGGAAGTCCGCGTCGAACGTTGAGCCTGCCGCGAAAAGTTTGCCAGCACAGAAACTGACGTAGCCCTGCAGGCCAGCGGGCGAAGTCCATAAATAATGCCCGGCATGTTTACGCCCTTGAGAATACTCATGACCAGCGCTTCGGGCAGCATCAGCTGCTTCGGTCTCGCTCATGCCCATGCGGAAAGCCGAATACTCGAAAGCTGCGGCGGGGCTCGCTACCACTAACAGCGCACCAAGTCAAGGAGGCTATGTAACGCCACTTTAGCATTCGAAGGGTCACCCTGATGACATTGCTCGCAATCAGTACACCGGGACCCGGTGCAGTCCGACAATCGTAAGGCCCGTCTTTGCCCGTACCTTTGATATTCGCGTTGAAGTGCCGACCCATCGACGACGCCGACAGCAGCGCTTGAAGTGCCATGGGTGGAAATTCGCAATAGTGGTAATAGGTCTGTTGCAGCTTGATCAACATGTATTGGTTCTTTTGGTCGTAGCAGACGCGACCTATCAAGCTGCTTCGAGTAGTGTCGGTGCACTCAGAATGGTTTCAGATCGACTTGGCCCCGATATTTCACTTCGACGGCCTCTGCGCGAACCGAAGACACGCAACTTACTCGGGCAAATGCGATCAGTGACCCGAACGTGAATAGGCTGGGAGGGCGGGTCACTGGCGCCTCGCCAATAGGCCGCACAGGGCCGGAGTGACGTCGCGAATAGGCCTTGCCTTTTCCAAGCTGACACGGATAGCGATTGCCCAAACACGATAGCGAAAGGCGTTCGTGGATTCTCCGCGCGCGCTCGCGTTGGGATATTTGCTCACATCAGCTGTCGATTGCCGCCGTCATCTCATCGGCAGTCAAATAGTGGGCGGAAAGAAATTTGTTGGTTCCCTCCTTGAGTTCGTAGAACTGGCAGCGGTCCAATTCAAGGGCTTCGGTTGCAAGACGTTGTAGGTCGAACCATCTCATCCGCTGTTCAGGATCGCTGATTTGGCCCGAGGCAGCGCCGATCCCCAATAGTATAGCTATGCCGACCGCTGCTGACGCTTTCATTATCGCCTCGAATACTTGCCGAGCACCCGATGCGCCCAGCGCCATACGGATTCGAAATAGAGTCTGGAGTGGTTAGATTGTAGTTGCTGAGACTGAGCTGAGGCGACCGAGCCACCAGCAGATGTCAGGGGCGACCAGCGCCGCCATTCCCAGGTTACGCATGTCACATCGATCTCCCAAGACCCAAGGGAATCAAACCGCAACCGATGCGAGAGTGCAATAGCTCTTTGCCACCGATCTCGACAGCGCCTCGGGCTTTTGGCAGCATTGGGCCATTAGACAGCGTGGTCAGCCCAGGGGGTGGGATGAACCTTACGATAGCGCGGACGGCGATAATTGTTTTTGGCATTGCCGGGCTGCATGGCCATTCATTTGCGCAGAGCTACATGAGCGTAAAATCAGTACAATACGCTGGAGAAGAATGCTGTGGATAGGTCCAAAGGATCGCCCTTTGTCACAACCTATCTCGGTGGGGTGCTGGAAGGCGTTGGCTACGCCAACGAGTTGCTCCGGTCCAAAGGGCAGCCACAGATATTCTGCATGAGAGACACAGTGTTGAGTGCAGATCGGCTTCGAATACTGCTCGCTTCGCAAATTAGCAGAACCGATCGAGCGATGTCGGCAAGCGACCGCAAGACGTTCTATGACATCATGAACGTTGGCGCCCTCGCGGTAGCGGCACTGCGTGAGAGTTTCCCATGCGAGTGATCAGCCCTCCCCGCGTCTTTACTATTGGGCCACTAGTCGTTTTGGTTCTGGCTCTCTGGCATACCCTCGCTCGAGCCCAAGCCGCGGACCCTTACCAGTTCTCAACCCTGGACTGCCTGTTTACAAAAAACATCGTGACTTCGTTGGAAAGCAAGCGGTTCAAGTCAAAGAGCGGAACAGATAATTTTCCGATCACTTTCTCCGGATTCGATGCGAAGAAAGGCGAGGCAATGCTGATCGGCAATGCCGGGTCGGACAAGGTTTTCTACTTTCCCGGCGACCGCAAAATCATGCTTGTCCAAATCACCGACGCCGGCAACGGGTCCATGACTTCGATTTCGGACCCGGTTAGCGGCCGCTCGGTGGCCTTTCACAGCCGGCACATGTGGCTAGCCGGACAACCGGTCGTTTCACACTATTACGAAGGTTCCTGTCGGAAGCGATGACGGCGCGGTGTTCGCAACGCCGCCGCACTGGGCCGCAAGCGGTACACACAAAAGCTAAAGCAATCCAGCGCCTGCGTGGTCCTTGAAAAGCTCAGCGTCGCGAACGTAGCCGCGCAAGGTGTCAACTGAGCGATGGCCGCTCACGTCCATCATTTTGAATAGAGATTTGCCTTTGCCGGCTGCGGAGGTGAGAAAGCCGGCGCGAAGTGAGTGGCCCGAAAACGTTACCTGATCGAACCCGGCCCGCTCGGCGTAGGCCTTCACGATATTTGCCACCGAGCGATCAGTCAGCCGATCGGCAGACACCGCGCCCGCCTTGTTGATCGGCCGGAAGATTGGCCCGCTTGTGATGCCGGCAGCATCCAACCAGGCGCGCAAAGCTTTGGCGGGGCAGGCGATGTCACCGCGGGCAATCGGAACGGTCCGGCCTGCGCCTTCCTGGTCGGTCTTTGAGCGGCGGACAACGGCCTTCAGGCCTTCGTGGGGTTCAACGTCACGTCCTCAACGTTGAGGGCTACAAGCTCGCTGCGCCGGAAAGCGCCGCCGAACCCGACAAGCAACAGCGCGCGGTCGCGCATGCCGGCAAGGCCGTCTGCGGCATGCGAGGTCATGGCGATTACCTTGGGGGCGACGGCCGCTGCTTTCTTCCCCTTGGCCGTGCCGAGCGTTCGCCGGATGCCGCGAACCGTTGCCTTGACGGCCTCAGCATCGGTAGGCGTCGGCAGGCCTGCCAGCTTGTGAGCGTACCGGATAGCCGCGACCCGGCGCCCGATGGTTGAGGGCCGGGCAGTACGCGCCTCGGCGGCGAGATAGGCCGCCACGGTCTCGGGAAGGGCAGGCAGGGCGCTTACGCCCTTTGCTTGCGACCGCCGTTCACGGAAGAGCCGGAAATCGGTCCCGTAGGCCTTGCGGGTGGCCGGGGCCTTTTCCACCTTGGCAAGCTCGACAGCGGCGGCGAGGTCGGCGCCGAGCTGGGCGAGGACCTGGGCGGCGACGACGGCGGGGAGGGACATATTAGGCCTTCTTTTTACTTCCGAGAACAACGGTTATCGGAAGCTAACACCGTGCTGTGCTAACACGCGAGCGCAAAAGCATGCGCGCTCGATTTTTCTCAAACGATCCGGTACCGATCAGGACGACAGAGGACGAGTGCCCATGCCCAGGACAAGCAAGCCCGGCCGGAAGAAAGCCCGGGACCCCGACGCCTTCAAGTCGATCCTGACCAGGATGAACCATGAAGGGTGGCGGGCACTCCGGATGCTGGCGGCCGAACGGGATACCCAGCTGAATGCGCTCGCGATCGAGGCATTCAATGATCTGCTGGCTAAGCACGGGAAAAGGCGCGTGATTGAAAATCCGCTATTGGAAAGTTAGCCGAAGTCGGAGCTATCGATCATCAACAGCTTCTGCCGCACCCATCTGAGCCGTGTTCCGGTGTGGATAGCCAATGACTACCGGTTTTCGAACCGATGCCGGCAATCATAGTCTGTTGGGCTGATCTGTCGGCCGACGATGAGAAGAGGCGGGAGCCATGAAGTCTCCAGTGGTGAAGCGCTCGTTAACGCTCCACGGCCACAAGACCAGGTCTTAAGCCTGGAGGAACCTTTCTGGACTGCAATCAGGGAAATTGCTGCACTTCGTGGGACGACGCTTTCGGCGGTCGTGTCCGGGATTGATAAGACCCGCACTCACGGCAATCTCTCGTCTGCGGTTCGATTGCATGTATTGGAGTATTATCGGGAAGCGGCTGCTATAGGTCTTTGGCCCCGAAGACATAACAGCGTAGGCCGGCAGCAACCGCCGCAGCGCGCTGTTCATTGCTTGCGGTGATTTTTGTAGGCCGGTACTGGGCAAGTTCTCGAAACGCTTCTTGATCGCCATCACGCACGGCACGGTCCGTCAGGTACTTCCGGCGCTCGGACGACAGTACTGGTCGCGCGCGGCGGTCGGCCTTTGCTTCCAGCTTCTGCAGGCGTGTGTCGATACCCGTGCTCATGTCGCAACCCCCAATGCTGCATGTATCAGTTCGTTATCCGTCATCTCGGTGACCCGCCGGTGGCGATATTGGCTGATAACCGTGGGCTCCTGCGAAATCGCGCTCGCCCCCAATGAGACGCTCAAGCGTTTGATTGATGAACCCGTAATCTCGCGAGCCCAAAGCGGTCGATAGCCTCTCGCTGTACCATTTAGGTTTTGGCATCGGATCATCCCCGAACCACTCCACACATATGACTTTGTCGCCGGTCGCAAACTCTGCCCCGGCAATCGCGGGAGCAATGGACGCTCCCGGCTGGCGCCAAACCAACAGCATTTCATTCGGTCGCTGCCGGCCGGTTTCAAGCTTTCTGATTCGGTCCGCCATATTTCGCGCGATCATTGGCTTGTCATCCTTTCTACAACGATCGAGCCGCTCGGCGAGTTCCGCTGTCTCGAAAGCCTTGACGTAGGCTTCGATGAGTTTGGAAATTTCGCCCGCATCGGCTGGCGTGAGTTCGCCCGACGCGACTGCCGCCAGCACAGCCGAAACCGTCTTGGCCGCATCCTGCGCGCTAACGATCGGCGGCAGCGTGAACGTCACGGGTCGATCCTTGCGTGGCGGCAAAATACGATCCATGCAGAGCCGAAGCGCCGTCATGTCGCCGTTCATCGCCAGATCAATGGCCTTTTGCGTCAAGGCGGTGGCTTGACCGTCGAGCAGGTTTTCCAGTGCAAGCGTGGTCGCGTTGCGCGTGCCTCGAGGCTTCCCGGCCGGGTTGCCAGACTGCCCCTTCCTGAAACGCCCGTCCTGTCTTCTCTCGCCTGCTTTTGCAGGATCAACAGCCATTAGCTTGATGCCCCGTTGTAGGCGGCCCCCAGACAACTTATCGCGCCTCAGCGCATAGCGTGACATCAAGGCTGCAGATGTTACGAACATTTGCAGATGTTGCGTAGTTTGTGCGGTCGCTGCTGACTTTGGCAGCTCAAGCCCAAATCGATCGTAATACTGCTTCACCGACAAACTGGCGCGGTCTCCGGAAAGATACTGACGCAGAGTTACTCGATCATCTTCGAGAAGCATTGCGAGTGCGACTTGCGACACTCGCCATTCTCCACCAACGACACGACGGCGAATCCCATGTGCTTCGCACCAGTTACGCACGGTCGTTTGAGAGTTGCCCGCTCGATGCGCGGCGGCCTTACAATTGATTCCCTCCGCCGGGTCGTAGGGGGATCAGGACAAGAAAGCGCGCTTCGTCTGCGGGTTTCATACGGATTGCACCCCGCACTAATTGCCAAAGCGGCACTTGCTCCACGTCGAACCGCCGCCAAATTAGAATTGCGCCTGAGCGTCTGCGGATCGTCGCCGACTTGTCCGTGATGGCGATGACGTTGCCACCCTGAATCGTCAATACGAGCCCCCAGCAACCGACGCGCGCCCCGGGCTTGACGGGGTGGACGCCGAACACGTCCACGTCGCGCCAACCGAGTTGCATCGTCTTGGTTGCCCCACGTTTTTAAGAAAGCCGCGCCGTCAGCGAGAAGGTCGGACCATGCAGAGGGGCTGAAATCTGCATGAGGCTCGGCCTCAGTCACTATCCGATAGCCCTCGCGCCAACCGTCCGGGATATGCGTTGGGCGCGGGGCTAGTTCGCGGTCGCCGTGCGCATCATTGGCCCCTAAGAAATGAGTGGGGCCACTGGGGCCAGTGGGGCCAGCGGCAGAAACGTCAATATTTTCAGAGTGATGGCTGGCCCCCAGTCAGTGCGGAGAGGTGGCCCCAGTCGCTTTCGAGTGGGGCCGGGCTCGCGCGGCGAGTGGGGCCAGCAAAATCGCGTAAACTCAACGACTTATCTTCAGTGGCCCCAGTGGCCCCACTGGCCCCAGTTGTCTTGAGCAAGCCTGCAATATCTTCGGTGAAGCCTTTCCAGTCATGCTTCATTTGCATCCTCCAAGGCCGTCGAGAGTACGTGATACAGCGACGAAGCCGACTGTGGTTTGGGATACGCACTTTCTTCGAGTGGTGCGTACCTTCCCCTTCGATCATGCCGCGCTGACGTAGCGCCGCGGCCGTCATGCCGCGGATCGAGGCCGGCGAGAATTTTCCTCCACGCATCGGTCGTGATGTAGAAGTCCCAACCGTCGCCGGTCTTTTGTCGGAACCCTGCAAGGTCGCGGATCGGGGTTCTCCCATCTGCATCATCGTCCCAAGCAGGCATGAACCGGGCCATTCCATGTGCCAGCAAGAACGCGCGAACCTGTTCGATGCCGTCCTGAACTTCCGCGGCATCGATCCCGCCTCGGGAGTTCAGCCAGGCATCCAAGCACTGGCCAGCGGCGGCCAACGCATCTCCCCGCTTCCACGGGACGATGCCGCACTGTGCTGCAATCTCGCCACCACAGGCGACCAGCGCGAACCGTTGTGCTACGCGATCGATTTGGCCATCAGCTCCCGCAGGAACGTAGGTTTCACAGAACATCTGCATCAAAGTTGTGGCGCTCTGCCTGACTTCCTCAATGTCCGAAACGATGGCCGCCACGTATTCACGCGAGGCCACGCCGTAGTGTTGCGCCGTCGCCGCGCGGAGATGTCGCGCGAAGGCATCCGCTGATTTGAAGCCGTGCAAGTTCTTCGAACAAGCCCAGTGCCGGCGCCTGCATCTGCCGACAGTAGATCGACCGTGCAAACTTGTTATCCGGCTGCCAGCTTCCGGCCCCACCATCGCCCTCTGGCAACTCTTGCTGGCGAGCGAGATTTCGCCGGGACGACAAGAACAAGACGCGCCACATCGCGGCACGTCGGGCCGAGCCATCACGCGAACTGCGGGACTTACCGGAGCCGTTGGCGAGCATATACGCGACCTCGCCGGCATCCCGTGCGGCGGTTGCGACATTTCATCCAGGCACAACAGCGTGTCGCAATGGCTCAGAGCAACGCCTTCCAGGCCGTTCGCCGTCGCCCGCCAAGAGCGGACATAACCCGTGGCGTCGCCACCGCCCCACACGCTGCCGGCGACATGCAATGCCGTGCTCTTGCCGGTTGATGACGCGCCGCGGAAATGAATGCCGCCACCCTCTGCCGAACATGGACCAACTAGCGGACCGGCAAACGCGGCAGACAAAGCGAGGACCAGCCGGCTATTGTCCACCGCATACCGTGCAACATTCTCTTGCCAACTCGCGAGCGTGCCTGCTCTGGCGGAATGCGTGCTCGTGGGCAGTTGCCGTTTGCAGTAACAGCGCGTCGCGCTTGTCGCCGAAACAGTCATCCGGCAGCACAAAGGCATTGCCGTGCCATCCGACGCGATTGGTTGCCCGCGCCCGGTTCGGTGACTTAACCTGCAACAGGAACGAATTGAACAGACCGCGCGCCTTTCAGCTGGGCGCAACATGAGAAGCCGCCATCCATCAGCAGGCGGCGCGCTTCCGAGCCGTCGCCGGCTAACGACGCCCGGGGTAGTGCTTGCCGATGCTCGCGGCCATCATGATCCTGCCAGCGAAGCAGCACGCCCCAGCTGGACCCATCAGCGTCCCGCGTCTCGGCTTCGATATCGAACGTTCCGGCGATCAGCATTGCAGGCTTATCGAGGTCGTCCTGATCGCTGAACATCAGTCCGCGGTCGCTGAACGAAAAGCCGGGTGGAAGGGCAGAGCGCTTCGGCCCGGGCGCGGGACCGTCCTTGCCTTCGTCGCGGAAAGTTTCGTCTGCAGTTTCTTCCTGCGATGTTTTGCCGGGGTATTAAGTCGCTTGTTCGTCGTCCTGGGGCTTTGGTTGCTCATCCGGCGGCGCCTTCGCCGCCGTCCAGTCGGCGGTCGCTTCCACGCGAGCGAGTAGATCGGCCCGAACGTGGCCGAGCAGGAACCAGTCCGACACGTCCTGCTTGTTGCTAAGCTCGGGGAAGTGGACGACGCGGACGCGTGCCGCTAGCATGCGCGGCGAGGTGAGCCTTTTGCTCGGCATGCTTGCGACCGGCCTCGTAGTTGTGGCGAGAATTACAAGGTCGCGACCGGCAACGTATTGCTCGCAACCGCTCGGCAACCCGTCGCCAGTGCCGCCGAAACAGAATGCGGCCTCGCCAAGCTTGGACACTGTATCAACGTCCTTTTCGCCCTCCGGCCAAAATAGCAAGACCATCAGTCGGGCGAACGGCGTTGTGTCGGCCGTAAGATAAGGTACCGAACGGAAATCCGCCGGCATTGCGTATTGCCATCCCGTCACACCATCGGCCGTTGCCACGCGATATACGTTGAACGGCTTAGTGTCTTCCTCTCGCCGCATGATTTTGATGCGAACAGGTACACCGCCCTGCCGGAAGACGTGGCGACGCTTTTCGTCCGTCCTTACCTTGGGGCCTTCATCGCCAGCCGAAACGAACCGCGGCTTGTTCTCGTCATTGGGCGGCGTGCGGGTAGGGAAGGAGATCGGCGTAGTCTGGCTTTCAGCCACCGTTGCGACGGCGCTACCGCGCCTTGCTGGGGCTTCCTTGACGTTACCTGTCAGCGAGGTTGAGTTTTCGACCGGTGGGACTTTCAGGAAGTCGGCCAACTCGCGCGCGGCGTCCAGTTTGCTTTTGCCGGTCACCAGCGCGACGAGGTCGATCGCGTCGCCTTTCTGTCCGGTGGCGAAGTCGCTGACGAAGATGCCCTTCGCCGAACTAATTTTGAACGATCCGATATGATTGTCGCCCCGGGTCGGGTTCAGGCATTCCCATTCACTTCCCGATCGGCGAGCGTCCGGCAGGTACCGCTTAACAATCGCGTCGATGTTCTGCCTTGCGGCGGCGCCGACGGCCTTGAAGTCCACGTGCTCGGTCTGTCGCATCGCGTTTGCAATAGCGCCCATTAGTGAACGCCCCCCTCGGGCTGTACGGTTGAGATGAGCATGGAGATGCCCGGGCATTCGGCTTCGATAAAACCGCGCCAGTTCTCTTAGTGCTCCAGGCGGGTTTCCACGAGGATGACGTCCATGCCCATGGTCGCGCTTGCTGCAGCCGCGGCGTAGGGCTCCACCATCGGAGCGCTGGACACTATGACCGCGCAGCGGCAGCGCCGAACAAAGTGCTTCAAGGATTTCCTATGAAACCCGCTCGGTCCCATTGCAGCGTGCATGTCGTCACCGACGAAAAGCACCGTCGGTCGGTTGTCGGCGACAGCGAAACGACCGGCACCCTGTGGGACTAGCGCAAGACCAACACCGCAATCGCGAACCGCCATCATGAGCGGCTTGAGATGTGCGGAGCCGTTGTTGATGGCCCACGTCTCAGGTGATGTGCCGGAATATTGAAGTTCTGAATGCCGGGTGTCATCGCGGCGCCTCCGCTTCAGCCGCGTTGGTGATACCCACCAGGGTTGCCGTCACAGACCGCCAGCACGTCGCCGTCATCCCGGAAGCATTCTTCGTCCTAACTTCTGCTTGCTCGATCAGCTCGAACTTATGAAGTTCGGATACGCGAGGACGGATATCGAAAATGGAGTTTCGCCCAGCGCGTTGGCAATCTCGTCTGCGCTGAACGCCGACGGGTGGGTGATTGAGGAGAAACTTATGGACGCGCTCGCGCAACGTTTTGGCGTGCGGCGAGATAGCCTTCGCAGCAATTGCGCTTGGGCCGAGGGCTTTCCACCCTGGGGTATTTGGATATCCCATCAGCGAGCCTCCCCAAGCCCAGCAAGGCCTGCGACGGCGTCGGCGATCGACGGTGGATATGGTGCCGGCGAACGAGAAACATGCCGGCCCGGGTTACTGGGCGGCCGCTGTGAGGTGTCGGTTTCCAATCGAAAAGTGGAAGACCTAGAACGTTAACGGCGTGACACGATGGACGGGGAGTTGCTATACAGTTGGGGCTTCAAGTTGAAATTCCTTCTCTGAAACAGGCGCGCATTTTCCTTGGCCGGAAGCGCGTCTGTTTTGTTGTGGGGAGGGCGTTAGGCGGCGATCTGACGGCCGATGGTGGGAAAAGTGCGCACCCAGCGGCGGAGTTCGTCGGCCTCAAGCAAGGTTGCCTTACCGTCCTTGCGGGCGGTCAGCTCCTTGTCTTTGATGGCTTTGAAGATGCGCGAGCGGCTGCGGCCCGTGACGGCGGCTGCGCCTGCGGGCGAGTAGGCGATTGCGGTAGGCGGGGGGGGGGGTGTTCGGCTTATCCATCTATGCGGCGTCCTGTATCCTCGAAAGCCTCGCGGGGACTTGCGAGGACGCCAAGAACATGCGCCAGCGAAACAGCTCTCTGGGATGACGGAACCTGAGGCCCAAAAAGGCCCTTTTGCACACTCGCTTTACGAGGCTCGGTTCGGGGGCCTTGCCCAATCGGGGCCGAACTCACGAATGCCGGAGATTGTCTGAAAGTTTTTTCGCCTGCAGGAGCGCGGCCAGCGCCGAAACGCTCCAGTTGATCCCAAGTGCTCCAAGTGCTCGATGGCAGAGCGCATGGCGTGATAAAACTCGTGGCCTGAAACACCGGCATCGGCCGCTGCTGCCTCAACAAACTTGTTCAAGAACGGATTGCGTTCCTTGCCCCTGCCAAGGAAGGTTTCCCGTCAGATAAATCCACGCCTTGGTAAAGCCGGTACACGAAGCCATGCTTGTCATGCTTGGCCTCTGCTGCCCTTTGGTCTTCTTACGCCCTTTGTCAAAATTGGTGGCGGTGGCTCGAATAGTCGAGATGGTTGCGAGAGCCTGTTTTAAATATTGCAGCTCGGCTTTTGCCCGCTGCCCATCCATCTGGTTTCCGTTCGACTTGCGAAAGTAAAAGCGCGCATGGAAACTGGCATAGCCATCGGTCTGAACATAGTAGCGCAGCCCATCCGGCCTCATGAGATCGATCAGGCCGCGCAATCCCGCTTCTGCGCGCCTCGCCGCCGTTTGAATTTCTGACCAGTAATCATGATCGGAGTTTGCGCGTTGATCCTGCCGGCGCATTGGCTCCTTCATGCGCGCTCAAGTGTCAGCTTGAGGAACGATATAGCCTCTGACCGTTCCCAACCCTCCTGCAACTCAATGCCGCCAAGGATGCGCACAATTTCGAGCTCTTCATTCTGGCCGGACAGCGTAGCCGGATCGCGCCAAAGAAGCGCTGGCTTTTTTCTTAGGGCTCTTGGCATTGTGTGCCTCCGCAGACACCCGCGAAAAGGAAGACGTGGCGGCCCGACGCGGATCGGGTTTTCGGGGATCAGCCTAGCCACGCCTTTCATTTGCCCTTGGCGGCTATCGTTCCTTCAAGCCACCGGGCGAATTTGTTCAGTGCCGCGCGCTTTTCATCCGCGCGCTCGTAAAGGTCATAATGTTTCGAACCAACATCGCCGGGCGTATGGTTCAGGCAGGCGTCGCGGTCTTCCTTCGGGACGCCCAGCGATGCGAGCTGAGTTGCGAAGGTGCGGCGCAAATCATGGGGCGAGGGCGGGTCTTCGCGAAGGGATTTTCCCGCATTTCGGCCGTGCAGGCCTCACAAAACCGGCGCATGGCAACAGTCAGGGCATGAGCGGTAACGCGTCCTTTGCCCTTGTGCCGCGACATGAACAGAAATCCTGCGGCGGCGCCGTTTTCCTGCCGCGCTAACTTGACGGTTTTCAGCGCCAGTGGCGACAGTGGCACAAGGTGATTGCGCTTGTTCTTGGTCCGCTCGCCGGGGCAATCCAGTGCGGGCGTGATCCGCCCAAGTCGTGCAGCTCAGAAAGGGCGATGCCCGCAATTTCGTTCGCACGTGCGCCGGTCTTAAGAGTGCCAGGCGCAACGCTAACCCGATCCGCTTTGAGACCGGCTTACAAATGATGCCATGCCAAAACATCGAGGCCTCGGCGCCACTCAAAACGCGGCGGCCGACGTTTTCTTTCCCTCGCTTGCGCAGGCGGCTGAGGGGGTTTGCGTCCAACTCGTCGGCGTCAACCGCGAACGAGAATATTTTTGACACCAATGCGTGCACGCGGTTGGCTGCTGTGTGCTTGCCTTCTGAAACAATGCCCTCGATCAGTTCGATCGCGTCGGCGCGGCGGATGGCTCGATAGTCGCGCTTCGCCCATTTCGGCAGGACGTGCTTCTTAAGATCTGCTCGTCTTCATCGGCGGAGCGCTCGCGCTTGTGCCGGCGGGCGTGCTCAATCAGGTAGCGATCAGCCAGCGCCTGAAACGTTCGCTTGTCGCTATCGTTGCGAGCACGCCGCTTCTGCTCAACCGGATTGACGCCAGCCGCCACGCTTCTTCGCATGTCGTCGGCTAGCTCTCGGGCCTTTGCCAAGCCGATATCAGGATAAACACCGAGCGTTGCCCGGCTCGATCGGCGGGACACCAGATCGCGAAACCGAAATGCCCAGGACTTTGCGCCGGAACGAGTGACGCGCAGGACGAGCCCAACACATCGCGCGTCAACGATGTCCTTGCGACCCTCCGCGGGCGGCACGACAGTCTTGCAGTATGCATCGCTCAACGAGAATTCGCATTTCCGGGGACACCGGACACCAAATCGCAAGACGCCCCAGAACGAACCGGGACCACTTGCGACGCACGGCTTACAATACCCCATGATATCAAAGTCTCAATCCGTCCCGATAAGTCCTGCACAGACATGGCATTTTGCCAGCCAACGGCACCTTCAAAAATCTGTTGGGATAATGCCCGGGTAACAGGGGCGGAATGGCTTGAGTTTTTCGCGCGCGATCGTTGAATGACGGCGTCCTGCGTGGCCCGGGCATGGACATCCCTCAGCGGCAAGCCGACTGTCATGTTTGTTGGCAACTGATCATAGGCAGTCTCGCTCCCATTGACCTTGTAACTGCCGCAACTATCGATGCGGGTCGCGGGGGTGGCGCCGGGTCCTTGAATGTCCGGAGACTGGATATGCATGTATCTTTGAGCAGAGGCATACTGGTGGCAACGGATGGCTCGACGAGCGCCGCTCGAGCGGAGACCGTCGCTGCGACCGTGGCGGGAGGCTGCAAATGCAAACTCGTGATCTTGACGATCTCAAGGGGCCTGCCGGCAGCCGAGTTGCGTCGTCTTGCCCACACCGAGGGTGACCTCGGCGCGGCCCGACATGCGCTTATCGAGGAAATCCTTGAAGGCGCGGCGGAGCGCGCGAGGCGTGCAGGCGCCACCGATATTCGCTTACTGACGGGCCACGGCGATCCGGCCGCCGCGATCATCGGCACTGCCGAAAGCGAGTCGGTCGATATGATCGTCATTGGAAGGCGCGGTTTGGGTGGTCTCTCGCAGCTACTGCTTGGCAGTGTTTCCAAGTCCGTCGTTGATCACGCGCGTTGCGCGGTGACGGTGGTGCCTTAGCAACGCACTCGCCGGTTCGTCGGCGTTGGGCCCTTGTCGAACTAGCTAGCGTCAAATCCGGACGGCCGCGCAGCCGCGCCGCTCATTTTTGCCTGGCGGCGGCTTCCCGCGCCAGGCGCTCGGCTTTCAGGCGCTGGTGGTTTTCCTCGAACTCGGGCGTGCTGTTGTGCTCGGCAAGCGTTTGCCGTGCGGCAACAGGGTTGAACGCCTTGCGTGCCGCTTCGTCCGCCAGTTGCTGGATCGCCGATCTCTTGCCTTTGCTCATTCTTCTTCACCTGCGTTCCGGATTCTGAGTTGTTTATACAGCATCTCACCCCCTCAAGGGTAAAACATGTCGATCAGGTGGACACTCAGTTCGCGGTCGTCACGATCTCGAAATTCTTCATGATCGCGCCGCAGGGCGCCTTCGCCGCCTTCTCGCAACCTTCCAGGGCAGGTTTCAGCGCGGGCTCGAGCCCGCGCGTGTCCGCACTATAGTTCAGGACACCGCTCGGTGAGCGGACCAGCACTTTCGGCGTGTAGAGCGAGAAGTATCCTTCGAGCCATGGCCGGCGGTTCGGCGCGATATTGTATCGTTGCATCACCGCGTCGACCTGCTGCGCACTCCAGGTCGGCAGATTTTGCGCGCGCAGGAACGGGTCGAGCGCCGCGAGCCAATGCTGTCGCCCGGCCGGGAGCTCGAAGATATTGTGCCCGTCGGCCGGGTGCAGCGACGGGGCAATCTTCAAGGTGGCGACGCCGCCTTGCGCGACGTAAGCGGCGTGCGCCTTGCGCGCGGCATCGGGCCCGAAGTTGCTGTCATTCTCCGAGTAGACCCACAGCGTCGGCGTCTTTGTCTGGCTGCCAAAGGAAGCGAGCGCTGCAATCGGCAGGTCCTGCGGACAGACGAGTTCGCCTTGCGCGTTTGTGAGCCGCATGGCGCCGGCGAGATTCACCACCGCTTTCAGGCCCGGCGGATTGCGTGCCGCAAGCGCGAGCGCGGCGCCGCCGCCCACCGAACCGCCGATCGCGATCACTCTTGAGGCATCCGCGTCGCTTCGTGCGGCGACCACACGCAGTGCGCCCTCGAGATCGTCGGATTCCACTGCGAAATAGCGGCGCAGATCGGCATCGTTGCATTTGGCATAGGGCGCGTTGGTTGGCTGGCCCGGCGTTCCGCCCGACATCCCGTAACCCCGCCGCACCACGGCCACCGCGAGATAGCCGCGATAGGCCAGGTCGCGCGCCTCCCGCGACATCAACGCGGCGCGTATCTTGACGAGGTCGGATTGCAGCCGCGGCTTTCCGTGGGTGAGCAGTGCGACCGGAAGCCGTCCCTTGGCGGCGGCGGGACGCACGATCAATGCCTCCAGCCGGTAGTTGCCGGCAGGGCTGCGAATGTCGAGAAACGTACTCTCTTCGAGCAGAGATGGATGATCCGGCGGGGCGACCGGCTCGCAGCGTGCGTCGACGGCGGCAGTGATAGTGAAGACGAAGGCCACGGCAAATGCTGCAAGCGCTTTCATGACCGAACTCCCCGCAAGCGCGTGACGGCGCGCTGATCCTGCGTCAGGCAATCGTGACGAGCGGTGACGTCGCGTGTCAGTGCGCTGGATCACAGATTGGGCTGCGCAAAGTTCAGGTACGTTTTTTATTTACGACGACAACGGCGACCGTTAGCAGGCAGTCATTCGCGCGGCGCGAATTTGTAGCGGAAGGTGCAACTGCGTGCGCCCGACATGAGGGTCTGAGCGCGCTCGAGGCTGACCTCGCCTCCGCTGGCAGACACAATGTCGAGATCTGTCGCACATATCAGCAGCGCGCCGAGCTCGGGTTCGCCCAGCGCACGGAAAAATTCGGCGAAGCGGCAATGCGTCACGTCGATGTCCAGCGTCTCTTTGTCCTGGCGCAGAATCTCGGCCTCGACTTCCGGCGCGGAGACGTCGTTCAAGGCGCTTTGCATGGTCGCCCACTTGCGCCGCGGACTGCCCTCGATGCTGTCGCCGATTGCGGCAAACAGCTGCTTCGACCAGTCGCGCAAAGCCTGCTTGACGATGGTGTCGGCCTTGTCCGTTCCCAGCTCGGCCCGCAACGCGCGCAGCACCGGCACCAGAACCTGAGCCTGCATCCGTGTCTTGTCCAGGAGCGATATCCGGGGATCCACCAGGTAGTCGTCGAGCACTCCGTTCATGCCGTCCTCCTGGGCGAATGTCGCAAGCCCGGCAACTTTACCACAACGGGGGAAAGGCTGCGAGCAAGACAGGATCGCGCGGAACTTCAGCGGCGCATTCAGGCACGGCACGCCGAGTCACGATACTCGTTCTGCTCTTTCACCGGCACGCTTTCCGCATTTCCGCCAACGGCCCTTGATTCGCGCGAGCAGCACGCTGTCGCGCGCCCATCGCGTCGATGCGGATCGATCGTGGTCGGCGTCGAGAAATGCTCACCGGCTCCTCGTTGTCGCGCCCCGAAGGCCGTGGCGAATGGATAGCTTGCGAAGGGCCGGGCTGCCGGATTGACGGCCGGAGTCGATCGTATCGCAAAGGCAGTTACCGCAGGCTGTACCGAAGCCAGACGAACCCGCCGTCGAGCACCGTCGAACAGTCCAGTCGCATCGAGGTCAAGGGCGCCTCGCGATTTGCATCCGCATCCGTCGAGTCGAACATGCTCGGCGCGCCTTTTGCCCCGTCGATCGCGGGGCAGATCACCAGGCTCACTTCATCGACGAGGCCCGCGCGGAGGAACGCGCCGTTGGCGACGCCACCGCCTTCGAGCAGAACGCGTTTGACGCCGAGTTCGTGGTTCAGGGTCTCCAGCAGGCCGGCAAGGTCGAGCTCGTCGCTCCCTGCAAAAAGGTAGGACACCCCGTCGTCGCGCAGTCCCGCCAGATGCGCGTCTGAAACCTGCTGCGTCAGGACCGTGACGATCGGATCGCCGCCGATGTCCGCGCGGCCCCAGACGATCTTGCCCGCGGCGTCCAGTACGACTCCGTACGCCGGGGCGTCTCTTCGGACGAAATGGCTTTCGCGCCCGGGCGCGGTCGTGGTGCCTGCGGGATAGCTCGTGCCTTTGGCGAATTCCTGCCCGGTGACTCGCCCGACGATCCAGGCGTCACAGCCGATTTCGTCATGCAGCCGCTCGAACAGTCCGGCGACGCCAATTCCTTTCGGTCGCCAACGTCGGCTCAGAATACGGCCGTCCACGCTCGACAGCATGTGGCAGATTACATGAGGTTTCATGCCGGTCTCCGTCATGCATGGCGTTGCAGGCGCTTTCCAGGGAGCAGATCATACGGCGCCTGCCATCCCGGCAGCGCCGCGACGCGATCCAGCCACGCACGGATCGCCGGGTGGCTCGCCGCGAAATCGTAGCCGCTCTCGTCCTTCGGGAAGAACAGATAACCGATCATCGAGAGATCCGCGATCGTCGGCCGTCGGCCGGCGACAAACGGGCGATCGCCGAGATGCTGTTCCGTGATCCGGAGAAACTCGTCGAGGCGCTTGCGCAGGTAATCAAGCACATGTTGATCGGGCGAGGGCGCGAAGGCGCGCAAGAACCGGTACGTCGCCATGTAGGATGTGAGCTTGTGATTGTCCCAGAACAGCCAGCGCAGGACCTCGAAGCGCTCCATCTCGTCTTCGCCCTGAAATTTTCCATACCGCTTCGCCAGCCGCAGCAGGATCGGTGCTGTCTGGGTCAGGCGTTGTCCGGACTCTTCAAGCACGGGGATTTCCCCCATTTCGTTGACCGCCGCCCGCCACTCAGCGGAGCGCGTGACGCCGCCGCCGAAGTCGGTCCATACTTTCTCGAAGTTCTGCCCGCAGAGGGTCAGCATCAGCGCCAGCTTGTAGCTGTTCCCGGACTCCGGGAAATAGTGCAGGCGGTATGTGTGCATCGCGAGCCCTTCAGGTCATCTCACAGTGTGTGGCAGCTTACCCGGCAGCGGCGCAATTTCCAGCTGCCAACTCCGCCGCGTTCCTTTGACAGGCGCTGCGATGCGCGTGCACTCTGGACCGGACGCAGCGCGTGAAATGCGGCCGCACAGGAAGGTTGAGAATGAGCACCGAAACGTTTGCGCCGGGTGGCTATCGCTATATCCCCGGGATGTTTCAATACTCCGGCGGCGTGGCCGCGGAGCCGGGCTTTCGCATCGAGCGCGTCCGCTTCCGCAGGGCTGTGCCTTTGGCACAGGGGTTTCGCCGGATCGAGGCCATCATCGGCGACGCCGGCCGGCCCATGACATCCTTCTGCGCCTGTGAGCTGCGCTCGCCGGAACCGTTCAGCGAAGCGGGCTTCATCGCATTCAATCAGCATTATGTCGGCACGCTGGCCGACTGGCGCGTCTACGATCCGTCAACGAAGATCAATCCGGTGGCCCGCTCCAATGTCTGCCCGGAAATCAACAAGCCGGCCGAGCCGTCGTTCCACGCGTTCTCGTTTACCGTTGCGGCATCCGACGCTGCGCCCACCTTCGTCGTCTCGGGCAGTGGTGAAGCTCCCGAAGGCAAGGGCAGCTACGGCAAGTTCGTCGTGCGGCCGGGCGACACGTCAGCGGAGGGTATGCGCGAGAAGGCGCGCGCCGTGCTTGGCGAAATGGAGCGGCGAATGGGCCTGCTCGGATTTTCCTGGGTCGATGCGAGCGCGGCGCAGGTCTACACGGTCTATCCGGTTCATTCGTTCCTGGCCGATGAGATTGTGTCCCGCGGCGCCGCCGAACACGGCATCAGCTGGCACTTCTGCCGCCCTCCCGTGGTCGGCCTCGACTACGAGATGGACTGCCGCCACGTCGGCGTCGAGCGCGTCATCGACTGAGGTTTCGCGCCCCAGGACGCTGAAGCCGGGACAATTCTGGTCCGGACGAAAATTGCGCGCGCTCGCCCGCAGCAGACGCCTGGAAGTCATCGACGGCAACGGCATCCAGCCCAGGCTGACGGCGATTCTGTCATCGAATTAGAGTGTCGTCGAACCAGGGCGCGTACTCATAAATCCGTTGGTACCCATGCAGACGTAGAGATGTCCGCATTGTCCTCGAAAGCGGGTGTCAGCGGCGCTCTTTGGTGTGTCCGAAACTGCCAGGAACAGACATCCTGGCAGTTGTTCCGCTCGATCTAATTGCGCTTGAGCGCGGCGACGGTCGGGCGGCCAGAAGGAGTTCCCGGCTTCGCAGTGCGGGCAGCGCTTCCTGCACGAACGATCTTGCGGTTCTTCGCTTTCGCCAAGTCATGATCGTGCCGCGCGGCCAGCCGGGTCGGCTTCTTGACATCCGCTTCTGCGTGCTGAGTTTTCGTCCCGCGGCGAGAGGCATATTCCTCGCCGTCGATCGGCGCCACATGCGGCGGATCCTTGTTGAGATACGGTCGGCCTACTCCAAACTGGTTCTCGTTTGCATCGATCCATTTCCACAGGATTTCAGTGGAAACCCATCGCTGCGCCTTCGTCGCGCCTTTGACGCTCACCACATCGGCCGCAACCCCATGGCCGTAGCCGCCGCGGAGGCTGCCGCCGTGGTACGATCTGTTGGCCGCAGCCTTGAGACCGCTTGCGATCGATTGACGGTAATCGTCGCGGAAGGCGCTGGTGATGCCAGGTGCAAGCTCCGCCTTCTCCGCCGCGCGCAGCGCGTGAAACAGCTTCAGCTTGAAGCCTCGATCCATGCCTCCGATCACGTAGTCCATCATCGGCATGCCGGTTTTTTCCGCGGCCTTCGGATCCTTCCACGTAAAGTCCTCGGGGACGAGCCTGGTAAAGCGTTTTCTGACAGTCACAGTCCTGTTCTTCTTCTTGACTCTCACCTTCCTCCATTCATGCACCTTGCTGGTGTCCTGCTTGGCCGTCCGCTCATAGAGCGCCCACAAGTAGTGATCGATGCAGACGTCCAGCACGAAGCATTCGTCGAGAATTTTGATGAAGCTCGCCGCCTGATCGTCGCTTGGCGCGGGATCAGGCGTGTTTGCTGTCGCCATCTGCACGGGCCGGGATTCACTCGGCGGCATCTGCGACGGCTCGGGCAATGCGGCGACAATGATCGCTGCGGGCTTGTCCGCTTCCGCCGTTGCCTCTCGGGCCGCCTCCATCACCAGCGGGGGGAGCGTGGTCACATCGGCGTTGACGACAACGAGATTGGCCATCGCCCGCGCTACGCGCGCGAACTCGGCGTCGGCGCCCGCAGATGCGACGCGGCGGTCCTCGACTGGCATCGCGGTGTCGATTCCGGCCGAACCGAAGCCAGCAAGCACGACGACGACCAAGCCCAGGAGAACGCACAACGCCGCCGCCATTGCGGGAAATTGTCGCGGGTTCATCATCCCGTTCGGCTCCAACGGCTCGAGCTGAGCCATGCTACGCGGGCAGCCATGATCGGCTGATTTTTCATTTCGGATCAAGGCTGGGAACGCGCAATGACGGAAACTTCTGGTCACCAATTATTGCAAAAAGTGTTGCCCGAATGTAACGCGTTGCCCGGGCGCCAAAAAACAAAAAGGGCGCCTGCTCAACAGCATTCGCAGCATTGCGAAACAACGCTTGCACGAAGGTGCTCACGCGGTAGCAACGGAACCGCGATTCTGGCACCGTTGGACGCAAGCATGGGCAGGCATTTCAACCGAGGCATGGGATGACAAATCGATTGACGACGTCGCAATCCACCGTGGCGATGCGGCGTTGGCGGCCTCATGTGACAGTCGTGCTCGCGGCGATGGCCGCACTGGCGGCGCCGGTCGCCCACGCCGCAGCGAAGCAGGAGCGCCGCGCGTCAACCAGCGAGGCGACGGCGCCGCGCAGCGCAGGCGAGCCGATCATGGCTATCGTTTCGATCAAAACCCAGCAGGTCACTTTATACGATGCCGACGGCTGGATCCTGCGCGCGCCGGTGTCGACCGGCACCAAGGGGCGCGAGACGCCAGCCGGCGTCTTCGCACTCGTCGAGAAGAAGGCGGATCACCGCTCGAACATGTATGACGATGCGCACATGCCGCACATGCAGCGCATCACCTGGAATGGCATTGCGCTGCACGGCGGGCCGCTGCCCGGTTATGCGGCCTCGCACGGCTGCGTGCGGATGCCCTTTGGCTTTGCGGCAAAGCTGTTCGACAAGACGCGGCTCGGGATGCGGGTGATCATAGCGCCGAACGACGCGGCGCCGGTCGAGTTTTCCCACGCGACGCTGTTCGCACCGAAGCCGGAGGCCATAGCGGCGGCCCCGGTGCGCGTCGAGACGCTCGCGCGCGAAGCGACGGAGGCCGCCAAAGCCGCCGACGCGGCGAAGAAAGCTGCCGCGACAGCGCCGCGCGAGACGGCATCGCTTAACGCTTCGCTGCGCAAGCTGGAAGGGCTCAAGACCCGCGCTGACGCCGAACTCGCCTCGGCCGACAAGGCGTTCGCCGCCGCAAAGACGGACCAGGCGAGGGCGCAGGCCGAGGAGCGGAAGCAGAAGGCCGCAGACAAGGCCGCGGATTTGGGCAAGCAGTTCGACGTCGCCAAGGCCGACACCAAGGCGAAGCTCGACGCCATCGCCGGCGCAAAGGACACCGCCAAGGCGGCCGAGACCAGGAAGGCCAGTACGGGCAGGGCCGCGAGCGATGCAAAGCTCGCGCTTGTTCCGGTCCAGGTCTACATCAGCCGCGCGACGCAGAAGCTCTATGTGCGGCGCGCGACGCACAAGCCGTGGCCGGATGGCGGCGAGGTGTTCGATGCGACCATCGAGGTGCCGATCAAGATCCGCGATCCCGACAAGCGGATCGGCACGCATGTGTTCACTGCAATGGCGCGCAACGACGCGGGTCTGCGCTGGAGCGCGGTGACGATCGACGAGGGAGACGACGCCAGGAGCGCGCTTGACCGCATCACCATTCCGCAGGATGTGCTCGATCGCATCGCGCCGACCGCTTTGCCGCGATCCTCGATCATCGTCTCGGACGAGCCGCTGAGCAAAGAGACCAACTATCGCACCGAGTTCGTCGCGGTGCTGAGCAATCACGCCCAGGGCGGCTTCATCACGCGCCAGCCGACCCCCGTTATCCCCGTTGAGACCTGGGCCGACAACGGCTGGGGCAGCCGCGGCGGCGGCTTCTGGCCGGTCTTCCAGCCCAGCCTGGATCCCCAGGCCGGCAATGCACGTCGGCGCGGCGGGCCAAAACAATAATCGGGAGCAACAGCGCGGGTCGCAGGGATGAGGCTCGCTGCGCACTGGCCGCATAGCCGCTCTGGGTGCAGGCTGTGTGAAAACGAGGTGCCGCATTCCGAAACTGCTCTTGACCAGCGGTGACTGACAGCAACGCGGCGATTTCCGAGTATTTTGCTGTTCTGCGTCTCGAGGTAACCTCCCTGCACCTTCTGCAAACGTGGGCGGCCGTCGGTGTCGCCATTGAGTCCACGGCCCGCGCCTCACGCCCGCATGGCCGCCAGCAACGGCTTGACGCCGACGATGTTCATCACGCGCGTGAGATTGTAGGCTGAGCACGTTCAGCGCCATTTCGGTCGCGACATTCGGCAGCCGCTTCATCAGAAAGTGCGTCGCACCCATCCGCATCTTCAGCGTGGCGAACGGATGCTCGACGGTTTCGCGGCGCACACGCATGGCTTGCGGGTTCTGATCGAGCCGCGTCTGCGCGGCTTCGACGACGTGTTCGTGTTCCCAGCGTTTGATGCGGCGCTCGTTGGCCGTTGTGCACTGATCCTTGAGCGGGCATGTGCGGCACGCCTTCGTCAAGTAAATCCGCATTTTCTGGCCATCTTCATCAGCGGTGAAGTGGTGCGCCAGCTTCTCGCCGGCCGGGCAGCGATAGACATCGTCCTTGGCCAAATAAACAAAATCAGGTTTCCCAAAGCGGCCTGCCGACTTGGCGCCCGAGGTTTGCGGCTTGGGCAGCGTGACCGCAACGCCGGCCTGTTCGCATGCCAGGATTTCCTCACCTTTGAAGTAGCCCCGATCCGCAACGACGTCCAAGTTATCGCTGCGCAGCGCGGCTTTCGCCGCCTGCGCCATCGTCGCCAGTTGCGATCTATCGGTGCCGACGTTGGTGACCTCATGCGCGACAATCAGATGGTTCGTGGTGTCGACCGCACTTTGCACGTTGTAGGCGACCATGCCTGAGCCGCGCCCGCTCGTTGCCATCGAGCGGCAATCGGGATCGGTCAGCGATATCTGCTTGTCGGGCGAGGCGAGCAATGCCTTTTCAATCGCGGCCAGCCGTTTCACTTCTTCTTCGAGCTTCGCCAGCTTTTCCTTAAGCCGCGTCTTGGTCAGCAGCACCGTTTCCGACGGCTCTTCTCCTGCGGCAGTCTGGCGGTCGGCGGTGTCGAGTTGGCTCATGTAGCGCGCCACGCTCTCTTCGATCTGCTTCTGGCGGCGCTGGATCTTGCCCTGCGTGAAGTTGTTGTCGCGACTGTTCACGGCCTTGAACTTGCTGCCGTCGATGGCAACGCTGGCCTTCGCCAGCAGGCCCATCTCGCGGCACAACTCGACGAATCGCGCGCAAACCTTCTTGATCGCGGGGCCATTGTCCTTGCGGAAGTCGGCGATGGTTTTGTGATCCGGAGCGAGCCGTCCGGTCAGCCACATCACCTCGAGATTGCGGCCAGCCTCACGCTCCAGCCGCCGGCTCGATTGGACCCGGTTGAGATAGCCGTAAATGTAGAGCTTGAGCATCGGCGAAGGATGGTACGCCGGCCGGCCGGTCGCTGCCGGATCGACGCCATCGAACCCGAGGTCGCGCAGTTCCAGCGCATCGACGAACACATCGACCGCGCGAATAGGATTGCTCTCGTCGACCCAATCATCAAGGCATTCCGGCAACAGCGTCGTCTGCTGGCGATCCGCCCCTTGAACGAAACCCCGCATCACCTCCCCCGCCAATTCAACAGAGAGAATCATAGCATCGATAGGTTTTCACACAGCCTGGGTCATTTCCGGACTTTGATTGCGCGCATCCGGGAAGTCCGATTTATGCCGGTGAACGGACATCCGCCCTGGGTCTAAGTGCGCCCTGCAGATTGCTCGCGCCGTCTCCGCCAGATCAGCAGAATCCAGCCGAGGATCAGACCTGTCGCTGCGCCAACGACTTTAACCAGGGCATCGGCCGGACGGCCATGCCTTGACGGTGCAAGAACCTGCAACACCTCGAGCACCACTGCCGCGCCAATGACAATCAGAGCGGCCAGCCAGAACTGCCGTGGATAGGCTATCGCAAATGCGAGCCCGACGGCAGCAAAGGCGCCGAACCTTTCGATGGTCGGCGGCAGGGAACTCGTCGGCCTGAATTCGATTGGCGCCAGGGCGGCAATTGCCACCAGAGCGAGGCTAGCCCATGCCGCGAACTGGACGGCTCGATTTATCATGTCGGGCACGCTTGATCGCAGGTGTGCGACTGCTTGCGCTGCCGTGCCTCAAGGTAAATTGCGCCATCGCGTTGCGCCGTGAACTGTAAAGGCATCGTCAGGAACTTCTCTCCAAATTGCTTCAAATTTTTTACACAACTTGCTTCAATGAAGTCTCGCTTTAATGACATCAAATCACGCAGTTAACGAGTGCTCATTCGAATTGATGCGTCTTAACCTAAATGGGTTTCGCACGGCGACCACATCGTCCCGGACGCGACCGGCTAGAGTCTTTCCGATTTAGGCGGAAGCACATCCTGCGTTGCGTAGGTAGTTTGCGCATTCTTGGGGTGTGAAGTGTTGGAGAAGGTTGCCAATGCGACGCCACACGCCATCGACGGTGCGTTCCTCCGCCTTGCGGAGCAGGATTTTGAGCTTTGCGAAGACCTGCTCGATCGGATTGAGGTCCGGGCTGTAGGGTGGAAGGAAGACGAGCCGTGCGCCTGCGGCTCGGATTGCCCTGCGGATAGCGGGCCCCTTGTGGGAGCCGAGATTGTCCATGACGACGATGTCGCCGGGTTGGAGCGTTGGCACCGGCAACTGCTCGACATAGGCGCGGAAGCTCTCGCCGTTGATTGGCCCGTCGATGACGCAGGGCGCGGTGATGCGATCGTGCCGGAGTGCCGCGAGGAAGGCCATCGTCCGCCAGTGGCCGTGCGGGACCTGAGCCTTAAGCGGGACGCCCCGTCGCCACCAACCATGGGTACGGGTCATGTTGGTCTTTGCCCAGGTCTCATCAATGAAGACGAGACGGGCAGGATCGATTTTCGATTGGTGCCGTCTCCACCAGGCGCGGCGGCGCGCGATATCTGGACGATCCTGCTCGGTCGCGAACACGGTTTTTTTTGAAGCTGATGCCCTGACGCTTGAGGAACCGCCAGAGCGTGTCGCAAGACACCACGACACCGCGTTCGCCAAGCTCCGCCAACAGTGCGTGCAGGGTCAGATCAGGTCTCTCGGCCAGCCGAGCCAGCAGCCAGTCGCGCTCGCCCTCCAGCAGGTAAGGCCGCCGGCCGCCCATCGGCTTGGCCGCCGCACTGCCTGTCGCCCGCGCCCGCTGCGACCACTTCACGACACTCGCAACGCTGACGTCATATAGTTCCGCCACCGCTCGGCAGGTCTCGCCACTCGCTATCAATCCAACAACACGCTCACGCAGATCCAGTGAGTATGCTCCCGCCACCCATGCTTGCCTCCCGTCCCAGCACCAAAATCGAATCAGAGCCAACCTGATTTGGGAATCCCAAATTCAGACAAAATCGGAAAGACGCTAGTCTAGAGTGAAAAACAACAAAAGCGAGCGCTGCAACACGTCTAAGAACAGCGGAGTGGACCGATGAATTCAATGACGATGAGCAAGGATTTAATTGCGGGCTGACATCCGCAGCATTAATCGTTGTTCGGCCGCCATGCAACAAAGCTCAGGCACAGACTGGATGAAAGCGGCGCATGAGATTCGGCGTCCGCATGACGCCGACATTGATGCTTCCCGATCCAGCAAGCGATGTCGGCCAGGTGAGCAGCAGGCGAGCGAAGCGACGCCGTTCTTCGAACGGTTATGGCCGGACATGGCGAGCCAGGAGCGGTCGTCCGCGTTTGATGCAGTTAGTCCTGTTCGCGGGCTGCGGCCATCGGCTAGAATTGGCCCCAACAACAACAATTTGGGAGGCCGCGATGATCGACCGAAGACAGTTTGTCGGCGCAGGCGTCTCCGTCGTCATCGCCTCGCCATTCGTCGTCACGGCAAGCCACGCACAGGATGCCTACCTCACCGATCTGCATGAGAAGGCGAAGAAGGAAGGCGGAAATCTCCTGGTATCTCACCCATTGGCGGACCGAGACCGCCGAGCGGGTCGGCAACCTCTTCATGAAGACGTATCCCGGCGTGAGGTGCAACGTCGTGCGCTCGACCGGGCAGGTGCTGTTCCAGCGCCTCACCCAGGAATTCAAGGCGAAGGTCGCGGTCTGCGACGTCTATTCGTCGAGCGAGCTTGGTCAGTACGTCACCCTGAAGAAGGCGAAGCAATTGATGCGGTTCGAGCCGCGAAATCAGGTGCACTGTCTGCCGGCTGCGCGCGACTACGACCCGGACCATGAATTCACCATCACCGACGCCAACACGACGGTGATGGCCTACAACAACGAGATCGTTAAGGCGGCCGATGCGCCGACCAACTGGACCGACCTGATCGACCCGAAGTGGAAGAACCAGGTCGCCGTCTGCCATCCGGGCTTCAGCGGTTCGGGCGGCGGCTGGGCCGTGACGATGGAAAAGCTCTACGGCTGGAGCTTCTTCGAGAAGCTGAAGGCCAACGCGCCGCTGGTGACGCGCTCGATCATCGACACCGTCAATGTGATGGCGAGCGGCGAGCGCAAGATCGGCATCGGTCCCGGCAGCCTGACGGTCAACCTTGCCGCCGCGGGACGGCCGCTGACGACGGTGTATCCGAAGGACGGCACCATCCTCGGCTTCGGTCCATCCGGCATTCTCTCGACCAGCCCGCATCCGAACGCCGCGAAGCTGTTCGTGGAATTCCTCTTGAGTCGTGAGGTGGTCGAGATCGCAGCGGGCGAGCACAACGTTCCCGTGCGCGGCGACGTGGAGCCAAAACCCGGGATTGCCAAGCTCGGGACCTTGAAGGGTCTGAACAAGAGTCCCGAGGAACTGAGTGAAAAACTGCCGGAGCTGATCGAGAAATGGCGCGACGTATTTGGAGTATGACGTCTCATGTCTGACGCTGCCGTTGACGATATCGTAGCACTCTTGCCGCCGCTGTTGCAGTCGATCGATGCGCTGGCCTTTGTCGCGCGCTATCTCAATCCGCCGGATTACGAGGCCGTGCTGGAGGCCGCAGGTCACCCGGACGCCGCGTTGCGCGAGGTGCTGTCGCGGCTTGGCGACTGGCCGGACAAACTCAATCATGTCCGCATGCCGCTGGACGCGGCAAGCGAAGCCGCGCTTGCCGCGTTCGATGGCTTGCGCGCCGTGAGCGAGCAGCCGGACGGCCTGCGCGCCGCGTTTCGCGCGCTGCGCCACGCGCCGCGGGCACAGGAGGCGCTCTATCCGCTTGCCACGAACCTGCCGCCGGTAAGTCAGTTCTTTCTTGATCCCGCCGTGCGCGATGACGCGGATCTGCAGGCTCGCCTCGACGGCGTGGCGGCCGGCGCGGACACCGGTGTCATGCATGTCGACAACGAACCCGGCAGCCGTGGCGGCTTCTCGATGTATGTGCCGGAGTATTACACGGCGGATCGTGCATGGCCGCTGGTGATGGCGCTGCATGGCGGCAGCGGCAACGGCCGCGGATTTCTCTGGAGCTGGCTGCGCGACGCCCGCAGCTATGGCGCGATTCTCGTGTCACCGACCGCGACCGGTGGCACCTGGGCGCTGATGGGCGACGATACCGACACGCCGAACCTCACGCGCATTCTCGATGCGGTGCGCGGCCGCTGGAATGTCGATGCGAACAGCCTGCTGCTGACCGGCATGAGTGACGGTGGCACGTTTTCCTACGTCAGCGGGCTCAAGTCAGGCTCGCCCTTTACGCACCTCGCCCCGGTCTCCGCCGCGTTTCATCCCTTCCTGGTCGAAGCTGCCGACGGCGAGCGGCTCAACGGTCTGCCGATTCATGTCGTGCACGGCAAGCTCGACTGGATGTTTCCGGTACAACTCGCCCGCCAGGCGGAGCAAGCGCTGTCCGCCGGCGGTGCGCGCGTCACCTATCGCGAAATCGACGACCTCAGCCACACCTACCCGCGCGAAATCAATGCCGCGATGCTGAAGTGGCTGGGCGGAGAGTCTTGAACTGCCCACCGCTTTGCGGGGAGGAGCAGGCGCACTCCTCTGCGAACGAAAACGCCGCCCGGAGGGGGCGGCGTTCGAATTCTGCTGCGAAGGCGAAGCGCCCTTCAGGTCTACTTGGTCGGCGGAGGAGTGTAGTTCACCGAGATCTGCTCGGCGGGCTTCCTCAACAGGCTTGGCTTCTTCGGCGGCTTGTCCTCGGACAGGAACCGCGCCAGCACCTCCCTGACCTTCTCCTTGACGGTGTCCGGGCCGCGATCGCTGAAGTGGTCGTGCTGGAAATCCGTCTTCACCAGGTCGATGCCGGCGTCCTCGCACAATTCGTCGGACGGCACGACGCCTGGGTCCGGCTTGAAGTTACTGGAGCGGAGCGACAGGATGCGCGACTTGCCCGACATCAGGATCGGCACCCGGATATTGTCGAGCGTGACGACCTTGCTCACCAGATCCGGGTTATGGCCGGCGAAGTACATCGCGATGTCGCCGCCCTGCGAGTGACCGAACAGCGTCACCACCTTGAAATCAGGATCCGGGTAGACCTTCTTGATTTCGTCGATGGCGAACAGAATATTTTTCTCGGCGCGCTGATACGACGGGAGCCGTCCGAGGAACGGGAAGCCCTGCATCGACAGCGGCGGATCACCGGGCAGGTCGTGCTGGATGCTGGCGACCAGATACCCTTGCGTCGCGAGCACGTCGCCGAAGAAGGCGTACTCGGTGTTCCTGACCGTATTGCCGTGATTGACGATTGCAACGCGCGGCTTGAAGCCGAACTTCGCCTTGAGTTCCGCGCGCCGGCTGATCGCGAGTTCGACCGGGACATCGCGGCCGCGCGAGGCGTCGTGCAGGGCGAGGTGTTCGCGCCGGATATCGAATTTGATGAAGTAAAGGTAGCCGCCAACGACCGTGACGACGGCAGCACCCAACAACGAAAGTAGCAGCTTTCTGCGCTTCATGTTGTTCCTCAGTCGCGGGCCGTCTCAGCAGCCCTTCTCCCGATTAGTATCTATGGAGAACGTATGCGTTGTCCAGAATATCAGTCACAGTTGAGTGACTAGAGTGCAAACAATCCATGACTATTCAGAGTTCATTGTGCATCGCAAACGGGCGACCCCACCATTCCGGGCCGAATTCAGCGTGCTGCAGTGCCTCCGACCGTCTCACTGTCGGCTCTGGGGCATCCGTCAGGTAACTGGAAACCACCGCGGGCCGAGCCTGCAGTGCGGGTGTGATATCGTTCGAAGCTTACGCGCGTGAGGCGCGGGGAGAGGGAGGTTCGCATGCGGCCAGAGGACATTCGCGCGGACAAGGCTCGTCCGTTCACCGGAGCGGAGTTCCTTGAAAGCCTGCGGCAGGGCCGGGAGGTCTACATCAACGGGGAGCGGGTCAAGGATGTCACGACGCATCCGGCCTTCCGTAATTCCGCGCGCTCGATCGCCAGGCTTTACGATGCGTTGCACGATCCGAAGACCAAAGACGTTCTGACCGCGCCGACCGATACCGGCAGCGGCGGCTACACCCATCGCTTCTTCAAGGCGGCGCGCTCGCGCGAGGATCTGCGCGCGCAAAAGGCGGCGATCGAGGCCTGGGCGCGCAAGTCCTATGGCTGGATGGGGCGCACGCCTGACTACAAGGCGTCGCTGATGAACACGCTCGGCGTCAACGCGGAGTTCTACGGCAAGTTCGCCGACAACGCGCGGGCCTGGCACAAGCGGGCGCAGGAGCCGGTGCTGTTCATGAACCACGCGATCGTCAACCCGCCGGTGGACCGCTCGCTGCCGACCGATCAGGTCAAGGATGTGTATGTCACGATCCAGAAGGAAACCGATGCGGGCATCATCGTCTCGGGCGCGAAGGTGGTCGCGACTTCCGCTGCGCTGACGCACTACAATTTTCTCGGCCAGAACGCAGCGACCGCCACCGACGACACCGATCTGGCGGTGATGTTCATGCTGCCGATGGATGCGCCGGGCGTAAAACTGTTCTGCCGCAACTCCTATGAGGAGATCGCAAGCACCGTCGGCACGCCGTTCGACTATCCGCTCTCCAGCCGCTTCGACGAGAACGATGCTATCTTCGTGCTCGATAACGTGCTGGTGCCGTGGGAGGACGTGCTGGTACATCGCGACGTCGAGCGCATCAAGATGTTTTATCCGCGCTCCGGCTTCCTCGAAGGCTTTTGCTTTCAGGGCTGCATCCGCTACGCCGTAAAGCTGGACTTCATCACCGGCCTCGTCGCAAAGGCGTTGCATACGACCGGCGGCGACGTGTTCCGCGGCAATCAGGCGCTGCTTGGCGAGATCGTCGGCTGGCGCAACCTGTTCTGGTCGCTGGCGGACGCGATGGCCAACGATCCAAAGCAGTGGGTCGACGGTGCGATGCTGCCGAAGCTGGAAGCGGGACTTGCCTACCGCCTGTTCGGCGGCGAGGCCTACGGCCGGATCAAGGAAATCATCGAGAAGATCGTGGCGTCGGCGCTGATCTATCTGCCGTCGTCGGCGCGCGACTTCGGCAATCCGCAGATCGAACCGTATCTGGCGCGCTTCGTCCGCGGCGCGAACGGAATCGGTCACCGCGAGCGGATCAAGGTGATGAAACTTCTGTGGGATGCCATCGGCACCGAGTTCGGAGGACGCCACGAACTGTATGAGCGCAACTACGCCGGCAACCACGAAGAGATCCGTCTTCAGGCGCTGGTCTCGTCGCAGCGCTCCGGGCAAATGCAGAAAATGACCGATCTCGTCGATCAATGCATGGCCGACTACGATGAAAACGGCTGGACAACGGACGAGTGGATTTCGCCCGAGAGCGGCCGGGCGCGCGCTGCGGAATAGGGCATTGATCCGGGCTCGGAGGAATGGAAGGCGCCATGCTGTATCAATGCGCGGTTTGCAGTCCCGCCGCCGAGCGGGGCGCTGCACGGACGATCAATCGCCGGATCGACAAGAAGTGGCGCACCATCGACATTCATTGTCACTGCATGGTGCCGGAAGCGAATGCATTGGTGCTCAAGGCGACCGGCGTGCCCGGCGGCGGCGTGGACACCAACGCCAACAGCCACGTCAACGATCTGACCAAGAGTATTGCGCAGGAGAGAGGCAGGATCGATTTTCCGCGATTGACGGACGTGGAGACGCGTCTCGCCGATATGGATCGGCTCGGTATCGATATTCAGGTGATCTCTCCGTCGCCCGGCCACTTCGTCTATGCCGCGCCGCGTGACGTGGCGCGCGACAGCGCGAAACTCGTCAATGATCACATCGCAGGTCTTGTCGCGAAACACCCCGACCGGTTGATGGGCATGGGCACGGTGCCGCTGCAGGATTGCGGCATGGCGATCGCCGAACTTGACCGCACCGTGCATGAGCTGGGCTTCCGGGGCGTCGAGCTCTGCACCAACGTCAAGGGCGTCGATCTCACGCGTGCGGGTCTTGAGAGGTTCTTCGCGCGGGTGGAAGAACTCGGCGTTCTGATCTTCATGCACCCGTTCGGCACCAGTCTCGTCGGGCGGATGAGCGATCACTACTTTCCGAATACCATCGGTCACCCGCTGGAATCCGCGTTGGCCGTCGGCCAATTGATTTTTGACGGCTATCTGGAGAAGTTTCCGAAGCTGAAGGTCTGCATCGCCCATGGCGGCGGCTACGTCCCGGCCTATTGGGGCCGCTTCGATCACGCCTTCGCGCACCGTCCGGACAGCCGGGTCCATATCAAGAAGCCGCCGTCGCACTATCTGAAGAAGCTTTGCTTCGACACGGTCGTATTCTCCGAACAGGAACTCAAACACCTGATCGAAACCTGGGGCGCCGACCGCGTCATGCTGGGGACGGACTATCCGTTCGATATGGCCGAGCCGGACCCGGTGGGCTTCCTCAGCCGCGTGAAGGGCGTGAGCGCGAAGGACATGACCAAGGTCGCGGGCGGCAACGCCGAGCGCCTGTTGGGCATCAAGCCGTTGCGCAAGGCGGCAGCGAAGACCAAGGCGAAAGGCGTCAGGCCAAAGAAGCGACGGGCGCGATAATCCGCCGTCACCAGTCTAGAACGGCAGCTTCTCGCACTCCACCGAAAGCATCTCGCGCTCGATGACGCGCAGCGTGACGTGGATGCGGGTCTCGCTTCGGGGCGGATCGAGCTCGAACCGCATCGGGACCGTGATGAGGGCAGCGCAAGGCTCGTACGGTGTTTCCTGCCGGGCGTGGAATTTGAAGGACACGTAGATCCGCTCGAGGTTCACCGACACGAACGTCCGCGTCTGCGGATTGTTCGGGACGTCGAATTCCATCGCCCCGAGCGGATTCTGGCCGTTGGCCTTGAGCGCCGACAGGATTCGCGCGAGCGGCACTTGCGGCTTCAAGGCGGATCCATAGGCGAACGGCAGTGCCGGCGTCGGCCGGAACCACGGGCCAGCCTCGCCTTCGCGCAGCGCGCGGCCTTCCGCATCGGTTTGCGTGAAACGCACGCTGTCGTCGGCCTCAACGAATATGTCGGCATGCACCGCGACGACGTTCGGCAGAACGACACTGACCTTTCCCAGTCGTCCCTTGCGGCCGTAGCTCGGGAAAGGGCCGGAGAAATTGGCGATCTTGAGCGGCTCGCCGTTGTCCTCGACGTCGATGACGAACTTCGCGGCGGCAGGTGGTCTGGAGAGATCGAACGCCTTCAGCGCGAGGCTTTGCAGCCTGGCCTCGCCCAGCTGCACGCGCCGTTCGGCCTTGCGGATGGTGTCGTCCTTGTAGGCGAGGTCAACCACGCCGGCGATGCCGACGATAACGATCAGCCAGATCAGAATCTGCGAGACCGGCCGCAGCAGATTGAACTGGTTGCGGCGGGTGAAAATCACGCCCGCGACGCCCAGTGTCATCGCGGTCAATACGATGATGTAGCTCATCGGATGTCTCGAATGCGGGCGGCGGCCTGAACGGCGGTCGGAACGAATACGGCCTGACGGAAATTTTGCGGCAGATTAGCGCAATCGTTCGCTCCGAACAACGCGGCGACCCCGCGGTGTTAGCGCCGGATTAACGAAGCGCGGTCATCTTTGGCTGCATGACCGATCCCACCGACGCCCGCTCCAAGGCCGAAGCCAGTCACCGGCTTGCCGAACTCGCCAAAACCCCCCGGGCTCGCGAGTTGTTCCGCCAGCTTGCCGAAGAGTACGAAGGCCGGGCAAAGGCGGCATCGAGCGAACAGGGGGAAGCCGCGCCATCGATTGTGCCGCTTGCGCCATTGTCGGACTCAGAGCGGTGGCTTGCCGATCTCAAGGCCGTTCGCCAGGAGTCCTGAGCGCCCTCACACTTACACAAGCCCGCGCCGGCGGTTGAGGCGGCGATAGGCATCAATCCTGCGTGGAAAAGCCGACCGATAGGTCTGCAGCGGCGCGAGCAGGCGGCCCTGCCGCGCGAGCACGGAATCCGCAAGCCTCACGACGTTGATGTTGGGCCACGGCTTGTTGGTGATGCGCAGCAGTTCGGTGAAGGCATCGCGTTCCTGTCCATGGTCGCGTTGCATCGCCAGCGCCACAAAAGCTATGGCCGTGCTGCGGCTTGCGCCGGCATGACAGTGCACCAGCAGCCGTGCCGCTTCGTCGCGGCGTTTGCGATCGACCCAATCGCCGATGAAGCCGATCAGTTCGCTCACCACGGCTTCATTCGGCGCGCCGCTCTGTGGCGTTTCGACGTCGAAGAAGCTGCGCTGGATGAACACGGTTTCACCGCCGAACGTCGGGATTGCATCCGCTGCGAGCGTGGGGTCGAGCAGGGAGATCACGTGCGTCGGCTGGAATGCCTGCAAATCCCTTTGCAGGCGGCCATTGAACAGCGCGCTGACCTTGATCACGACCGCGACCTCAAGCAAATCTCGGCATCACCTTGGTCCAGAACGCCTCGGTGGATTTCATCAGCGTCGCGTGCGGCACCAGCGCATTGTAGGTGTAGCAGAACAGCCAGTCGACGGGCTGGCGCTTGAAATTGGCTTCGAGCGCGCGCGTCACTGTGTCGACCGTACCGACCAGCGCGTGACCGAGTTCAATCGATTCCTGTGCGGTCGAGTATTTTTTGGTGACGGGATCCATCGAGCCGCGGCGGAAGCCGAATGGCTCGAACCAGGCGCGGCCGGAGAAGCGGCCGGAATCTTCCCAGAGCTTCATCGCCTCTTCGTCGGTGTCGCAGATGATCACGTCGCGCAACAACCCGGTGCCCTGTCCGCGCGGTCTGCCGGAGACCTCGGCGTAGAGATCGTACAGCGGATTTTCGTAAGCCGCGTGCATGGGCGGCAGGATGGCAGTGACGCCTTCCGTCGCCGCCCAGCGGATGCTGTTCGGCGATGAGGCGAACGGGAGGAACACCGGCGGATAGGGCTTCTGCAATGGTTTGGGCACGACGCCGACGGCCTTCAGCATGCCGTTCTCGACACCTTTGCCGTAAAGCTTCGTCGTTTCCAGATCCCATGGCGTTTCTCCAGCCGGCACCTTCCAGAACTTGCCGTCGAAGGTCAGCATTTCCTCAGTCCAGCATTTCTTGATGATCTGCCAGTTCTCCTCGAACGCCTCGCGGTTCACCTTGTCGATCTCGTCATGCTGATGCGGCAGTGTGCCGGAGACGCCGTGCGTCTGCTGCGCCATGACGTCGACCCAGCGCCGCTGGTAGCCGCGCGCAAATCCCGCGCAGGCGCGCCCGCCCGTCATGTGGTCCAGCATGGCGATGTCTTCGGCGACGCGGATCGGGTTTGCCGCGGGCAGCACGATGCCGAGCTGGCCGACGCGAATCCGTTTCGTCTGCATCGCAAAGTAGAGATCGAGCAGCACGGGATTGTTGGAGAGCTCGAAACCCTCGATGTGAAAGTGATGCTCGGTGAAGCTCACGGAATCGTAGCCGAGATCGTCGGCGAGCTTCACCAGTTCCGTCAGCTCCTTCAGCATCTTCTGGTAAAGCTCGGGCCGCATTGCCGCCATGCCGGCCTCGATCTCGGCGCGCGAGCCGACACTGGGCAGGCAGAAGATCGACGCTTTCATGTCGCTGGTTTCCTTCCCTGTTTTATTATTGCGTCAGAGTAACCGACCTTTTGCCGATTGGCATATTGGATTTGCGGGCCAGGGTCGGCCATGCGACATTGGGCGCGCGAAAGGCGCTATCTGTCTTCAAGAGCATTCGGGTGGAAATCATGCGTGAGATCGGTCATTTCATCGGCGGCAAGCAGGTCAAGGGTTCGGGTCGGACCGCGGATGTGTTCAATCCTGATACCGGCGAAGTCCGTGCAAAAGTGGCGCTGGCCTCGCGCAGCGACGTCGAAGGGGCGATCGCCAATGCGGCAGCCGCCCAGCCGGAATGGGCCGCGACCAATCCACAGCGCCGGGCGCGCGTCATGTTCAAGTTTCTCGAACTCATCGCCAAGGAGAACGACTTGCTGGCGGCGCTGCTGTCGTCGGAGCACGGCAAGACGATCCCGGACGCCAAGGGCGATATCCAGCGCGGCGTCGAGGTTGTCGAATTCGCCTGCGGCATTCCGCATCTCCTGAAGGGCGAATATACCGACGGCGCGGGTCCCGCGATCGACCTCTATTCGATGCGGCAGCCGCTCGGTGTGGTCGCCGGCATCACGCCGTTCAATTTTCCGGCGATGATCCCGATGTGGAAGTTTGCCCCCGCGATCGCCTGCGGCAATGCCTTCATCCTGAAGCCGTCGGAGCGCGATCCGTCGGTGCCGATGCGGCTGGCCGAACTGATGCTGGAGGCGGGCCTGCCGCCGGGCATCCTCAATGTCGTCAACGGCGACAAGGAGGCAGTCGACACGCTGCTGACGGACGCCCGCGTGAAGGCGATCGGTTTCGTCGGCTCGACCGCGATCGCGTCCTACATTTATGCGACTGGCTGCGCACATGGCAAACGCGTGCAATGCTTTGGCGGCGCAAAAAACCACATGATCATCATGCCGGACGCCGACATGGATCAGGCCGTCGATGCGCTGGTCGGTGCGGGCTACGGCTCGGCGGGCGAACGCTGCATGGCGATCTCGGTCGCGGTCCCCGTGGGGCAGGCGACGGCCGACAAGCTGGTCGCGAAGCTGATCCCGCGCGTGGAGGGACTGAAGGTTGGTCTGTCGAGCGACGCGCAGGCCGACTACGGCCCGATGGTCACGCGCGATGCGATCGAGCGGGTGAAGAGCTATATCGACATCGGCCTCAAGGAAGGCGCGAAGCTGAAGGTCGACGGCCGCGGCTTCAGGATGCAGGGCTACGAGAAGGGCTTCTTCATCGGCGGCTCGCTGTTCGACGACGTCAAGCCGGACATGCGCATCTACAAGGAAGAGATCTTCGGCCCCGTGCTGAGCGTTGTGCGCGCGAAGAACTATGAGGAAGCGGTGCGGCTGCCGTCCGAGCACGAGTACGGCAACGGCGTGTCGATCTTCACCCGCGACGGCGACACCGCGCGCGACTTCACCAACCGCGTGCAGGTCGGCATGGTCGGCGTGAACTTCGCGATCCCCGTGCCGCTCGCCTATCACACCTTCGGCGGCTGGAAGGCGTCAGGCTTCGGCGACCTCAACCAGCACGGTCCGGACTCGATCCGCTTCTACACCAAGACCAAGACCGTCACCTCGCGCTGGCCCTCCGGCACCAAGGACGGCGCGGAGTTCACCATCCCGACGATGCGGTAAATCGTCATTGCGAGGAGCGAAGCCACGAAGCAATCCAGTCTGAGTTGACCAAGCTGGATTGCTTTGCCGGAGCGAGCAGTTCTGAACGCATCGGCGAGCGAAGCGACGCCGTTCTTCGAACGACTATCGCTCGCAATGACGGTTAGGCCGCATCCGCCTTCGCGCCATCGACAATCGTCAGCAGCGTTGCTGCATCCGTTACGGTGCGAATGACCATCGCTTCGTTGCGGCCGCGGATCGGCACTTCCACCGCCGGAAGGCAGTCGTCCGGCAGGCCGGCTGTAAGGCGCACCTCGTCCGACAGGATGACCTCGCAATTGTGCGCCTTGGTCATGTCCTGCAGTCGCGCGGTGACGTTGACCGGGTCGCCAAGTGCCGTGAACACAATGTGTCCCGGCGAGCCGATATCGCCGATGATGACCTCGCCGCCGTGGATGCCGACGCCAAAGCGCAAGGGCTCCTTCAGATCGCCGCGCAGGAACTCGTTCAGCTCGGCGATGTTTTGTGCGATGCGCCCGGCGGCGATGATCGCCTGCCGGCATGCAGTGGCGGGATCGGCCTTCAATCCGAACAGCGCAAGCTGGCCGTCGCCGACGAACTGGTTCGGTTCGCCGCCGCTCGCAATCACCGCCTGCGAGACCGCGGCAAGGAAACGGTTGATGATGAACACCGTGTCGAACGGCAGCCGTGTTTCCGCAAGCTTGGTGGAGCCGCGCATGTCGACGAACATGCTGACCAGATAGCGCTCCTGGCCGTTGCGGGCAGGGATACCGGCGCGCATCAGCGAGACCGAAGTCTGCGGCGGGAAAATCCGGAAGAACGAAAGATCGCGCTGCGGCCGCAATTGACAGGCGAGGCGCACGGCGGGGTCGTCACCCGCGCCGACACGCTCCAGCACGAAGGCTTCACGCCGCGACGGCTCGGGCAGCATGCTGCAGTCGCCGACGATGCGGATGCGGCAGGTCGAACAGCGGGCCCGCCCGCCGCAGACGCTGGCATGCGGCACGTTGTGCAGCAGGCTCGCTTCCAGCACGGTGAGATCTCTCGGCACCCGCACGCTCTTGCCCTCGCCATAGGAGAACCGGATCAACCCGGCGTGGCGCTCGCGCAAGGAACGTACGCCGCGCGCGGCCATCACCAGCGCCAGCAGGCCGGCATAGCCGATCAGGAATCCTTCCGTGATCCGGTCGAGCGCTGCGCGATCCTCGCGCGTGCCGATATGCTTGACCGAGAGGTTCTGCGCGCGCCATTCCGGCGACTGGTAAAGCTGCCTGATGGTCTTGGCGCCCTGATACAGCCCGAGTGCTGCCGCGGCCGGCAACAGCACTGCGAGCGCGAGCAGCACGGGTGCAATCGGCTTGAACCAGGGCCGCAGGCGAAACCAGAAATACAGGCCGATGCAGCCATGCGCCCACGAGACGACGAGCACCAGGTACTGCACCGGGATCATGTAAGAGCGTGACGTGGTGTAAAATGCGAACAGCTGTGCGTAGTATTTCTCGTTGCCGAACAGGTCGTAGGCGAGGCGTGCATCGGCAACGTGGGCGATGATCAGCGCGGGGATGCTCAGGCCCAGCACAAGCTGCGTGGCCTCGGTTGCGCCGTAGCGAAACTGGCGGCGCTCGTAGAGCATCCAGATGCCGAGCGCGGTATGCACCAGCGCGGACAGGTAGAAGATCGTCTTGACCGGCTGGCCCTGCCAGAAATTGTGGTGGGTGTTGAGCGCATCCTCCATCGCGTCGAGCGAGATGTTGCCGAGCGCGTGGTTGAGGAAATGGCTGATGAGGAAGGCGAACAGCACGATGCCGGTGGTCAGCCGCAGCTGGCGCACGCCGAATGCTCCGTGCAGCAGTGCCGTAATCTTGCCGGGCGGTATGGTCGCTGCGGTGTCGGTCATGAGGCAAGTCTAGCAGCGGCGCACTCAATCGCCTAGCAAGCCGGCCGGCTCTCGCCGTCTGAAGGCGTGAGCGACAGGGATCAGCACGACCATGAGGCCGGCAGCGCTCGCCAGCACGGCCCAGTAGACGTAGCGGAATTCGGACGCGACTCCGAGCGGCAGGTAGCTCAGCACATACAGGGCCGCTGAGCCGCAGATGGCGAGCACGAAGGCCCCATCCGGCGTCAGCCGGCGCCGCCACGCCAGCGCGCAGAGAGCCAGGCAGGCGATGAACCATGTGCCCATGCGAAACAGCGGTGTTGGTTGCAGTGCGTCGTGGATTGTCTTGAACGTCATGAAGGCCGGGCGATCCTCGAAGACGGTCTTCGGCGGGTTCTCGATATCCGCGGTCCACATGGTCAGGTGGGAATCGAACAGGAAGGCCCGAAAGAATGACAGGCGGTGCTGAAGATAGGCGAGGGGGTGCTTGATGATCGCATCCGCCCAGGCGCGCGACAGCGCCGGGGTGCCGAAAACCTTCGGTTCGGCTTCAAGTTTCGCCATCACGAACTTGCAGTCGCCGTTCCAGTAGACATTCCAGTAGGACGCGTCGTAGCAGGAGCCGCGTAGCGCTTGCGCCTCACTGGCGGACCAGGTCACCGGAAACTGGTTCTCGCCGGTGAAATGCGTGATGCCGCCGAGGTCGAACACGGCAATGGAATGCAACGGGTGTTGTCGCGTTGCATTGAGCACGCCGTAGTAAGCAAGCTGCATGATCGCGTAGAGCGCGATCATGATCGGAACGAACAGCAACGCCGTTCGCTTCCATGAGAATTGTTGCGGCCAAAGGACGTAGGTGATCAGCACGGGCGCCGCCGCCAGCGCATTCGGCCGGAGCAAGACGCCCAGGATGATCAGGCTGAGGCCGATGACTTGCACGATGACGGGGCGTTTGGTGCGGTCGCCGGCTTCAAATACCCAGGCGGCGGCGAACAGCCAGCACACAGCCATCAGCACGTCGCGCCAGATGATGCCGACGAAGGCCAGCAGCGGCGGCGTCAGCGCGACCAGCGGGAGCGCAATGCCGAGCACCAGCGATCGGCGCCACAAGGCGCTCGACAGCATCGCGATACCCCACCAATAGAGTGTGGTGATCAGGATGAACATGCTGCCCGATCCCGGTGAGAGCGGATCTATCGTCTTCCAGAGCCAGGTCATCACCGGTGACTGCCAGTCGCCGTAAAACCCCTTCAGGCCGTCCTGGTACACGTATCGCGCATCGTAGTTCATGATGCCCGGAGCAAAGACATGGACGGTCAGCATGAAGCCCGCCAGTATCAATAGAAAGTGCAGCGGCGCCGATCGCGTCGTATTCGTCCCCGGCTCAGGTGAGACGCGCATAAATGTCTCCTGAGTTGGCTTCGTGTGGCAGAGCGTCGAGCCATTGCCTGAGGGCGGCCGCCGCGATCCATTCACGATGCTCAAGCGCCTGGCTCTCACCGAGCGCGGCGTTGAAGCGGGTATAGCCGAGCGCCTCGCAGCGCGCGACGGCGGCGAGCGCGACGTCGCGCTGGATTGTCGTGAATTCGAACGAAAGCGCCGCAACCGGCTGCGAGAGGCCGGCCAGCGCTTCGGCCTCAAAACCTTCGACATCGATCTTGATGAAGGCCGGCGTGCCGTGCCGGGCGATCAGCGCATCGAGCGTGGTCGCGTCTACACGGATCGATCTGGTCCAGCGCTGCTCGCGCCAGCCGATTGCCCGTTCGGCGGCGCGGACGAAATCCTTTGAGGCCGTGGAGACCGTCGGGTTGTCGACATTGATCATCAACTCGACGGTGCCGGGCGTGCGGGCGATGGCGGCTTTCTCGATGACGACTTTTGCATCGAAGGCGAACAGAACGCGAAGCGAGCGCGCCAGCGCCGGCTGCGGTTCGAGTGCGACGACGCGGGCGCCGAGACGGCGAAAGGATGCGACGCGGTCGCCGACATGGGCGCCGATATCGAAAGCCAGATCGCCGGGCTGGATGAATGCGCCATACATCCGGTCGAGCGCCATGCCGTGCGCACGGCCGCTGTAATAGATGCGCATCGAACGCAGGACGCCGCGCGCGGTTCGATAAGCCTCAATCATGACCGGGCGGAAGCTTGCGCGGCTTCGATCGCGGGCAAGGCGAGGGCCTGCAAAGCGGCGGGCGGCGCGGTCTCCTCCGGCAGGCGGCCAATCCCCCATCGGGTCAGCAATCGGCCGGTGGCCGGCAGCGCGGTGATCACCGCGAGCGGGATCGACAGGGCGAGACCGCCGGCCAGAAACATGGCAAACGGGATCGCCGCGGGATGGGTCGCAGCCAATAGCGCAAGTGCGCTCAGGCCCAGCAGCGTGTGCGGCCAGAATGCGCCGATGGCCTGGGCAATCGAGACCGAATGGTCGTCGCGCACCTGTCCGGCCCATTCGATCGGACGTCCGAACGGCAGGCTGGCGATCAAAAGCGCATGGCCGAACCACATGATCGATGACAGCAGGATGAAGAAGATCGTCTCGGCCGCGACGCTCGCCATGAATCGCAGGGTGCCGCCGAACACATTGCGTGCCTGCGCACGGGTCAGGATGTCGGCGACGGTTGCGATCTTTGGCGCGAACCACATGGTGAGGACGGCAATGAAAACGGCCAGTCCTGCGTCGGCGCGAATGAAGTCGGCAGGCGTGTCGGTGAACGCGAGCCCCAGCGTGCCGACGGTCAGCATGCCGATCCAGCCGGGCGAGCCGAGAAACATCAGGATTGCGAACAGCAACTGGCAACGGCTGACGAACGTCAGTCCCGGCATCGTGAGGAAGCGCCAGTACTGCAGATTGCCGCGGCACCAGCGCAGATCGCGGCGGATGAATTCGATCAGGTTCGGAGGGTTCTCCTCCCAGCTCTCGTGTTCTTCCGGCACGACCCGGACATGATAGCCGCCGCGCCGCATCAGCACGGCCTCGATCTGGTCGTGGCTGAGGATGTGGTCGTCGGCGTCCTTCGGCAGCGGAAGCTGCGCGTGCTGCGTAAACGGCTTCAGCCGAAGCAGCGCGTTGTGTCCCCAATAGGGACCGCAATCACCCTGCCACCATGCGCTGCCGAGCGTGTATGAGCGCATGCCGAGCCGCATGCCGAACTGGAAGATGCGCGTGAAGGCGCTGGTGGAGGGCAGGCCGACGACCAGGCTTTGCAGGATGCCGAGCCGCGGATCGCCTTGCGCAATGCGGACGAGACGCAAAATCGCATCCGCCGACATGAAACTGTCGGCATCGAGCACCAGCGCGAATTCGTGATCGCTGCCCCATCGCGTGCAGAAATCGCCGATGTTCCCGGCCTTGTAGCCGGTGTTGATCTCCCGCCGGCGATAGGTCAGCGGCAGCCGGCCCTGCCACTGCGCCGCCAGCGCGGAAAACTCCCGGTCTTCGGCTGCGGCGAGGTGTGGATCGCTGGTGTCGCTCAGCACATAAACATGAAAGCTGCTTCCGTTGCCGGTCGCGACAAGGCCGGACATCATCGCATGCAGGTTGCGCACGATGCGCGGCGGGCTCTCATTGCGGATGCAGAGCAGGATCGCCGTGGAGGAGGCGATCGGTGCGTCGTCGCGGACATGCGCCGCACAGGGAATGGTCGTTCCCAGCGGATCGGCCGCAAAGCGAACGATCAGGAAGCCCAGCGCCGCATTCCAGAAGCCGACCGCCATCCAGGGCAGCGTCAGCGCAAAGCACACAAACAGCAACACATCGACGAATCCGAACCCGCCCGGCGACAGGGCCCGGCGGTCAGCCAGAGCATGGCGGCTATGGTCGCGCCGACGAGGGTCCCAAACAACGCCCGCCGCCCGGCAATGTCTTCCCGGACATGGCCGGTTGTTGCTATATCCGCATGTGAACGTTCGAGCACGCTTGTCAGGTCCGCTGAGGGTAGAGAGTTGCGTCAGGTATAACGGGCAGTCTGCCTGAAGTCCAATCCGGGAAGAGCGTGTATTGAGTAGTCAAGACAAAGATCAGGTCAAAGATATCGCGCGCAGTCTCTGGTATGTGGGGCCCGGTCGCGCCGAGATCCGCGAGGAGGCGTTGCCGCCGCCTGCGCCCGGCGAAATGCGTATCCGCGCGCTGCACAGCGCGATCAGCCGGGGCACCGAGGCGCTGATCCAGGCAGGGCGCGTGCCCGAGAGCGAATATGAACGGATGCGCGCGCCGGCGATGGCCGGGGCGTTTCCGTTCCCGGTCAAATATGGCTACGCATCGGTCGGCCGTGTCGAAGCAGGGCCCGGCGAGCTTGCGGGCAAAACGGTGTTCGCGCTGCACCCGCATCAATGCAAGTTCAACATCGCGGTCGGACGCGGCGCTGCCGTTGCCCGAGGGCGTGCCGCCGCAGCGCGCGGTGCTCGCGGCCAACATGGAGACTGCGCTGAACGCGGTCTGGGACGCGCGGCGGGGCCTGCTGATCGCATCGCGATCGTCGGCGCGGGTGTGGTCGGTGTGCTCGTCGGCTATCTCTGCGGCAGGCTCGCGGGCGCCGAGGTGACGCTGATCGACATCGATCCGTCGCGAGCCGCCATCGCAAGGGCATTGGGCGTCGAATTTGCAGCGCCGCGGAACGCGCCGCGCGATTGCGATGTGGTGTTTCACACCAGCGGCAACGCGCAGGGACTCGCAACCGCGATCGATCTTGCCGGCAATGAGGCCACGATTGTCGAGATGAGCTGGTACGGCGCGGGCACTGTCGGGCTCTCGCTCGGCGGCGCGTTTCACAGCCGGCGGCTGAAGCTGATCTCGAGCCAGGTCGGACAGGTATCGCCGTCGCGGCGTCCGCGCTGGACGCATGCAAGGCGCCTGGCCGCAGCGCTGGCGCTGCTGGCCGATCCAAATCTCGATGCGCTGCTCGCGCCGGCCGTCGCGTTTGACGACCTGCCCGCGCAGTTGCCGCGAATTCTTCAAGCCGGCAGCGGCGTGCTCTGCCAGATCGTCAACTACCAGAGTTAACTGTCAGAGAGGCTCTCTTGTTTGCAATCGAGGTTCGCGATCACATCATGATCGCTCATTCGTTTCGTGGAAAGGTTTTCGGCCCGGCGCAGGCGCTGCATGGCGCGACGTTCGTCATCGATGCGGCCTTCATCGCCGATACGCTGGATGAGAACGGCATCGTCGTCGATATCGGCCTCGCGCTTGATATATTGAAGGACATTCTGAAGCCGTTGAATTATTGCAATCTCGATGACGTGCCGGAATTCAAGGGCTTCAACACCACCACCGAGTTCCTGACCAGACACATCTTCGACCGTCTCGCGGATGCTGCGAAGGGCGGCAAGCTCGGCCGCAATGCCGGCGAACTGAAAGCAATCCGCGTGACGATCTCGGAGTCGCATGTGGCGCGCGCGTGGTACGAGGCGCAGCTCACGTGAAGCGCGCGGCGTTCGCGGTTCCAGGTGATCTCGAGACGCCGACCGGCGGTTACGCCTACGACAAGCGCATCATTGCCGGGTTGCGCGCGTGCGACTGGCAGATCGACGTGATCGATCTTGGCGGCGCATTCCCAAATCCCGACCGGGCGGCACGCGAAGCAGCAATGGCAAAACTTCTGGCGACGCCGGAAGGATGTCCGATCGTCATCGATGGCCTCGCCTTCGGTGTGATGGCGAAGGAAGCTGAGCTGCTGCGTGCGCGCAATCCGCTGGTCGCGCTGGTGCATCACCCGCTTGCCCTGGAAACCGGCATCGACGCCGGTATGGTGAAAGCGCTGCGCGACAGCGAACGCGCGGCACTCGGTTGTGCGCGGTCCGTGATCGTGACCAGCCGGCCGACGGCCGAGATACTTGCCGGCGAATACACCGTGTCGTCCGAACGCATCGCCGTCATTCGCCCGGGCGTCGATCGTGTTGCCGTTGGTGCGCGACGATCGCAGGTCACGTCCGCTGCCGTCAATCTGCTGGCGGTCGGATCGATCACACAGCGCAAGGGTTACGATATCCTGATCGAGGTGCTGGCCAGCCTGAAGGCGTTGCCGTGGCAACTCACCATCGCGGGGGCGTCTCGCAGCCAGGCAGCCTTTGCGCGGCTTGAGAACGATATCGAGCGATTTCACCTGCAGGATCGCGTTGCCATCGCGGGCGCCGTGACGGAGGCCCGATTGACTGAGCTCTACACCAACGCCGATGTCTTCGTGCTCGCGTCGCTGTTTGAAGGCTATGGCATGGTGTTCGGCGAAGCGATTGCGTACGGCTTGCCGATCGTTGCGACCGCGGTCGGAGCGGCGGGTGACATCGTGCCGGGGGATGCAGGCCTGCTTGTTGCGCCGGGCGATGCGAGGGCGTTACGGGACGCGTTGCGGCGTGTGATCGGGGATGCGGATGCGCGCGTCAGGATGGGCGAGGCCGCGCAAAAAGCGTCGATCCGTCTTCCTGAATGGCGGCAGTCGGCGGCGCAGTTCGCGCAGGTGCTGGAGAGTTTGATATGAGCGGTTTCTCGGCCGAATGGCTGGCTTTGCGCGAACCGCACGATCTGCGGGCGCGGAATGCGCAAGTGCTCGACGCGGTTGCTGCGGCCTTTCAGGGCAGGCAGGGGCTCTCCATCGTCGATCTCGGCAGCGGCACCGGTTCGACCGTGCGGGCACTCAGCGCGCGGCTTCCGAAGCCGCAAGCCTGGAAGCTGGTCGATAACGATCAGGTTCTGCTCGCCGAGGCGTTTTCTTTTGAGCGACCGGCTTCCGTGAGTGTTGAAACGCAGCAGTTCGATCTCAACGACGATGTTGGACCGCTGCTCGACGGCGGCGTCGATCTGGTCACTGCGTCCGCGCTGCTCGATCTCGTCTCGGAGCCATGGCTTGCGAACCTCGCGGCGGCGGCCGCCGCGCGTTCGCTGCCGGTGTATATGGCGCTGACCTACGATGGCCGTGCGACATTCAGCAGCGTCGATCCCGTCGATGCGACGATCGTGGCCGCCGTCAACATGCATCAGCGCGGAAACAAGGGCTTTGGCCCGGCGCTCGGTCCGCGCGCGGCAGCGTCAGCACTGAAAATTTTTCGAGCCCTCGGCTATTCGATTGTGCAGGGCGAATCCGACTGGGTTGCGAAGGCCATCGATGCCGAGTTCCAGATCGAACTCCTGACCGGCTGGCTGCACGCGGCGGGAGAAACAGGCGATCTTTCGCGCGAGACCCTGGCAGGCTGGTTCGCCCGGCGCCGCGCGGCCGTCGAGGCCGGCGAACTGACGCTGAGTGTCGGCCATGTGGATTTCTTTGCACAACCGCGGAAACGATAACCCATCAGCCCATCGCAGGGAGGCTTCTCCGGTATATGCTTGGCACCGCGAATTGCAGGCAGGGAGCTAAGGATGTCGCAACCGCCGAGACGACCCAGAACCACAACCGATGCCCGCAGCGCTGCTGAAGCGGCGTTCAAGGCGGTCACTGCGCCGCGCGTCGAGGCGCCGGTGAAGAAGGCGGCGATTCCAAGCGTGAAGGAACAGGTTACGCTCAGGATCGATCAGGACGTGCTGGAATACTTCCAGCAAGGTGGGCCGGGCTGGCAGGACCGAATCAACGACGCCTTGCGCAAGCTTGCAGGCAAATAGCCGTCCCCGTCCGGCGCGCACCGCGCCGCAAGCTCAAAAGCGATCGATTGCTGCGCAACCGGTCAATGCAGCCATCCCCCCATCGCAATTGCGGAGAGCCTCGATCTGACGCAAATGGTACAGGAGTGGCGGTTGTTTTGACCGGCACGCGGGAGCCAAAACGGCCGATGTCGCAGATTGGGCAGTTCAAGGAAGTCTTTTCCCGCTATCCTAGCGGTGTCGTCATCGTGACGACGCGCGACCCGGCAGGAGCCGCGAAGGGCTTTACGGCGAGTTCGTTCACGTCGGTTTCGGCCAATCCGCCGCTGGTGCTGGCGTGCCTTAATCTGACCGCCGAGTGCTATCCGGTGTTTGCGACCGCCGAGAAGTTCGCCATCAGCATTCTGCGGCCGCATCATCAGGAACTCGCTGAACGGTTCGCAAAGCGCGGCGCCGAGAAATTCATCGAGGGCCACTTCGTCGATTCGCATCACGGCCTGCCGGTGGTGCACGATGCGCTGGCGACCCTGATCTGCAGGAAGCAGGACCAATTCCCCGGCGGCGACCATGTGATCATCGTCGGCGAGGTCACCGAGTGCCTGCTCGGCGATCCGGGCGACGGCATGGTGCATTATCAGCGCCGCTTCTGGGGCGTCGGCGACAGCGCCGCGTCGTAGTGAGTTTGTAACAACTTTCGCGGTCGTCCCTGCGCATAGCCGTTCAAAGAACGGCGTCGCTTCGCTCGCCTATGGCAGGGACCCATAGTCCCTGAAGTTGTGGTGGTTCACGGCGTTTGTGGCCTTAAAGGCAGTTCGCGCACGTCACATCATTCGCGTCACGGCGTGTGGGTCCCGGCTCGCGCTTCGCTTGGCCGGGACGACACGCGTTTGGAATCCTCACTCCTCCTCCTGCGCCATCAGCGCCGCGTTGCCGCCGGCAGCCGCCGTGTTCACAGTGATGGTCTGTTCGGTCGCAAACCGCGCGAGGTAATGCGGGCCGCCGGCTTTTGGTCCGGTGCCCGACAATCCGTTCCCGCCGAACGGCTGTACGCCGACCACGGCGCCGATCATGTTGCGGTTGACGTAGATGTTGCCGACTTGCGAGCCTGCGCGATGACGCGCTCGACGGTCTCGTCGATGCGCGAGTGGATGCCGAGCGTCAGTCCGTAGCCGCTGCGCGCGATCGCTTCGACACCCGCGTCGAGCTCGCTCGCCCGATAGCGGACGACGTGCAGCACCGGGCCGAAGACTTCCTCGGTCAGCTCGCTCGCGATCTGATCTCGAAGACATGCGGCGCAACATAGGTGCCGCGTGCGTTGGCGCCTTGCCCGCGAAATGAACGCGCGCGGCCGCTTGTCATCGCCGTGATGTGCGCTCGAGCCTGCGCCTTCGCATCGCGGTCGATCACCGGGCCGACTCGGTCGCGAGTCCGCGGATCGCCCACAGTGAGTTCGCGGCGCGCGCCGGCGATCATCTCGATGATGCGGTCCGCGACATCGTCCTGCAGAAACAGCAGCCGCAAGCGCCGAGCAGCGCTGGCCGGCGGAGCGGAAGGCCGAGGTGAAGACATCGTCGGCGACCTGTTCCGGCAGCGCGGTGGCGTCGACGATCATGGCGTTGATGCCGCCGGTCTCCGCGATCAGCGGCACGATCGGTCCGTCCTTCGCCGCGAGAGCCCGGTTGATCTTGCGCGCGGCATCGGTCGAACCGGTGAAGACCACGCCGGCGATACGCGGATGCGGCGACAAGCGCGGCGCCGACGCTGCCGTCGCCCGGAACGAGCTGCAGGGCGGAGGCGGAATGCCGGCTTCATGCAGCAGCTCGACGGCTCGGCCGCGATCAGCGGCGTCTGCTCGGCCGGCTTCGCGACGACAGCGTTGCCCGCCATCAGCGCCGCCGAAACCTGGCCGAGGAAGATCGCCAGCGGGAAATTCCAGGGGCTGATGCAGACGAAGACGCCGCGGCCGCGCAAGCGCAACGATTGCCTTCGCCGGTCGGGCCCGGCAGCGGCGCGTCGCCGGCGAAAGTTTTCGCGCCCTCGGCGGCGTAGTAGCGGCAGAAGTCGACCGCTTCCCGCACCTCCGCGACGCGCGTCGGGCAGCGTCTTGCCGGCCTCGCGCTGGAGCAACGCGATGAACGGGCATCGCGCGCTGCTCGATCAGGTCGGCTGCGCGTTCGAGCGCGGCGCGCGCGCTGTCCGCCGGCGTGGCGCTCCAGCCATCAAAGCCGGCTATTGCCGCGAGGATCGCGCGGCGTCGCCTGCTCGGCGGTCGCCTCCGTGACGTCGCCGGCGATCGTCGTCAGGTCGATCGGGCTCGATCACATCGCGCGACTGCCGCCGCGCGCGCCTGCCATCGATCAGCGGCGCGGCCTCAGGTGCCGGCTCCGACCACTGCCGTCGAGCAGCGCGTCGAGCGCACGCGCGATCGGCGAACTCGATGCCCGCGAGTTCAGCCGCTCGGCGAAAAGAGATCGCGCGGCAGCGGGAATCCGCGGGTGGCGCGCCTTCGCCGCGGCGAGCGCATCACTCGCGGGACGCCGCAGCAGCGCTTCGACCGGAACGGCCGGGTCGGCGGCGACCGGCGACGAAGGAGGAGTTCGCGCCGTTCTCGAGCAGCCGGCGCACCAGATAGGCGAGCAGATCGCGATGGCTGCCGACCGGCGCGTAGATGCGGCAGGCCGATCGCGGCGATCCTCCGCAGCTGTCGTAGAGGCGTCGCCCATGCCGTGCAGGCGCTGGAATTCGAAGCCGTCGCGCCGCCGGCAGTTCGAGGATCGTCGCGACCGTCAGCGCGTTGTGGGTCGCGAATTGCGGGAAGATCGCGGACGCAGGCCGCCAGCATTGCCGCGCGCAGGCGATGTAGTAGAGGTCGGTCGCCGCCTTGCGCGTGAAGACCGGATAGTCGTCGAGCCCGCGCTCCTGCGCGCGCTTGATCTCGGTGTCCCAGTACGCGCCCTTGACGAGGCGGACCATCAGCCGCCGGTTCAGCGAACAAGCCGGCAGGTCGCGTCACCAAGACAATGGCCATGATTAAGAATACGACAATGGCCGAGGCTTCCGGCCAGACAACTTTCGTCAGCCCTTCAATCACGCCTAAACCCAAGCCGGTCAAAATGGAACCAAGAATCGAGCCCATGCCGCCGATCACCACGACCGCGAACACGACGATAATAATGTTCGATCCCATCAGCGGGCTCACTTGGTAAATCGGCGCCGCCAAGCACGCCAGCGAATCCCACCAACGCCACACCGAAACCATAGGTGAGAGTGATCATGCGGGGAACATTAATGCCGAAAGCTTGGGTCGGTTGCGGATTCTCCGTGCCCGCTCGCAAATACGCGCCCAAGCGCGTGCGCTCGATCACATACCAGGTCGCGAAACAAACCGTCAACGAAGCGACGATGACCCAGGCGCGATACTTCGGCAAAATCATAAAACCAAGATCGAACGCGCCGGAAAATATTTCCGGCCCCGCATAGGGTAATCCAGAAGCGCCGTAGACGTTGCGAAACAAGCCTTCAATGATCGAGCGCCAAACCGAAGGTCAACAACAGTCCATACAGATGATCGAGCTTATACAACCAACGCAGCATGGTCTTTTGGATCAGGATGCCGATCAAGCCAACCGCCAGCGGCGCGAGGATCAACGCGCCACCAGTAGTTGATACCGAAATAATTTAAGCCCCATCCACGCCGCGAACGCGCCCATCATATAAACGCGCGCCGTGGCTGAAGTTGATGATATTCAGCATGCCGAAAATCACCGCCGAGCCGAGGCTCAAAATGGCGTAGAAGGACCCGTTAACGAGTCCCACCATGACTTGGCTGAGTATGGCTTGCACGCTTGATTCGCTAGTCGTTTAGCGGGGACGAATTATTTTTTAACCAGCGGACATTCGCTGTCCTTCAGCGCGCGGAATGCTTGGTCGCCTGGAATGGTCTGGAGGATTTTCAGATTATCCCAACGGCCTTTCGATTCGCTCGGTTTTTTCACTTGCGCCAAATACATATCGTGCACCATACGGCCGTCTTCACGCAGCTTGCCGTTCTTCGCAAAAAAATCATTGATAGGCGTATCGCGCATTTTTTTCATCACGACATCGGGATTGTCGGTACCCGCAGCCGCGATCGCTTTCAGATAATGGCTGACTTGCGAATACACGCCGGCTTGAACCATGGTCGGCATTTTGCCCTTCATGGCGTTCGCCATAACGCTTCGCCCATTTGCGGCTATCGTCGTTCATGTCCCAATAAAAACCGGTGGTCAAATACATTCCCTGCGCGATCTGTAAGCCGATACTGTCGATATCGGTATCGAACACCAACAAGCCCGCAAGCTTCTGGCCGCCC
>CAVZHJ010000027.1:0-40355 GCA_963774995.1 uncultured Alphaproteobacteria bacterium
GCTCGATTGAGCGGTGGTAGCCATTATTCTGAGCTTTCGAGCCGGAATAGTTTTGCTAGAATAGCTCGCTGCTTCGCGGTAAGCCCGCTCGCCAGACCAAGCAGACGAAAAAGGGCTTTCTTCCTCGAAGGCCGATATCTTGAAGGATACGATATCTTGAAGGATACGATCCTGAAGGATATGCGCCTCGCAGACCGGAACCGGATCGTGCATCACTTGCCAGCATCGCATCGCTTTTCGTCGTTTCGCTTCTCCGCGCTCGCCGCAATCGTATGCGCTGCTGTTCTGTTGGCCGCGCTCCCTGCGCGGTCCGAGGCGCTGATCGTCGTCGAGGCCGATTCCGGCAGGGTGATCTACCAGGAGAACGCGACCTATCCCTGGTACCCGGCTTCCGTCACCAAGCTGATGACAATGTATGTCGCGCTGAAGGCGGTGAAGGAAGGCCGCATGCAGGCTCGACACCGTGCTTACGGTTTCGCCGATTGCGGCGTCACAGGCCCCCTCGGAGATGGGCTTCAGGCCCGGCACGACGGTGACGCTGGAAAATGCGCTGGCGATGATGATGGTCAAGTCCGCCAACGACATGGCCGCGGTGATCGCCGAAGGCGTCAGTGGCTCAATCGAGAAATTCGCCGACGAGATGAACAGGAACGCGCTGCGGATCGGCATGACGCAGACGAGCTACGTCAATCCGAACGGATTGCCGGCGGAGGGACAGATCACGTCGGCGCGCGACATGGCAATGCTCGCGCGCGCGATCATTCGCGACCTGCCCGAGTATGAGTACTTCGCCCACATCCCGGCGATCCGCTTCGGCCGCCAAGTCACCCGCAACTTCAACAGCCTGATCGGCCGCTATCCCGGTGCCGACGGCATGAAGACCGGCTTCATCTGCGCCTCCGGCTTCAACCTCGTCGCCTCCGCCAGCCGTAACGGCAAGCGGATGATCGCTGTCGTGCTCGGCGCGCCGTCGTCTCCGGTCCGCGCCGCGAAGGCCGCGCAACTGCTCGAACGCGGCTTCAGCAAGACCTCCGGCCTGTCGTGGCTGCAACCGTCGCTGGGCACGCTCGCGTCGATGGAACCGATCGCCGCCGAGCCGCCGAACCTGCGCGATGACATGTGCGGGCCAAAACGCAAGCGCCCGGGCATTTCCGTATCCGACGACGACAACGTCGCGCTTGCAGCCGGCGGCAACAATGCCGGCGAGAGTGGCGATTCCGGCTTCACGCTGTTCTCGACGGCTGCTGCATCCGGTTCGATGAAACCATCCGAAATGCTGGCCCTGGCACCCGCGGCCGCCGAACCGATGGTCGTCTATACCGGAGCGAAGCGCTCCGGCGCGGCCCTGGTCGCAGCCGTTGCCGCCGACGAGGCAAGCCAGACGGTGCGCGGCAAGAAAGGCAAGAAGCAGCGCGTGACGGTCCGAAATCGCGGCAAAGCCGGATCCGAAGGCCGACGCAAAACCTGCTGCGAAGCCTGCCGCACAAAAGCAGGCCGCAAAAAACACCGCCGGCCCGAAGCCTGCGACGCCGCCAAAGCCCGTGCAGGCCAAGGACGCCAAGAAGGACGGCGCCAAGAACGTCGCCTCCGCAAAGCCTGCCGCGACCAAGCCGAAGTCCGGACCCAAGGACGCCGCCAAGAACTGACGGCGGGCCCGCCTTCCCTCGCGAAGTGGTTTGGCGTCTTTGGCGCGTTGCAGCGCCGCGATCTCAAACCATTGCCATCGAACCAAAATCAGGTGCGGCCTGATGCCCGGCGCGGGTACCGGCGCTTGCCACAACCATCGTCATTCCCGATACTGCTACCAAGCATACGAGCCCCGTCCGGCGATCGACGAAGGGGCCTGATCGTCATTTTAGGGAGAGAACCATGGACCGCATCTGGCTCAAGAAGTACCCGGCCGGCGTGCCTGCTGATATCGACACAAATCAATACAACTCGCTCAGCGACCTGCTCGAGGAGAGCTTCAAGAAATTCGCCGACCGCAAGGCATTCATTTGCATGGACAAGGCGATCAGCTATCGCGAGCTCGACGAGATGTCGACTGCGCTCGGCGCCTACCTGCAGGGCCTCGGCCTGAAAAAGGGCGCGCGCGTCGCGATCATGCTGCCGAACATCCTGCAGAACCCGGTCGCGTCTGCTGCAATCCTGCGCGCCGGCTTCACGGTCGTGAACGTCAACCCGCTCTATACGCCGCGCGAGCTCGAGCATCAGCTCAAGGACTCCGGTGCGGAAGCCATTATCATCGTCGAGAATTTCGCGACCACGCTGCAACAGGTGATCGCCAAGACGCCGGTCAAGCATGTGATCGTCGCCTCGATGGGCGACCTGCTCGGCTTCAAGGGCGTGATCGTCAATTTCGTCGTGCGCCGCGTGAAGAAGATGGTGCCGGCGTTCTCGCTGCCGCAGGCGGTGACGTTCAACGCCGCACTCTCGGCAGGCCGCGGCAAGACGTTCACCAAACCCGCGCTGACCCGCGACGACGTCGCCTTCCTGCAATACACCGGCGGCACCACCGGCGTCTCGAAGGGCGCGACGCTGCTTCATCGCAACATTCTCGCCAACGTGCTGCAGAACGATGCGTGGCTGCAGCCGGCGATCAAGGGCATGCCCGCCGACGAAAGCCTGATGATCGTCTGCGCGCTGCCGCTCTATCACATCTTCGCGCTGACGGCCTGCTTTCTGCTGGCTGTGCGCGCCGGCGGCTGCAATCTCCTGATCCCGAACCCGCGCGACATGGCGGGCTTCGTCAAGGAATTGAAGAAGTACCAGGTGTCGAGCTTCCCGGCGGTCAACACGCTCTACAACGGGCTGATGCAGCATCCGGAATTCAAGGACATCGACTTCTCGAAACTGCGCGCTGCGAACGGCGGCGGCATGGCGGTGCAGAAGGCGGTTGCCGAGAACTGGAAGAAGATCACCGGCGCGCCGATCATCGAGGGCTACGGTCTGTCGGAGACCTCGCCGACACTCACCTGCAATCCGGCGGATTCATCCGAATACACCGGCTCGATCGGCATTCCGGTGCCCTCAACCTACATCTCGATCCGTGACGATGACGGCAACGAAGTGCCGCTCGGCCAGCCCGGCGAGATCTGCGCCAAGGGTCCGCAGGTGATGGTCGGCTACTGGCAACGGCCGGAGGAGACCGCGCAGGTGATGACTGCCGACGGCTTCTTCCGCACCGGCGACATCGGCGTGATGGCGGCGGACGGCTTCATCAAGATCGTCGACCGCAAGAAGGACATGATCCTTGTCTCCGGCTTCAACGTCTATCCGAACGAAGTCGAGGACGTGATCGCGAGCCACCCCGGCGTGCTCGAATGCGCGGTGATCGGCGTGCCGGACGCGAAGTCGACCGAGGCGGTGAAGGCCTTCGTCGTCAAGAAGGACCCGAACGTCACCGCCGACGACATCATCAAGTTCTGCGCGACGCAGCTTACCGGCTACAAGATGCCGAAGCACATCGAGTTCCGCACCGATCTGCCGAAGACCAACGTCGGCAAGATCCTCCGCCGCGCACTGCGCGACGAAAAGAAAGAATCGCAGCAGGCGGCGTGAGCATATCATCCTTCGTCATGGCCGGGCTTGTCCCGGCCATCCACGTCTTTCTTCATCGCCGCAAGGACGTTGGATGCCCGGCACCATAGGCGAGCAAAGCGATGCCGTCCTTCGAACGGCTACGGCCCGGCATCACGGTCTCTGAGTAACCCCCATGCCATTCGTCCTTGCGATCGATCAGGGCACCACGTCATCGCGGGCCATTGTGTTCCGCGACGACATCTCGATCGCTGCCACCGCGCAGCAGGAATTTGCGCAGCACTTTCCCGCCTCCGGCTGGGTCGAACACGAGCCGGAAGACATCTGGACATCGACGATCGCCACCTGCCGCGAGGCGCTGGCGAAGGCAAACGCGACGGCGGCTCAAATCGCCGCGATCGGCATCACCAACCAGCGCGAGACGACGCTGGTGTGGGATCGGCTGACCGGCCAGGCGATCCATCGCGCAATCGTCTGGCAGGATCGCCGCACCGCCGACATCTGCGCGAAGCTCAGGGCCGACGGGCATGAGCCGGCGGTCTCGGCGAAAACCGGCCTGATCATCGACCCCTATTTCTCCGGCACAAAAATCGGGTGGATTCTCGACCACGTGCCGGGCGCGCGCGCCCGCGCCGAGCGCGGCGAGCTGTTGTTCGGCACGGTCGATTGCTACCTGCTGTGGCGGCTGACCGGGGCCAGGGTGCACGCGACTGATGCGACCAATGCGTCGCGCACATTGCTGTTCAACATTCACACCGGCGCATGGGACGACGAGTTGTTGCGCATGCTGCGCGTTCCGCGCAGCATGCTGCCCGAGGTGAAGGATTCCTCCGCGGCCTTCGGCGAAACCGCGCCCGAACTGTTCGGCGGCAGCATTGCCATCCGCGGCATCGCCGGCGACCAGCAGGCGGCGACCATCGGACAGGCCTGCTTCACGCCCGGCATGATGAAATCGACCTACGGCACCGGCTGCTTCGCGCTGCTCAACACCGGTGCAAAACCTGTCGCCTCGACCAACAACCTGCTCACAACCATCGCCTATCAGCTCGGGGGCAAGCGCACCTACGCGCTCGAAGGCTCGATCTTCGTCGCGGGTTCCGCGGTGCAGTGGCTGCGCGACGGCCTCGGCATCATCAAGCAGGCCTCGGAGACCGGGCCGCTGGCAGACAAGGCCGATGCCGCGCAGGACGTGTATCTCGTTCCCGCCTTCGTCGGCCTCGGCGCGCCCTACTGGAATCCGAATGTGCGCGGCGCGCTGTTTGGTCTCACGCGCAACACCGGTCCGAAGGAACTGGCGAAGGCGGCGCTGGAGAGCGTCTGTTACCAGACCTACGACCTGTGGGCGGCGATGCGCGCCGACTGGCCGGATGCCGGGACAGTGAGCCCGGTCATGCGCGTCGATGGCGGCATGACCGCGTCGGACTGGACCATGCAGCGCCTCGCCGACCTGCTCGAGGCGCCGGTGGATCGTCCCGTCATTCAGGAGACGACGGCGCTCGGAGCCGCCTATCTCGCAGGACTGAGCGCCGGTGTGTTTCCCGAACCCGCACGCTTCGCCGACAACTGGCGGCTGGAGCGGCGTTTCAGGCCGGCAATGAGCGCCGAGACCCGTGCGCGAAAATTGCACGGCTGGAGCAAGGCGGTGGCCGGCGTGCTGGCGAGCGATCCGGGGGCGTAAGGCCGTCGTGCCCGGTCTTGTGCCGGGCATCCACTTCTTGATGGCATCGGCGACCGAAACGACGCCGTTGCGACTATGCCCGACCGTGACGTGCGTTAAGAGATGGAGTGCACCTTTTGATCCTGATCGGCCAGTATGACTCGCCCTTCGTCCGCCGCATCGGCATTGCGCTGCGGCTTTATGATTTTGCGTTCGAGCATCGGCCGTGGTCGACGTTTGGCGATGCGGACAAGATCGCGCCATACAATCCGCTGCGGCGGGTGCCGACGCTGGTGCTGGACAATGGCGAGAGCCTGATCGAAAGCACGATCATCCTTGATCATCTCGACGAACGCGCGGGGCCTGCAAAAGCGATGATCGCGGAGAGCGGCGATGCGCGGCGAAAGGCGTTGAAGATCTGCGCACTGGCGACCGGCCTCGCCGACAAGGCAGTCAGCCTGTTCTACGAGCGCGTATTGCACAAGGAAACGTCGCAGCTCTGGATCGACCGCTGCCGCGCGCAGATATCGGGCGTGCTCGACATGCTGGAGACCGAACGCGCGGCTGTGGCAACGCCATACTGGCACGGCAAGACCATCGGCCACGCCGACATCGCGGTCACATGCGCCCTGCGGTTTATCCGTGACGCGCATCCGGGCGCCTTCAATGCGCAGCATTTTCCAGCCCTCGCCGCGCACGCTGCGCAGTGCGAGGCGCTGCCCGTGTTTGCCGAGATCTCGCAGGCATTCATCCCGCCGAGCTGAGGCTTTGGCCGCGACACCCGCCCGCCTGTTGCTTCGTATCCTGGAGAGGTTTGCAGATGAGCGCTTCCGGTCTTCCGCACGCGGGGTACGCGGCACAACCCCCGCTGCAGCACTTCCTTGATCAATGTCATCAGGAGATCAAAGCCGACCGCTCAGGCGCCGTCGCAAGTTACATTCCCGAGCTGCAGAACGCGGATCCCGAGCATTTCGGCATCAGTATCGCCACCATCGACGGGCATATCTACGAGGCAGGCGACAGCAATATCCCGTTCACGATTCAGTCGATCTCGAAGCCGTTCGTGTTCGCGCTCGCGCTTGAACTGCTGGGCACCGAGGCGGTCGAGAAATCGATCGGGGTCGAGCCCAGCGGCGAGGCCTTCAACTCGATCAGACTGACCACCGACAACCGACCGTTCAATCCGATGGTCAATGCCGGCGCCATCGCCTGCTCCGGGCTGATCTACAATCTCAGGCATGCCGACGCGTTCGAAACGATCCGGACCATGCTCGGGAGTTTCGCGGGCCGCGAGCTCGATGTCGATGAAGCCGTGTTCGCATCCGAGCAGCGAACCGGCGACCGTAACCGGGCAATCGGCTGGCTGCTCAAGAACTACGAGGTCGTCAAGGACAACGTCGACGAGACGCTCGACGTCTACTTTCGCCAGTGTGCCATTCTCGTCACCGCGCGCGACCTTGCGGTGATGGCGGCGACGCTCGCCAACCGCGGCATCAACCCTATCACCGGCAATCAGGTGATCCGTCCCGGCACGGTCGCGCAGACGCTGTCGGTGATGACGTCGTCCGGAATGTACGACTACGCCGGAGAGTGGATCTACCGGGTCGGGATTCCCGCCAAGAGCGGCGTCGGCGGCGGCATTGCCGCAGCCATTCCATCGCAGATCGGCGTCGGCACGTTTGCGCCGCGGCTCGATCCGCATGGGAACAGCGTCTGCGGGCTGAAGGTGTGCGAGACGCTCTCCTCGGAATTCGACATGCACACGCTCAACCGCAGCGCCGACGTTCGCTCCTGCATCATCGCCGACTACGACCTGTCCAAGACCTCCTCGCGCCACAACCGCAGGAGCAGAGAACAGCGGTTGCTGAACGCATTTCCCGCCGACGTGCGCATTCTCGAATTCGTCGGCGCGCTGAGCTTCGCGCACATGGATTATGTATCGCGCCACCTGACGAGCCTTGGCGCTGCCGCTCCGCTGTTGATCCTCGATTTCCGGAGGGTGTCGAGCATCACCGCTGCCGCCGCGCGCGTACTTGGCGAGCACCTCGCCGCGCTTGCGCAGTTGCGCGTCGTGCCGCTTCTCACCGGCTTCGATCGCAGGCCTGCACTCTGGAAGACGCTTGAGTTCTGGGCCGGCAGGATCGCGGAGTTGCAGCGCTTCGACGTGCTCGACGAAGCCATCGAATGGGCGGAGGACCAGGTGATCGAACGCCACGGCGGCGCCGGGCGCATCGATACGGCGCGTTTTGGCGAGCACGCACTGCTGCAGGAGCTGTCGGACAGCGGGCTCGCCGACCTGCAGCAGCTTGCGACGCTGCGCGAGTTCCAGCCGGGCGATCTCATTTTGAAGGCCGGCGATGCCGCAACCTCGATCTTCTTTCTGCTGAGCGGAAAAGTTGCCGTGCGGATGCCCAGCGGCATCCGTCTGGCCTCATTGTCGGCGGGCATGGAGTTCGGCGAGCAGGCCCTGCTCGGGCACGCACGCAACGCCGACGTCTGGGCCGACGGCCCGGCCGCCTGCATCGAGCTGACGCTCGACGATTTTGCGGCGTTCAGGAAGCACCATCCGGACCAGGCGCATCGCATCATGACCAACCTGGCCGAGGTCCTGTCGCGGCGATTGAAGCTGGCGAACGCGAAGATCGACGCGCTGGGGGCGTATTGACGCGGCGCGGCACCTGCTCTTACCGCTTCACCCGCATCGCTTCCGGCGTATCCGGCTGGACGAGCGGATGCGCCATCGCAAACGCGGGCAGCGCCATGGCGGTGTCGAACACGCGCTTCACCGTCGGATAGGGCGCAAGATCGAGCCCGTTGGTGATCGACGCCGTCACGTGGCCGACCATGCAGATGTCGGCCAGTGTCGGCGTATCGCCGTGGCAGAAGCGGCCGGTCGCCGGGTCATTGGCGAGATGACCTTCGAGACCTTGCAGCGTCTCGACGATCCAGTGCCGGGCCCAGGCCTGGCGCGTTGCGGCATCCAGCTTGAGATCGTGCTCAAGATATTTCCGCACCCGCGGCGTCAGCAGCGGGTGGCCTTCGCAGGCGACCATCAGCGCCAGCCCGCGCACACGCGCCCGGCCACGCGGATCGGCGGGCAACAGCGGCGGTTCGGGATGGACCTCGTTCAGATATTCGATGATCGCCAGCGACTGAAACAGCGCGGGCCCCTCGCCGTCGATCAGCGCCGGCAGCACCATCTGAGGATTGACGTCACGATACGACGCCATTTTCTGCGCGTCGGCGTCGAGATCAACATGCGTGACGTCGGCCGGCACCCCCTTGAGATTGAGCGCAATGCGGACACGGAAACTCGCCAGCGAACGCCAGAAGGAAAAGAACTGCATGCGAAACTCCCTGCCGGTTCAATTCATGAAAGGTGAAGGAACGTATCCTACGGATTGTACGGATCGAATGACAATTCGTGCAGCATCACGATGGTCCCTCCCTACGAACGCCGGGTCGCAGTCTCCCGTCATTGCGGGGAGCGAAGCGAGGAAGCAATCCAGACGGCATATGCCAAGCGTGCGGCTTCTGGGATTGCTTCGCTTCGCTCGCAATGACGAAGCATTCAAATGTCAAACAGCCCCCTGCTTCGCTCTTCGAGCTTCGCAGGGCACGCGCGCGGAACTCTCCAGACACGCGTCATTGCCCCGTGTTTCGTCCGGCCCCAGGGTACGCCGGTCTTGAAACTCAATTGCCTTCCTCATCTCCCCCGAAGGGGCGTGCGGAACGACAGGGCGTTTTACCGCGCCCGCGGCGCCACGTGGGTGAACCACGTGGCATCATGTGCCTTTCGGCACACGACTCGTGCGCCGAAGCACACGGTGGTGTTGCCGTGTACACGGCAACGGCCTCGGACGCAGCGCATACGCCCCGCGTTCCGCACGCGAATGGATTTCGCGGCTTGCTCCATGTCCCAGGAGGCATCGCTTCCGCCTAGCCTTCCCGTTCGTGCGAGCTGTCGCCCGGACATGCACTTGGGCCGTCCGCCCGTGTTGCCGGCGTCTGTCCCTTTATCCGCCTCCGGAATCGGAAATCCCGAAAACAGCGTCAGGGTCCGGCATCGTGGCGGCCACCGCATCCCGCTATCCACGCCGCGGAGACGACCGCGGCGTGCCCCGTAAAGGAGCGGGATGGACAATCAATATTCCCGGCCACAGAACAAATCAAGAACTATTTTTCTGAAAAACGGAAATTCGGCGGAAGGCGGCCGCTCTCACCTCCTCACGCGAAGCGGCGGAGAGGGATAGAAAGCGGCGCGAAAGCCCGTTTGCCCGAATCATCTCCCCACGCCAACATCCGCCGGAGCAGGAGTCCGTTGCATGACAGAATCGCCCGCGCAGGACACCCGCGCCGACATCGCCCAGGCGATGGCCGTCCTCGACGCGCACATGGCGGCGCTCAACGCGGCCGATAATGCGCGCCTGTGCGCCACGCTTCACTTTCCGCATTACAGGCTCGCAGGCGGGAGGATGCAGGTCTGGGAGACCCCCGACACCTATCTGGCCGACTTTTATCTGCGCGCGGGCGCGGGCTGGCATCACACCCTTTGGGACTTTCGCAAGGTGATCGTCGCAAGCCCCGAGAAGATTCACTTCGACGTGCAGTTTACGCGTTACCGCGCCGATGATTCGATCCTCGGCACCTACCGCTCGTTATGGATCGTCGCGAAGCTTGGCGGCCGATGGGCCGTCCAGGCGCGCTCGACCTATGCGGCCTGACAAGCGCGGACCCGGACTGACGGCATGTAAGCCCTAAAACTTCACGACCTGCCTGACAGCCGTGTACGGCCACAGCGCGCTTTGCTTGGTGACTTTCCAGGTCTGCGGCCAGAAGGTCTTCTTGCCGATCTGTTTTGTCACCGGAACCATCCAGACGACGAACCCCACAAGGGCGACGGCGAGATAGGCAAAGAGAATTCGTTTCCACATGAGCGAAAAGGTAGCTCAGGTTTGTTAATGGAGGGTGGCTTGCTCAGGCCGCACGTGGCGCGCTCCGGCGACGGCCGAACTGGCAACGGATTTGAACGCACCTCCCGGCACCGACCTTGTGGCCATCGATGCCGCGGCTGTCGCCGACATCAACCGCGACCATGCCGATGCGGCATTCTGTGTCGTCACCGGCGACCTGACCCATTTTGCCGATCCGGCAAGCGTCGCTCGAGCGGGAACTCTCGGAGGCGGCGGACCACCCCGTCCATCTCTTCATGCATCATCCGCCGTTTCCAATTGCACTCGCGCATCTCGACCAGTACGGCATCGTTGAAAGCGAAGGCATCGCACGCGTGCTGTCCCGGTATCGGAACATACAGCATATCCTTTTCGGCCATGTGCACCGGCCCGTCTCAGGCAGTTGGCGCGGCATTCCCTTCTCGGCCTTGCGCGGAACGAACCATCAGAACTGGCTCGACTTCAAGGCAACCCGCATCAATATTTCCAGCCTCGAGCCACCCGCCCACGCCGTGATCTTCGTATCGGCCGAACAGACGATCGTGCATTTTCACGACTATCTCGATCAAAGCCCGAAATTCGCCCACGACCCGGACGCTCCGCAAGATCAGCAGATCCGTCGGCTGTGACCTGGATTGCTTCGCGGAGAGCCTGTTACCGGGCGGCGCTTCGCGCCGCGACGCGTTGGCACAGCACGAGTTGGAGTGTGCGTTGCGGCAGGGTCACGGCACGAGAACCAACCCTGCCATCAGCCGCCCGCTACGACTACGAGCGCGATGCGGACCTGCTCAGCCTCCTGTCGATATGGCTTAAGGCCGCCTGTATTCCGCAAGTCGAAGGAAAGCACCTCGGCGGCGTCGAGCACCGCCTCGATCGGCAATGCGTCCTCGAGCACATAGAGCTTGCGGTTCAATGCTGCGAGCGCAGCGAACAACCTGTCCTGCGGTGTTGACAATTCCTCCAACTCGGACACCAGAGGCCGCGGCAAGGTCGCGAACAGGACGTCCGTCTTCTGCGATAGATTGTGGTCCACAAGCAGCTTCTGCAGCTCAACAAGCCGCCTGCCCGTGAACACCGACGTCCGCACAGCCGCCGGCGCGACAGGCTTCGCACCGTGCGCACCGGCCGCCGGGCCGTTCCAGAGCGGAGCCCATTGCGGCTCTCGCTTGAATTCCCAGGCCGGCGCGGCGTAGTTGCTGTCTTGCGGACGACCGGCAAAGTGCATGCCGATCACCAATCCAGTCTCCATGTCGATGAGCGGGCCGCCCGAGCAGCCGGCGAGCGTGGACGCATCGTGACGGATCACGCGCGCATATTCATCGTACTCCCCCATCCCCTGCAATTTTCCCGGCATCATTTGCTTGGAGCCCGAACCGCCCATCATCGGATATCCGACCACGACGACCACGCGATCCTGCAGCCGGTCACGCACGCCGGGGTCGGCAATTCCCAGCACACTGTCCGCGGCGACCTCCTTTTTCAGCGACAGGAAGGCGAAGCGCCAGTTCGGATGCACGCGGTGCACGCCAGCGATCTCGATCCGGCTCGCTTGTGCGCCGGTTCGATCGGCGAAGTCGATCCAGCCCCGCGTCGACGGTGCAGACTCCCTGCCCTGCAGCGCGTCGGCAACGTGCGAAGCGGTCACCGCCAAATGCGGTGCGACGGCGAACGCAGTGCCGACGTAAGGCTGGTCCTTTCCGTCCGGAACCACGCAGCCAACGGCGCGGCTCGCGCGCAGGAGATGCTCACGCGCCGCAAGAAAGCGCTGACTCCAGAGGTTTTCCCCATCGCCCCAGCTGCTCCCGCCGTCCAGATTTAGGATCGGACGCGCGTTCGCCATGACAACGGCTTCGAGAGCGCCAACCGCCTTGATGATCGCCATCGCGCATTCCTATTCGAGCTTTGCGCCGATCGCCGCCCAGACCGCCGGCGCGTTGGTGCGCAAATCCGCAACGATCGCGCGGATCAGCGTGCCGTTATTGATCCAAGCCGTGTCCTTGCCCTGGAAGTTGAGCTTACCCATCACGAGGCGTGTGCCGCGATGCAGGGCGACGACCCGCCACATGTCATCGCAGACCGGCGATCCGGATGAGCCGCCGGCGGTGTCGGTGAAGTAGGCGAGTTCGTCACCCTGCATCGTGGCGGCGAGGTTGTTGCGGATGCCGAGCTGCTTCGCCGCACCCTTCGGATGCTGAATGATGTTCACCGGGAAGGGATCCTCAGCACTCAGCGTGAAGGCGGCCTCGCGCAGCGGCAGCTGGCTGCGCTGCGGTGCGCCGTCCGCCGGCGCGAGCCGCAGAATCGCGTAGTCGAGGTTTGGATGATAATGTTCCAGCGACGCAACACGGCGCGTGAAGGCGGGCGGCAAGTCCTGTTCATCGTAGTCGAATTCGGCAACGACAGCGGCGCATTGCAGCCGCACGTCCGCAAGCGCGGGGCGAGGTTCTTTATCGGCACGCGCTTCGGCGACATGCCAGTTGGTGATCAGGTGCTCCGCGCCGATCAGCCAGCCGGTGCCGAGGCTCTTCCGCTGCTCGGTGCCGGACGCGTTCATGCGCGGTGCACCGCCCTCGACCTGAGGCACCACCAGGCGGACGACCGATGGCGCGGTGCGCGCGGCACCGACAAGAAACCGGGCGGGCAGCAGATCATTCCGGAACAGAATCTCCTCGGGGATCCTGTCGTCCTTCGCCGCGGCCGGCGCCTGCGTCGCGGCTGCGGCCGCGCGGGCGACCTTCTCGGCCATATCGTTGAGGAATTTCTGTCGGGCCGGAAACTGGCCGCTCAAGGCCTTGGCGGTGAGAAGCCATTCTTCAAGCGGGATAACGTCGCCGCCAATGGCGCCGTCGCGATTTATCACCGAAAGGTCGAGCAGAAGCTGCGCCGCCGGCTGCGGATCGATGTCGAGGCCTGCGACATAGGCTGGGTCCAGCGTTTCGAGCATCACGGCGCGCTTGCGATCGAGGCCGGCCTCGATCCCAACGCGCATGATCTCGCGGATTTCATTCGGCTTGAGTAGCGGCATCGGTCGGCCCCTTGCCCGCCGGCATGATCACGCAACCTTCGCGGGCAGGCAAGCATATTTCGTCCCGTGCGAGAGGAGCGTTGCGAGGCCTCGCAAGAGAATCCGCAACGGCTTTCGCGATCTTCCTGTTTCGACAGTTTTTCCAGTCGATCCCCGACGACCTGACCGACTCCGCCCGGCTGGATGGAATGAAGGCATCAAGCATTCATTCTGTTGCCGTCGACGCTACCGGCGGCGACAGCTTTCAGCATCTTTTCGGTCGTATCGCACTGGAACGATCTTTTCTGGCCGCTGGTAGTGAACCGGAGCTCGACACCCCGCCTCTCGGAGTTATGTATTTTCGTACGTCGGAAGCCGGAGACCGTCATGTCGAACTGATGACCGCGGCGATCGTCACCGGTTCGCTCGTGCTGGCGTTCATGGCGAATGGCGCCAGCTACTTCTGACAAATTTGCGGCAGCCAGTCGGGCATCGGCGGCTTTGCGCCATGAGCGGTTATTGAATTCCAGCCCCTACCCCGCCCGTGCCTTCTTCCTTAGCCGCACATGCGCGAGGCAGTTGCAGCCGGGCGGATGCGCGACGAGGTCTTCGCCCGCCTCAGGCCTGAGCGCCGGCGCGGCAACCGCAGCGTCGGTCGCCTTCTCTTGTGCCTTCTCCGGCGGCTTGTTGACGTTCGCGGCCGGGATGTAGTTCAGCACCGGCGCCAGCCAGCGCTCGGTCTCGGCGATGCTCCAGCCCTTGCGGCCGGCATAATCCTCGACCTGATCGCGCTCGATCTTGCCGACGCCGAAATACTCCGCCTGCGCGTGGCTGAAATAAAGCCCGGACACCGATGAGCCCGGCCACATCGCAAAGCTCTCGGTCAACTTCACCCCGGCGGTGTTCTCCGCATCGAGCAGGCGGAACAGCGCGCCCTTCTCGGTGTGATCGGGCTGGGCCGGATAACCCGGCGCCGGGCGAATGCCCTGATACTGTTCGAGCAGCAGTTCCTGGGCGCCGGCTTTTTCGTCCGGCGCGTAACCCCACAACTCTTTCCGTACGCGCTGATGCAGGCGCTCGGCAAAGGCTTCGGCGAGACGATCGGCCAGCGCCTTGACCAGGATCGACGAGTAATCGTCGTTCGCATGCTTGAAGCGGTCGGCGATCACGTCCTCGCCGATGCCGGCAGTGACGACGAACGCGCCGATATAGTCGGGCACAAAAATGTCCTTCGGCGCGATGAAATCCGACAGCGCGACATTGTGCCGGCCTTCGCGCTTCTCAAGCTGCTGCCGCAGCGTGTGGAAGGTCGCGATCGCCTGCGTGCGCGTCTCGTCGGAATAAATGAAGACGTCGTCGCCGACGCTGTTCGCGGGCCAGAAGCCGACGGCGGCGCGGGCGCGGAACCATTTCTCGTCGACGATCTGCTTCAGCATCGCCCGCGCATCGTCATACAGCGATCGCGCGGCCTCGCCCTGTTTTGGATCGTCGAGGATCGCGGGGAACCTGCCGCTCAGCTCCCAGGTCTGGAAGAACGGCGTCCAGTCGATATATTCGGCAAGCTCGCGCAACGAATAATCATCGAAGCTGCGCACGCCGAGGAACGACGGCTTCACCGGCTGCGATTTCAGCCAGTCGATCTTCAAGGCGTTCCTGCGCGCGTCCTTCAGCGTCAGCCGCTTCTTGTCGGCCTGCGCCTTCGCATGGGTGTCGGCGATCTTCAGGTATTCGCTGCGCACTTCCGCCGCGTAGGCCACCCGCCGCTCGGGCGACAGCAGCGTCGATGCGACTCCGACCGCGCGGCTCGCGTCGTTGACGTGCACGACCGGGCCGCGCCGGTAATTCGGGTCGATCTTCACGGCCGTATGCACGCGGCTGGTGGTCGCGCCGCCGATCAGCAGCGGCACGTCGAACTGCTGCCGCTCGAGCTCGGCCGCAAGGAAGCACATCTCATCGAGCGAGGGCGTGATCAGGCCGGACAGGCCGATAATGTCTGCGCCGACCGCTTTCGCCGTCTCGATGATCTTTGCCGCCGGCACCATCACGCCGAGGTCGATCACCTCGAAATTGTTGCACTGGAGCACGACGCCGACGATGTTCTTGCCGATGTCGTGCACGTCGCCCTTGACGGTCGCGAGCACGATCTTGCCGGCAGAATTGCGTCCGTCGCCGGCGATGCCGGCGGCGAGGTTGCGCTGTTTTTCCTCTTCCATGTACGGCAGGAGATAGGCGACCGCCTGCTTCATCACACGCGCCGACTTCACCACCTGCGGCAGGAACATCTTGCCGGCGCCGAACAGGTCGCCGACCACGTTCATGCCGTCCATCAGCGGGCCTTCGATCACATGCAGCGGGCGCTCGGCAGCGAGCCGTGCGGCCTCGGTGTCTGCCTCGATGAACTCGGTGATCCCGTGCACCAGCGCGTGGCTGAGGCGCCTGTTCACCTCCCAGCTGCGCCAGGCGAGATCGGCTTCCTTCGTCTGCTTCTCCTTGCCGCGAAAACCTTCCGCGATCGCGAGCAGGCGTTCCGAGGCGCCCGGATCTCGGTTGAGGATCACGTCCTCGCAGGCCTCGCGCAGTTTCGGATCGAGGTCGTCATAGACGGCCATCTGCCCGGCATTGACGATGCCCATGTCCATGCCGGCCTTGATGGCGTGATACAGGAACACCGAATGCATCGCCTCGCGCACCGGCTCGTTGCCGCGGAACGAGAACGACAGGTTGGAGACGCCGCCGGAGATGTGACAGTGCGGCAGGTTCTGCCTGATCCAGCGCGTCGCCTCGATGAAATCGACGCCGTAGTTGTTGTGTTCCTCGATGCCGGTCGCCACAGCGAAAATGTTCGGATCGAAGATGATGTCCTCAGGGGGAAAGTTCACCTGATCGACGAGGATGTCATAGGCGCGCTTGCAGATCTCGGTCTTGCGCGCAAACGTATCGGCCTGGCCGGCCTCGTCGAACGCCATCACCACGACCGCTGCGCCATGGCGCCGCGCGATATTCGCCTCGTGAATGAACTTTTCCTCGCCCTCCTTCATGGAGATCGAGTTGACGATCGGCTTGCCCTGGATGCATTTCAGGCCGGCCTCGATGACGTGGAATTTCGAGGAGTCGACCATCACCGGCACGCGGGCGATGTCCGGCTCCGAGGCGACGAGGTTGAGGAACGTCACCATCGCGGCTTCGGAGTTGAGCAGACCCTCGTCCATGTTGACGTCGATTACCTGCGCGCCGTTCTCCACCTGGTCGCGCGCGACCGCAAGGGCCGCCGTGTAATCGCCATTGGTGACCAGCTTGCGGAATCTCGCAGAGCCGGTGACGTTGGTGCGCTCGCCGATGTTGACGAACGGAATCTCCGGCGTGAGTTCGAACGGCTCGAGCCCGGACAGGCGCAGGCGGGGCTGGACCTCGGGGATCACGTGCGGCTTGTGCGGAGCGACCGCGTCCGCGATCGCCCTGATATGGTCAGGCGTGGTGCCGCAGCAGCCGCCGACGATGTTGACGAGGCCGGAGGCTGCGAATTCGCCGATCAGGCCGGCCATGAATTCCGGACTTTCGTCGTAGCCGCCGAATTCATTGGGGAGGCCGGCGTTCGGATAGGCGCAAATCACAGTGTCGGCGACGCGGCCGATATCGGCAACATGCGCGCGCAGGTCCTCTGCGCCAAGCGCACAGTTGAAGCCGATCGAGAGCGGGCTTGCATGCCGCACCGAATTCCAGAAGGCCTCCGGCGTCTGTCCTGACAGGAGGCGGCCGGACTTGTCGGTGATCGTCCCGGAAATCATCACCGGCACCTTGATGCCGCGCGCCTCGCCGATCTCCGAAATCGCATAAAGTGCGGCCTTCGCATTCAGCGTGTCGAAGATGGTTTCGAGCAGCAGGATATCCGCGCCGCCGTCGAGCAGGCCGTTTATCTGCTCGCCATAGGACTGGCGCAGCTCGTCGAACGTCACCGCGCGATAACCCGGATTGGACACGTCGGGCGAGATCGACGCGGTGCGGTTGGTCGGCCCCAGCGCGCCGGCGACGAAGCGCGGCTTGCCGTCCTCGGCGGCGACGCGCACGGCAGCGGATCGTGCCAATTTCGCGCCTTCGAGATTCATCTCATAGGCGATGCCCGACAGGTCGTAATCGGCCTGTGCAATCGAGGTCGACGAGAAGGTGTTGGTGGCAACGATATCCGCGCCCGCACGCAGATACTGCGCATGGATCTCCTCGATCGCCGCTGGCTGGGTGAGGATCAACAGGTCGTTGTTGCCGCGCAGGTCGCGATGGAAATCCTTGAAACGTTCACCCCGGAACGCGGCCTCATCGTACTGCAGGCCCTGAATCATAGTGCCCATCGCACCGTCGAGCACGAGGATCCGCTCGCGCGCGAGTGCGCGGAGGGTGATTTCGGCTTTGCTTAATTCTTGCGTCACAGGCACTTCCGTTACTTTCTGTCGTCATGGCCGGGCTTGTCCCGGTCACCCACGTCTTGTTTGCCGCATGTCAGAAGAACGTGGATGCCCGGCACAAGGCCGGGCATGACGGCCTTCCCGGTCCTCTCACGCCGCCTTCTGCGCGCCGTTGGCGCGGAAGCCGAGCAGATGGCTGATGGCGAAGACGAGGTCGGCGCGGTTCATGGTGTAGAAATGAAAGCTGTCGACGCCGTTCTTGTTGAGCTTCTGCACCTGACCGGCGGCGACCGCGGCCGCGATCAGCTTGCGCGTTTCCGGATCGTCGTCGAGGCCTTCGAATTTCTCGGCGAGCCATGTCGGCACGCTCGCGCCGCAGCGCGCCGCGACATTCCTCATCTGCTTGAAATTCTGCACGGGGAGGATGCCGGGCACGATCGGCAGGTCGATGCCGCGGGCGCGGACACGATCGATGTAGCGATTGTAGAGATCGTTATCGAAGAAGAAATTGGTGATCGCACGCGTCGCACCGGCATCGACCTTGGCCTTCAATGTGTCGATGTCGGTATCGAAGTCCGGGCTCTGCGGATGCTTCTCCGGATAGGCGGAGACGGAGACTTCGATGTCGCCATAGCGCTTCTTGATGCTGGCGACGAGATCGGCCGAGGTCTGATAGCCGTCCGGATGCGCGACGTAGGCGCCGCCCATGCCGCTCGCCGGATCACCGCGCAGCGCCACGATATGGCGCACGCCGGCGTCATGGTAGCGCGCGACCACATCGTCGATGTCGGCACGCGAGGCATCGACACAGGTCAGGTGCGCCGCCGGCGTCAGCCGGGTCTCCTTCAGGATGCGCACGATCGTCGCGTGCGTCCGCTCACGGGTCGAGCCGCCGGCGCCGTAGGTGACCGAGACGAACGACGGTTCGAGCGGAGCGAGACGCGTGATCGTCTCCCACAGCGTCCGCTCCATCTCCTCGGTTTTTGGCGGAAAGAACTCGAAGGAAATCTTCGGCAGCTTGCGGGGTGATGCGCCGTTGCCGCCCGGCTGCGCCCTGACCTGATCGTCACTCATACCGATGCAATTCCGCTACCCTCGCGCCGCCTTCGGCGCTTCCGTGTCTGGCTTTAACCGAATTCCTGCAAGATTAGGTGACCGTGCCCACTGGAAACAGGGCAAAATCACCATTTGGGAGTGGGAAGTTTCCCAAATCGCCTGAATTCTCGCTCAAGCCAAGCAAAAATACAGACAGTGGGACAATTTACGTGCGATCAGAGATCGATTCTCTCGCACTAATTACAATGATATCATATATTTATGATTTACCGGCTGGGTCATGCCGTTGGGACAAGATGAATCCATGAGAGTTCCAGACGAGATTCTTCCCACAAATGGCGCGCCATCGAAGCCCTGCAATGCCGGACCGTGGCTTGGTCGCCCTGCGCCGGCCGGTTAGCCTGACACTATGACCGACCTCTCGATTCTCGACCTGTCTCTCGTCACCACCGGCACCCCGCCATCGAAGGCGCTGCGCAACAGCATCGATCTGGCGCGGCACGTCGATGCGCTGGGTTATTCACGCTACTGGACGGCCGAGCACCACAACCTCTCCTCGGTCGCAAGCCCCGCGCCCGACCTCCTGATCGGCCAGGTGGCCGCCGTGACAAAGCGTATCCGCGTCGGCTCCGGCGGCGTGATGCTGCCGAACCACGCGCCGCTGGCGGTTGCCGAACGTTTCAAGATGCTCGAGGCGCTGTTCCCCGGCCGCATCGATCTCGGGCTCGGGCGTGCACCGGGCACCGACCCGGCCACGGCCTACGCGCTGCGCGCAAAACTCGATGGCCGCAACGGCGACGAATTCCTCGAGCGGCTGATGGAGCTGATGCTGTGGGAGACGCGCAATTTTCCCGAAGGCCATCCGTTCAACAACGTCATCGCCATGCCGTCGGACGCGCCGCTGCCGCCGATCTGGCTGCTCGGCTCCTCGGACTACAGCGCCGACCTTTCGGCGCAGATCGGCATGGGCTTCGCATTCGCGCATCACTTCGCGTCATATGATGCGGTCGAGGCGCTGACGCATTATCGCGCGCGCTTCACGCCGTCACCGTCCAGGTCGACGCCGTGGGCGATCCTTGCCGTCGCCGCCGTCGTCGGCGAGACCGACGAGGAGGCCGAGTATCTCGCGCAGTCGATGGACCTCAATCGCCTGCGCCGCGACCGCGGCCAGTATTTCCCGCTGCCGTCTCCGGAAGAGGCGATGGCCTATCCCTACACCGAACAGGATCGCATCAAACTGTCGCGCGCCCGCAAGCGGCTGTTCGTCGGCAGTGCGGCAACCGTGCTGAACAAGTTGCAGCCGCTGATCACCGCATGCCAGGCCGACGAGGTGATGATCACTTCCAGCATCTACGATCACGAGAAGCGAAAAGCTTCATACACGCTGCTTGCTGATGCGTATGGACTGCAGCGGAGCGAGGCAGCGTAACAATCGCCGTCATTCCGCGGCGAACGTCTCGCGAAATTTATGCGCGGGATAGACGCCTATGATGCGGAATTCCTTGGAGAAGAACTTCAGCTCCTCGAGCGCGAACGCCAGCGCGCGATCGTCGGGGTGGCCGTCGACGTCGGCATAAAACTGCGTCGCGAAGAAATTGCCGTCGACCATGTAGCTTTCGAGTTTGGTCATGTTGACGCCGTTGGTAGCGAACCCGCCCATCGCCTTGTACAGCGCAGCCGGCACGTTGCGCACGTTGAAGACAAATGTCGTCACCAGATGGCCGGAATTCTGCGCCGCCCATTTCGGTTCGCGCGCGAGAATGACAAAGCGCGTGGTGTTGTGCGTCTCGTCCTCGACGTCCTCGGCGAGGATATCCAGGTTGTAGATCTTCGCTGCGAGGCGCGGAGCGATCGCCGCGCAGGACCTGTCGCCGCGCTCGGAGATAATGCGCGCCGCACCCGCGGTGTCGCCGGAGACGATCGGCCTGATGCCGAGCTTGCGGATGATGCGCCGGCACTGGCCGAGTGCATGCACGTGGCTCTCGACGGTCTTGATATCGGTCAGCGTCGCGCCGCGCACGCCCATCAACTGAAACCGGATCGGCAGAAACCATTCGCCGATGATGTACAGCCCCGAATGCGGCAGCAGATGGTGGATATCGGCGACCCGGCCGGCGATCGAATTCTCGATCGGAATCATGCCGAGATCGGCTTCCCCGGAGGAGATCGCGGCGAGCGCGTCCTCGAACGTCGCGCAAGGCAAGGCCTCGGCGCCCGGGAACGCTTCGTCGATGGCGATGTGCGAATTGGCGCCCAATTCGCCCTGGAATGCGATTTTCATGGCCGTGGTCTTAGCGTCTTCTGCTTAATCTTCAAGGCTTGGGGGCGTTAAGATTTGGGGGCGTTGAGATCAAGGCCTGGCGTCAAGATCTGGCCAGCATGCGCCGCGCGGTCTCGAGATCGGGCGGCGTGTCGACGCCCCGCGGCACCGAATTGACAATCGTCACGTCGATCCGCATGCCGGCCTCGAGGGCGCGCAACTGCTCGAGCTTCTCGCGAAGTTCGAGCGGCGACGGGGCAAGCGCAACAAAGCGCGCCAGCGCCTGCCTGCGATAGGCATAGAGGCCGATGTGATGGTAGCGGGGCCCCTCGCCGGTGGGAGCGGTTGCCCGCGTGAAATAGAGCGCGCGCAGGCGCCTTGCGGAGACTGGCGAACCGACCACCTTCACGACGTTCGGATTGACGTCTTCTTCGACGGTGTGGATTTCGGCGGCCAGCGTTGCGATATCGACCGCCGGATCACCCAGCGGCTCCAGCACCGCACGAATCTGATCCGGCAGGATGGTCGGAAAATCGCCCTGCAGGTTGATGACGGTCTCGACCCTGCGCTCTGGATCGAGCCGCTCCAAGGCCTCGAAAATCCGGTCCGAGCCGGACGGGTGGTCGGCGCGCGTCATCACAGCCTCGCCGCCATGTGCTTCCACGGCGCTCGCGATCTCAAGTGTATCCGTCGCTACCACCGCACGGCCCAATCCGGCTGCCTGCGCACTGCGCAGCACATGGATGATCATCGGCAGGCCGGCGATATCCTTCAACGGCTTGCCGGGTAGCCGGCTGGCCGCCATGCGCGCCGGAATCAGGATCAGGGTCGAGGTCAATGCCATCAGCACAGGTGGTTATTCGCCGCCGTCATGGCGGACGAAAAAGGCTAGGGATTAAGGGGCTTGCCCACGATTTGCGGGGTTTATACGGGTTGCCAGAGCCGGGGCAAACCGATATCTCCTCGCAACAGCCCTCGACTTGGGCGAAACGTCCGTTCGCCGCTGCCAAAGGCGGCCCGTCAAAACTCCTCTTCGGCCTGGGACAGCTTGAGAAAATGGACTCCTTCGAACTCAATAAAATTCTCGGCGCGCTTCTCGGAACGTGTCTCTTCCTGCTGGTGATGAACATCGCCGCCGGCGCAATCTTTACCCCGGGCAAGCTAGCGAAGCCGGGCTTCGATATCGCCGTCCCCGATGCGCCGGGCGCAGATGCGGCGAAGGGACCGGCCGAACCCGCCAAACCGATCGAGGAATTGCTGGCCAGCGCATCGGTCGAAAAGGGCGCCACCTCAGCCAAGAAGTGCATCTCCTGCCACAGCTTCGAGAAGGGCGGCGCCAACAAGGTCGGCCCGAATCTCTACGGCGTGCTCGAGCGCGACAAGGCTTCGCATGCAGGCTTCAATTACTCCGGGCCGATGAAGGCCAAGGGCGGCAAGTGGACGTTCGCGGACCTGAACGTCTACCTCACGAACCCGAAGGCGTTTGTGCCTGGAACCACCATGAGCTTCGCCGGACTGCCGCGCGACAGCGAGCGCGCCGACGTGATCGACTACTTGCGGACGCTGGCGGACAGCCCGCTGCCGCTGCCCAAAGCGGCGGCCAAATAATCAACCGGCTGACAGCATTACCGCGAATTAATTGACGGCCGGGGCACTCCCGGCCGTTGTCGTTTTGCCGGGCACGATCTGACCCGAAAACCGGTAGCCAATTTTCGGGATCATGCCGTTAGCGTCAACTCCTTGTGAAAAGTGGCGATTGGCCGCAACAATCGGCGCCTCGGCAGGTGCTTCCTCACCGGAAAACCGACATAATCGGGCGAACATTTTCCTCCATTTCAAGTTTCGCTGAAACGCACCGAGGTCCATCGTTTTGAGCATCTCCCGGCGACATCTTCTTCAGGGCGGCGCAGCGCTCGCGAGTCTGCCTCTCGCAAATCTTGGCAGCGTCGCAGTGCATGCGCAGTCCGAAGGCGGCGCGGCGTGGCGGCACAGCCTCTCGCTGTTCGGCGAGATCAAGTACCCGGCGAACTTCAGGCACTTCGACTACGTCAATCCGAATGCACCGAAGGGCGGCACAGCGCGGCAGATCTCGCTCGGCTCCTTTGACAACTTCAACGTCGCGGTCGCCGGCGTGAAGGGCGCGCTCGCACCCGGCATCGGACGCATCTACGAAACGCTGATGGTCCAGTCGCTCGATGAGGTCTCCACCGAATACGGATTGCTGGTCGAACAGGTTGCCCATCCCGACGACTTCAGCTGGGTCACCTACCGCCTGCGCAAGGACGCGCGCTGGCACGACGGCAGGCCGGTGACCCCCGAGGACGTGATCTTTTCGCTGGATACGCTGAAGAAGCAGAGCCCGCGCTACGCCTCCTACTACAGTCATGTGGTGAAGGCGGAGAAAGCCGGCGCACAGGACGTGAAGTTCAGCTTCGACCAGCCGGGCAATCGCGAGCTGCCGCAGATCGTCGGCCAGCTCCTGGTGCTGCCGAAGCACTGGTGGGAGGGCGCCGACAAGGATGGCAAGGCGCGCGATATCAGCGCCACCACGCTCGAGCCGCCGCTCGGCTCCGGCCCCTACCGCGTGAAGGAATTCTCACCCGGCCGAACGCTGGTGCTCGAACGCGTCAAGAATTACTGGGGCGAGCAGTTGCCCGTCAACCTCGGCCAGAACAACTTCGACGAACTGCGCTACGAGTTCTTCCGCGACAACGTCGTCGCGCTGGAAGCGTTCAAGGCCGACCAGGCCGACTGGATCGCCGAAAACAGCGCCAAGCAGTGGGCGACGGCTTACGATTTTCCCGCAGTGCGCGAGAAGCGCGTGTTGATCGAGGAATTTCCGATGCGTTCGAGCGGACGCATGCAGGGGTTCGTCTTCAACCTGCGCCGCGAGCTGTTCAAGGACGCGCGTTTCCGCCGGGCGTTCACCTACGCCTACGATTTCGAGGAAATGAACAAGCAGCTGTTCTACGGCCAGTACAAGCGCATCGGCAGCTACTTCGAGGGCATCGAGCTCGCCTCGGAAGGACTGCCGCAAGGCAAGGAGCTGGAAATTCTCGAGACCGTGCGCGGCAAGGTGCCGGCTGAGGTCTTCACCACCGTCTTCGCCAACCCCGTCAACGGCAATCCCGACGCCGTGCGCAACAACCGCCGCGAGAGCCTGCGTCTGCTGAAAGAAGCGGGTTTCGACATCAAGAACCAGAAGCTGGTCGACGCGAGTGGCAAGCAGGTCGCGGTAGAGTTCCTCGGCCAGGATCCGAGCAGCGAGCGGCTGGTCCTGTTCTACAAACCCGCGCTGGAACGGCTCGGGATCGATGTCTCGGTCCGCACCGTCGACAGCGTGCAGTATCAGAACCGGATACGGAATTTCGACTTCGACATCATCACCGATCTCTGGGGCCAATCGCTGTCGCCGGGCAACGAGCAGCTCGAATACTGGGGTTCGCGCGCCGCCGACCAGCCAGGCTCCAACAACACCGCCGGCATCAAGAACCCGGCCATCGACGAACTGATCCAGAAGGTCATTTTCGCCAAGGACCGTCCCACGCTCGTCGCCGCGACCAAGGCGCTGGACCGGGTGCTGTTGTGGAATTTCTACGTGGTGCCGCAGTTTACTTACGGCTTCGCGCGCTACGCCCGCTGGGACCGTTTCAGCCACGCCGAACTGCCGAAATATGGCGTTGCCGGCCTTCCCTCGCTATGGTGGTGGGATGCGGAGAAGGCGGCGAAGACAGGCAAGCGCAGTTGATTGAAAAAAACCGGATGCATTCGCCCACACGGCGGGACGTGCTGGTCATCGCCGCCGGTGCAGCGCTGGGCGGTCTGCCCCTGACGGCGACACACGCGCAGGACAAGGCGGACGCCCACGGCATCTCCGCCTTCGGCGATCTCAAATATCCCGCCGACTTCAAGCATTTCGACTATGTGAATCCTGCCGCGCCGAAAGGCGGGATGCTCTCCCAGGTCGGCCCCTCCCGTCAGTTCAATCAGGGTCTTCTGACCTTCAACACGCTCAATTCCTACATCCTGAAGGGCGATGCCGCGCAAGGCATGGAATTGACGTTCGCGACGCTGATGGCGCGCGCGGGCGACGAGCCGGACGCGATGTACGGGTTCGCGGCACGCGCCGTGACGATCTCCGACGACGGGCGGATCTATCGCTTCATGATGCGCAGCGATGCAAAATTCCACGACGGCAGCCGGCTGACCGCGCACGACGTCACCTTTTCGCTGAACCTGTTGAAGCAGAAAGGCCACCCGATCATCGCGCAACTGCTGCGTGATCTGACCAGCGTCGATGCGGACGACGACCGCAGCGTCACGCTGCGTTTCGCCGAAAAGCGCGCGCGCGACGTGCCGCTGTTCGCTGCATCCCTGCCGATCTTCTCGAGCGCCTACTATTCGAAAAAGCCGTTCGAGGAATCGACGCTCGAGATCCCGCTCGGCTCCGGCATGTACAAGGTTGGACGCTTCGAGCCCGGCCGATTCATCGAATTCGATCGCGTGAAGGACTCCTGGGCCAGGGACCTTCCGGTGATGCGCGGCCAATACAACTTCGATACCGTCCGCTTCGAATACTATCGCGATCGCGATGTCGCGTACGAAGGCTTCACGGGCAAGAGCTACCTGTTCCGCGAGGAGTTCACTTCGCGCATCTGGGCGACACGTTACGACGCGCCCCCGGTCAAGGATGGCCGCATCAAGCAGGAGATCCTGCCGGACGACACGCCGTCGGGCGCGCAGGGCTGGTTCATCAACACGCGCCGCGAGAAATTCAGGCATCCGAAGCTGCGCGAAGCGTTGATCTTCGCCTTCGATTTCGAGTGGACCAACAAGAACATCATGTACGGCTCCTACGACCGGACCCATTCGGTGTTTCAGAATTCCGACCTGATGGCGAAGGGCCCTCCCTCCGCCGACGAGGTTGCGCTGCTCGAGCCGTTCCGAGACAAGGTGCCTGCGGAGGTTTTCGGCGAACCGTTCGTTCCGCCCACGTCTGACGGCTCTGGTCAGGACCGCGCGCTGCTGCGACGCGCGGGGCAGTTGCTTAACGAGGCGGGCTATCCGATCAAGGACGGCAAGCGGGTCGGGCCGAACGGCGAACGGCTGACGATCGAGTTTCTGCTGGAAGAGCCGAGCTTCCAGCCGCATCACATGCCCTACATCAAGAATCTTGCAACGATCGGCATCGACGCCAGCCTGCGGGTGATCGATTCCGCGCAGATGCAGAGCCGGCGCAACGATTTCGACTATGATCTGATGATCCAGCGCTTCTCCTTTTCGTCAACGCCGGGAGATTCCCTGCGCAGCTATCTCTCTTCGCAGGCCGCCGCGATCAAGGGCTCGCAAAATCTGGCCGGGATCGGCGATCCTGCGATCGATGCGCTGATCGAGCAGGTCATCGCCGCGAAGGACCGCACGTCGCTGACAACCGCCTGCCGGGCGCTCGACCGGGTGATCCGCTCGGGCCGCTACTGGATCCCGCACTGGTACAAGGGCACGCACTGGTTCGCCTACTGGGATGTCTACAATCGCCCACCCCGGAAGCCGCGCTACGCCCGCGGCGTCCTGGAAACCTGGTGGTACGATCCCGAGAAGGCCGCCAGGGTAAACCGGGCCGGCTAAGAGACGTCGCGCCGGGTCGAACCGATGCCCGGTTCATTTACTTGATTGAGCATGTTACCGCCTGAAACCCGGTTCCACCTTTTCAGGCTCATGCTCTAGGATCGCCGCACGATGACCGCCTACATTGGACGACGGCTGCTGTTGATGATTCCGACCCTGCTCGGGATCATGCTGGTGTCGTTCGCCGTGGTGCAGTTCGCTCCCGGGGGCCCGGTGGAGCGCGTCATCGCGCAGCTGACCGGAACCGACAGCGGCGCCACCTCGCGCATCTCCGGTTCGCCGGGCGGTGACTTCGCCGGCAACAATCCATCGAACATCTCCGCCGAGGGGGCGAATTCGAAATATCGCGGCGCGCAGGGGCTCGACCCGGAATTCATCAAGAGCCTCGAACGGCAGTTCGGCTTCGACAAGCCCGCGCACGAACGCTTCTTCCTGATGCTGTCGAACTACATCCGCTTCGATTTCGGCAAGAGCTACTTCCGCGACGTCAGCGTGTTGCAGCTGATCAAGGAAAAGCTGCCGGTCTCGATATCGCTTGGGCTCTGGATGACGATCCTGTCCTATATGATCTCGATCCCGCTCGGCATCCGCAAAGCGGTACATGACGGCTCCAGGTTCGACGTCTGGACCTCGGGCATCGTCATCATCGGCTATGCGATCCCGGGCTTCCTGTTCGCGATCCTGCTGATCATCCTGTTTGCCGGCGGATCGTTCTTCAACATCTTCCCGCTGCGCGGCCTGACATCGGACAACTTCGCGCAATTGCCGTGGTACGCGCAGATCGCCGACTATTTCTGGCACCTCGCGCTGCCGATGTTCTCGATGGCGCTGGGCGCATTCGCGACGACGACGCTGCTGACCAAGAACTCGTTTCTCGACGAGATCCGCAAGCAGTATGTGATGACGGCACGTGCCAAGGGTTGCAGCGAGAACAGGGTGCTGTATGGCCACGTCTTCCGCAATGCGATGCTGATCGTGATCGCGGGCTTTCCCGGCGCGTTCGTTCATGCCTTCTTCACGAGTTCGCTGCTGATCGAAACCATCTTCTCGCTCGACGGGCTCGGATTGCTCAGCTTCGAAAGCATTCTCAATCGCGATTACCCGGTGGTGTTCGGAACGCTGTTCATCTTTTCGCTGATCGGCCTCGTCGTCGGGCTGGTCGCCGACCTCGTCTATATGTGGGTCGATCCGCGGATCGATTTCGAGGCGCGGGAAGTCTGATGACGATCGCCGGGCAGCCGACGTCCACGCTGCGCATCAACAAGCGCACCGAACCCGCGACACCGCCGATGGGTGACGCAGCGCCCTCCCGCCGACGCCTGTCACCGCTGAACCAGAGGCGCTGGCAGAACTTCAAGGCCAACCGCCGCGGTTACTGGTCATTCTGGGCCTTTCTGGTCCTTTTCTTCCTCTCGCTGTTCGCGGAACTCATCGCCAACGACAAGCCGCTGCTGGTGAAATACGACGGCAAGCTGTTTTTCCCCACCTTCGTCAGCTATTCGGAAACGACGTTCGGCGGCGACTTCGAAACCGCCGCCGACTATCGCGATCCCTTCCTGCAGAAGCTGATCGCAGAAAGCGGCGGCTCCATCACCTGGCCGCCGATCCGCTATTCCTACAACACCCATAATCTCGATCTGCCGACGCCTGCGCCGTCGAAGCCGACATGGCTGCTGACCGAGGAGCAATGCCGGCAAGTGGTCGAGAAGAAGGGCCTGAAAGGCTGCAGCGATCTCGAGTACAACTGGCTCGGCACCGACGATCAGGGGCGCGACGTGGTCGCGCGGCTGATCTATGGCTTCCGCATCTCGGTGCTGTTCGGGCTGACCCTGACGATCATCTCGTCGATCATCGGCGTCGCCGCCGGCGGCGTTCAGGGCTATTTCGGCGGCTGGCTCGACCTGACGTTCCAGCGCTTCATCGAAATCTGGAACTCGATCCCTTCGCTCTACCTGCTGCTGATCCTGTCCTCGATCCTGGTGCCAACCTTCTTTGTGCTGCTCGGCATCCTGCTGCTGTTCTCGTGGGTGACGCTCGTCGGTCTCGTGCGCGCGGAATTCCTGCGCGGTCGCAATCTCGAATACATCCAGGCCGCCCGCGCACTCGGCGTCTCGAGCCGCGTCATCATGTTCCGCCACCTTTTGCCGAACGCGATGGTGGCGACCATGACGATGCTGCCGTTCATCACGTCGTCGTCGGTCATGACCCTGACGGGACTGGATTTCCTCGGCTTCGGCCTGCCGCCTGGCTCGCCCTCGCTTGGCGAAATGCTGTCGCAAGGCAAGGCGAACGTGCAGGCGCCGTGGCTCGGTCTCACCGGATTCTTCTCGCTGGCGATCATGCTGTCGCTGCTGATCTTCATCGGCGAAGCGGTGCGCGACGCCTTCGATCCGCGCAAGACGTTCAGGTAGGCATCAGGCATGGACGCAACCAACCAGCCTCTGCTCGACGTCCGCGACCTGTCCGTCGCCTTCCGCCAGGGCGGCAACGAGACGCTCGCGGTCGATCGCATCTCGTTCAGGATCGAAAAGGGCCAGTGCGTGGCGCTGGTCGGGGAATCCGGCTCCGGCAAGTCCGTCAGCGCGCTGTCGGTCATGAAGCTGCTACCTTATCCGGCCGCGCATCATCCTTCCGGGCAAATCCGTTTCAAGGGCAAGGAGATGCTGGACCTGCCCGAGCGCGACCTGCGCGATATCCGCGGCAACGATATCTCGATCATCTTCCAGGAGCCGATGACCTCGCTCAATCCGCTGCATACGATTGAGCGGCAGATCAGCGAGATCCTCGCATTGCACGGCGGCATCACCGGTCCGGCGGCCAGAGTGCGCATTGTGGAGCTTCTCAGCCAGGTCGGCATCCGCGATGCGGAATCCCGGCTCGGCGCCTACCCGCATCAGTTGTCGGGCGGCCAGCGGCAGCGCGTCATGATCGCGATGGCGCTCGCAAACGAGCCCGACCTTCTGATCGCCGATGAGCCCACCACCGCGCTCGACGTGACCGTGCAGGCGCAGATCCTGGAACTGCTGGCGGACATCCGCAGGCGGCTCGGCATGAGCCTTCTGTTCATCACCCACGATCTCGGCATCGTGCGCCGCATCGCCGACGTCGTCTGCGTCATGAAGAGCGGCAAGATCGTCGAACAGGGGCCGGTGGAGCAGGTGTTCACCTCGCCGCAGCACGCCTACACCAAGGCCCTGCTTGCGGCGGAGCCAAAACCCGACCCGGCGCCGCCGCGCCCGAACGAGAAGGTTGTCATCTCGTCGCAGGATTTGCGGGTCTGGTTTCCGATCAGGCGTGGATTTCTCCGCCGCACGGTGGGACACATCAAGGCGGTCGATGGCGTTACCGTCGCCGTACGCAAGGGTGAAACACTCGGCATCGTCGGTAAATCCGGATCGGGCAAGACCACACTGGGTCTGGCCTTGCTGCGGTTGATATCTTCGAACGGCCCGATCGTGTTTCTCGGCAAGGACATTCAGGGCCTTCGCTTCAAGGACATGCTGCCGATCCGCCGCGACATGCAGATCGTGTTTCAGGATCCGTTCGGCTCGCTGAGCCCGCGCATGTCGATCGGGGACATCGTCGCCGAAGGCCTGAGCGTGCATCAACCGAAGCTGTCGCCGGAAGCGCGCGAGGAAAAAGTCGTCAAGGCCCTGATCGATGTCGGTCTCGATCCGACGACACGCTTTCGCTACCCGCATGAATTTTCCGGTGGCCAGCGTCAGCGCATCAGCATCGCCCGCGCCGTCGTGCTCGAGCCGAGTTTCGTCGTGCTGGACGAGCCTACCAGCGCGCTCGACATGCTGTTCCAGGCACAGATGGTCGACCTCTTGCGAGACCTGCAACGCAAGAACGATCTGACTTACGTCTTCATCTCGCACGATCTGCGCGTGGTGGCATCACTCGCGAGCCATCTGATCGTGATGCGCAACGGCAAGGTGGTGGAGGAAGGCCCGGCGACGGAGATCTTCAGGAATCCGAAGAGCGACTATACGCGCGCGCTGTTCGCGGCTGCGTTCCGGATGGAAGCGGCGCCGGTGGAGACTGTCGCGCAGTAGGGTTGCCGTCAAACAATAAACGCCGGATCGATCGGCTGTTCAAACAGCCGGCGCACGCTGACGATGTCGGTGCCGGACGCCAGAATACGTTCGTGCGCCTCGGCGATCGCCTCGATCGCGACCGACATGTGAAAGGCGTTGGCGTGTACGATCGTCCCGGAGTCGCGCACGATCGCCACATGCCCGCGCCAGAAAATCAGGTCGCCACGGCGGAGGTCATCGAACTCGGCGTCCTCGAGCACTTCGCCCAAGGCCTCCTGCTGCAGATCGCTGTCGCGCGGCACCGCCATGCCGCAGGCGCCCAGCGCGATTTGCACCAGCCCCGAACAGTCGATGCCAAGCCCCGTCTTGCCACCCCAGAGATAGGGCACACCGACAAAGCGCTCGGCAACGCCGACGAAATCGTTCTCGAACATGTCGAGCGCGCTGAGATGCTGCAAGGGAAGGAAATGCTGCTGCGGCGTGATCGCAAAGATGCCGTCGGAACGCGCGACTTCGATCGCCGCACCGAGCGGCAGCGCCTCAACCGGCGGCAATTTGATCGACGGACCCGGAAACGCGAACGTGCGCAGCGCCGCAACCCTGTGCGTCGGCGTGTGGCGCGGCCTGACCAGCGTCGCATCGGGCAGCCAGCCGACATAGCCGTCACCCTTGAGCTGGCCCCATGCCCATCCTTCATCGTTGCGATCATAGACGATGACGCGTTCGCCCTTCAGCGCCTCGGTCTCGAGCGCTGCGTCATGCGACGGCGCGCGCCGCAACGGCGCGACGGCATCGATGACCTCAAGCTCCTCGCCCTCAACGAAGCGGTCGGCCTTGACCTGACCTTCCAGATGTTTTGCGGCGAGGTCGCCGCGCGCCGGTGTCAGCCGCGGATCAGCCATAGCGTTCCGCCAGGAGCTTGTAGATTGCACGCGCCGCCTGGCATTCGCCGCCCTCCGGCCGCGCCGGCTTTGACGACGGCGTCCAGCCGTAGATATCGACATGCAGCCATGTCGTCGCGGGCTCAACGAAGCGGCCGAGGAACAGCGCACAGACGATCGATCCCGCGAAGCCGCCGGACGGCGCGTTGTTGATATCGGCGGCCTTCGAATCGAGCCATGAATCGTAGGGCTGCCACAGCGGCAGACGCCAGAGCGGGTCGTTTTCGGCCTGCGCATGGCGCGCGACGTCAGCCGCGAGCGCCTCGTCGCGGGTGTAGAACGGCGGCAGTTCGGGGCCGAGCGCAACCCGCGCCGCGCCCGTGAGCGTACCGAGATCGATCAGCAGGTCGGGCTTGTCTTCGCAGGCCAAGGCGAGCGCGTCGGCGAGGACGAGCCGCCCTTCCGCATCGGTGTTGCCGATTTCGACGGTCGGCCCCTTGCGCGACGGATAGATGTCGAGCGGCCGAAACGCATTGCCGGCGACCGAATTCTCCACCGCCGGGATCAGCACGCGCAGCCGCAGCTTCAGCTTCGCGTCCATGATCATGTGCGCCAGCGCCAGCACATTGGCCGCACCGCCCATGTCCTTCTTCATGATCAGCATGCCGCTCGACGGCTTCAGATCGACGCCCCCGGTGTCGAAGCAGACGCCCTTGCCGACCAGCGTCACCTTCGGATGCGAGGCGTCGCCCCAGGTGAAATCGATCAGCCGCGGCGCACGGGGCGACGCCTTGCCGACCGCGTGGATGAGCGGAAAATTCTGCGCGAGCAGGTCGTCGCCGACGATGCAGGAGAATGTCGCGCCGAAGCGATCGGCGAGCGAACGCGCGGCGGCGGCGAGCTCTTCCGGTCCCATGTCGTTGGCCGGAACGTTGATGAGATCGCGCGCAAGCCCGGCGGCCTCCGCCATTCGGCTCAGATCCTCGCCGTCGAGCCGGGCGGATAACAACAGGCTGACGTCCGGCGCCTCCGCCTTGCGGTAGCGGGAGAAGCGATAGCTGCCGAGCGCGAAGGCGAGGGCGGCCAGACGCTCATCGTGGGGCGCGTTGGCGAAGCGATAGGCGCCGGGCGGGAGCAGCCCCGGCAACTGACCGGGGCGAAACGGATTGCGCCACTCGGCCGATTCATCCTCGAGGCCGAACAGCACATTGTCGATGCCGCCCTTTGCCGATGGCAGCAGCAGGCATTGGCCGGGCTTCGCCTTGAACGCGGCTGCCTCGACAAACTGCCGCGATGATGCACTCAAGCCATCGCTGACGGCGCGGAGTGACGACCTGGTGACGAATGTGATGGGGGTCGCCGTGGTTCCGGCAGGTACGTCGAAGACTGGATGCATGTTGCTGTTCTACACTCGATAGGACGTCGCCCGCCACGCTACCCGCTCAGGCACGGGTCCTTCGGAACGGAGGTGGGAGCAACGTCAATTAACCAGACATTAGGGTTAACAGTCTATTGCTGAAGCGTTCGCTGCCCGTTCTTGCGCGGACAGAGCGAGTGGATTTCCCATGCGTGCGCCATCCCCTATCAGATTCGTTCTCACGGCCAGCATCGTGGCGATCATGGCGGCCGGCGCCGGGGGATGTTCGAGCATCGGGGGCCGCGACATCACCGGATCCGTCGCCTCCAGACGCCGCGCCGCAATCGGAAGCCGACTGGCGCAAGTCGATCGACGTTTACGGCGAACGCTACCGCGCCAACCCCAAGGATGCCGAAGCAGCGCTGCACTACGGACAGGCGCTGCGCGCCACCGGCCAGCGCGCGCAGGCGACCGCCGTGCTGGAACAGGCGGCCATCGTCAATCCGGGCCATCAGGCGGTGCTGGCGGCCTACGGCCGGGCGCTGGTCGACAACGGCAACTACCAGCAGGGTTTCGACGCGCTGGGCCGCGCGCATACACCCGACAATCCGGACTGGCATATCCTCTCCATTCAAGGCACCGCGCTCGACCGGCTCGGCCGGCACGAGGAGGCACAGCGCTATTACGACAGTGCACTGAAGATCAGGCCGGACGAGCCGTCGGTGCTGTCCAACCTCGGCATGTCCTACGTGCTCTCCAGGCAACTCGCCAAGGCCGAGGACGTGCTGCGCCGGGCTCACGCGGGCGCGCAGTCGGACACACGCATCAGGCAGAACCTCGCGCTGGCCATCGGCCTGCAGGGCCGGCTGCCGGAAGCCGAGAGCATCATCACCGCAGGCCTGGCGCCGGATGAGGCCGCCGACAGCGTCCGCGAACTGAAGCAGACGCTCACGCGCGGCGGCGACCAGAAGCCGCCTGCGGCCCGGCCCGCCCGCAGCGCCGAAACCGCCCGCGGCTCGCGCACCTGATTTCCCGACTTTTTTCCCAACTTTGTGCGTACCGGGAGCGTGCCGCGACTTGCGGCACGCGTCAGAACATCGCGGAGACCCGCATGCCGACCGGACCCAGAATCACGATAAACAGCACCGGCAGGAAGAACAGCATCATCGGCACCGTCAGCTTCGGCGGCAGCGCAGCAGCCTTCTTCTCCGCCTCCGTCATGCGCTGATCACGATTTTCCTGTGCCATCACGCGCAAGGTCGTGCTGAGCGGCGTTCCATAGCGCTCCGACTGCGCGAGCGCCATGCACACCGATCTGACGCTGTCGAGCCCGGTCCGCTTCTGAAGATTGTCATAGGCGATCTTGCGGTCCGACAGATAGGACAGCTCAGCGGTGGTGAGCGTAAACTCCTCTGCGAGCGGGATCGATTGCGTACCGATTTCGGTGGAGACCTTTCGAAACGCCACTTCCACGGACATGCCGGATTCGACGCAGATCAGCAGCAGATCGAGCGCATCGGGAAACGCGCGCTTGATCGAGAGCTGCCGCTTGCTGATCGCATTGTTCAGATAAACCAATGGCGCGTACATGCCGAGATAGGCCGCCAGGATGCAAATGCCGATCTTGATCGTCAGGCTCTGGTCCAGCTTGACGACAAAGAAGACATAGACGACAGCGGCGACGAACATGCTGACCGGCGTCACCAGGCGGAAGAACAGAAACGTGATATAGGGCGCCTCTCCGCGAAAACCGGCCATCACCAGCTTGTCGCGCGCCGCTTCCTGCGCCAGCCATTTGCCAAGGTTGAAGTCGGAGACCACCTTCTTCACGACCTGCTTGGGTGACTGCCGCAGCGCGACCTTCTCGCTTCTCACCAGCCGGTCGCGCTCCCGCTGACGAATACGCTCCCGCTCGTCGGCGACCGCGCGCAGGCGCTTGTTCAAGCCGTCTCCGGCGAACAGCGGCGAAACCAGCGTAAACACCGTTCCCGCCGCGGCGATCGCAGCGAAGATCATCGTCAACAGACGAGCGTCGTGCATCTTTTCGAGAACGAGGTCGAGCATCGGCTTTGGCCAGTCAGAAGTCGAAGTTGATCATTTTTTTCATCATGAGAGTGCCGATCGTCATCCAGACCGCGCTCCCAAGCAGCATCAGCCGGCCGGTCGGCGTCGTCCACAAGACGTCCATGTAACCAGGGGTCATGAGATAGACGATGACCATGATCGCCGGCGGCATCGAGCCGATGATCCAGGCGGAAGCCTTCGCCTCCATCGACATCGCCTTGATCTTGCCCTTCATTTTCTTGCGCTCGCGCAAAACTTTGGAGAGGTTGCCGAGCGCCTCCGAGAGGTTGCCGCCGGCCTTCTGCTGGATGGCGATAACGATGCCGAAGAAGTTCGCCTCGGAAACCGGCATCCGTTCATATAGCCGCGCGCACGCCTCCGAGAGCGGCATGCCGATCGCCTGCGTCTCGACGATGGCGGCAAATTCGCTCTTGACCGGCTCCTTGGCGTCATTGACGACGATCTTGATCGAGTCGAACAGCGGCAATCCCGCCTTGATGCCGCGCACGATGACATCCACCGCGTCAGGAAAGGCATCGAGAAACTTTGCCTCGCGCCGCTTCTTCATGCGGTTGAGAAGCCAGCGCGGCGCTCCGAAGCCTCCGGCAAAACCGAAGGCGGCCGCCGGCAGGAGCCCTCCGCCCACGAACAGGACGATCAGAAACAACGATACGCCGAGCACCACCGAAATGATGATGAATTGCTGCTTGCTCCAGGATAGCCCGGCCTGCGCAATCCTCGTGGTCAGCGGGACGCGCTTCGCCTTCTTGTTGCGATTCTCGACTTCCTTCAGCGATTCCTCGACCTGCTGGCGGCGCGTGCGCTGCCCCCGCTCGGCGCGCCGCGCGACCGGTTCGCTCTTGGCGAAGCTTGCACGCCGCTGCTCGGCCTTGCGTTCGCCGGACAGGAGCGGATACAGGAACACCCAGGCTACACCGCCGATCGCGGTGGCAGCCAGGAAGGCAAGCGCGAGCGTCTGCAGGTTCATCGCCCACCCGCCTCGGTGTTCGCCAGTTCGCCGGCGTCGAGCGCGGCTGCAAGCCGCTTTTCCTCGCCGTAGTAGCGTGCACGATCCCAAAATCGCGGTCGACCGATGCCGTTGGAGCGATGCTTGCCGATGATCCGGCCATTCGCATCCTCACCGAGGAGATCATACAGGAACAGATCCTGCGTGATGATCGTCTCGCCTTCCATTCCCATCACCTCGGTGATGTGAGTAATGCGGCGCGAACCGTCGCGCAGGCGCGTGGCCTGAATCACGACATCGATCGACGAGCAGATCATCTCGCGAATGGTGCGCGACGGCAGCGAGTAGCCGCCCATGGTGATCATGGATTCGCAGCGCGACAGCGCCTCGCGCGGGCTGTTGGCGTGCAGCGTTCCCATCGACCCGTCGTGGCCGGTGTTCATCGCCTGCAACAGATCGAAGGCTTCGGGTCCGCGCACTTCGCCGACGATGATGCGTTCGGGACGCATACGCAGGCAGTTCTTCACCAGATCGCGCATCGTGATCTGGCCCTCGCCTTCCAGGTTCGGCGGACGGGTTTCCAGCCGGACCGTGTGCGGCTGCTGCAGCTGCAGTTCGGCGGCGTCCTCGCAGGTGATGATGCGCTCGTCCTCGTCGATGAAATTTGTCAGGCAGTTCAGCAGCGTCGTCTTGCCCGAACCGGTGCCACCGGAGATCAGCACGTTGCAGCGGACCCGGCCGATGATCTTGAGGATCTCGGCGCCTTCGTCGCTGATCGCCCCGAACTTGACGAGTTGGTCGAGCGTCAGCTTGTCGCGCTTGAACTTCCGGATGGTGAGTGCAGGACCGTCGATCGCAAGCGGCGGCACGATGGCGTTGACACGCGAGCCGTCCGCAAGGCGCGCGTCGCAGATCGGCGACGATTCATCGACGCGCCGGCCGACCTGGCTGACAATGCGTTGACAGATGTTGAGAAGCTGCTGGTTGTCGCGGAAGCGGATTCCCGTCTTCTGGATCTTGCCGGCGACTTCGATGTAGACCGTGTTGGCGCCGTTGACCATGATGTCGGCGATGTCATCGCGCGACAGCAGCGGTTCGAGCGGACCGTAACCGAGAACATCGTTGCAGATATCGTCGAGCAGCTCTTCCTGCTCGGCGATCGACATCACGATGTTCTTGATCGCGATGATCTCGTTGACGATGTCGCGAATTTCCTCGCGCGCGGATTCGCCGTCCAGCTTGGCAAGCTGCGCGAGATCGATCGCCTCGATCAGCGCGCCGAAGATCGTCGCCTTGACCTGGTAGTAGTTCTCCGAGCGGCGAGCCTCCTTCGGAGGCGCGCTCGGCGCCGGCCGCGCCGGAGAGACCGACGGCGATGCGACGGTAGGCGGCTCGGCGGTTGCGCGGGAAGCTGTTGCTGCCGGCGCAGGTTCGCTGGCCTGGGGTTTCACAACCCTGGCTTCGGCTTCCGATCCACTACGCTTACCGAACACGACGATACTCCGCGCGAAAGACTATTTGGCGAACAACTTTGTCAGCATCGGCGGCAGCAACGAGCTGCGCGACTTCTTGGCTTCGGCGCGGCCGGTCAGGCGCTGCGCCAATTGCAGGAATTGCTCCGTCACCTTGTGCTTGGCCGCGATCTCCTCGATCATCTGACCGTTATTCGCGGCAAGCCCGAACAGTTGCGGTTCGAACGAGATGAGCGCGACGGGCTCGGTCTCGACCGCCTTGGCGAATTCCGCTGCCTTGATCTCGGGGCGCTTCGCAACGCCGACCTGATTGAGGCAATAGAGCGGGGCGCGGTCGTTCGGCCGCGACGCCTTCAGAAGGTCGAACAAATTCTTCGTGTTGCGCAGGTTGGCGAGATCCGGTGCTGCGACAATCAGAATATCGTCGGCGGAGATCAGCGCGCGCTTGGTCCATCCCGACCACTGATGCGGAATGTCCAGCACGATGCACGGCACCGTCGAGCGCAGCGTGTCGAACACCGAGTCGAATGCCTCCTCGCCGAAGTCGTAGACGCGATCGAGCGTCGCGGGCGCAGCAAGCAGACTGAGATGATCCGTGCATTTCGACAGCAACCGGTCGATAAAGGCCGTATCGATGCGATCCGGCGAGAACACCGCATCGGCGATGCCCTGCGCCGGATCCTGATTGTAGTCGAGACCAGCCGTGCCGAAGGCGAGATCGAGATCGGCGACGACGGAATCGAGTGCCAGGTTGCGGGCGATCGCCCAGGCGATGTTGTGTGCAAGCGTCGAGGCGCCGACGCCTCCTTTTGCACCGGTCACCGCGATGATGCGCCCGACGGGCTTGGCCTCCGGCGTCGAGAACAAGCCGCAGATGGCGCGCACGACGTCGATGGGCGCCACCGGCGCCATCACGTATTCGCTCACGCCGCGCCGGACCAGCTCCCGATAGAACTGCACGTCGTTCGTGTTGCCGATCACGACGACACGCGTTCCCGCGTCGCACACCGAGGCAAGCTGATCGAGTCCCGGAAAGGATGTCGCCCCGCCCTTCCGTCTCAAGAACGACGACGTTGGGCGTCGGCGCGTTGCGATAGGCTTCGACGGCCGCCGCCATGCCGCCCATCTGGATCTTGAGATGGGCCTTGCCGAACCTTCGATCCTCGCCGGCAGATTGCACGGCCGCGGCGGTCTCAACCGTTTCGCAGAACGCCTGCACGGAGACGCGCGGCGAAGGCGCGATATGCTCGTCCTGCGCCGCCGCAGGCGCTTCCGTTTCCGTATTTTTTTGCGCGTAGTTGATCATTTGCCGACATCGCTGATTTTGCCCTTATCCGGATCCGGATACTGGGTCGCGGTGGCTTCGCCCTTCGAATACTTGCCGAGCACCGTCGAACGGCGCGTCGTGTAAGTCGGTAACTCGGGGCGCGGCTGCACAAGATCGGCCGGATTGGCGACCATGGCGGCCATGTTGCGCTGGGAGGCGCATCCGAGATTCGAGTAGGGCCGGTTTTCCTGATAAATTGGATTTCTGAAGGTCGGTCCGAGGTCTTCCGGCCAGAGACCGCACGGACCTGCGTCGGCAGTCACCTTCGGATAGTTCAGCTTGATCGTCGCGAACTGTCTCGGATTCGCCGGCGTGAACCGGCGAATGGTAACGCCCCGCGCCGGCACGCCAATGGAGGAAAAGATCGCCTGGATGTCCTGCAGCGACTGTGTCGCCGCGCGCGCGTTGGGTGTCGAGACCGGCAGATCGATCGCGATCGGCCCGGTGCCCTCATGCAACCAGGTCTGCGCAAAGGCGGTGACGTCGGTCCGCTGCGGCGCGGTCAGACCGCCGCGATTGGTGCCGACAAAGACCTCGATGGTACGATCGGCTTCCTGCACGACGATCGGATGGCGCTGGCGATAGTCGGTCGGGACGCTCGACGTGACCATCTCTTCGTTGGTATGCGTGCAGGCGCCGAGCACCGTGGCCAGCAGCACCAGCGGCGCGATCGACCTTGCCGCGCAGCAAGGCGAAACGACTGGGGTTAGCGTTTCTTCATCGTCATTCCTGCCCCAACTCAATCCGTAATGAAGCCGAAGACATTGCGGCGAGGCTTTGCCGTATTGCCGGTAGCCGATACCCCGTAGATGCGGTTGATCGAGCTGGCGATCACCGACGACGGATCCGAAGAATCGACGAAGCCGTCATCGGGCCGCGACAAATCCTTCTGCGCAACCGCGCGCACCACGTAGGGTGTGACGATCACCATCAGTTCGGTCTGGCGATTGACGTAGTCGCGGCTCTTGAACAACGCGCCGAGAACCGGCAGCTTGCATCAATCCGGGCATGCCGTTGATCGCCGTCTTGGTCTGTTCCTGGATGAGGCCGGCCATCGCAAGCGAGCCGCCGGAGGGAATCTCCAGCGTCGTTTCCGCACGGCGGGTCTTGATCGACGGAATCGTCAGGGTGTTGGTCACGGTCGCCGTGACGGACTGGGCAAGCTGCAGCGAATTGTCCGCCGACAGCTCGGACACTTCAGTCATGACGCGCAGGCTGATCCGGCCCTCGGTCAGGACCACCGGGGTGAAGTTCAGTGTGATGCCGAACTTCTTGAAATCGACCTGCGTGCTGCACTGGCGCGTCGTGGGATCGCAGGTATAGCCTTTCGGGATCGGGAATTCGCCACCTGCGACGAATGATGCAGACTCACCGGAAATCGCCGTCAAGATTGGGTTCGGCAAGCGTGCGCACCACGCCGGCACGCTCCATCGCGCGCAGGGTCATGGTTCCGGACTTGAACGCGCCGGCAATCGCATTGGTTGAGACCAGCGGCGCGCCGACGACCGGGAACGGATTGGTCTGGTTGAAATTGACGACCGCCGTCCCGAAGTTCAGGCTGCCGTTGAGATCGACGCCAAGCTGCTTGATAACGTCGCGCTGCACTTCAGCGACCGTCACCTTCAGCATGACCTGATCACGGCCACGCACGACGATGCTGTTCACGACCTTCTCGGGCGCCGCCGGCCAGCCGCGCGGCAAGTTCGCCGGCCTGCTGCGCATCGGCGGGGCTCGTGACCACGCCGGTCAACACCAC
>CAVZHJ010000028.1:0-132487 GCA_963774995.1 uncultured Alphaproteobacteria bacterium
GCTCTGTTGACTGTACGCTTAAACATAGTATTGCTCTGTCAAACCTCTGTCATTTTGTCAATTTTGTAAATTCTTCACTCCTGGAGAGACCAAGGCCAGAGCCCATGGCAACCCGCCCGGCCGTGACCAATACCGGCAAAAAGCTGTTCGTCGGACCGAGGTTTCGGCGCATTCGGCAGCAACTTGGCCTGTCGCAGACCCAGATCGCCGAGGGGCTCGGCATGTCGCCCAGCTATATCAACCTGATCGAGCGCAATCAGCGCCCCGTGACCGCGCAACTGCTGCTGCGGCTGGCGGAGACCTACGACCTCGACCTGCGCGATCTCGCGACCACCGACGACGACCGGTTCTTTGCCGAGCTCAACGAGATTTTTTCCGATCCGCTGTTTCGCCAGATCGACCTGCCGAAACAGGAACTGCGGGACCTTGCCGAACTCGCGCCCGGCGTCACGCACGCCCTGCAACGGCTCTACGCGGCCTACACGGAAGCACGGCGCGGCGAGACGATGGTCGCAGCCCAGATCGCCGACCGCACCGATGGCGCGCGCTTCGAGGCCAATCCGATCGAACGCGTGCGTGACCTGATCGAGGCCAACCGCAACTATTTTCCCGAGCTCGAACAGGCGGCCGAAGCGGTGCGCGACGAGATCGACGTCGCAAGCCAGGATCTGTTTACGGCGCTCACCACCCGCCTGCGTGAAAAGCATTCGGCGACAGTGCGCATCATGCCTGTCGATGTGATGCGCGAGACGCTGCGGCGCTGGGACCGGCATCGCCGGCAAATTCTCATTTCCGAACTGGTCGACCCGCCTGGGCCGCGCATTTCAGCTCGCATTCCAGATTGCGCTCGCGGAGTACGGACAGCTGCTCGATGCGATCGTCTCCCGCACGGGTGCGCTCGACGACACCAGCCGCCGCCTCTACCGCATCACGCTTGCGAACTACTTTGCCGCCGCGGTGATGATGCCCTATCAACCGTTTCACGCCGCTGCGGAAAGTCTCGGCTATGACGTTCACGTGCTGGGACAGCGCTTCAGCGCGAGCTTCGAGCAGGTGTGCCACCGCCTGACCACGCTGCAGCGACCAACCGCACGCGGCGTGCCGTTCTTCATGCTGCGGGTCGACAATGCGGGCAACGTGTCGAAGAGGTTTTCGTCCGGCACGTTTCCGTTCTCGAAGTTCGGCGGCACCTGCCCGCTCTGGAACGTGCACTCGACCTTCGACACGCCGGATCGCCTGTTGAGCCAGATCGTCGAACTGCCGGACGGCAGCAAGTATTTCTCGATCGCACAGACGGTGCGCCGGCCGGTCGCGCCGCATCCGCAACCGCAGCCTCGCTTCGCCATCGGGCTTGGCTGCGAACTGCGCCACGCATCGCGGTTGATCTATGCCGGTGGCCTCGACCTGGAGAAGACGGAAGGCACGCCGATCGGCGTCAACTGCCGCCTCTGCGAGCGGGAAGACTGCAGCCAGCGCGCCGAACCGCCGCTGACGCGGACGCTGATCCTGGATGAAAACACCCGCCGGGTGTCGTCGTTTTCGTTCAGCAACGCGCGGGAGCTGTGAGGCCGCTTCGATTTCGTCATTGCCGGGCTTGACCCGGCAATCCATCCCAAGAACATTCGCCTGCATCTGATTTTGATGGATGGCTGGATCAAGTCCGGCCAGGACCGAGCTGGGGGACTGCAATCGTGCCGCCACAATTTGCCTCGTTTGCGCGGCGCGTGATGATTGCCGGCATTTCTGCAATCGCCATCGCCGCAGCCACCCCCGCCCTTGCCCAGAATGTCGGCGCATGCCGCACGGGGACGAATTTCGAGCGCTGGCTCGTGCAATTCAAGCAGGATGCGGCGAAGGCCGGCGTGTCGCAACGCGCAATCGCAACCGCTTCGCCGTATCTTGTGTTCGACCAGGGCACCGTCAATCGCGACCGCGGTCAGCGTGTGTTCGGCCAGATTTTCACGACCTTCTCGGACCGGATGGCGGCCGCGCACCGCGTGCAGGGCGGGCAGCAGAAAATGAAGCAGCACGCCAACGCGTTCGCCCGCGCGGAGCGCGAATACGGCGTCCCGCCGGCAGTAATCGCGGCGTTCTGGGGGCTCGAGACCGATTTCGGCGGCAATTCCGGCAAGCTGCCGATCCTCAAATCGCTGGCGACGCTTGCCTATGACTGCCGTCGGCCCGACCGCTTTCATGAGGAATTGGTCGCTGCGCTGAAGATTATCGAACGCGGCGACCTGTCGCCGGAGGAGATGATCGGCTCGTGGGCCGGCGAACTCGGCCAGACGCAGTTTCTGCCAAAGCACTATTACGATTACGCGGTCGACTTCGACGGAGACGGCCGCCGTGACCTCATCCACAGTGCCACCGACGTGATCGGCTCGACCGCGCACTACATCTCCGCCGGGCTGAAGTGGCGGCGTGGCGAGCCATGGCTGCAGGAAGTCCGCGTGCCGTCCAACCTGCCGTGGGATCAGACCGATCTTGCGGTGAAGCATCCGCGCTCGAAATGGGCGCAGTGGGGGGTGACCTATCCGGACGGACGGCCATTGCCGAACGACAACATGCCAACGTCGGTCTTGCTGCCGATGGGCAAGGACGGTCCGGCGTTTCTCGCCTACGCCAACTTCGCCGCCTACACCGAATGGAATAATTCGCTGATCTATTCGACCACTGCGGGCTACCTCGCCACCCGCATTGCAGGCGCTGCGCCGATGCGCAAACCACAGGGCCAGGTCGCACAATTGTCATTCAACGAGATCAAGGAACTGCAGCAGTTGCTGGCGCGGGCGGGTTACAACGTCGGCAAGGTCGACGGCATCCTCGGTCAGGCAAGCCGGATCGCGGTGAAGACCATGCAAACGAAATTCGGCCTGCCCGCCGATGCCTGGCCGACGGCCGAGCTCCTCGCACGGATGCGAACCGACCGGCCCGAACCTCGCCAGCAGCCGCAGCCGCGCCGATCCTGAACGCGCTGCTTATCTGTTGTTTGGGCATGATCTCATCCGAAAACCGGCATCCACTTTTCGGGATCATGCCCTGGCCGGCTTTCAAGCTATGACTTCGACGATCCGTCGACTATGATGACGCTCCTGCCCTTGCTCGCTCACAACAATCGGCCCATTTTGCGAACGGGTCTTCTTCCGGAGGTTTCGCCATGTCGTTGCACGCCGTCGCCGTTCCCACGTTTCTGCAAACCCTCAAGGGCCTGTCCACGGTGCTCGGCAAGGCGGAGGCGCACTGTGAGGCGAAGAAGATTCCGCAGGATGTGCTGCTGACCGCACGCCTGTTTCCCGACATGTTCCCCCTGACCCGGCAAGTCCAGAGCGCTAGCGATTTTGCCGCGAAGTCGGCTGCGCGTCTCGCCGGCATCGACGTGCCGACTTATCCCGATGTCGAGAAGTCGTTCGCCGAACTGAAGGCGCGTGTCGCAACCGCGTCAGACTATGTGAGCGGCTTTACGGAAAAGCAGTTCGAAGGCGCGGAAGCCCGCGAGATCGTCGTGCCGGCCGGTTCGCGCAGCTTCAACTTCAAGGGCGCATCGTATCTCGCAAGCTTCGCGTTGCCGAATTTCTTCTTTCACGCGACCACGGCCTACGACATCCTGCGCCACAACGGCATCGAAGTCGGCAAGCGCGATTTCCTCGGCATGAGCTGAAGTCGAATATCCCTCATTCCTGTCGTCATTCCGGGGGGCGAAGCGCGAACCCGGAATCCGGAGGTGAAGCACAGAGACTAACGTCTGGATTCCGGGTTTGCGTGCTGTGCACGCGTCCCGGAATGATGGCGCGAGTCCGATACCTGATGCTGTGCGCGATCAAAAATTGACGCGCTCCTTCGCCCCATCCCGCGATTTCGACTGGGCCAGCGCTTCACGCTCCGCCTCGCGCGCGGAACGGAAGTACTGGCCTTCCATGCGGAAGAAGGGTTCCGAAGCCGCGAAGAAGCGGAACCCGCCCCGGTCGCGAACGACGATACCCGCCGGTTCCGAGCGGACCTCGATGATGTAGGTATCCGACATTGTACTCCACCTGCCACCGCACCCGGACGCATCAACGACGGCGCATCGAGAAAGTTCGACGGCGTGGACGCTTTTTTTATCGCGGCATGCGCTGCCGATGCGGTTAAGCGCTTCGCACAACAAACGTGTGACGATTGCCGGACAATGCGACGGAGCAATTCGGACCGGTGTGACAACAAAGCGGCTCAGATACCGGGTTTCACCGGCGTCGGTTTTCCGCTGTCGTCGATCGCGACATAGGTGAAGGTGCCGTCCGTCACCAGGATAAGCTGCGATTCATTGCTGCGCGTGACCCAGGCTTCCACGCGCACCGTGACCGACGTGCGGCCGACCCGCGCCGCATCGGTGTAGACCGAGACCACATCGCCGACGAACACCGGCTTGCGGAACGTCATCGCCTCGATCGCAACGGTCACGCTGCGCAAGCGGACAGTTTTCTCGACAAAAATGCCGCCGGCGATATCCATCTGGCTGAGCAGCCATCCGCCGAAGATATCGCCGTTCTGATTGGTGTCCGCGGGCATCGCCAGCGTGCGCAGCGAAAGCTCGCCGCGCGGTGCAGCAGGAACATCGGCGGGCAAATGGTGCGGTTTCGCGTCGTTGCCCATCATTCTCAGCCGTTCACTTCACGCGACCGGCGGCCGGCCGCTGCAACATCGTGCAGCACGCGGTCAGGAGAAGAGGTGACACGCCACAAGGCCCTTCCCTTCGGGACGCAATTCGGGTGTCGTCTCCTTGCAGACCGGCATCGCGTGCACGCAGCGCGGGTGAAACCGGCAGCCCGGCGGCGGGCGCTGCGCGCTCGGTACTTCGCCCGTAATCGTCACGTGCTGGCGTTCTGCCTCGACCACCGGGTTTGGGACCGGGATCGCGGCCATCAACGCCTTGGTGTAGGGGTGCTTCGGATTCGCATACAGCTCGTCACGAGAGGAAATCTCGACGATCGTGCCGAGATACATCACGGCGATGCGCTGACTGACATGCCGCACCACGGCCAGGTCATGCGCAACGAAGATGCTGGAAATGCCCAGCCTCTCCTGCAGCTCCTGAAACAGGTTGACCACTTGCGCCTGGATCGACACGTCGAGCGCCGACACCGGCTCGTCGCAGATCAGCAACCGCGGCTCGACCGCGAGCGCCCGCGCAATGCTGATGCGCTGCCGCTGCCCGCCTGAAAACTGATGCGGATAGCGGTCGATCATGTCGTTCCGCAATCCGACCAGCTCAAGCAGATTTGCCACGCGCTCGCGGCGCTCGGCCTTGTTGCCGTGCAGCTTGTGGATGTCCAGCGGCTCGCCGATGATGTCGCCGATCGTCATGCGCGGGTCGAGCGAGCCGAACGGATCCTGATAGACCATCTGGATACGGCGGCGGATCGGCCGCATCTGGCTCTGGTTGTGGTTGGTGATGTCGACGCCCTCGAACACGATCCTGCCGGCGGTGATCGGCAGCATGCGCAGCACCGCGAGCCCGGTGGTCGACTTGCCGCAACCGCTCTCGCCGACGAGGCCGAGCGTCTCGCCTTCATGCACCTGGAAGGACACGCCGTCGACCGCCTTGACCGTGCCGACTTCGCGTTGAAGGACCCCGCCATAGACCGGAAAATGAATCTTGAGATCCACGACGTCGAGGATGACGTTCGATTTCACGCCGCCGCTCGGCTGCTGATGGGTCAACACTTCAGACATGGGGAGCCATCCAGCATGCGTGCATATGCTTGTCGTCAGCCTGCATCAGTTCCGGCACATCGCGCCGGCAGCGATCCGCGACTTCGCCGCAGCGCGGGTTGAATGAACAACCGGGCGGCAATTGTGCGAGATTCGGCGGCTGCCCCTTGATCGGCACCAGCCGCAGCCCGGGCGGTTGGTCGAGCCGCGGAATCGAGGCCATCAGGCCGCGGGTATAGGGATGCATCGGCTTGGCGTAGAGATCGCGCGCGCTCGCGGTCTCGATCACCTTGCCGCCGTACATCACGCAAACACGATCGGCATAGCGTGCGACCACGCCGAGATCGTGCGTAATCAGGATCAGCGCCGAGCCGGTCTCGCGCGTCAGCTCCTTCAGAAGCTCGAGAATCTGCGCCTGCACCGTCACATCGAGCGCGGTGGTCGGCTCATCGGCGATGATCAGCTTCGGCTGGCAGGCGAGCGCCATGGCGATCATGATGCGCTGGCGCATGCCGCCCGAGAAGTGGTGTGGATAGGCCGAAAGCCTGCTCCGTGCGTCAGGCATTCGCACGCGATCGAGCAGTTCCTTCGCCTTGTCATACGCCTTCTGCCAGGAAATCTGCTTGTGCAGATTGATCGGTTCGGCAATCTGCAAGCCGATCGTCAGCGTCGGATTGAGCGACGTCATCGGCTCCTGAAAGATCATCGCAATCCGGTTGCCGCGGATCGAGCGCATCTCGTCTTCCGACAGCTTCGTCAGGTCGACGCCGTCGAACAGGATCTCGCCGGCAATGATGCGTCCTGGCGGGTCAGGAACCAGTTGCAGGATCGACAACGCGGTCACGCTCTTGCCGGAGCCGCTTTCGCCGACGATGGCGACTGTCTCGCCGGCATTGACGTCGAACGAGACGTTGTTGACGGCTGTGACCGCGCCGGGCCCGGTGCCGAATTTGGTGGTCAGATTGCGGACCTGCAGAAGAGGTTTACTCACCTAGCATTTACTCCGATGGTCTCGCGGCAGCGTTTAAGACGCTGCCGCGGCTATTGCCATATCTGGTTCGGGACGAAGCTCAGTAACCCATCTTCTTTTTCAGGTCCTGGTCGACCCACATGCGCGCATAGATCGGTCCCGGCCGCGCAGCACCCGCACGCAGTTCTCCCTCATAACCCTTCACCCATGGCCACCACGCCGTGAAGATGTAGGGCGTCGGCAACCACACATAGGGCGCCTTGTCGACGATCTCGGTGGTCATCTCATCGATCATCTTGATGCGCTTCGCCTCGTCCTTCTCCAGATAGACCCGGTCCATCTTCGCGCTGAACGCCGGATCGTTCCACTGCGAGGGATTCCAGACCTGCCCGAAAACGAAGCTCTTGTGCAGCGACCGCGTCGGGTTGGTATGACCGTTGTTCATGAAATAGCCCGGCGCATTCTTCTGCGTCGTCATCGCGGACAGAAAGGCGGCGTACTCCATCGGCTGTATTTCCATCTTGACGCCGATCTGCTCGAGATAGCCGGCAACCAGCGGCAGCAGGTCCGTGTGATCGGAGCTGCAGGAGCAGACCTGGGTCTTGAAGGTGAAGCCATTCGGATAGCCGGCTTCCGCCAGCAGCTTCTTCGCTTTCACAGGATCGAATTTGAACAGTTCCTGCACACTCGCCGGCTGCTTCTCCAGCGGCGTGAAGTAGCCGCCATAGGTCGGATGCTGCGGATAGGCGAACAGCTCGGCGTGGCCGTTGTAATACTGCTTGATGATCTCGTCCTTGTTGACCGCCATGTTCAGCGCACGACGCACACGGATATCATCGAACGGCTTGGTGTCGACACGCATCGCAAGGAACGTACCACTGGTGGCCAGCCACCTGTTCCACTTCAGATCCGGCGCGCTTTTCTTCAGCGTGTCCACGTCCTGCCAGCGAACCAGCTCCATCACATCGAGCTTGCCCGTGCGTAGCGCCGAGACGCGGGTCGCCTCGTCCTTGATGAGGCGATAGACCACCTTGTCGACGTAAGGGAGCCTGAACTCCTTTTCGTTGATCGTCTCGGTTCCCCAGTAGATCGGGTTCTTTTCGTAAGTATTGGAATTGCCTTGGGTGTATTCGGTCAACTTGAACGGCCCGGTGCCGTTGATGTTCTTCCAGTTGGTCGCGCCGGCTTCCACCACTTCCTTCGGCACGATCCCCGAGTAGTAGCCGTAGCCGAACCGGTACGCCCACTCGGCGTTGTAATCCTTCAGATTGAAGACGACGGTATATCGGTCGGTCACCTTCACGTTGTCGACATAGTCGTACATGCTATCGACCTTCTTCGGGCTCGAATTCTGCCGGTTGAAGGTGTAGGCGATGTCTTCGGCGGTCAGTTCGCGCGACGCCATCACGCCGGGCTTTTCCGGAAACATCACGCCTTTGCGCAATGTAATGACAATCTGCAGCGGATTTTCCTTCAGCTCCCACTTTTCTGCCAATTCACCGCGCATCAACTCGGTCGGAATGTATGCATCGGGGGTCAGCGAGGATTTTCCTCCGCGGCTCTTTGCCTGGGACAGATCGGTCGCGAAAAGCTGCTCGTACACCTGGCCGGTGTCGTGATTATGCTTCCAGTTGTAGTCGTAGTTGTCCCAGGAGAGCGCTGAGATCGTTGCGTAGACGGTTGCGATCTCAAGCGTACCGCCATATTTCGGCGATTCCATCTTGTGGGTCTGGCCGGCGGCTGGACCCGCCGCCAGCGCGAAACCGAGCGCGCCGACGCCGGCGAGCGTATGCAAGGCCTGCTTCCTCATTGTCGTCTCCCCTTTTTTGTTTCTGATTTGACTTGGCGATCAGCAAACGTTCTCGGGTCGGCAGACGGACGCCGCCCGAAACGACGGCGGCGCTTTCGCGCCGCCGGATTCATTGCAAACTCTTTCAGCGCGCATTCCGCAAAAGTAGACAGCGGGCTTGCGATCAGAATGCGCGCAAAAGACGCTCCAGAAGGACTCCCTGCTCAGTAGCCCATCTTCTTTTTCAGATCCTGGTCGACCCACATGCGGGCGTAGATCGGCCCCGGACGCACCGAACCGGCGCGCAGTTCGCCTTCATAGCCCTTCACCCAGGGCCACCAGGCGGTGAAATTATACGCCGTCGGCAGCCAGATATAGGGTGCGTTGTCGAGCATCTCGGTCGTCATCGCCCGCATTTCGGCCTGGCGCTTGGCTTCGTCGCGCTCCTTGTAGACCGCTCCATGCGCGCGGTGAGTTTCGGATCGTTCCACTGTGACGGGTTCCACACCTGCCCCGGGACGAAGCTTTTGCGGATTGTCGTCGTCGGTGTGGTGTGGCCGTTGTTCATGAAGTAGCCGGCCGCATTGGTCTGCGTTGTCATCGCTGACAGGAACGCTGCGTACTCCAAGGGCTGGATTTCGATCTTGACGCCGACCGCCTCGAGATAGGCGGAGATCAGCGGCAGCAGGTCGGTGTGGTCCGGGCTGCACGAACAGACCTGCGTCTTGAAAGTGAAGCCGTTCGGATAACCCGCCTCCGCCAGTAATTTCTTCGCCTTGGCCGGGTCGAACTTGAACAACTCCTGCACGCTCGCCGGCTGTTCGTTCAGCGGCTGGAAGTAGCCCGCGTACTCAGGATGCTGCGGGTAAGCAAACAGTTCCGCGTTGCCGTTGTAGTAGGCCTTGATGATCTCTTCCTTGTTCACCGCCATGTTCAGTGCGCGGCGCACACGAACATCATCGAATGGCTTTTGATCGACGCGCATCGACAGGAACGTCCCGCTTACGCCGAGCCACTTGTTCCACTTCAGGTCCGGTACGGTCTTCTTGAGCTGATCGGCATCCTGCCAGCGCATCGCCTCCATAATGTCGATCTTGCCGGTGCGCAGTGCCGTGATGCGGGTCGCCTCGTCGCGGATGATGCGATAGGTAATCTTGTCAACGTAGGGGAGCTTGAACTCCTTCTCGTTGATCGTCTCCTTGCCCCAATAATCCGGATTCTTCTCGTAGGTGTTGGAATTGCCCTGCACATAGTCGGTCAGCTTGAACGGACCGCTGCCGTTGACGTTCTTCCAGTTCGCAGCGCCGGCATCGACGACTTCCTTGGGCATGATGCCTGAGTAGTAGCCGTAGCCGAATCGGTAATCCCATTCGGCGTTGTACTCTTTCATCTCGAACACGACCGTGTGCGCGTCCGGCGCAGTCACGTCCTTGACGTAGTCGAAGTAAGTCTTGTTCGCCTTCGGGCTCGACGCCAGACGCTTGAAGCTGAAGACCACGTCTTCGGCGACGAGTTCGCGCGCCTTCATCACACCGGCCTTTTCGGGGAACATCACGCCCTTGCGCAGGGTGATCTGCACGCGCAGCGGATTTTCCAACCACTCCCATTTCTCGGCGAGTTCACCCCGAATGAGATGGCTCGGGATATAGGCGTCGGATATCATGCCCTCCTTGCCGCCGCGCGACTTGGCCTTGGACAGGTCCGAAGCGAAGAGCTGCTCGTAGACGCTGCCGGTATCGTGGTTGTGTTTCCACGGCCAGTCATAGCTGTCGAACGACAGCGCCGAGATCGTCGCATAGACGGTCGAGATTTCCAGGTTGCCGCCGTATTTCGGCGTCTCCAGCTTGGTCTGGGCCAATGCCGCGCCGGCGGCGAGCACGAGGCTCAACGCGCTTGCACTGGCGAGGCCGCGCAGTGTCTTCGTTTGCATCTTCCTTCTCCTTTGTGAACTCGCGACCGCTAGCGGTTACGCATGCGCGGGTCGAGCAGATCGCGTAGTGCATCGCCAAACATGCTGATGCTGAACACCACCAGCGTCAGGCAGATGCCCGGCGCCAGCGCCATCCAGGGCGCAAGGTACATGTAGCTGCGCCCGCTGCCCGTCAGCATGCCACCCCAGGTCGGTGCAGGCGGAGGAACGCCGAGGCCAAGGAATGACAGCGCGGATTCGGTCAGGATGGCTGTGCCGACGCCGAGCGTGAACAGCACAATCACCGGCGCCATCACGTTCGGCAGGATATGCCGCAACATGACACGCGACGAAGTTCCGCCAATCGACTGGGCCGCATGCACAAAGCTTTGCTCGCGCACCGAAAGCACGGCACTGCGAACGACCCGCGAGCCGCCGATTCCTCCCTGTACACCCAGAATGGCTATGACTTGCAGCATGCCGGGGCCGACCACCGCGACCACCACGATCAGGACGACGAGCGGGGGAAAGCTCAGCCACGCATCGACGAAACGCTGCACGATCATGTCGAGCTTGCCGCCGACATAGCCGCTGATGATTCCGATCAGCAACGAGATGATGGTTGCTATGGTCGCTGTCGACAGACCGATGATGACCGAAAGCCGCGCGCCGTAAATGACCCGGGACAGGATATCACGCCCGAGATTGTCGGTGCCGAACCAGAATTGCCACGACGGCGGCTTCATCCGGTTGATCGGCATGATCTGGTTGAAACCGTAAGGCGCAATGACATCGGCGAAAATGCCGGCGAACAGAAAAAGCAGGCAGACGATTGCGCAGAACGCGCCGAGCGGCTTCTCCCGGAAGAGCCGCACGAAAAACTCGGTGACGGCGTGCTGACGCCGCACCGCCGGCGGGCGAACCTCAACTGTGCCCTGGACGATCTCAGCCATGCTAGCGGCCCCGCACCTTCGGATCGAGCCAGCCGTAACTCAGATCGACAAGCAAGTTGATGAACATGACGGCAACCCCGAGGATGAGGAACACGCCGATGATTGTCGGATAATCGCGCGAGGAGACGGCTTCGAGCAGCAACAATCCCATTCCGGGGATGACAAAGATCTGCTCGACGATGACCGCTCCGCTGAACAGCAAAGGCGCCTGCAGACCGATCAGCGTCACCACCGGAATCAGCGCATTGCGCAGCGCATGGCGCATGACGATAGTACGGGTAGAAAGCCCTTTGGCCCGGGCGGTGCGGATGTAGTCCTGACGCAACACCTCGAGCATCAACGTGCGGGTAAAGCGCATGATCACGGCAGAAAACCCCTTGCCGAGGATCAGCGCCGGGATCAGCAACTGAACGATGTGACCCCATGGATCCTGCGAAAACGTTATGAACCTCACCGAAGGCGACCATCCCCACCAGATCGCGGGGAACACCATCACCAGCGTCCCAGTCCAGAACGCGGGGATGGCGAGCGCAAGGATCGACGCCGTGCGCAGCACATAGTCGCCAATGGTCTCTTGCCGCAGCGCCGCATAGACGCCGATCGGAATACCGACGATCAGCGCAACGATCAGCGCCATCAGGCCGAGTTCAAACGTTACCGGCAGCCGGTAGAGGATGTCTTCCATCACCGGCGTGTTGGTCCAGAGCGAGTTGCCCAGACTTCCCTTGAAGATCAGCGCACCGACCCATTTGAAGTACTGGATGTAGATCGGCGTATCCAACCCAAGCACGGCTTCAAGCTGGTCACGTGTCTGCTTGGAGGCGCTGACGTCGTTCTGCGACAGCATCAGGTCGATGATGTTGCCCGGGATCAAACGAACCGTCATGAACACAATAAAGGAGGCGAAGATCAGAGTCGGGATCAAAGCCAGGATACGGCGAATAATATAACCCTGCATGACCCGGCCGCTCCGTCAGCGTTTGATAATGAAAAGCCGCGGCGCGCAGCTCACGTGCCAACGCAATCTTGTCGCATCGCAAAATGCAAATATGTCAGCATCGCTGCCAATCAAAGGCAGCGACGTGCGACGCCGCTCAAGAAGACTACCGTTCAAGCTGTTCCTCCGGGAGCCTTTTTGGCTTCCGATTACCTTTTTCGTTTTGCCGACTAGAACGTGGACAGCTGTCCGTTGTCAAATGAATTGAGAATTTTACGCGGGTTCCTGCGACAGAACGCGCAGGCTCAAAACCCTTGGATGCTCGCGGAGAATGCTCAATGCGGAAGCAGCTTTGGCGTTTCAATTTCACGCTGCGAAATAGCAGCGCGCGTTACTTGAAAGAGTCCCAGCCCGGATCAGGCGCAAAGCGCTCGCCGTACTTCTGCGAAAAGCCGCGAAGCACCGCAACAACATCCCCGACACCGCGCGTCCGGGCGTAGTTCAGAGGCCCGCCGCGGAACGGCGCAAAGCCCGTGCCGAAGATCATCGCGCCATCGACAACATCAGCGTTGTCGACGATGCCCTCGCGCAGACACGCGACGCACACATTAACCATCGGCAAAATCAGACGGTCGGCGATCTCAACCTGTGGCGCGGGCTTCGCGGCCGCGGTGCTGCTGAGCATTGCGCCGCCCACAGGCTTCAACTTCTGCGCCTTGCCGTCCTTCCAGACATAGAAGCCCTTGCCGGTCTTGCGTCCGAGTTCGCCGGCCTCGACCTTCTGCCGCAGCCAGTCCGGCGCAGGCGGCAGCGCATCGCCAAGCTTGGCGCGCAGCGAGTCCCCGACCGCGAGGCAGATGTCGAGGCCAACGGTATCGGCAAGCTCGATCGGACCCATCGGCATGCCGAACGTTTCTGCGGCCTCGTCGATGGCCTCCTTCGGAACCTGCTCGTCCAGCATCACCATCGCCTCGAGCATGTAAGGCGTCAGCGCGCGATTGACGAGAAAGCCCGGCGCGCTCTTCACCGGAAGCGGCAGGCGATCGATCGCGCCGACGAAGGCCCGCGTTGCCGCAAGAACCGTTGCGTCGCTTGCGTCATGACTGACGACCTCGACGAGTTGCATGCGCGACACCGGATTGAAGAAGTGGATGCCGACCAGCCGTTCCGGCGACTTCAACGTCGTGCGCAAATCCTGCAACGGGATGCTGGAGGTGTTGGTCGCAAGGATCGCGCCCGGCTTCATGCGGGGCTCGATCCCGGCATAGACCTTCTGCTTCAGTTCGAGTTTCTCCGGCACGGCCTCGATGATGAGATCGGCGTTGCGCACGCCCTCGCCGTCCATATCCGGAATCAACCGATCCAGCGCATCGCGTTGATCGATCCGCTTGCGCATGAGCTTGCCGTAGAGCTCGGCCGCACGCTTCATCGCACCCGCGATCGGCTCGGCCTTCATGTCGGCCAGCGTCACCCGCAACCCTTCGCGCGCGCACCAGGCCGCAATGTCGCCGCCCATCGCGCCGGCGCCGATCACATGGACGTGCTTGATGCCACTGTCGCCCTCGGCGAGCTTCTTCATCTGCTCGCGCAGGAAGAACACGCGGATCAGGTTTTGCGCCGTCGGCGTGACCATCAACCGCGCGAACGAGACCTGTTCCGCCGACAGCATCGCCGCGCGGTTGTCGCCGTGCTCTTCCCAGAGATCGATCAGCGCATAGGGTGCGGGATAGTGCGCGGCAGGGGCAGCCCTGGCGGCTTCCTTCCGCATCCGCGTCGCGAGGAAACTGCGCACCGGGCCCCTCGCCAGGATTGTCGACAATAGTCCCGGTTTCGCGCGGGTCAGCTTGCCGCTGACGGCGTCGTTCACGGCACTGCGGACATGCCGCTCCTGCGTCACCGCATCGACCGCGCCGAGCGCTTTCGCGCGCCGGGCATCGATGGTGCGGCCGGTCAGCATCAGCGTCATCGCTTCCATCGGATTGATCAGCCGGGTGAAGCGTACCGTGCCGCCGAGGCCCGGGTGCAGGCCGAGCATTACTTCCGGAAAGCCGAAGCGAGCGTCCTCGATGGCGATGCGATACTTGCAGGCGAGCGCGATCTCGAAGCCACCGCCGAGACAGAAGCCGTGCACGACGGCGATGGTCGGCATGCCGAGCTTCTCAAGTCGATCCGTCACGCGATGCGCACGGCCGATTTCCATCTCCACCTGATGCGGATCGGCCGCGCCGCGGAAGGCATTGACGTCAGCGCCGGCGATGAAGCCCGAGGACTTCGCCGAGCGAATGACCAATGCCTGCGGCCGGTCGTGTTCGATTGCGGCAAGCACCGTGTCGAGCTCCTCGATCACCTCGGCCGACAGCGTGTTGGCGCTCGCGCCTTCGCGATCGAACAGCAGCCATGCGACGCCGTCCGCGTCCTTCGCAAGCCGGAAATGCTTCCACGCGCCGGCGCCTGGCTGTCTTGAGGCATGCGGACCCAGTTCGATCAAACGATCCTTGAAGGTGTCGAGGATGCGGCTTTCCATGACGACCTCACACCGCCTCGAGCAGCACAGCGCCGCCGAGTCCGCCACCTACGCATTGCGTGGCGATGCCGCGCTTCCTGCCGAGCCGCTTCATGGCGTTGACGAGGTGCAAGGTAATGCGGTTGCCGCTAGCGCCGACCGGATGGCCGAGCGCGATGGCACCGCCGTCGACATTGAGCTTCGCACGATCGAAGGCCCCCGCTGCGGCGTCGAGCCCGAGAATCTCGCGACAGAATTTCTCGCTTTCCCAGGCGGCCAGACAGCCGAGCACCTGCGCCGCAAATGCCTCGTTCAGTTCGAGCAGTTCGATGTCGTCGAGCCGCATGTTGTTGCGCTTCATCAGTTCGGTCACGGCAAGCACTGGGCCAAGACCCATGATGCCCGGATCGAGCGCCGACCACTGGCTGTCGACAATCGCGGCCTTCGGCGTCAGTCCATGCTTCTTCACGGCTTCCTCCGACGCGACGATCACCCACGACGCGCCATCGGTGATCTGCGAGGAGTTGCCCGGTGTCACCTTGCCCCACGGCCGCTCAAACGCCGGCTTGAGCTGAGCCAGCTTGTCGACCGATGAATCGGGCCGCACGCCATCGTCGTGGTCGTAGAATTTTCCGTCACGGCCGAAAGCCGTCTCGACCTCGCCTTTCAGGAAGCCTTCCTGCTGCGCATTCGCCAGCCGCTTGTGGCTTTCGACCGCATAGGCGTCGCACTGTTCGCGGGTGATGCCGAAGAGATGCGCGACCATCTCGGCGGTCTGGCCCATGTTCATGTCGACGACCGGATCGGTCAGTCCCCGCTCAAGCCCGATGATCGGCTTGAGATAGCTCGGTCGCACCTTCAGCGCCGCGGCCGCCTTGCCCAGCACGCCCTTCGCAGTGGCAAGCCCTGCGAACCAGCGCACGCCCTGCTGCGGCCAGACCAGCGGCGCATGGCTCAAGGCTTCGGTGCCGCCCGCAAGGATCAAATCGCAACGGCCCTCGCGAATGTAACGAAACGCCGTATCGATCGACTGCATGCCGGAGCCGCAATTGACCTGCTCGGTGAATGCGACCATCTGTTCGCCCATGCCCAGGCGAAGCGCGGCAACGCGCGCCGGGTTCATCTCGTCGGCGATGACATTGACACAGCCGAGCATGACCTGATCGAAGGCATTGGACGCAAACGGCTGCCGCGCCAACAGCGGACGGCCGCATTGTACCGCCAGATCGACCGGCGTGAACGGCCCGGGGCCGCTGCGCGCCTTCAGAAACGGCGTGCGGCTGCCATCAACAATAAAGACTGGTCGCGCCATCAGCTTGCCGCCCGCACCTCTCGCGCGAACAATTCCTCGCGGGATATCGACTTCGAACTGGCCGTCGATAGTTGCTCCGGTGCAAAGTCATCTACATCAACGACTTTTGCAACGGCTTCCTCGGCTTCGCGAATGCGCTCGCCTTCGGACGAGGTGATGACGCCGCGCTTGACCGCCTCGCGCCAGTCCTTCAGACGCGCCGCGCGCATGCGTCGGTCGATGCTGTCCGCCGCCGTCACCAGCGCAAAAGCCTTCTCGAGCCGGGCAAGACCACGATCGTCGTCGATATGGAACAAGCCCGATGTCAGCCGCTCACGTGCAGCGGACGGCTCCAGGATCATCTGCGCGCATTGATGCACATTGGCATCGGTCGGGCCGGTGTCGCGCGCGCCGAACGGCTGCAGCAACAGCCGCAGGAACGTCGCAACGAAGCGATTGGGGAGATTGGCAAAGATTTCCGCAAAGCGCGTCTGGATCGTCTTGCAGCCGGTTTCCATGCACCATTCAAGCGCGGGGAAATCCGCATCCTGGCGGCCTTCGTCTTCCCAGCGCTTCAGCGCGCCGGAGAGAAGATAGAGTTCGGAGAGAATATCGCCGAAACGCGCCGACAGCATCTCGCGCCGCTTCAGCGCGCCACCCATCGTCAACAATGCCATATCGGCGGAGAACGCGAACGCCGCTGCAAAGCGCGACAGTTGCCGGTAGAAAGGCTTTGCCTTGCCGGCGTCCGGCGCGGGCGCGAGCAAGCCGCCGGTCCAGCTCCGGCCCCAGGCACGGAACATGGTCGTGAAGCTGTGGCCGGCATGTTTCCAGAACGCCCGGTCGAACGCATCAAGCCCGTTCGGATCGGCGATCGCCGTCATTTCTTCCAGGACGAAGGGATGCGCACGGATTGCCCCTTGGCCAAACACGATCAGGTTGCGGGTCAGGATATTCGCCCCTTCCACCGTGATGCCAACCGGCACCGCGCGATAGAGCGCGCCGAGATAGTTCTGCGGCCCATCGATGATCGCCTTGCCGCCATGGATGTCGAACGCGTCGTTGACGGCGATGCGCATGCGCTCGGTCGCATGCAGCTTCATGATGCCGGAGATGACGGCGGGATGATGCCCTTGATTGAGCGCGGCGCAGGTCAGCCGCCGCGCTCCATCGAGCAGATATGCTGTGCCGGCGATGCGCGCGAGCGGCTCCTCGATGCCTTCGAACTTGCCAATGGGGATGCCGAACTGTTCGCGAATGCGGGCATACGCACCGCTTGTGCGCGCGCAGTAGGCAGCGCCTGCAGCCGACAGCGACGGCAACGATATGCCACGGCCGGCGGCCAGCGCGCTCATCAGCATTTTCCAGCCCTGCCCGATGCGCTCCCTGCCGCCGATAACAAGATCGAGCGGGATGAAGACGTCGCGGCCCCAATTCGGGCCGTTCTGGAACACCTGCATCGACGGCAGATGGCGGCGGCCGATATCGACGCCGGGCAGGTGCGTCGGGATCAGCGCGACCGTGATACCGAGATCTTCCTGCCCACCGAGCAAATGCTCCGGATCGCAGGCCTTGAAAGCGAGCCCAAGCACTGTCGCGACCGGGCCGAGCGTGATGTAGCGCTTGTGCCAATTCAGCTTCAGGCCGAGCACTTCGCGGCCTTCGAAACTGCCCTTGCAGACAATTCCGGTGTCGATCATCGATGCCGCATCAGATCCCGCTTCCGGGCTGGTCAAACCGAAGCACGGGATTTCGCGGCCATCGGCAAGGCGCGGCAGCCATTGCTGCTGCTGATCCTTGGTCCCGAAGCGCATCAGCAGTTCGCCAGGGCCGAGCGAGTTCGGCACCATCACCGTCACTGCGGCGGTCACCGAGCGCGTCGAAACCTTTCGCACGACCTCGGAATGCGCATAGGGCGAGAAGCCGAGCCCGCCGAATTCCTTCGGAATGATCATCCCGAAGAAGCGATTTTTCTTGATGAAGTCCCAGACGTCCGGTGGAAGGTCGCGCAATTCCCAGTTGATCTTCCAGTCGTCGAGCATGGCGCACAGCTCGTTGACCGGGCCTTCGAGAAACGCCTGCTCTTCCGCCGTCAACGTCGCAGGCTGGACCGCCAGAAGCTTCGCCCAATCGGGATTGCCGGTGAACAGGTCCGCATCCCACCAGACATCGCCCGCCTCAAGCGCTTCGCGCTCGGTGTCGGACATCGCGGGCATCGCCTTCTTCGCCCATGCAAAGATCGGTCGGCTGATGTAGTCCCGGCGGAATGAGCCCATGGTCGAGGTCCTCATCGATCAGGTCGCAGGAAGCAGCGGAGGCGCTCCATGCAGACCTATGCTCCACACAGAGGTTTACAACCGCCTTGCGGGAATCACACGGATTCTACCATCCGCACCGCCCCGTGCTTAACCCTGCACGTGAAAGTCCGTTCCGGACATGATCTGCGTCAATCGGGCCGTGTCTAATCAGGTCTTGGCATATCGAACATCGTCGCAGGCGATATCTCGAAATAGTCGCCCCGCCGGCCGCCACGCGAAATCGGGTGTGCCAGCGTCGTCTGATAGACGCCATCGACGATCAGCGATTTGTCGATGTACACGGCAACCACCTCGCCAAACACCATCCAGCACTCGACCTTGGTCCCTTCCTTGGTCTGAAGCTGCTTGACCTCGATCAGCTTCAACTCCATCGCGGCGCGCGCCTCGCCGACACGCGGCGCCTTGACGAATTTCGATGGAACCGGCGTCAGCCCCGATGTCGTGAACTCGCTGACGTCCGGCGGGACGCTCGCCGACGTCGTGTTCATCTGCTGCGCGAGCGGCATGGTCACCAGATTCCACGTGAACTCGCGCGTTTCCTCGATGTTGCGGACGGTGTCCTTCCAGCCGTTCGAGGAAAAGGCGAGGATCGGCGGCTTGTAGTTGAAGATGTTGAAGAAGCTGTAGGGCGCGACATTGACGTTGCCCCTGGCGCCCATCGAAGCCACCCAACCGATCGGGCGCGGCGCAATGATCGCGGTGAGCGGGTCGTGCTTCAGCCCGTGACCCTTGGCGGGCTCGTAGGAGTGCATGTCGTTGACGATCGTCGAAACGGCCACGTTCATTGGAAGGTCCTCGTCGGAATCTTGCAAACAACTGATGGTCATTCTATCATTACCGCGAACCGGATGCGAACGGCAGATATGCCGGCTACGCCTTCTGTTAGCATTTGACCCCGCGGTCGGGCGACCTTAGCCTTTCATCCAATAACCGGCCCAAATGCCGACAAAACTGCGTAGGGAGAACGTCATGGCTCACGCGGCAACTGCCGAACGCGCAAAACTCCGTCAGGCGACGATGATCGCCAAGCCCGTCTGGGTCGATCCCGCGTTCGACGATCCCGATGCGGTTGTGTCATTGGTGCGCAGCTCGGCGCCCTATCCGCTGTCGGCGCGCGTGCACAAGCGCGACGACCTCGGCAAGGATCTTCCCTTCTATCGCATCTTCTGGGCGCACACGCGCGAGATCAAGGTGAAGGGCGCCGAGCCATTCTTCTATAATGAGCGCTTCGTCGAAGCGTCAAAGCGATCATTCGGCGCCAGGCTGATCGTGCCGAGCGCGATCATGGTCAATCTCAACACGCCGATGCCCGGCGGCCCGCCACACCGCGACCTGCCGTATTTCCGCGGCGCCGAGAAGTTTCCGTTCTGGATGCTGAGCCTGATGGGCAACTCGGACCTGTTTCACGATTTTGCCGTGCCGATCGCCTCCACGCTCACCTGGTTCTACAAGGGTGTCGGCGGCGATTTCGAATACTGGCCGGACGGTCCCGACGCCGCATCGAAGCTGGTGCAACCGCCGCTGTGGAATGTCGGCGTGGTCAGCGACAACGAATATATGTGGCATCGCGTCGGCGAAGTCGGTCCGCGCAACGAGCAGAAAAAGCCGGGCGACATTACTCGCGACATCCGCCTGCATGCGACCGACGGCGGCTGGGAGTTGCACGACAAGGACAGGGTGCAAGCCTTCACGCGCGATCAGGTGCGCATTTCGCTGCTGTGGAAGGCCTATGCCTTCAACAGCCAGACTGCACTCGATGAATACAACAATCACGCCAACGACCTGAACCATCAGATGGTCATTGACATCTTCGCCGCCGACTTGCGCGAGCGCGGCGTTGCTTTCCGCAGGCCGGACGACCCGGTCGCCGATCCGGAATGGAAGTCGCTGCTGAGCGATATCTACACCGCCAAGTTCAAGGGCAACGACGCAGCCGCGGTGGATTACTAGCAGTCATTCCGGGACGCACCGCAGATGCGGTTCCCGGAATCTCGAGCCTGGTAACTCAGAGGAAATCGCATCGAGATTCCGGGACGCTTCGCGTCGCCCCGGAATGACCAGCATGAAAATTGCGCGTCTCATCCGCGATGGATCGGGTCGACCCAAGGCACGTTCTCCGGCTTTTCCGCCGGCTCGATGTCAAGATTGATCGCCACTGCCTCACCGTCGCTGCGCACCAGCACGCATTCCAGCACTTCGTCGGGCGATGCGTTGATCTCCTGATGCGGGACATAGGGCGGCACAAAGATGAAGTCGCCGGGGCCGGCTTCGGCGGTGAACTGCAAGCGTTCACCCCAGCGCATGCGCGCCTTGCCCTTCACCACAAAGATGATGCTCTCCAGATGGCCGTGATGATGCGCGCCGGTCTTTGCGTTGGCGTGAATCGTCACCGTCCCCGCCCACAGTTTCTGCGCGCCGACACGGGCGAAATTGATCGCGGCCTTGCGGTCCATGCCCTGGGTCGACGGCACGTTGGGATCAAGCTGGTTGCCGGGAATGACGCGCACGCCGTCGTGCTTCCAGCGATCCGGATCGTGCGCATGGTCGTCGTCGTGGTGATGCGGGTGATGGTGATGGCCGTGCTCGGAACCGCTCATTGCCTTGCTTTCGTTCTTGTTGGCTGCGGGGCAAGCTAAGCGCATGCTGCAACGCAATCAAGAGCGAGGAATCGACAGTTCGCATGCGGGTTTAGCCGGCGTCGCCGTTCGGCGCCGGCAGCGAATCCGATACGCGCGAAGACAGCGCCTTCACGTCAACCGGCTGTTGTTGCATCACGCCAGAACGCGGACATAAACCACAGCGATGGCGACTGCGATGCTCGCAACGATGAGCAAATAGTCGATCGCGGTTGAGGCCGAGAACGGGGGCAGAAGGGATGGTCGGGTGTTTGTCATGCGGACTGTTTACAGCGCACCAACCACTCCATCTGTGACGGATATCACAATAGGCCGGCCGCCAGCGCAGCCGCATCGCACCAAGGCCCCGGCAAGTGCTGCCAATACTGCGCTTCGGATCGAGAACCGGCCTGTGGAAGGTCTAAGCCAGCGAAAAAGGCACGCAGCTCAATTGGCCGCGAGCACCACAGCCAGGCCAAAGCCGGTCAGATGGTGCAACGCCTGATCGATGCCGATCAGCCACCAGAACCACTGATGATCCATGGTGACGTTGAATGTTGAAACGCAAAACCCCTTGGCGCGATCGATGATGAGGTGCAGCACGAAATCGACGAGACCCAAAAACCAGAACCGCGGCGCCAGCGCGAGCAGGACCGCTGTAGCCAACGCGCCGTGAATCGCGCAGTGAACCAACAACGGCAATGCCCAGCCGGTCTTTGCGTCTTTCCCCGTCGCCATCCAGGATGTCTGCAACACGAAGTCGGCGATCACATGCTTGACTGCGAAGATGACCATCCAGAACGTGAGCGCACCAACGGCGATCTGCGATGACATATCAGGCAATATCATTCTGATGTCCTCGCTTGCACTCAATCAACAAAATCACAAAACCGCTCCATCATAATGCAAGCCTCCATGGCTTGCGATAAAGATTCACGCCGCCGAGCCGCTTGCAGCCGCCGAATCCGCCATGGAGCGAATATCGGCAATGGTTCGTCGTAACTCCTCGCCACTGGCATCGGCCATTGCTGCGCTGCGTGCCTGGGCCAGGGCTTCGGCAAGATTCGGCAGCGCCAGATCGCCATCGAACACCGGCTTCGCCAGGCTGTTAATGATCAGACTCCAGTTCGCCAGCGCGAGCTGATAGCTGGCGCCGTAGCCGGAAACAATACTGATCGAACGCACGACCTCCACAAGCGCGGCGGGCTGCTTGGTGTACGCGCGATCGATCATATGCAGCCAGCGTTCGGTGGACGAGCCTTCCCTGGCAGAGCGCAGTGACGTCGGCCGAATGCGACGGAAGATTGCGAAGAATCTCAACCGCGCACGGCCTGTCGCCCTGTCGAGATGAATGCGCATGCGGCCCCGCAGCATTCTCACCGCGGCCAGACCGTCGCCGATAAGCTCGGCCTGATCACGCGGAAACATCGCGACGAATTCCTGGATCTCGGGCCGGTAGAGATTGTTGGGTGGATCAATCGTGCTTGTTTCCGGATCGGCCAGCGCCGCCCTGCCGAGTACGATCTGGGCGACGCGGATCGGGTCGTTGAAGCTCATTCGTCGAGCGAGCAGATCGGCGATCTCGCGAAACAGCGCCGGACTGACGCCGTGGCGGTGGTGAAAGCGGCCAAGACGATCGAGATAGAGCGCGGCGTATTCGGTGTTCTGGAATTCCACCAGCATCCGCACGTGCCGATCGAGCGCCTGCGCAAGATCGTCCGGCAAGCCTTGCGGCAGGGGCGGAATATGATGGTCGTCCTCGCCGAAAAGCCAGCTTCCCAGCGCCCGAAATGGTTTGAGCAGGTCGGTCACGGCAAACTCAAGCCGGCTTGTTGGCGGTTTGCGCCTGTTGCGCAGTCAGCTCCGCTACCTGCGCCTCCATGCGATGGAGATTCTCGAACAGCCTCGCGCTGACCAGCCGCAAGAAATAGAACCCGAAGGCAGGATTTTGCACGTAGAGCTCCTCGACCTGCCGGTAGGTAACGCCGAGGATCAATCCGCCCTCGATGCACTCGAGCGTGCCGGTGCGCTTGTTGGACGGCGACAGCATGCCCATCTCGCCGACCAGCGAACCGATCGGCAAGTCCATCCCCATTTCCACCAGCCTATAGCGTCCGCTGACGATATAGAACATCTCTTCTGCTTTCTCGTCCTTGTAGAACAACACCTCTCCCGTTTGGCACTGCCTTTCGGTCATGAACGGCTTCAGCCAGGTCATCGACAGGTCGCTGCTCACGGACCGTTTCACGTCGCGCACCAGCTGCAGCATCTGGTGCAGCCGGTAGCCGTTCAGCGGCAGCAGCACCATGTGCAGCACCATGGTGTGATAGTTGCCGGTCGTGAACGAGAAGGTGATCAGGACAAGATTGGTGAGTATCCCGAAGATGCGCAGCGGGATCATCGTCGTCATCGTGTAGGTCGCGATCAGGAAGATCGACGAAAAGAGCCCGCCGGCGTTGGCTGCAACCTGAGACATATCCATGGCGAATGAACCTGATGCTGAAGGAAGCCTTGATTGACTTGCTAACCGGCCTGGACCTGCGCACGCCTTTGTTGCGCCGGGGCGGTCAACTCATCGATCCTATCACCGAATTGATCATACAAACCTGACAGCGTTTCCTGCGCGAGCGCGCGGCAGGCGGCGAGCGCCGAGGCTGCTTCACCGGCGTCACGCGCGGCTAGCGACTTCACCAGCCACGCGTGCAGGCGCGAGAGTTCGGCGAATTCGGGACTGGACGCCATCGTCTCGTCGCCGACGAGCGCATACAGTTTGGTCGGCCGCGATTTGCCCTTGAGCAGGATTTCACCCGCTTCCAGCAGCGCCATGCCCTTCGCAGCGTGCACGACCTCCTCCGAAACCAGCAGATCCGTGCCGAACTCCTTGGTGGTGGACTCGATCCGGGCCGACACGTTGACGACGTCGCCCATCGCCGAATAGTTGAAGCGGATCTCGGAACCCATGTTGCCGACGGCGGCAACGCCGAAGTTGAGGCCGACGCCGATCCGGATTTGCGAGCCGGAGCTGCCACGGTCGGCGAAGCCGAAGGCATCGTCCTCGTTCAGTTGCCTGACGGCCTCGCGCATCTTCAGTGCCGCACGACAGGCGTGCGTTGCATGATCATCGATGTCGAGCGGCGCGTTCCAGAACGCCATGATCGAATTCGCCGATGTATTTGTCGATGGTGCCGAGTTCGCTCTGGATCGCCTCCGACAGCGGCCCCAGCAGCGTGTTGATGAAGTCGACCAGTTCGGTCGCCGACAACGTCTCGGAGATCGACGTGAAGCCGCGCACATCCATGAACATCACGGTGATCTCGCGCGCCTCACCGCCAAGCCGCATCGCCTGCGGCGAACTTTCCAGCCGCGCCAGCAGTTCGGGGGCGAGATACTGGCCGAACGCCTGACGCACGAACTTCTTCTCCTTGTCCGAAGCAACCCGCAACGTGCGTTCGATCGCGATATACATTGTGATCGCGGCGAGCGAGGGATAGATCGGATCGAGCAGCAGCCGGAATTGCGAGAAGGCGAACCACGAACCTGCGATGGCCATGGTCAGCGCAATGATGCCGGCGATCAGCGAGAACTGCGCGCCGAACGACAGCAGCATCACGGCGACGAAGGCCGCGAGCAGCACCGTGCCGATGATCTCGAGCCCGTTGGCCCAGTCGGGACGGCTGATGAAATCCTGTCCGAGAATTTGTTCGATCAGCTGCGCATGCACGGCTACGCCCGGCACGATCTGCCCGAGCGGGGTGGCACGCGCATCGACCAGACCCGCCGCCGATGTTCCGACCAGTACGATCGAACCTTCGATGCGCGGGCGGATTTCGGCTTCCTTTGCGGGATCGAGCAGATCCTTGACCGACACGTAGCGCTCGGGACGGTCGCGATCGTAATAGACCCAGGCCTCGCCGTCGTCGGTGAGCGGCACGCGGAAGTCACCGATACGCATGTCGAGCAGCGCCGCGCGGCCGCTGTCGGCCTCGCCGCTGGCGCCGGTGCCGCGAACGACAATGCCCTTCTGGCCCTGCGCCACCCGCAAGGCTTCGCTCGCAAGCCCCGGATAAATCCGCTCGCCATCGGAGAACAGCATGGGGATGCGACGGACAACGCCGGATTTGTCGCGCGAACTGAGATTAATGCCGCCGACACCGGCCGCGGCCTCGTCCAGCGCCGGCAGATTGGCGACCGTGCCGGCGAACGGCGTCAGCACATCGGTTGGCTTGACACCGACGAAAGCCAGCCCAGCCTTCGCCCCCGGCCGCGAGTCGTTTTGCGAATTGCTGGTCGCAAAGCCGAGCACCGCATTGTTTGCTTTGCTCATTGCATCGGCGAACATCTTGTCGTGATCAGGCAGGCTCGCGAGCAGGGCCATGGTCAGTTCGCGATCCGGCAAATCGGCTTTCTGCAGATCGCCAACGAGTTGCTTCGGCGTGGTGCGGTCGGGCTCCGGGAAGATCACCGCGAAAGCCGTGACCCCCGCCCCCAATTCGGCAAGGCGGTTGGTAATCGCCGCCAGCCGCGTTCGCGGCCAGGGCCATTGTCCATAGGCGGCGATCGAGGCCTCATCGATATCGACGATGCGCACCGGGAAATCCGCGTAAGCGCGCGGCTTAAGACGCTGATAGGCGTCGAACGTCCGTTCCTGCAATTCGGTCACTATCCACGGGCTTTCGGCGCGCAGCCATGTCAACGCCGCGAGCACAAGCAGCGCCGCGCCGGTCGCGCGTCCGTGCTTGCTGCGGCTAAAACGGCGCACGCGGGCCAGGAAGGCAAGGCCTCCCCGCCGCATGAGCAATCTGAACCGCTCGGAAGATGCCATTCGTGGATTCCCGTTACTGGTTCATTAGCGCGCAATGCCCTGAGAGGAAACGGGTTTCCCCGGTGCGGAAAAGGGTTTCGCGGGCGTTGCAGTTGGTTTCGGGAACGCTTCGTTCGGTTGCCCTCAACCAGCCCGGCCCGGCCGCACGTGCTCGCCGGGCCAGTGGCGCATGGCCGCAGCGCATTTACCCCTAACGACGACCGCAAGCCCTTCATCCGGCTCCGGAAAAGACTGCTCGGAACACCGCATCTGCTGTCGCGTTGTTACCGTAATGCAGAAGACTTTAACGACGTGAGCCTGCGGTTTTTTTACCGTCCGACGAAACATCACAGGTTGCTGGGGTGGGGATTAACCGGCCGCTGCAAGTTGAACCGAATACTCGCCGGCAACCACAGACTAGCAAAACAGGGCTGGCAATCATGACCGGGACTTCGCTTCGCAGATATCGCGTGGGTGTTATCGCCCTGGCAGCGCTGCTGATCGCGGGTGCTACGAGCTACGCGGTTGCGCAGCAGAAGACAGCCGCGTCCGACGCAAAACTTCAGGAATTGGCCGACAACGCAGCTCTCGCCGGCGTCAACGCGCTGGCCGCGACCGAGGGGCAGACCGACGCCAAACGGTTCGAGGCTGCCAGCGCCGCCGTACGCAAGGTGATCGCCTCCCGCACCGAAATCGTACCGATCATCTCGCCCTCGATCGATGAAATGAAAATGTCGGTTGCGCTGACGACCAGCAACACCGGCAAAGGCCCGGCGTTCACCGCGACCGCGCGCTACGTGCAGCCGGGCTCAGCGGTGTCGCCTGGACAGACTGCGGACGCCTTCACCAAGAAACGCACGCGCGGCTGAGAAACGCACGCGCGGCTGATGCATTCGATCGCACGTCCGGCACCGCGCCGCGTGCCTACTGCCTGCGGCCTGCAAAGATACCCGCGCCACCATAGTTGCCCGGGCCGTAGATACGCAGGCCTCCGCCCATCTCGCCCACCGGGCTGGTTCTGCCCTGAAAAAACGAGCCGATGAGGTCCATGGAGCGGTTCGCACTCGGCGCGCTCAGCGAGCCGGCAAATACAGGCGAACCGCTGCTGAACATGACCTGTCCAGCATAGTTCGCGCCGTCCATGTTGTTGATGCTGACGTTGCCTGTCTGCGTCCCGAAATTGACCGTGTTCTGAAACTGCCCCGCGGAGACGTAGGACGAGCCGCCATTCTGAATGTTGGCGATCGCGTGACCGACATAGGTCGCGCTGCCGGTTGTCGGTATGTCGATCGCATTCACGGGCATCCGCCCGGCCACCCAGAACATTTCGGCGGAGTCCTTGATTGGTCCTCCATTCACGTTCGATTGCGGGCGCGTGGTTTCAGCAGCCCATAAGCCCCACCTGGTATATTCGCACTGGCAGAATGCGACCCCGACGGTCTGCGATGCCGCCTGCGAAAGCGCCGTACCGGGCTTGAATTCGACGAAGCCACCATTGAACTGACTGACCGCCTGATTGTTGACGGTTGCCGCTGGCGCCCCGCCGGGACTGGTCGCCGGCAGCAAGACGCTTGCGCCGTTCGCCAGATCATCGATGTGCACGTTCGCGCTGTTCGGACCGAACTGGTGGAGGGCAGCCTGAAACTCATCCGAGGAACTGGCATAAGGATTATAGGCGCCGGTTGGAATAGCGGCGTAACGAGCTGTCGCAAAGGCCGCGAGTTCGTTTTGGTCCTGCGAATTGGTCTGAACGAATCCCACGCCGAGCGCGGCAATGATCGGTCCGAAAGGACCAAAATTATTACGCGTGAAGACGAGCCCTCCGGTGAAACCGGTCAGATACTGCGGCTGCGGATTGTGCTGCGGATTGTCTTGTGGCGTATCCAGCTGCCGCAGGGGCTCGACGCGGGCCTGATCAACCGTCGTCTGAATGGTCTGATTGAGCGAGGAGATCACGTTGCTTTGCGTGGTCGTATTGAGCGTCTGGTTGACCACGTTCTGGAGATTGGTCGCAATGTTGCCGGTGGGCGAGCCCGATGCCACCGCGCGCGCCTGATTGACCTGACCTGCAGAGGCGCGTGCGCCGCCGCCCTGGCCGGCCTGGCTTTGAAGTGCCGCCAGCACGGACTGAAGGAATCCGCTCGGGGGGGCGCCGGGATTTGTCGGCGGAGCGCCGCCACCCGGCGTCTGCGTGTATTCGCCTGCGCCCAACGTCACATTGGACGAGCCGGAGCGCACATTGCCTTCGCCGTAGCCGATGAAGACCGATTGCGTGCTGAAGATACCGACGCCGCCGCGAATGCCGACCACCGCGTTCGGGGTGGTGATCTGCGCATTGCCGGCGTGGCTGATCTGTCCGCCGACAAAGCGCATCACGCCCTTCGTCAGCGTCGCGGCGAGCTTGCCCGTATTCGAGCCGGGATCGTAGACATACTCGTCGATGGCGAGATCGCTGTTCGGGCCGATCGTCATCGACGTCTTGTCGAGGAAGAGAAGCTGCACAGAGCCTGCCGACGTCGTCTGGATACGTTCGCGATGGGCGATCGACTGGCCGATGATGATGGTGCGCGCGCCACCGGATCCCCGCGCCTGCGCTGCCGGGTTGACCGCCGCCGCCGTGCCCACCTGCTGGGCTTCGGCTATGTCTGCAACGACCACGACGCTCGCTGCAATGAAGAGGCTAACGATTCCGCTTTTCAGTCCAGGGCGATGCATTCCAAAATTCCAAATTCCCAGAAGGCACCTATTGCATGCGCCCGGCGAAAATACCACTGCCGCGATACCCGCCACTGCCTTGAAGAAAGACGTTTCCCCCCATCTCACCGACCGGGCTGTTGATGCCGCGGAAAAGATTGCCCGTCATCACCAAAGTGCGACCGCCATTGTTCCCGGTGAGCCCACCACCAAGGAAACGCGGATCGCTTTGACTAAGCTGAATCGCGCCCGTGTAGTTCGTGCCGTCCAGATTTGTTACGCTCGCCGAACCGGTACGCGTAGCGAAATCGATCGTATTCGAGAGATTGCCCGAAGACAGGTACTCGATATTTGCTGAACTCACCTGTCGAATGCTTGCAATGACATGACCTGCATATGTGGCAGTTCCGCTGGTCGGGACCTCCGCGGCGCTCGGCAGTCTACCGGCGACCCAAGTCATCATGTGCCCCCAATCAGCGGTGGTCGAACCGTTGGCGCCGCCGCGCCGACTGTCCGTCGACCAGAAACCCCACCGCGTATAGTCGCATTGGCAATATGTCACGTCCGGATCGAGTTGCTGCGTGACGGCGCGTGGCACGTTGACCATGAAGGTCGTCGAATTGTTCAGGGGCTGACCGTTAACGCTCGACAATTGCGTATGCTGTGTTCCGTCATTGCTGACGACGACCGCCTCGCGCGCGCCGAAATTGTCGTAATCGACATAGGCGCTGCGCGCGCGCAGCGAGGGGTCCAGCGATCCCATCTGGAAGCTGCCGAACTGGAAGGTATCGTTGGAGTCAGGCGTCACATTTGCTACGTTGAAATTTGCCTGCATCCGGTTGAGCGTCGGATCGAGAATGACCTGTGCGACGCCTATGGTCGCAAACGGCGGCGCTACGAATGTTCCGTTTCCATTCGGTGGAAAGCTGATCGTTCGCATCAACCCACCGGTCCATCCGTATAGCGTCTCTGCCGGCCGGCTTGTCCCCAGGCCTGCAGGCGTCGGGATACGCGCAAACTGCTGCGTGAAATCGTAACTGGCAAACGGCGTCCCCCCTCCGGGGAAGAAGCCAGCCTGGATATCCCGATACTGTCGCGTCGTCGCGACGAAATCCTGCTGCCACACGTTTCCCGACAATGGAATCCGGGACTCGTCCAGCACCACACTGCCGGGTGTCGAAGACACCGCACCGCTCGCACGCCCCATCGACGTGTTAGCGGGACCTCGCCGCGTTGCGCCGAACCCGCTCGACAGTGCGAAGCCGCCTGAATTGTCCTCGACCAGCGCGCCTGTCATCACGAAGAACCAGGAGCTCTGGTTCGCGCCGTCGCCCGTAACATCGATGCCCCATTGGAAGTAGGGCGCACGGTTCGCCGAATCGACGCTCGCCCGCCGATAGCCCATGACCGGCGAAATATAGCGATTGTTGCCCGTGGCGAACGACGCCGGAAGATAGGGTGCAACCGACGCCGGACTGCCGATCGAACAGCAGTTGCTCATGTTGAATGCGAATGCCGTTGCGCCGAACTGCCTCTGGACGACCTCGTCGGCGGTTTCAGTTGCAACCGAGGTTTGCGCAGTGGTGTTGATCGTCTGGTTGATTGTCGAAGCCGGCGACGTCGTCGGTGACCAGCTCTGGGCGGCCACCGCGACGCTCGCCGCCGCCCCTGCGGTCGCGATCGAACCGCCCGGCGAGCCGGTTGCCGTCGCGCGTGCCTCGCTGACCCTGTTGCCGGACGCAGGCGCTCCGCCGCCCTGCCCGCCCTGGCTCTGGAATGTGGCCACAAGCGCAGAGATCAATCCCGGCGGCGGCGCCGCCGGACTGGTCGGCGGCACGCCGCCGCCCTGCGTTTGCGTGTATTCGCCGGCGCCGAGCGTCACGCTCGATGAGCCAGACGAGACATTGCCTTCGCCGTAGCCGATGAAAACCTGCTGGGTGCCTATAATGCCGACCCCGCCACGAATACCGACCACCGCGGTCGGGGTGGTGATCTGCGCGTTGCCCGCGTGACTGATCTGTCCGCCGACGAAACGCATCACGCCCTTGGTCAGGGTCGCGGCCAACTTGCCGGTGTTCGAATTCGGGTCGTAGACGTATTCATCAATTGCAAGATCGCTGTTCGGACCGATCGTCATCGACGTCTTGTCGAGAAAAAGAAGCTGCACCGAACCGCCCGACGTCGTCTGGATGCGTTCGCGATGGGCGATCGACTGGCCGATGACGACGGTCCGCGCGCCTCCGGAACCCCGCGCCTGCGCCGCCGGATTGACCGCGGCTGCCGTACCCACCTGCTGAGCCTGTGCCGCGTCGATCAGCAGCGAGACCGCCGCCAGCGCGATGAGCGCCCCGGTGGCTCGCCTTTGTCCAGCTGCGATCAACGCGATCATGTCAGCACCCTAGAAGCGCGCCGTTGGCCCGAATGCCACCGTGAAGTTCTTGGTATCGAAGTTGGGCAGGTTCGAGATGATCCAGGTATGGGTGATCGTCGTCCGCAGCCCGTAGTTCTGGTAGAGCTGAACATCGATCACGCCGCCGACCCTGGTCTCGCGATCCTGGCGGGTGACGAACGGATCGACGATCCAGTTCGGGTCGTCGTAACGTGTTTCGCTGTAGCCGGCGGTCGGCGTGATGACCACCTGCCGCGCGTTTCCGTCGAATCCGGGAACGCTGAATTCGATCGGCACACCGACATCCACCGACCAGCGGTCGTAGCTGTTGTAGTCAAAGAAGCGCCGGGCATTGTTCCGGTCGTAGCCGACGCGCGTCGTCAGCCGGAGGAAGCCGAACTTCAATTCCGTGTTGATCGCCGCCGTCAGCAGATTGCCGGTTTGCTCGCTTGCGGTCGGGAATTCGTCCGAATCGAAGAACCGCCGATAGCGGTGTTCGACATAGCCTTCGGCGAGGCCGTAGCTTCCGAGCGGGCCGCGAATTGAGAAACCGGCGCCGCTCAATTCGATATACTTGTGATGCGCCAGCATGACGCCGGTGCCGATGGCGTAGAACTTGAACGACGAATTCTGATCGATCGCGACGCGCGGGCCGGCTGTCAGTTCGACGAGACCGAGGTCGAACTGCGTGAACTTGTGCTGCTGCGAAGCGTAGCCGGTGAAGATGACTTCAAACGCGTCGCCGCGCTTGTTGATCTTGTGGATGTACTGCATGGCCGCAAGCTGGAACCAGTTCCAGTCGGGCGCCCGCCCGAACTGATTGCCGAGCAGCGCCTGCTGGCCGATCGCACGTACGATCAGGCTGTCCGGCCCCACATTGGCGTTGCTCTGCCAGCGTGCGCCGGTATGCAGCAGCGCGGAGAATTCATACGGCGCCTGACGCCGCGCGATTTCAGCCAGATAGGCGTTCACCTGCGCACGAACGTCGTCCGGCACGTCGCCGCCCTTGATCGCGTCCTGGAAATAACCGCGTGCGAGGTCCCACGAAGCGAGCTTGAAGTAGAGCACGCCGAGCTCAAGTTTGACGCGCGGCAGGTTCGGATTGAAGAACAGCATGCGCTCGAGCGCGCCGATCGCCGCCTCATAGTCGCCGCGTGCTGCGGCCTGTTCGGCGAATTTGAAACTGATTTCCAGATTCGAAGGATTCTGGAACATCTGCTTGAACAGCGCATCGTAGTCATTCTGGACGATCGACGCAGGCGTCGCCACGGGACCCGGTGCCTGCGCGAATGCGCGGCCGTCGTCCGCGCACAGGGGCGCGGCGAGCAAAAATGCAGCCACAACAAATGTGGGAAAATGCCTCACCCCTGAAATGCCCTTCTGACAACCACGCCAGGATCTGCGGAGAGCACGACCTGGAAAAGACCGCAGACTCGACACCTGACCGCTGGAAATGATATTTCGGAACCGCCAAAAGAAAAGGAATATTAAGCGTTTGTGCGGAGTTGGTGGCAGAACGTTACTGATTCGCCACAGTGCCCGCCGACGCGCCAAATAAGGCATCCCGTTTAAGGTATATTCTCGCCGCGTGTGCCACTTAGGGGCGGAATCGCGCCCCTCATCAGTAGACCTCCATGCGCAATTTTTCGGCAATTCACGGCTGACGGATGTTGAGCACACGCCTCGCTGGCGCATTTCGCCACTACGTCTCCGCGCTTGCCGCGGGGAAGGTCACTCTTGCCAGCTATGTTTCGGTCATTTCCGGTACCGGCATACTTCTGTTCCTGACCCTCGACACCTCCTACGCGCTGGCCCACCAAACGATTGGCGGGATCATCTGGATCAACATCGCCTACTTCGTCTGGGAGTGGGCGGTCAGAATCCGCCACGCAGCGCAGCAGCGCGAGTTGCGATCCTATCTTCTCTCGGGCAACGGCTTCGTCGATTGGGTCAGCGCGATCGCCATTCCGCTGGCGATCGCTGCCGGCGTCGAGCCGCGCACGGCATTCCTGCTCGGGATCATCTGGCTTCTGAAAATTGCGCCCGACATCGCCGGGTTCAAGCAATTGCGGCGCGTGTTCGCTCAGGAGTCCGAACAGCTTGGCAGCGTGCTGATTATTTTTGCGCTGGTGCTTTATGCGGCCTCGGTGATCGTTCACGTTCTCGAACGCGAGGCGCAGCCGGCAACCTTTGGCACCATCCACGGCACGCTGTGGTGGGCGATCGTCACGCTCACGACCACAGGCTACGGCGACGCCGTTCCGATCACGCAGCTCGGCCGCATCGCTGCCGGCTCCGTCATGATCTGCGGCATCGGTCTGCTGGGCATGCTGGTCGGTGTGCTCGCAACCGGTTATGCGGCGGAAGCCCGCCGCGCGCACTTCATCCGGACGTGGGAATTGGTGAGCAAGGTTCCGTTCTTCTCCTCGCTCGCTCATGGCGCGATCGTCGACGTTACCAACACGCTGCGCCGGCTCGAACTGCCGCCGCGCGCCATCGTCGTGCGCAAGGGCGCCGTCGGCGATTGCATGTACTTCATCGCGTCCGGTGAGGTGGAAGTCGAACTTCCGGACCGGAAGATTCCGCTCGCGGCAGGCAGCTTCTTCGGCGAACTCGCGTTGCTCAGCAACGCGGCGCGAACCGCCACAGTCGTCACGACAACCGACACCGCGCTGCTGGTGCTCGACCTGCTCGATTTCCGGACACTGATGGCGAAGCATCCCGAACTTGCCGATGCGATCGACACGGAAGCCAAACGCCGCGTTCAGGAAAATCTCGAGCGAGGCAAGGTGAGTTGAGGACGCTGATCATTCACGCTGCCGCGCAAGCGCCACGCCGTGCGGACTGCTACTTGCTTTCCTTCAGCAACCGTCTGATTTCATCGTACATCTGCACCGGATCGCGCAGTCCATCACCGCCAGGATCGGCCTCGGCAGGGATCCCCTGAATGCCCGCCAGTTCGCGTTTGACCTCGTCGATCTTGCCCTGGATGCGGCGCTGACGCTCGTCAATGTAGGACTGCACCTCATCCTTCGACAGCGGCCGTGAACTCACGGGCACCGAGCCGCTGCCGACCGTCTCATCGACGACAAAACGTCCGTCGTCCTGCAGCCGCGCAGTCCACTTGAAGCGGAAAGCGCCCGATGTCGCCGGCCCGATATGGGTATAGCCGTCGCGCACGTCATTGTGCGCGAGCTGTTCGGCAATCTGAATGATCGCCTGGATCCGCTGCTCGCTGCCGTCGCCGCCGCCGCTGTCGTTCCCGGGTGCCATGATTGTTCGATCTGCAAGAGACTGCCCCACCACGACGGCCCAGCGCAAGATTTGTGCAGCGAACCGCCACAACTTCAGCGCCCGTGCGATCGGCCAATGCCGGAGCGCAACCTATCGCCCTGATTAGTCGGGCGAATTCACTGCAGCCGGGCGAAGCTTCCGGATTGCATACAATGGCACGGGCCTTGCTTGATTCAAAGTTGAACGAAGCAGTCGTCGGCCGGGCTCCGCGGCCGGTATCTGGCGAGGTCGCCGAGTCGAGGTCGCAGAGATGGCGCCAATCAAAGGCCTTGTTGACGCAGAGCCGGCGGCGCTCGAACTCGCCTGGTCGCGCACGGCGCTTCTCATCATCGACATGCAGCGCGATTTTCTCGAACCCGGCGGCTTCGGGGAAACGCTGGGCAACGACGTATCGCGCCTGCAGAGCGCCGTCGCACCCTGCCGTGCGATACTCACTGCCGCGCGCGATGCCGGCATGCTCGTCATCCATACGCGCGAAGGCCACCTGCCCGATCTGTCGGACGCACCGCCGGCAAAGATCGCGCGCGGCGCCCCGAGTCTGCGCATCGGCGATCCCGGCCCGATGGGGAGAATTCTCATCCGCGGCGAACCGGGCCACGACATCGTCGCTGCGCTCTATCCCGCTGCAGGAGAGATCGTCATCGACAAGCCCGGCAAGGGCGCATTCTACAACACCGACCTCGATCGCCTGCTGCGCGAACGCGGCATCGACAACCTGCTGGTTTGCGGCGTCACCACCGAGGTCTGCGTCAACACCACCGTCCGCGAAGGCAACGATCGCGGCTACCGGTGCGTGGTGCTCGCCGACTGCTGTGCATCCTACTTTCCGGAATTTCACGAGATGGGGCTGAAGATGATCAAGGCGCAGGGCGGAATATTCGGCTGGGTGAGCACATCACCGCAGATCATCGCATCGCTCGAGATGGACACGCCACGTCGTGCCAGTGGAGGCGGACGATGAGCGCGACCGCTGCAACGCCAGCTGCCGCGGCAGCAAAGCCCGCGCTGTGGACGCCGGGCGACTGGAACGCATTCTTCGGCTTCGGCACCAACATTCTCGTCAACATGCTGGTGCTGACCGGCCTGCTTCGCTTCGTGCTGAAGATGCCGGATTCGCTTGTGTTCGGCCGTATCCTGCCGGCGCTCGGCCTGATGATGTGCCTCTCCACGATGTACTACGCGTGGCTCGCCTACGATCTCGCACGCAAGACCGGACGCAACGACGTCTGCGCGCTGCCGTCCGGCGTCAGCGTGCCGCACATGTTCATCGTCACCTTCGTGATCATGCTGCCGATCACGCTGAAGACCAACGATCCGGTCAAAGGCTGGGAAGCAGGCCTTGTCTGGGTCTTCTTCCAGAGCTTCATCCTGATGATCGGCGGGTTTGTCGCGCCCTACATTCGCAAGATTACGCCCCGTGCGGCGCTGCTTGGAACCCTTGCCGGCGTGTCCGTCACCTTCATTTCGATGCGGCCCGCGCTGGAAATGTTCATGACTCCGGTCATTGGACTGACCTGCTTCGCCATCATTCTGGTCAGCTGGTTTGGCGGTGTGAGATATCCGAAGGGAATTCCCGCCGGCCTCGTTGCGATCGCGGCCGGAATGCTGATCGCCTGGGGCTCGAACCTGTTCGGGCTGAACATTGGCGGCATGAGTCTCACCAAGGTCAGTGCGGCATTTTCAAGCTTTGGCTTTTCAGTTCCGCTCCCTGCGATCGGGCACGTCTTCTCCGGCTTCGAATTCCTCGGGATCATTCTCGTCACCGCCATTCCGTTCGGCATCTACGATCTCGTCGAGGCCATGGACAACGTCGAAAGCGCGGAAGCCGCCGGCGACCACTATCCGACCACGCGCGTTCTCACCGCCGATGGCGTCGTCAGCCTGATCGGCTGCCTGATGGGCAACCCTTTCATCAACGCGGTCTATATCGGCCATCCCGGCTGGAAGGCGATGGGCGGGCGGATCGGCTATTCGGCCGCGACCGGGCTGATGGTGATCATCTTGAGCTGGTTCGGCATCATCTCGCTGATGCTGGCGCTGATTCCGGTGGTCGCGATCTCGCCGATCCTGCTCTACATCGGCATGCTGATCGGCGCGCAGGCGTTCCAGACTACGCCGTCGGCGCATGCTCCCGCAGTTGTCCTCGCGTTGACGCCGCATCTTGCGGCGTGGTGCAAGACGCTGATGGACGGCGCGCTGGGCGCCGCGGGAACAAACGCCACAGCGATCGGCATGGAAAAACTTGGGAGCATGGGCGTGCTCTATCACGGGCTCGAAGTCATGGGAGGCGGCGCGATCCTGTCCGGGCTGGTGCTCGCGGCAATCGGCGTCTTCGTCATTGAGCGCGACTTCGCCAAGGCCTCCGCGTTCGCCGCTGCAGGAGCAGCTCTCACTTTCTTCGGGTTCATGCACGGCGAGCAGGTCGGTATCGCAGTCACACCTGCCGTCGCGATCGCCTATGCGATCGTCGCAGCCGGCTTGTGGGCGGCCGGAACCTATGGCGCCGCGGCCGTGGCCGCGCCGACCAGGCCCTCCGCGGTACCAGCCGAATGACGGTGCAATGCCCTCGTCACATGGAGAGAGTGCTTACGCCGCCATCATTCGTTCCTCGATCCTGACGCGCGTGAGAGCGGACGCGCACAGGTGTTGAATCGAAACCTATTGAATTGAAACGCTCGCCCGCACCATTTCTGCCAGCGCCAGCGCCTCACTGCCCGGCGGCGGCGCAAACAGAAGCCCCATGCGCGAGGTCGGCAGCGCCGGCAGCCCGTCGGCAGCACCGAGCACTTTCATGCCTTCGCGCACGGCGCCCAACGGCAGCACGGTCAAGGCAAGACGGGTCCTGATCATCGGCTCGATTGCCGAAAAATTGTTCGAGACGAGAACGATGCGGAAATCACGTCCGGCGTCCTGAAGTGCGACTTCCGCGATCTGCCGCCACTGACAGGTCACCGCGCCGAGCGCGACCCGCAGCGGCTCGCCGGCCACGATGTTGAAGCGCGGATGCGCCACCCAAACGAGCGGCTCCTCACGCACGATCTCGACGTTCTGAATCGCGGCGCAATCTGTCACCAGCGCAACGTCGAGCTCATGGCCGCGAACACGCTCGGCCAGCGCGAGCGAACCCTCGCAAATCACCGAGACTTCGACGAACGGATGCTTGAGCGCAAAACCTTCCATGATCCCGGGCATGAACACTTCGGCATAGTCATCCGGAATTCCAAGCCGGACGTGGCCGGCAAGGCCCTTCCGGCCGACCTCCATCAGCGCCGATGCTTCGATCCGCAGCATCTCGCGCGCGAAATCGACAAGCCGGTCGCCGTCGCCGGACAGCCTCACGCCGCGTCCACTTTTCACGAACAGCGGCCGGCCAAGTTGTTCTTCGAGCCTGCGGATGTGCATCGACACCGCCGACTGGGTTTTATGGACGCGGTCGGCCGCGCGGGTGAACGATCCGGTATCCACGATCGCCATGAATGATCTGAGCTGGTCGGTATCGAGCATTGTAACCCATCTCCAAATCACATCGATTACATTAGAAACATTCGTTGGATCGATCAATAGCGCAGTGCAATACTGTTCCCAGAATTGAACTCCGGTCGCGTCGGGCGGCAGGAGACAAGCTAAGGAACAATAAAATGTCTCATACAAACATAGGCTTACACAGAATCGAATGGATCCGGCTCAGCCGGAGCGCCACCCTGGTTTCGCTCCTGCAGGCGATCGGCCGTTGTCTGCTCTGGCCGGTGCGCGCGTACCGCGCGCGCCAGACCCTGCACCAGCTCTCGATGATGGACGCCCGCGAGCTTCGCGACATCGGACTGACGCATTACGATGTCCGGTCCGCGCACGGGCTGCCGCTCGATGCCGATCCGACAAGACTGCTCGCCAGCCGCGCCAGCGAGCGCGCGCGCAACGTGCTCTCCTTCCACTGATCACAGGGCGTTGCGGAGGGATTTCCGCAAGCGGTAAGGTCCCTACGCCATCGCCACCGCAGGCGATGGCGTAATCATTTCAGGGATCTGAATGAGCGACGATAATACGCCGCCCGAAACCAAACTCACGCGCACCAAGGAACAGTGGGCGCGCGAGGGCCGCTTCCTCACCGGGCGCAACGCGCGGCCGGAGTCCGAGCGGCTGCCGCCCGGCCAGCACCTCACCAACGACTGGCCGGTGCTCGACCTCGGTGTGACGCCGGACATCCCACGACAGCGCTGGCGCCTCGATGTCCATGGCGCGATCGACAATCCGCTGTTCTGGGATTTTGCGGAATTCATGCGCCAGCCGCAAACGTCGATGACCTCCGACATTCACTGCGTTACGACGTGGTCGCGTTACGACAACGCGTGGCAGGGGCTTGCAACGCGCGATCTTCTAAGCGCCGCGCAGCCGAAGGGCGATGCCGGCTTCGTCGTGTTGCACAGCGCCGATGGCTATACCACCAACCTGACACTGGAAGACTTCGCCGCCGAGGACGCGCTTCTCGTACATACATGGTCCGGCAAGCCGCTCGAGGCTGAACACGGCGGCCCGGTGCGTCTTGTGGTGCCGCATCTCTATTTCTGGAAGAGCGCGAAGTGGCTGCAGGCTATCGAGTTCGTTCCGAAGGACGCGCCGGGATACTGGGAAGTGCGCGGCTATCACAACCGCGGCGATCCGTGGAAAGAGCAGCGCTATTCCGACGGCGAGTAGGCCGCCGCGGTGAAGAAGCAAGCAACAACACGCCGTTCGCTCCCTCGAGCGTCGGCCGGGGAGCGAGATGAACTATATCGAAGTCAACGGCATCGGGCTGCGCTACGAACTCTCGGGCGCGGGCGGACAGGCGCTGGTGCTCGTGCACGAAATGGGCGGCACACTGGAGAGCTGGGACGAGGTCGCGCCACGCCTGGCCGGCACACGCCGTGTGCTGCGCTACGACACGCGCGGCGCCGGCATGTCGCAGAAGATCCGCGGCGAGTTGCACATCGACACCATGGCGGACGATATCGCAGCACTGCTCGACGCGCTCAACATCAAGGGCAAGGTCGCGCTGGCGGGGGTCGCCGTCGGCGGCGCCACCGCACTGCATTTCGCGGCGAGATATCCGCAGCGGACCAGCGCTGTGGTGGTTGGAAGTCCGGCCACCGGGCTTGCGCCGGATCGCCGCGCGGCGGGGCTCGAGCGTGCCGCACGCATGGAACGCGAGGGGCTTGGCGGCGCGGTCGAGGATTCGATGGCGACTGGTTACGCGGTGGAATTGCGCACCGATGCCGCGCGCTTCGCAAGGTTCCGGGCGCGCTGGCTCGGCAACGATCCGGGCAGTTTTGCAGCGATCTATCGCATGCTGGCCAGCACCGAGATGGACCAAGAGCTGCGCGCCCTCGCCTGCCCTGTGCTGGTCGTCGGCGCCACCTTCGACCGCGTGCGCCCGCCGCCCGCGGCCGAAGCCGTCGCCAAGGCGATCCCCGGCGCGCGCTATGTCGAATTGCCGACCGGACATTTCATGGCAGCGGCGACACCCGCGCTCATCGCCGATACAATCGGCGACTTCCTGACGTCCGTCGGCGCCTGACGCGCCCGACCATCCTGCCGGAGACAGTTCATGACCCAGCCGCCCGCCCAGCAAATCCCCGGCGTGTATCGTCGCAAGATCGGCGACATCGTCGTCACCGTCATCAGCGACGGCTATCTCGACGGCAATCTCGAGGTGATGCGCAATGTCGATCTCGACAAGGCGCACAAGGTTTTGAAGGATGCATTCCGCCCGGCGCGGCGCACCAGCGTCAACACGTTCCTGATTGACTCGAAGGGGCGGCGCGCGCTGGTCGATACCGGCTCGGGCGACTACCTGCAAAAGAGCGCCGGAAAGGTTCAGGCCAATCTCACCGCCGCCGGCATCGATCCGGCATCGATCGATACCGTACTGCTGACGCACATGCATCCGGATCATTCCGCGGGCCTGACCGAGATGCCGAGCGGGCGGCTGTATTTCCCGAATGCTGAACTCGTGATGCACGAGAACGAGCTGCCGCACTGGTACGACGACAGCGCGATGTCGAAGGTCGATGAGCGTTCGCAGAAGATGTATTTCCTCGCCGGCCGCGAGCAGGTCGCGCCCTACAAGAACCGCACGCGGCTGTTCAGGCAGGGCGAGGTCTTTCCGGGCGTCACCGCCGTGCCGGCTCCCGGCCATACGCCCGGCCACACCGCCTACCTGATCGAATCAGCCGGCGAGCAACTGATGATCTGGGGCGACACGGTGCATGTGCCCGAAGTGCAGACGGCGTTCCCCGATGCGGGCATGGCGTTCGACACCGACCTTGCAGCAGCTGCCGCCTCGCGCAAACGCATGTTCGATCGCGTTGCCACCGACGGCGTGCTGATCGCAGGCATGCATCTGCACTTTCCGGCCTTCTCTCGCCTCGCACGCGACGGCAACGCCTACCGGCTCTATCCCGAAGCGTGGGTGCACTCGTTTGGTGAGTAGCGAATAGCGAGTGGTGAGTGGCGAATAGAGAGACACCCCGCCAACCATTCGCCACTCGCCATTCGTTCGCCTTCACCTCACCCCGTGGCCGGCCTTCACGCCTGCGATCATCTTCGGTGTCACGACCTTGTCCGAGGTGATGACGTCCCAGACCATGGTGGTATCGCCCTTCTCGAATTCGGCCATCAGTCCCTTGAGCTGCTTGACGTCGGTGACGGTCGCACCGCGCAGACCAAAACCTTCGGCGATCGCCTTGAAGTTCGGCCGGCCGAAGATCGCGCCGCTCTCGTCGATGCCTTCGGCACGCAGCTTGTGAATCTCCGCACCATAGGCGCCGTCGTTGGCGACCACGATCAACAGCTTGATGCCGTGCCGCCGAACCGCTTCCAGCTCCTGGATGTGCATCAACAGGCTGCCGTCGCCCTCGAACAGCACCACGCGGCCGTTCTTGCGGGCTGCCGCAACGCCGATCGCGTAGGAGATCGAATTGCCGATGGCGCCGAAATCACGCATGGCGTGATACTTGGTCGGATCGCCGCCGCGCATCGTCGTGTGGAAGTAGGAGTGATGGCCCGAGCCCGAGACGACGTCGTAGTCCTTCGGCATCACGATCTCGAGTTCATCGAAAACCCTGCGCGGATCGAGTTCGCCCGGGGCAACGGTGTATTGCGTCGCATCGGCCGGCTCTTCCTTGATGCGCTTGGCGAGTTCCGGCGTGCGGATGCTGGCGGCGGTCTTGCCGGCGGCCTTGACGTGCTTGAGCAATTCCAACGTGGTCAGCTTGGCGTCCGACTTCATGTAGATGTCGGCCGCCTGGTTGCCGTGACGCAATCCGATTGGATCGAGGGTGATCTGCACCATCTCGGCTTGCGGGCAGAGCGTGTCGCCATCGACGGTGTAGTAAGTCAGGCTGGCGCCGATCGCGATCACCAGGTCCGCCTGCCGGAACACCTCGCGCGCGATCGCGCGCGAGAAGCCGCCCGCGACATTAAGCGAGAAAGGATTGTGATCATACATGCCGCGCGCGAGCAGCGTCGTCGACAGCAGCGCGCCGCTTGCCTCGGCAAGCTCTTCGACCTCCTTGCGGCCGCCTGCCCAGACCACGCCGCGTCCCGCGATGATGATCGGGCACTTCGCCTTGATCAGCTTGTCAGCGACCATGGCTGCCTGATCGGGGTTCGGTGGAATCGGCGCAACAACCGGCGTGATCTGCGTCGCCGGTTTATACTCGCCGATGTTCGGCAGCGGCTGCAGCTGGAGATCGTAAGGAATGCCGAGAACCACGGGCTTGCGCTCGTGGCGTGCAATGTGGAACGCCTCGCGGACATACTGGTACATGCGCTGCGGACTGTGCGCGGAGATGTAATGCGCGCCGCAGGCTGCTGCGAGCGGCTGCTGCTCGATGATCTGGCCATACCACTTGGCGCCGATCGGGGTTTCGCCGGCAAAGATGACCATCGGAACCTGGCTGCGCGCGGCGGACGTCAGCGCGGTCATGATCTGGGTGAAGCCTGGACCGCATGTCACTGACGCGACACCGACCTTGCCGGTGGCGCTGGTATAACCCATCGCCATCGCACACGCGCAGTGTTCATGGCGCGCGTGATAGGTGTTCATGCCGTCGATGTCCTTCATCGCCGTCACCCAGTGCATGTTTCCATCGCCCATGAGAGCGAAGTGGTGATCGACGCCCTCGGCTGCGAAGGCTTGGGCCAGCGCCACGTAGGTCGGCATGTTGCTCATGAAAAATTCCTCGACATCTTCTTGCTTGTTGCTTCGTTCCGGGTGGCGGACCGCCCGAACAAACTCGGGGCGGACTGTTCAACTGTTATCGCAGAACGGGACCATTTTTCAGGGCTTGGCTGCAGCAGCGAAACGCCGAATACTGGCCCGATCGGGCGTCTATCGAACCTCAACCCATGATAACATTCGTCACTACCGGCGCAACTCTTGGGCCCGATACGTCTGCGTTTATTGCAATCAGCGATGCGACTTTTCACTAGGTGGAACACTCTTGCTCGATCACATCGGTTGAAAGCAACACGGATCTGCAAATGCAAACGCGACTGTTTGGACAGAGCGGCCTGCAGGTTTCAGTGCTTGGTTTCGGTTGCGGCGCGGTCGGCGGACTGATGGTGCGCGGCAGGGCCGCCGACCAGGAACGCTCATTCGCGCGCGCCATTGATGCCGGCATCACCTATTTTGATACGGCGGCGATCTACGGCGACGGCGTCTCTGAACAAACCCTCGGCAGGATTTACCGGCAGCTAAAGCCCCGCAATTTCATCTACGGCACGAAAGTGCGCGTGCCGGGTTCCGAAAAGCACAACATTCGCGCAACGATCAACGCCTCCGTCGACGCCAGCCTGCAGCGGCTTGGGCTGGAGCGCGCCGACATCCTGCATCTGCATAATCCGGTCACCAAGGACGGTGCTGGAAATTTCCTGACCGCGGAGCAGGTGTTGCAAGACGTGATCCCTGCTTTCGAGGCCCTGCGCCAGCAAGGCAAGATCGGCTTGCTTGGGCTTACGGCAACCGGCGACACCTCGGAAGTGATCAAGGTCATCGATGCAGGTGTCTTCGACAGCGCGCAGATCAGCTACAACATGCTCAACCCCTCGGCGGCAACGACGTTGCCGCCGAATTATCCTGCACAGGACTACGCACGCTTGTTTGAACACACCAAAGCCGCCGGCACCGGCGTGATCGGCATCCGTACGCTCGCAGGCGGCGCGCTGTCGGGCAGCGCCGAACGGCAGCCTAACGCCAGTCCTCCGCCCCCTCCGATCGGTTCGGCAATCAGCTTCGACAGCGATCTCGCGCGGGCGCGCCGCTTCATGCCCCTGATCGACGAAGGCTTCGCTGCGAGCCTTGCGGAACTCGCTATGCGGTTCTCGATTTCGAACAAGGCGATGGACACCGCGCTGATGGGTATCGCAACGCTGAACGAGCTCGAGCAGGCGATTGCGGCCGTGGAAAAAGGACCGTTGCCCGCAACGGCGCTTGCACGCATCGCAACCATCCAGTCGTCATTTGCAGGCGAGGCGCGATAACCTCCGTGGATTGCCGCGAGCAATGACGGAGCCGACCACCAGCGAGCCTGTCCCGCTCGACCGGAATGCGCGACGCGTCGCGCTGATCGTCGCGTCCGCCTTCTTTATCCAGCATCTCGACGGCGCGATCATCAATACCTCGCTGCCGCAGATGGCCGATTCGTTCTCTGTGCAGCCGGTCGACATCAACATCGGCATTACTGCCTATCTTCTGTCGATGGCGGCCTTCGTGCCGCTCGGCGGCTGGATCGCCGACCGCTTCGGCGCAAAGCACGTCTTCGCCGCCGCAATCCTCATCTTTGCCGCGGCGTCGATCGCCTGCGGGCTGTCGCAAACGCTGTGGGAATTCACAGCCGCGCGGATCGTGCAGGGCGCCGGCGGCGCGCTGATGGCGCCGGTCGGCCGTATCGTCGTGTTGCGCAACACCGAGAAATCCGCGCTGATCGACGCGATCGCCTTGACGGTGTGGCCCGCGCTGATCGCGCCTGTGATCGGCCCGGTGATCGGCGGCCTGATCACCACCTATGTTTCCTGGCGCCTGAACTTTCTGATCAACATCCCGCTCGGCGCAGTCGAACTCGTTCTCGTGCTGCTGTTCATCCCGAACCATCGCGAAAACGCGCGCACGCCATTCGACCTGACCGGATTTCTCCTGTCCGCCGGCGCGCTGATGGCGCTGCTCTATGGCCTCGAACGTCTCGCACTTGGCGCCGAGGATCGGCTGCTTGCCGCCGGTCTCATTGCCACCGGTCTGATCCTTGGCCTCCTCGCCATCGTCCATTTCCGGCGGCACGCGACACCGCTGCTTGACCTCACGACATTCCGGATCCTGACCTTCAGAATTGCAACGCTCGACGGCGGCAACACCTTTCGCCTTGCTATCAACGCCACGCCGTTTCTGCTGCCGCTGATGCTGCAGGTCGGGTTTGGTCTCAACCCGTGGCAGGCGGGCCTCTATCTGCTGGTCTACTTCGCCGGAAATCTTGCGATGAAATCGGTGACGACGCCATTGCTGCGACGCTTCGGCTTCCGCAACGTGCTGATCGGCAATGGTCTCGCGGTGGCTGTGTCGGTTGCAGCCTGCGGCCTGCTGAGCCCGGACACACCCTGGCTGTTGATTTCGATCATCCTGTTCGCGGCCGGTCTCACCCGCTCGATGCAGTTTACATCGTTCAGCACGCTTGCGTTCGCCGACATGCCTCCCGCACAACGAAGCTCGTCATCGACGATCTTCAACATGTTTCAGCAACTGGCCATCGGCTTCAGCGTCGCCTTTGCAGCGGTGATCCTTGACGTGTCGCGCGCGACGCGCGGCGCCGGCGAAGTCGGACTGGCTGACTTTCACGCAGCATTCATTGTGTTCGGGGTCGTCGCGCTGTGCGCCACGATCATGGTTGCGCGCCTTCCGCGCAACGCCGGCGCCGAAGTCAGCGGTCGTCGCCCCTGAACCACCCGATGCGAATGGGTGTCGTGCTTCGCCTGCGGATTGCCGGTCAGAAGCCATGCGTCTAGTTTGCCGCCTCGAATCCGGCCTGTCGCCGGGGCGATGGAATGGGAGAGAAGCGTGCTGGAACGCGTCGATCGAATCCTGATGGCGGTGCGCGACCGCAAGGCTGCGGCGGGAAACTTCATCAAGCTGCTCGGCGCCGAGACGGTGCGCGAAAGCCGGAGCGACCACCTCAAGGCTGACCGGACCATTCTCGCGCTCGGCGAAAGCGAGGTCGAGCTGTGCCAGCCGACGGCGAATGGACCGGTGAGCGCCTTCATCGAGCGCTGGGGCGAAGGCCTCTATGCCGGCGGACTTTCCGCAACCGACCTCGGCAAGCTGCATGCCCATCTGCAAACCGAAGGCGTCCGCACCTTCGTCGATGGCGATCAGATTTTCCTCGATCCCGAGCAGACGTTTGGAGCACCACTGGTGCTTGGCCAATTCAGGCAGCGCAAGCCCGCACCCGGCCCGGTCAACTACCTCTACGAGATCACGAACACGTTGAAGAGCGACTGGAACACGGCCTCGGCCTTTTACACGCGAATCTTCGGTCTCGATCCGAAGCGCTTCTCGCCGCTGCAAAGCCACAAGTACGGCTACAAAGGTACGCTCACGCTGTTCAATCCGCCGGAGCGGCTTGACCGCATCGAGCTGTCGGAAACCCACGACACCAGCTTCGCCATGGGCCGCTTCGTCGCCAAGCGCGGCGACTCGCTTTACATGTGCTTCGTCGATGCCAACAATGTGCCTGAGATCGCCGAGCGGCTGGAAGGCGCGAAGGTCAAATGGACGGCGCGCACGCGTGATGAGAAGCCGGAACGGCACGGCCTGTTCGTGCATCCGACCGCGCTGAACGGCCTCCTGCTCGGCGTGTCGCGGCGCAGCCTCGCCTGGGAATGGTCGGGCCGGCCGGAGCTGGTAGAAAAGGTCGCTTGATCTCCGCAGGAAAGCGGGCGAACGAAGCGACGCCGTTCCTGGAACGGCTATGCCTTCGGTTTCGAAAGCCCGGCGCCGAAGTCAGCGGTCGTCGCGCTTGAACGCGCCTGCCGTCTCGAATAGCCCGATCAGCCAGCACGCCGGGCAGCCGCGAAGCAGGATCACGGCGCCGACGAGCAATGGCGGTACGAGCCAGACTTGCGCGCGTCCAACCATGAAGGCGGCAATCAGCAGCAGCACTGCGCCGAGCCCGCGCAAGAGATGAATAGGTACCGAGCGGCTGCAGAACATCGATGGCGCCCTATTTCTCGGAGGCAAGATAACCGCTGGCCAAAAGCCGCTCGCGCATCATCGCGCGCGCCCGGTGCAACCGGCTCTTCACGGCATCGATCGAGATGTTCAGCCGTGCCGCCGTCTCGGGCGCAGTCAGTTCGTCTATATCGCGAAGGATCAGAACTTCCCGATAGGGTTCGGAAAGCTCCGCGATGGCGGCGACCAGATCGCTGCGCAGTTCGTGCGGCAACGGCTCCTGACGCAGCATGTGGTCGAAGGCGCTGTCCCACGCCTGCGTCCTGGACCGCATGCGGAACAACCGCGAGCACTCCCGCTCGACGATCCGGAACAGCCATGTGGCAAGGGTCGCGGCCGTACGCAGCGCACCGACCTTGCGATAAAGCTGCCACAGCGCGAACTGCACCGCGTCCTCGGCATCCTCGCTGGTCGAGCAGGTGCGCCTCGCAAAGCGCCTGAGATCAGGCTGGCACACCGCAAGCAGCTTTTCGACAGCTGCGGAATCTCCGCTGCACGCGGCTTCCACCAGAACAGGCTCGGCGCGTATCATCGCTTATCCCGCCGGCTTGCGTCCGACCATTGCGCACATCGGACAGAATCCGACCAGCCCGGTCACCGCGAACATGATGCCGCCCGCAACGCCGACCCACATCCCGATCGGAAGCTGCGCGAAATAGAACGCGAGGAGCGCCACGGCAAGTCCCGCAGCGACCCGCAAAAATCGCTCCCAACCTGGAACATTCCTCTTGAAATAGAGCATCTGCGCCTCCGCCTTCGTTGATCTCTTACGAAGACCTAGAGGCGGCAGTACCGGAAAAGGGTTCGGCAGAAGTAAAATATTTACTCCCGAGAACCCGCGGGCCGAACGAGCGTTACGCCGAGGCAGCTCGCTGCAGCGGCGCGGCCGACGGCTCCTTGGTCTTCAAGACATCCATCGCAAACACGACGCCGCCGGCGCGGTGCGGCACGCCGGCGAGATGCAGCCCCATCTCGACACCGGAAAGCGTCCCCATCAGCATCAAATCGTTGAAATGTCCAAGATGACCGATGCGGAAGATCTTGCCTTTCAACTTTGAAAGGCCCGCGCCGAGCGACATGTCGAAGTGCTCCAGCGTGATTTGCCGGAAGCGATCGGCGTCATGCCCGTCGGGCATCATGACCGCCGTCAGGACCGGCGAGTGCTCGCGCGGCTCCTGGCAAAGGACCTCCAGGTTCCAGCCGCGAACGGCTGCGCGCGCCGCAGCCGCGTGACGCTGATGCCGGGCGAATACGTTGTCGAGCCCTTCCTCATGCAGCATCGCGATGGCTTCCTTCAACCCGTAAAGCATGTTGGTCGCGGGCGTGTAGGGCCAGCTGCCGCCCCTGTTTGCGGCGATGATCTCGTGCCAGTCCCAATAGGAACGGTTCGAAGTATTCGCCTTCGCCGCGGCCAGCGCCTTGTCGGAGACGGCGTTGAAGCTGAGACCCGGCGGCAGCATCAAGCCCTTCTGCGAGCCGGCCACCGTGACGTCGACGCCCCATGTATCGTGCTCATAGACAACCGAGCCGAGCGAGGAGATGGTGTCGACCATGAACAGCGCCGGATGCTTTGCGCGATCGATCGCCTTGCGGATATCGCTGACGCGGCTGAGCGCGCCGGTCGAGGTTTCGTTATGGACGACCATCACCGCCTTGATGCGATGAGCCTTGTCCTCCGAGAGCTTTGCCTCGATTTGCTCGGGGCTCGCGCCGCGCCGCCAGTCGCCTGGAATCAAATCGACCTCGAGCTTGAAGCGCTCGGCGAGCGCGCGCCACTGGCTCGCGAAGTGACCGGTCTCGGCCATCAGCACCTTGTCGCCGGGCGTCAGCGCATTGACGATCGCGGCTTCCCACGCCCCGGTGCCTGACGAGGGATAGATCACCACCGGGTTTTTCGTCCGGAAGACGGATTTGCAACCTTCGAGCACCTGCAGGCCAAGTTCGGCAAATTCCGGCCCGCGATGGTCGATGGTCGGCATGTCGATCGCGCGTAGCACGCGATCCGGCACATTGGTGGGCCCCGGTATCTGCAGGAAATGCCGTCCCGAATGCTTGGCCATTGCCGCTCATCTCCTCGAAGCTTCGCTACTGTTGCCTGTGATTGTAGTCACCGGAAGCGCCGCGACAACCCGACTAACGATCACATCATCGTCGTCCCGTGCCGCAATACAGCACACCCCATCATGGGTCGAATTGCATTCGTTTCGCCAAGCGAGGAAGATGCGCCAGAACCAGCACTTGAGGCCACGATGGCTCCACCCGCAGCGTCCGTAGCATCGAACTCCCTGACCACGGACGATCTTGCCCGACGCCTTGCCGCCGAGATCACCGGCGATGTCCTGTTCGACAGGGCGAGCCGCGGGCGCTATGCGACCGATGCATCGTTCTATCAGATCGTGCCGGCAGGCGTTGTCGTGCCGCGCACGACCGACGAGGCGTTGCGAGCGCTGGCGATCGCGCGCGACGACGGTTTCACCGTCACACCGCGCGGCGGCGGCACCTCGCAATGCGGCCAGGTCGTCAACGACGGAATCGTCATCGATCTTTCGAAGCATCTGAATCGGATGCTGTCGCTCGACGTCGAGAACCGGACCTGTGTGGTCGAGCCCGGCATCGTGCTCGACGACCTCAACCGGCAACTCCGCCGTCATGGCCTGTGGTTTCCGGTGGATGTCTCGACCGCCTCACGTGCGACCATCGGCGGCATGGCCGGCAACAATTCCTGTGGCGGACGCTCGCTGCGTTACGGCACCATGCGCGACAACACGATCTCGCTGCAGGCAGCGCTGGCGGACGGCACGCTTCTCCGCTTCGGCGAACAGCCGCGCGACGCGGCGCTGCTCAATGCCGACGCACCGGGTCGCGATCTGTTCCGCGACATGTTCGCACTGGGCGAACGCGAGGCAAGCGAGATCGCGGACCGCTATCCGAAGGTGCAGCGCCGCGTCGGCGGCTACAATCTCGATGCGCTTGTTCCCTCACCGCGTCCCAACAACATGGCGCATCTGCTGGTCGGCTCGGAGGGCACTCTGGCCTTCACCACACAGGTCGAACTCAAACTGTGGCCGATCATCCGCAACCGCGTTCTCGGCGTCTGCCATTTCGGAAGCTTCTACGAGGCGATGAACGCAGCCCAGCACCTCGTGACCTTGCGGCCGATTGCCGTTGAACTCGTCGACCGGACCATGATCGCGCTCGGCCGTGACATCGCAATGTTCCGTCCGACGATCGAAAACTCCGTACGCGGTGACCCCGACGCCCTGCTGCTGGTCGAATTCGCCGAAGAGGATCAGGACGAGAATCTGCGAAGGCTGAAGCGGCTCGGCGACATGATGGCCGACCTCGGATTCGGCTGGGATCAGCCGCGCAAGCGCTGGGGCGGCGTGGTCGAGATTCCCGATCCGGCCTTGCAGGCCAGCATCGCCGATTTCCGCGCCGCCGGTCTCAACGTCATGATGTCGATGAAGCAGGAGGGAAAGCCGGTTTCCTTCATCGAGGACTGCGCGGTACCGCTGCAGCACCTCGCCGACTACACCGAACGGCTCAACCGCATCTTCGAGAAGCACGGCACGCATGGTACGATGTATGCGCACGCCTCCGAAGGCTGCCTGCATGTGCGCCCCGTCCTCAATCTCAAGCTCGATAAGGACGTCGCCGCGATGCGCGCCATCGCCGAGGAAGCCTTCGCGATGGTGCGCGAATATAAAGGCTCGCACTCGGGCGAGCATGGCGACGGCATCGTCCGCTCGGAATTCCATGAGGCAATGTTCGGATCGCGGCTGACTCGGGTGTTTGAAGAGGTGAAACAGCGCTTCGATCCAGGCAACACCCTCAATCCCGGCAAAATCGTGCATGCACCGCGGATGGACGACCGCAGCCTGTTCCGCTACCCGGCGGACTATCGCCCGACCAAGATCAAGACCGTGCTCGACTGGTCGGCATACTCCGGCGCGTCCGGCGGTTTCCAGGGCGCGATCGAGATGTGCAACAACAACGGCGCCTGCCGGAAGCTCGAAGGCGGTGTGATGTGCCCGTCGTTCCGCGCAACACACGACGAAAAGGATGTAACACGCGGCCGTGCGAACACGCTCAGGCTTGCGATGACCGGGCAACTCGGCGCGGACGCTCTGGCGTCTGACGAGGCGATGGACGCGCTGAAACTCTGCGTCTCCTGCAAGGCCTGCCGCAACGAATGCCCGACCGGCGTCGACATGGCGAAGATGAAGATCGAGGTGCAGGCTGCGCGGGCGGACAAATTCGGTCTGTCGATGCGCGACCGGCTGGTCGCCTTCCTGCCGCGTTATGCAGCGCTCGCAGCACGCGCCGCACCGCTGACGAATCTCCGCAACAGAAGCAAGTTGCTGCGGCACCTGTTCGAGGCCTTCGCCGGGATCAGCAGCAAGCGCGATTTGCCAGAATGGCGCAGCGACACATTCGAGCCCACGGCCGAGGCGCTCGGCCCGGGCGATGGCGCCGAGGTGGTGCTGTTCGCCGACACCTTCAATCGTGCCTATGAGCGCGAAAATCTCGACGCCGCGCTGAATGTCCTGACCGAAGCCGGCTACCGCGTGCATCTGCCGCGACCGGCGCAGGGCAACCGCGCGCTCTGTTGTGGCCGGACATTTCTTTCGGCCGGGTTGGTCGATCACGCGCGGGCGGAACTCGACCGGACCGTCGCAACGTTTGCGCCTTACGCCGCGCGCGGCGTTCCCATCATCGGACTGGAGCCCAGTTGCCTGCTGACGCTGCGCGACGAGCTTCTGTCGCTTCGCAGCGACGATGTGGCAAAATCGATTGCGGCGCAGGCCGTGCTGTTCGAGGAATTTCTGGCGCGCGAAGCAGAAGGCGGCCGGCTGAAATTGCCGCTGCATCCTTTGAACAAGAGAGCGTTGCTGCACGGCCATTGCCATCAGAAATCGTTCGGCGCGTTCAAGCCTGTCGAAAAGGTACTGCGTCTCGTTCCAGGTCTCGACGTCCAGACCGTCGAATCGAGTTGCTGCGGCATGGCCGGAGCATTCGGCTACGGAGCGGACACTTTTACGGCCTCGATGGCGATGGCGGAAGCCTCGCTCCTGCCCGCAGTCAGGCAGTCGGATGCTGATGACCTGATCGTCGCCGACGGCTTTTCATGCCGCCATCAGATCGCCGACGGCGCGCAACGCGACGCACTGCACGTCGCCCGCGTGCTGGAAATGAGTTTGAAGAGCAAAGGATAAGGAAATCCTCATTGCGGGGAGCGGAGCGACGAAGCAATCCAGTCTTCCTGTGCGGCTCGGGATTGTGTCACAATAGGCGAGCGAAGCGACGCCGTTCTACGAACGGCTATGGCTCGCAATGATGATCAGGACGGCTTCAGCCCAAGCTGCGCCCTGAATCGGTTCTTCAGATAGACCGCATCGCGCGCCGGCAGAGACCGCGCAACGTTCTCCGCCCGCACTTTTATAACGAGCAACTGCGGACCCGTACCCGGCTTCGTGAAGCTCTCTCTCGCGTCATTGACCTGATCCAGATCCTCGAGCGTGGCAGTTTTCGCAAAGCCGCACGCCGCGGCGACCGCAGCGATGTCCAGTCCGTGACCTGTATGGCTCCGCTGCATGCCGGTCTCGCCGAAGTGACCATTGTCGATCACGGCGATCGTCAGATTCCTCGGCGCGGCGATCGCAATGGTCGCAAGCCCACCCAGTCCCATCAATTGCTCGCCGTCGCCGGTGATGACGAGCACGCGCCGCTTCGGTCGCGCCTGCGCGAGGCCAAGACCGATCAATGCGGCGCTACCCATCGCGCCCCAGAGATAGAAATTGGCATCATGATCGCCGGCAGCGTTCGCGTCGTAAGTCGATGAGCCAAGACCGCTGACGACGAGCAGATCGCCGCGATCGGCCAGCAGCGCTGCGACCGCGGCGCGCCGGTCGAGCAGATTGCCGCTGCTTTGCGTTACCATTTCTTCGCTCCAATCAGCCGCTGCGACATCAGCACGGCGATCTGCTGATCGGCCTCATAGGCCTCCACCGCCGACGCGCCGACAATGTCGGCAAGCTCGTCGGTAGTTTGCGCGCGCATGGTACGCACGCCGACCGCATTCAGCGACGGCTCCGTCGCCATGCTCATCGGCACCTGCCATGGATTGAACTCGGCCCATTCGCCGCGCATGGTCACCAGCATCAAGAGCGGCGCGCGCATGATCACCGGCAGCGACAGCATGTTGATGCAGTTGCCGACGCCGCTCGACTGCATCAACAGCACGCTACGCTCGCCGCCGAGCCACGCTCCCGCGGCAATCGCGATCCCCTCCTCTTCCGTGGTCAGGACGTTGCAGGTGACGTCCGGGTCGGCGTGAAACAGTTCGATCAGCGCAGTGTGACCGGCGTCCGGCACATACGACATTTGCCGCACGCCGCTGGCCTTGAGGACGCGGTGCAGGTCCGCCGGCCAGGAAAGAGATGTTGCCATGAAGCGTCAGCGTCCGATGAAACGATTGAGGGTGGAGATGATTTCCGACTGCGGGCCGGCGCGATTGTCCTCCGCGATGTGTTCGTAGAGATCGGCCGCTCCCGCCAGCATCGTCGAGGCGCCCTGCTCCGGCAGCAGGAACTTGGCAATCTCGCGCATCTCTCCGTCCCAGCGATAGGCCTTGTCGTACATGGACGGCAGCGACTTCGAGAGCCAGCCATAGAGCTGCGGCTGGCTGGCCTTCAGTTCGGCCACGAGGCTTTCCTGTGCGCCGTTGCGTCCGGCGCCGAGCGCCATCGACGCCCCGAGCGCCTGAAAACCCTTGGTGATACCGGCGTAGGACATCTTGATGGTGGACGCGTCGCCGAGCGTCGCCGACAGCACGCGCGTATCGATGCCCAGTTGCTTCAGCGTTTCGGCCTCGCCGGAGATCGGCCCCGACATATAGAGACGCGGGCTTGAGCCGTCCGGCCTTGGCGCAGCACCAATGATCGATGCATCGAGGAACGGCAGGCCCTTCGCGATGAAGGTTTTCGAGATGGCCGCCAGCGTCTGCGGCGCGATGGCGTTGCAATCGATATAGACCGGCTTCTTCGCTGCCTTCTCGATCAGTGGCAAGAAGCGCGCGGCGGTCGCAGCTGCAGCAGCCGGCGGCACGATCGAGAGGAACATCTCGGATTCCGCAATCAGCTTGGCGTCGTCCATCACCGCGACCCCTGCCGCGGTTGCGCGCTTGGCGCTCGCGGCACTGCGGCCATCGAGCGAGGTCACGACGCGTGCGCCACGCTCGACCAGGCGGCTCGCCACCCCCGCTCCCATCTCGCCCATGGCGACAACTGCGATAACCGTCATATTGGTACTCCTTGGATTTCACCGGGCACGTTAGTCGCAATTTCGCGCCGCACCAACTTCAACCGAAGCGCATCGGCCGAGCCTGTCGCGCATGCGACCGATTTGCTTCGCCGCTTGACGTCACAAAGGCAAGGCTGCAAGCTTCGCGATAGACGGGACCGTGAAGCAATACTGGCCCGATCTGCAAAAAACAACAACCGCCGCATGGCCTGGACCGGGCAGCGGTCCGGGAGCGACGCGTGGGCAGGCAAAGCGGCCAGCGCCTGATCGATCTCGAAGCCCCCGCGGGGCTCGTGCTTTCCATTTCAATTCACCGAGCAGATCGCGCCGCCACGCACACGCCTGGCGGCCCGACGGTCTCCAACAACAACACGGTCGAGGAACCTCGACGACACGTACGGAGAAGGCAAATAAAATAGCGGGAGAGAACGATGCGCAGGATCGTGCAGGGTTTGGTCGTGGCGACAATCGCGTGTGCAGCTTCGGTGGCACATGGACAGACGCTGCGGATGATGAAATCGCTCGACGCGCCGCACTATGACGGCCAGCGCACGACCTGGTCGCCCTCTTCCGACATCGTCAACATGATCCAGGACACGCTGGTGGCGCTGGACTGGGACGGCAAGACGGTGATCCCGTATCTGGCGAAGTCGTGGACCATCAGTGAGAACGGCAAGACCTACACTTTCAAGCTGCGCGACGATGTGCAGTTCTGCAGCGGCAAGAAGTTCACCTCCGCCGACGTGGTCTACAGCTTCAAGCGCCTGCTCGATCCCGACACCAAGGCGCCGCTGAAATGGCGGGCCGGCAACGTCAAGGAATTGCGCGCGCCCGATCCCGTTACGGTTGAGTACGAGCTCAACGAGCCGTTCGCGGACCTGATGATGAATCTGGTCAGCTTCACCATGGCGATCCACAATCAGGAGAGCGTGCAGAAGCACGGCAAGGATTACGGCACCCAGGCGGTCGACGGCACCGGTCCATGGTGCTTCGAGTCGTGGCAGCCGCGCACGGAGATCGTGCTGAAGCGGCACGACGCCTACAGGTGGGGGCCGTCGATGTACCAGAACAAGGGCCCGGTCAAATTCGAACGCCTCTCGATCAAGATCGTGCCGGAGGATTCGGCGCGGGTCGCGGCGATGATGGGCGGCCAGTTCGACGTCACGCACCAGATCCCGCTGCAGTTCATCGACCAGGTGCAGAAGGCGCCGATGCTGCAGGTGCAGGAGGCAAAGCCGAACTTCCAGCTGATGTACTACGGCTACAAGAGCAACCGGCCGATGGTGTCCGATCCGCGGGTGCGCGAGGCAATGAACATCGCCATCAACCGCGCCGAGATCGTCAAGGGCATCATGCTGGGCAACGCGACGCCAGCCTATACCTTCATTGACGAAGCGACACTGGATTTCAATCCCGAAACAAAGAGCATCCTCAAGGAGGACGTCGAGCGGGCGAAGAAGCTGCTCGATGAGGCCGGCTGGACGGTCGGCGCGGACGGCTTCCGCGTCAAGGACGGCGTCCGCCTCGCGCCGAAGGTGCTGTTCACGCAGGTGTCATACTTCGGGCGCGTATCGGAAGCGATCCAGGGATTCATGCGCAAGATCGGCGTCGACTGGAACATCATCGGCTACGACTCGACCATCGCTGCCGCCAAGATGTCGGAACAGGATTACGAGCTCTGGACCGTAACCTTCCCCTACGTCTCGTCGGGCGATCTGCTGAACTACTACTTCGACTCGTCGAACATTCCGGTGCCGAACCGGATGAACTGGAAGGACGCGCAGACGGACGAGTGGCTGAAGCTCGGCCGCGCGTCACTCACCGACGCAGACCGCGCCAAATATTACGGCATGGCGCAGAAACGCGTCACCGAGCAGCATCTATGGATGCCGGTGATGAACGTCGCGATGTACACCACCAGCAACAGGAAGGTTAAGGGCGTGCGGCCGCACATGCTGTACCAGAACACGTTCTACAAGGGGCTGGATTATTCGTTCTAGGACGCACGCCCCCTGGGCCGGTTTCAGAAGCGGAGGCGCGGAAAGGCCCGCGCCCCGTCTTCTGTCTGCCGCTCGCGGCATTACGGGGCGTTGGCCGCGCCTTCCCGCCAGCATCCGGGCGTCACGCCCGTGATGCGCTTGAACGCGCGATTGAATGCCGCTTCTGACTTGTAACCGATGTCGGCAGCAATAGCCGCGAGACTGTCGCCGCAGTTGCGGATCCTCTCCGCGGCCAGTTGCATGCGCCAGCCTGCCACATACTCGATGGGCGGCTGGCCCAGGATGGCATTGAATCGCTCGGCCAGCACCGTGCGCGAGGTACCTGCCGCCCGGGCAAGCTGATCGACCGTCCAGTGACGCGCCGCATCGCGATGGACCAACTGAAGGGCTCGGCCGATGATCGGATCGTTGAGGGCCGCAAACCACCCCGTGGCACTGTCCGGCAACCGCGAAGCGTAACGCCGGACAACTTCGACGAACAGCAATTCCATCAGTCGTCCGAGCATCAGTTCGGTTCCGGGCGCCGCCGTATCCGCCAGCAGCAGGATTTCCCGCACTGTCGATGCGATGATGGCGCTGACCTTGTCGTCGCCGGTCCGTTCGACCAGCAGCGGCGGCAGCGACCGAAACACCGGCGCGTGAAGAAATTCCCTCGAACTCGATGAAGCCGCAGACCATGCGGGTCGTCTCGCCGCCTCCACCGTGATCGAGCGTCCATAACCCCGAGGCCGCACTCGGGCGCATCAGATCGGGACCGAAGGCCATGTCGTGGACGTCGCCATTCCAGAATTTGTGAGCGGCCGCGAACGGGAGCAGCAGGATATCGCCCGCGGACACGGTGCGTCGCTCGCCAGTCCCGATCTCGATGGTGCAGCCGCCTTCAGCAATGAGGTGAAATACGCTGATATGCCGAAGGTGCGCGAGCGGCGAGCCGGCGTCGAACTGATCGGGGCTGATGACGCCGAACGGTTCCGAGAACCGGGCATTGAGAAATACGGATCCTGTCAGCCGCACGGCCCGCAGCGTCTCGGCAAGGACGTCGTAGCCGCCCCGCGCTGAATCCTGCTTGCTTGCAGGTTTACGCGCTACTTCCGTCATTGAGACAACAGCACCCTCATGAGGGCGCTTGACGCCCGCTGAAGCGGGGATGGAAAATGAGGCGGTCATGGCTGTACGCTCCTTGGTCAGTCCTTGAAGCGCCCATTGCATCGCGTCCGGTGCGCGGCGGAAACGTCACATCGCACCGGCAGCGAATGTCCTGCCTCGCCGATTGCCTCAAGCACATGAATAATGCAAATTGATTGTTATGATCGTTTCCATAATGGAGACCTTGAGATGCGCGGCCTCAATCTCGATCAGCTGCGGACCCTCCTGGCGGTCGTCGAGAGCAAGAGTTTCTCGGCGGCCGCCCGCAAGCTCCATCTCTCTCAGCCGGCGGTCAGCGTGCAGATCCGCGAGCTCGAACGCCGCTTCGGCGTCAAGCTCATCGAGCGGCTCGGCAAGCAGGCGCATGCCACCGCGCCCGGCCGCGATCTTGTCGACGCGGCTGCGCGCATCTTCAGGGAGTGCGACAGCACCGATACAATGATGCGCCGGTATCGCGACGGCTGGATCGGCCGCGTCCGCATCGGCACGACGATCACCGCGCAGATGTATCTGCTGCCCCCGGTCCTGCGCAAACTCAGTCACGAGCATCCCGGCGTGGATCTGCACGTCCGGAACCTGCCGACGCGAGAGAGCGTCCAGGCGATCCTTCAAAACCAGATCGACCTCGCCATCGTCACGCTGCCTGTGGACAAGGGGCAACTCGTGATCACGCCGCTGCGCTCGGAGCAGATGGTGGCGATCCATCCTGCTGGCGCGCGGAACCTGCCGGAAAGGGTGACGCCCGAGTACGTCCTGCGCCAGCCGCTGGTGATGGAGCACACGGGGGCCGGCGTTCACGACCTCGTCATGCGGTGGTTGTCCGGCAACGGCACAGAGCCGCGCGTGCGAATGCACCTTGGCACGATCGAGGCGGTGAAGAGCGCGGTCGCCTCGAACCTCGGCATGTCGATCGTTCCCGAGATGGCGTGGAACCGGCGTGAGAGCGACATCGTGGTTCGGCCGTTGCATCCGCCGCTCGTGCGCACGCTGGCCCTGATCGAGCATCACAGCAAGCCGAACGAGCCGGCGATCGAGATCGCACGCAACGCACTGCTCGCATTGCGCAAGGCGGATACGCCGGCGCGTGTGAAGGTTGGGTCGATGCAGCAAGCCCGGCCGGCTGCGAAGCGCGCGACCCCACGGCGGAGCCGTTGACGCCAAACGAACTCCGGCAAACCGGTGTCGAAAAGTCCTGTCTCGCGACCGGCATCGGAGCGGAGCGCGCGTCGCAGGCCACTCGCGTAGCGCGGCATGGCTGAAAACCCGGCGTAGCTGCAAATAAACGCGTTGTCGCGATCATGGAGACGGCAGGGGTCCGGGCGTATCGATCACCGACGCGCGCCGGCAACTCGCGGCCTGGTACCAGCAATCGGCTCCCCGGGAGTGATGTCGTTCACCGCGGCCGGCCGGCGCGACCAGCCAACCCTGAGGAAACACCACGATGAACATCCCCACCATCGCACCTCCCACAGTCGATCTTGCCATAGTCAAGGGGCGCCAGCAGGCGGCCTGGAGTTCGGGCGACTACGCCATCGTCGGCACCACGTTGCAGATTGTCGGCGAATTGCTCTGCGAGGCGGTCGATCTTCATAGCAACCACCGTGTTCTCGACGTCGCCGCGGGCAACGGCAATGCCACGCTTGCCGCCGCCCGGCGCTTCGCCGATGTCGTGTCGACGGACTACGTTGGAGCGCTTCTCGATCGCGGCAAGCAGCGCGCCGAGGCCGAACGCCTTGCCGTCACTTTCCAGCAAGCAGATGCGGAGAGCCTGCCGTTCGCAGACGCCAGCTTCGATGTGGTCCTTTCCACCTTCGGCGTCATGTTTACACCGAACCAGGAGAAGGCGGCGCTGGAGCTCGCGCGCGTCTGTCGCCCCGGCGGCAAGATCGGTCTTGCGAACTGGACGCCGGAGAGCTTCATCGGCCGTCTGTTCAAGATCATTGGCAAGTACGTTCCGCCGGCGCCGGGAGTGAAATCGCCGGCGCTTTGGGGAACCCGGGACCGCCTCGATACTCTGCTTGGCGCGAATGCGACGATCGCGGCGGAGAGCAGGTACTTCGTCTTTCGCTACAAATCCGCGGCGCATTGGATCGAGATCTTTCGCTCGTACTACGGCCCGGTGTTGAAGGCATTTGCGGCGATCGACAGCGAGGCGCGCAGCTCCCTCGAGCGCGATCTCGTGGCCCTCATCGCCGAGTTCAACAGCGCAACCGATGGCAGCGTGGTCATCCCGAGCGAGTACCTCCAGGTCGTGGCCACGCGGCGCTGAGCGCGGCGCGCCGACATCCACAACTCGACCATCGACAGGAAAATGTCATGAATATCTCCGTTAGCCGCATCCGCAATGCCGGATTGATCGCCGTTCTGTTCGCCTCGGTGAGCGCCGCAACCGCAATCCCGACGCCCGTTGGCGCCGCCGATACCTCGTCGTTTCCGGTGCCTCGCGCCGAGGGATGGCTGGTGAGATCCTACGGCCAGATCGAAACGCCGACGTTGCAGAAGATGACCCAGAACGAACTGGCCGCCCTCAAGGCGATCGCAAGCAAGCGCACCGCCGACGACATCGCGCGCTTCCACTGGTGGGCAGCCGGCGGTCCCGTGTATCGCTGGAACGAGATGATCCTCGACGAGATGCAGGACGGCTTCGTCACGGTTCCCCTGGCTTTGCGTCATCTTGCGCTCCTGCAGGCGGCGCTGGACGATGCGGTGGCGGTGGCGCGACATCACCGAGCCTCGACCGGACGGTCGGAAGCTGCGGGCATCGATGCAGCAATCAACGCGGCAAGGCTGCAGCCGGGACCCACGTCGTCTCCCTCGGAACACGCCGCTGCTGCGGCGGCTGCTGCCGAATTGCTCGGCTATTTCTTTCCGGCTCGCGCGACACACTTTTCTGCCAGGGCCGAGGAGGCGATGCAGACGCGACTGCTCGCCGGCGCGGAGTATCCGCAAGAGGTGGCCGCCGGCCGTTCGATCGGCCAGAGAGTTGCGGCGCTCGCAATCGCCCGCGGCAAGAACGACCGCAGCGACATGAAGTGGAGCGGCTCCGTGCCGGAGGGTCAGGGTCTCTGGAAGGGCGCGAACCCGATCGCGCCCTTGGCCGGGACCTGGCAGCCATGGGTGCTCGAGACGCAGAACGAATTCCGTCCGGCGGCTCCGCCTGCATTCGACTCCGATCAGGTCAAGGCCGCGCTGAGCGAACTCAGGTCCTTCCCGCGGACGCCGAAGTCCAATCATCGCGCAATCTATTGGGAGGTTCACGGCGGCGCGCGGGCGCATACGCTCTGGAACGAGATCGCGCGAACCAAGCTGCTTGAACACGGCTACACATCTGCCGTGTCGACGCGCGTGCTGGCGGCACTCAATATCGCAGTTGCCGATGCCGGATCGCCTGCTGGGACGCGAAATATGCGTTCTGGTACGTCCGGCCGTCGCAACTCGATCCCGAGTTGAAGCCGCTGTTCCCGCCGCCCAATCACCCGAGTTTTCCCGCCGCGCACGGGTGTCTGTCGACCGCGGCGGCGACCGTGCTCGCCAGCGTGTTTCCGCGCGACCGCGATCGGTTGCTGGCGCTGGGCAAGGAGGCTGCGGAAGCGCGGGTCTGGGCCGGCATTCACTACCGTTTCGACATCGATGCAGGCCAGGAGATCGGGCGCAAGGTTGCGGAAAAAACGCTGGAACGAGCCTTCTCCGCACGGACCCAATGATCGCGCAATCAGCAGTGACGGCACGAGACGATCACGGTCGCGACCGACAAATTCAAATGTCAAACAGCCCCGGCTTCGCTCGATGAGCGGAGGTTACCATCGGGCCGGCCGTTGGCCGGGCACACGAACTCCAGACGCGCGTCATCGCCCCGTGTTCAGCCCGGCCCAGAGCACGCCGGCCTTCTGTTGTCTTGCCTTCCTCATTTCCCCCGAAGGGGCGTTTCATTGCTGGCTTAACTAGCTGAAGTTGCCCGATCTTTTTTCAAAGTATCCCAATAGTGTCCCTATTGAAAATTGATGGCGACGGGGCCTAGTTTGATTTTTAGGCGCGCAGTTAAGGCGCATGAAACCGTAAATCCATCTGTCAACTCCCCGACATTTGAGGCGCATGGTGGCTCCATCACCGCACGATCTCCACGGCATCTATCGGTGACAGAGAGACTGGTTGCGCTCTCGCCCCCAGAACATCGGGGAGCGTCATGACCGACCTTCAAAAGCAGATCGAACTGTTGGAAGTCCAAGGCAACGAGGCCGAATTGTTGGGCCTCTTGGCGTGCGATCCAGACACGCGAGCGCGCAACCGACTACTGGCTGACAAGTTCCGCCTCCTCGCAGTCGAGTTGCGTTATGAGGCGCACGCGTGCGCGGCTTAGCTTGGCTCAAATTCGATACACAATCGCGCAGCTTACCGAAATGCGCCAACAGATACTCCGCTTCGCTCGGTCGCTCCCACTTGGGCCTGAGCGAAATGAACACCGCCATATCGCCGCTCAATTGCGTGACCTTTTTAGAAACAAGGCGTGGTTAGACGTCCACACCGTGGTGGGTCCGACCGAGTATCAAGTTTACACTATGGGCACGGACGGCAACGCCCTCAAAGAGATTGATCTTGATCGCCCCGATGACCGCGCTGCGATTGAATCCGCCAAACAGTTCATCGACGGTCAAGATATCGAACTCTGGCAGGGCGGCCGCAAGATTATCGAATTTGAGCACAAAGACTGAAGCCGCGGCCTCTATTACCGCAGATCGTGACAGCCGCATGAGCTTGAAGACAGCGCTCACGCCGATCTTCTGGCTGGCTGGCGTCAATGCCGTGGCCTGCGGGCTTGCAAGTTGGGTGTTCTGGGACCGGTTCGACTTTTCCGGCACGCTGATCGGGCTCGGCTGCTTCGGCATAGTCCTCGCGTACTGCGCCTATCTCTATGTGCGGTGATTTCAACGGCGGCGCGCCTTACATGCGGCGTGTATGTGCGAGTAGCCTTCTGTCGCAAGTACGGACGGAACCTATTTGGCGCGAGATACTTCACAATCCAGCACATCGCCCCCGATGTGTGACTGATCCCAGCTCGTCCTTGCCCCGCCCCTAGGTCCGGACGGGCTGGCGTTCACTCCCCCGCAGTCAAAAGCCGCACATACTGCCTATGGAGGCTGCAAATGGAGCGCTTCGTACAGAGACAGAATGTATCGCGCTTTAAAAATCTGCTGCTCAGGGTAACTGACGACGTTCAGCGTCAGCAAATTCAGGAATTGCTCGCAGAGGAAGAGGCCAAAGACCCTTACCCAAAGCTAGCATCGCGACACGATTAGAAGGCGTCGTTGTCGCTGGGTCGCCGCCGCTCCCTAAAAGCTTCGCGGCATCTTGTTCGCGAGTTACAAATTAAGAGGGTTCCGAACTATGATCTGGCGTTTCAATGTTGCCTTAATGCTAGCGAGCATGTGTGCAGCCACTGCGCTGGCACAACAGGAGGAGCCGGGGCTTCAGCGAGGTCGGGTATTTGCGCAAAACAACTGTGCATCCTGTCATTCAATCGACCGCATCAGCGCAAGCCCGCTTGCAATCTCTCCGCCTTTTCGCGATCTGCACAAGAAGTATCCTATCGAGGACCTCGCTGAAGCCTTTGCCGAAGGTATTACGACCGGCCATCCTACCATGCCGGAATTCGAACTCGATCCGGGCCAGATCGGCGATCTGCTTGCCTTCATGAAGTCGTTAGAACGCTAAGTCGCGTTAACCGCACTGCACTGCGCCTGCGTCGTCAGCTTTCGACTATCAAACAGGGGTGGGCCTTGAGCCCCATCTTACCGGTGATCGTCTCGCCGTCCGCGTCGATCCGCGCTCCCAGCGCCTCGGCGCGATCAGCAGCAGCGCATAACTGCACCAAGACGGTGATGTCGCCGACGTCGTCGATCCTGTACTCGGCTTGGATGCTGGTCCACAGCGCGAGCCCGTGCTCGCCAAGCTCGCGCGGCGGTCCTACTGCGGTCGGCGTCGATGCAATCAGGGTCAACGGTGGTTTGCTTGGCATGGTGTCTCGGTTACGGTTGATCTATGTGCGACGCGCGAGGAAACCAGAAATGCAAGACCGCCCGCAGCGCGGCGCCTGGCCCGCCGGCGAGCGCACGGCCAGCGTGCGCCGTCCAGGCGTCATACTGATAGAGTTCATCCTGCCGCTCGCGCATCCGGGCGATATCGTTCGAGCTCGACACCGCCTGGATCCACGAGGTCCGCGGCTTGCGCGTTCGCTGCACGCAACGGACAAAGCCGTCCAACGGCGTTTTGCCCATCGTTGTCATGCCGGTTCGGCATGACAACGCAGCCTGCTTGTTGACGCTCATGCGTTCGAGTTAAGCTGGCCCGCCGGACAGAAAATGAGAACTTCATTGACCGATCAGACACACCCCTTCGACGCCGACGCCATCCTGAAGGGTATCCAGAGCTGGGTCGAAATCGAAACGCCGACAGAGGCGCCCGAGCAAGTCAACCAACTCGCGACGATGGTCGCCGACGGCTATCGCGGGCTGCCGGCGGCGGTCGAGCGAGTTGCCGGCAAGGACGGCCGCGGCGATCACCTGATCGTTCGCTCCGCCTGGGGCCAGGACAAGCCCGGCATCCTGGTGCTCAGCCATCTCGACACCGTGCACCCGCTCGGATTCATCAAGCGGCTTCCGTTCCGCGTCGATGGCGACGTCGCCTACGGGCCCGGCATCTACGACATGAAGGGCGGCGCCTATCTCGCCTATCGGGCGTTTCAGCAGGTTTGTCTCGACGGGGAACAGACGCCGCTCGGCATCACGCAGATGTATGTCTCCGACGAGGAGATCGGCAGCCCGACCTCGCGCGCGCTGATCGAGGCCGAGGGCCAGAAGGCGAAATACGTTCTCGTCACCGAGCCCGCGCGCGACGGCGGCAAGATCGTCACCGGCCGCAAGGGCGTCGCCCGGTTTGAGGTTTTCGTGAAGGGCGTGCCCGCCCATTCCGGCACCAGGCCGGAAGACGGGCGCAGCGCCATCCGCGAACTCGGCCACATCATTCTTGCGCTCGACGCGCTGAACGATGTCAAGCGCGGCGTCAGCGTGAACGTCGGTGTGATCCGTGGCGGCACAAAGCCGAATGTCGTAGCCGAAGACGCCTATGCGGAGGTCGACCTGCGCGTCAAATCCGCTGCCGATGCCGAAGAACTGGTTGCGAAAATTCTCGACATCAAACCGACAACTGACGGCGTCAGCGTCAAAGTCACGGGCGAACTCAATCGCCCTCCTTACGAAAAGGGCAATGCCGGTGCTGCGCTCTATGAGCACGCAAAGTCGCTTGCAGCCGACATCGGTTTCGATCTCGTCGACACCTTCACCGGCGGCGGTTCGGACGGCAATTTCACCGCGCCCACGACGGCGACGCTGGACGGCCTTGGCGTCGACGGCCAGGGCGCACACACCCACTACGAACAGATGTACGTCTCGTCGATCGTGCCGCGCGTCCGCCTGCTGCATCGGCTGTACCAGACGCTGCGGTGAGCGACCGGCGCAGCGCGCTATTTGATGACCATATCCTTCAAGCCCGGTTGATCCGTCCAGCCCGGTTGCGGTTGCGGTGCTTGCCGCGCGTTGATCATCTCTTCCTCGATCAGATCGAGCCGCTTGTTCGCGGCATTGACCTCGTCGCCCGCAGCGGCAAGGCGATCACCCGCCGCCTTGTTCGAAAACCGGATCGAACCGTCAGGCGTGGCCTTGTATTTTCCGAACTGCTCGATTGCGATCGCCTGCATGCCTTGCATGGCTCGGTAGAGGTCGGCGCGCGCCTGCAACATCCGGCTCGCGAGCTCTAGAGATGTCCGTTGACGATCGTCTATGCGTGTCAGGAACTCTGTCCGGCTGCCTTCGCCCAATCCAGAAGCCCGTACGGATTCCTCGATCAGGTCTCGCTCCGCCTTCAACAGCGCCCCGTACTGAGATCGGGTGCCTGCCACGTTTGCCTCGGCGGTTTGCAGTTCGCGAAGATAATTCTCGAGTTCGCCGCGTGAGGCGGTCGCATAATCCGGAGCCTGCATCCCGGGCGGCTCGATCAACGCCCACAGCTTTTGCACGATGGCTTCTGTCGCCGCCTCAGCCTGTGCCGCCTTCCCGGTCAGTTCCGCAAGGATGATGGCAGGATCCTGCGCGACGACCTCTTTTTTCGGCTGTTCCGGCGCGGCCGGCGCCGGAAGCACAACGCGAGCTTCGGGTTTAACACCCACCTGCGCCGTGCGCGGGGCATAGATGACACCGGCTGCAACAATCGCTGCCACGACAGCAATCGCAGCGACAAGCGGCCAACGCCGTTTTGTTGCCGCAGGCAAACCATCGTCGGCCCAGGACGACTGCGACTGCGTATCGGATGCGGACCACCGGTCGATGCCAGGGTCAGGTGTCGCAACAACAGGAGCACGCTTGAGCAGACGGCCGGCCAGCTCGGGGACGTCCTTCGCCGGACGCCAGGCTTCAAAGCCGTCACGCCAGACCAGGGTTTTGCCCGGCTCCGGCATGCGAAGGAGAGCGGCGGCGAGAGCGTCGAACGAAATCGGTCCGACCGACCTTTCATCCTCCGCGTAAAACCACCCCTGCTCCACGTCGATCAGCTCCCGAACTGCCGGAACCAATTATATACCGCGCTTCCGCGAACAGCACACCGGGCGGCACCTGAACCAGATCACACAGGCAAAGTCGGGTGCGTATTCGGTGCGAGCGCCTGCTCGCTTTCGGTTTCTTCCGGCAATTTGTCGCCATGCACGGCAAGCGGTTGTCCGATCCAGAGCGGATCCGCAAGATGATCCCTGCGCGGATTGGTCGTATTGGGGTGGACCAGAACGCTCAGGCTGCCGTGATTGAGCATCAGCCACGGCACCAGCACGGAAAACAGCTCCTTGGCAAAGGCCACCTGATACATGGCCTGATCGTGCGGACCGACCTTCACGTCATGCCAGCGCCCCAGGGTGACGGAAAAGCGTTCGCCGATCCATGCGCGCAGCCGCTCGGCCTCCGTCCGCGACGTCGCCGGATCGTAATAGACATGAGCATGATAGCTTGCGATTTCGCTAATCGTTCGCGCCGCGGAGACTCTCGGGCAACTCACTCATGGTGTCACTACCTCCGCCAGGCGAGCAGCGTATCAGAAAACAGACGCCATACGAAGCGGCCAGCCCGACGAGGTGGGAGCAGAGGACCTTGGCCATACCATTGCGCAACTGACCGACTGACGACATAAAAGGTGCGGCGACCTGAACGAGATCCGATCGTTTTTACGGGGAGAGCAAAATGGCAGGCATCAAGCGGGACCGCGACGGCGCGGTCGGATTACTCACGCTCGACGAACCGGCAACCCTGAACGCGATGACGCCCGATCTGTTGGGCGGTCTTGCCACCGCCATCCGCGAGACAACGGCCGATCCGGCAATTCGCGCGCTGGTGCTGACAGGTGCCGGCCGCGGCTTTTGTTCAGGACAGAACCTCAAGGCCTTCCAGCTGCTTGGTGACGACATCGTGGCGGGTGTGATGCGTCACTACTGGCCGACGTTCCAGGCGCTGCGCGAGTGCCGCGTCCCCATCGTGACCGCCGTCAATGGTGTTGCGGCCGGCGGCGGGTTCAGCCTTGCGATGTCGGGAGACATCATCGTCGCGGCGCGCTCGGCGAGCTTCATTCAGGTGTTCAGCCGAATTGGCCTGGTACCGGATCTCGGCTCGACATGGCTGCTGCCGCGTCTGGTCGGCCGTCAGCGCGCGCTCGAACTCATGCTGCTCAACGAGCCGCTTTCGGCGGAACAGGCCAGGGATTGGGGGCTGGTGCGGGATGTCTTCGAGGACGATCTCCTGCTCGCCGGCGCAATGAAGCTTGCACACCGGCTCGCCGCAGGGCCAACGCGCACATTGACCACTACGCGCCGCCTGCTCGAAGACAGCGAACTTTCAAGCTACGCCGAGCAATTCCGCCGGGAGATCGAGGTCCAGTCCGATATCCGGAAAAGCGACGATGCTCTGGAAGGGCGCGCCGCCTTCCTCGAGAAACGGCCGGTGCGGTTTACCGGCCGCTGACGACCTGGAGCGTCCCGCTCCATCTTTTGCCTGGAGCATGGTCTCTTCCGGAAAACCGGTATCCACTTTTCCGGATCATGCTCCAGAGGCAATCGTGAACCGCGCGGCAGATGAAAATTCTACGCGGATCGCCGCCAACGTCGGGGCCCATCTGATTGTGCACATAGCCAGTGCCGATGCCGCGTTCGGGATCTGCGCAGACAAATGATCCGCCCCAGCCGGAGTGACCGAAGACGCGCGCATTCGGTCCGTAGTTGCCGGCAGCATTCAAAACGACGCCCGGGCAGTCCGTCGCCTGATGGTCATCACTAACGAGTGCCACCATCAGCAGTGCGCTCATCGCCGTTACGATCCAGTCCTCCGTCGCGCAATTGAAAAATCCGGTCGAACCGATCGAAAATCTTCTCGTCATGGGTGACGGCAATGATCGCAGCGTCCTGTTCGATGGCGAGCTTGCGGAGAAGATCCATGACAATCTGCGCCCGCTTCGAGTTCGAGGGCAGCGGTTGGTTCATCTGCCAGAATGATACGCGGGCGGTTGGCCAGTGCGCGGGCAATGGCTACACGCTGTGCTTCGCCCCCGGAAAGATTGGCCGGCATCGCGTGCTTGCGGTGGCCTACCTCCAGATAGTCGAGGAGTTCGACTGCGCGCTTTCGTGCCTCCGTCGCATCGACGCCTGCCAATTGCAGCACGATCGCGACATTATCGGTCGCGTCCAGAAACGGCAGCAGGTTGTGAAACTGGAAGATAAACCCGATCTTCTCCAGCCTCAGGCGGCGCAGATCGCCGCGTTGCCAGCGGCCATCCCGGACGACCAGTTCGCCGTCGAGCTCCATCGAGCCCGATGAAGGATCGAGAATGCAGCCGATAATGTTGAGCAGCGTGGTCTTGCCAGAGCCGGAAGGGCCAAGCAGCGCTATGAGTTGGCGGGGGTAAACCACGAGCGAAACATTCCTGAGTGCATCGACCCGGGTGTCTCCTTCCCCGAAGTGCTTCGAAATGCGGTCGACCCGCACGAGCGGCAATTGCTCGCCTGTTGCCGCCATGTCAGCCTCCAAGCGCCGTAGCCGGGTCGATTTTGAGGGCAGCACGTACGCCGAGACCGCTGGATAGCAGACAGACGGCAAAAACAATGAGTCCAAGAATCAGCACGTTGTCCGGCTCGAGCACCACTCGCCGCGGGAAATAGTCCTTTATGCTGAGAATGAGAGCGACGCCAATCGCGAAGCCGATGAATCCCAGCGCCATGGCTTGCTGCACGATCATGCCAACAATGGTCCGGTCAGACGCACCGATCAGCTTCAAGGTCGCGATCTGTTTCAGTTTCTCCATCGTCATCGTGTAGATGATCAGCGCAATGATCACCGCGGAGACAATGAGCAGAAGAGATGTGAAAAGTCCGATCTGGCGCCGCGCCTGGTCGACCAATGATTGGGACAGAATAGCTTCTTGCGCCTCCTGCGTGATTGCGGACAGGTGTTTCCAGCGCCGGATTGTATCGGCGGCAGCGTCAGTCGAGGCATTGGGTTGCAATCGGGCTACGACGGCATTGACCGTATCACGGCTTGCCGCTCCGGCGCCTCGTGCCAGCTGAACGCGCTGGGCGGCGGGCGCAAGATCGAATTGCAGTTTCTGCGCGTCAGGCAGGGTTATGTAGATGGCTGGATCCCCGCCGGAATTGACCTGGTGCCGCGTGAGCCCGACGACCGTGAACGTTCTGCGGCCAAGCTGAATCCGATCGCCGAGTTCGAGACCGGCGGTACGATCAGCGACCATCTCGTAATGGTTGCGGGCGATGCCGCGTCCCTGCACGATGTCCGGCGGACCGCCTGGACGTGTTGGCTCATAACCAATGACATAAAGCCGCAACTTCGTGCCCTGGTGTTGCGCTTCGATCGTCTGATAAGTGATGCTACCGGCGGCGGCGACGCTGGCGATGCGGGCAATCGCTTCGCGAACGTCTCCGGGAATGCGCGAGGCCTCTGCGAACGGGCCGCGCGTGTTGGCCTCTACCACCCAAAGATCGACGGCCGGTGCACGCGCAATGGTAAGAGCATCGACAACGAGGCCACGATAAATGCCGATCATCGCCATGACGACCCCGAGCAAAAGCCCAAGGCCTATGCACGTAAGCAAGAACCGGCCGAGTTTGTGCCGAATGTCCCGATAGGCGAGATTCACTTCGTTTGCGCCTCGATTACCCTCGCTGAGCGGCCTTCGCGAAAACCACCATCAATCCGCGACACGACACGCACCCCCACAGGCAGGCTCTCGACAATCTCTAACCGCGCGTCCTCCGTGCGATGCCGGAATTTGACCAGACGGCGCTGCAGGCGCCCGGCTTCAACCGTCCATACGCGGCCTTCCCGCCCGTTGTAGCCTTGCACTGCCGCTTCCGGGACGAGCAGCGCCTTGTCAAGCTCGGCAACAGCTATCCAAAACTCCGCCTGCTCGCCCAGATAGACCCGCGCCGGCGGATTGTCGCCCTTGATGAAGACGCGCCGCTCTTCGCTTGACGCGATCGCTCTCCAGGCCGATGCGAACCACCCGGCCAGTGAAAGCATCCTGCGGACGCGAGCGTAGACGGGCATCGACCCGTTGACCTTCCTGGATGAAGCCCGCGCGGGCTTCGTCGACATAGGCAAGGCCCCAATAGGTGTCGGCCGCGATCAGTGTAAATATCGGATCGCCAGCCTTGATGACCGTGCCGGGCTCCTTGTGGCGTTCGATGACCAATGCATCGTATGGCGCGACGAGCGTCCGGTGCCGCAGCATTGTCTCCTCGAACTGGAGCTGCGCCTGCGCATCTATCAATTGCGCTTTGGCGGTTTCCACCTCGCTCTGCGCTACAGCAACATCGGCCTTCGCGACGGCCTCATCCCTGGCGGCCTCCTCCGCGACCTGCTGGGATACGATGTCACGGCCGACAAGAGTCTGTTTGCGCTGGTTGGCCAACTGCTTCTGCGCCAATACCGCCTGCGCTTTCTCGAGATTGGCTTCTCCTCTCTTGATATTGGCCTCAGCGACGAGCAGCGCGGCGCGCGCCTTCGCGACTTTGGCTTCCTGCTCGCCGATATTGAGGAGCGCCAGCACCTGGCCTTTGGCAACACGGTCGCCGTGGTCGGCGTTAAGTTCGACGAGAGTGGCTCCGACCTCGAACCCGATCCTGGAGAGGACACGGGCCTCAACCGTACCCAGGCCGAACACACGGACGGGCACATTTTCTTCGATCGTCGCGATCTGTACGGAAATCGGACGATTCGCGTAAATGAAGATCGCCGTGGCGACCGTAACAAACATCACGATGGTCACGGCCATAGCCTTGAACCAAGGCTTCCGCAAGACGCCATTCATCCGGGGTGTTCGTGCGCTCCTGTCCATTGGTGGCTTCACCGGAGCGTCAGTCATTCTTCAGATTCCAGGCATCCAAATGCCCGACACGCAGAAAATCGCTATGGCGATCCAGATCCCGCTTCTCAGGATCATTGCACCGACAGTCCGCATTTCGAAGGCGGCGCCCATCGCAACATGCCAGCCGAACGCAGCGAAAACGATGAGAGTCGCGATGGCGATGATCGCGGAAAGCTGTGCTGCCCATCGCCGCCACAAAAACAGACCGATGCCGGCAAGCACGTAGAAGAAGCCGGCAGCGAAATTGAACCAGAGCACAAATGCAACGGCGTCGCCGACGGCGGCACGCGCGGCCTCGCCGCCAAAGAGGGCCTGTCCGCCCGACAGCACGGTCAGGACGCCAAACACAATCACGACGCCGGCGGCAATCAGCGCCCAACGTGGGCGATCAAAGGCTGCGCCTGCTGGTTCGCGGGAAACGCTCAACATGATCGGCATCCTTGACGCCATTGTTCAGTCGATTGGTGATCCATGTCGGATGACCATCTCTGCAAGTACAGCGTGCCAGTCGCCCAAAAACGAGCGCAGATTCAGCCTGCTGCACCTCGCACCATCGCGCGTTGACCTGAATCAAACATGCATCGAATTGTGCCGCAAAAGCGAAGCATTATGGCCAAAAAATATTCCTAAGCGCACGGCGAGGTCAGGAATTTTTCTTTCTGAAAATCAGCACCATGACCCGCGGGCGTCGCGCCGAGAACTCCCGGCGATGCAAGCTTCTGGAGCGGGAGGGGCAGCGCGGGGACAAACTCAGCCCTCGCACTTCCCCAAAAAAGAGCCGCCGGGGCTGACCGGCGGCTCATCAAAGTCGGCCGATGGGAGGGACACCCCATCGAGTGACTGGACCCTACGCCCGAACCGCGTGCCGCGCTGTTCCGCGGGTAACAGTCGGACATTCTTTTCCGTTCTCGTTGTCCGGTCTGTTCTCATCCACCGGGGGCGCAGTCCTTGTTCAACCCTCGGTGCGGTGCTTGGTTTCCCCTCTCCGTGGATGGCCGGGTCGAGCCCGGCCATGACGGAGAACTGAGTTGGAAGACCTGCCGGCGTTCGGTTCTACACCGCGAACCTGACCTCGCCCTGCCCCGGCGGCGGGATCGCCATGCCGCCGTCGGCGTATTCGTTCAGCTTGTTGCGCAGCGTGCGGATCGAGATGCCGAGGATGTTCGCCGCATGGGTCCTGTTGCCAAGGCAATGCTTGAGCGTTTCGAGGATCAGGTCGCGCTCGACCTCGGCGACCGTGCGGCCGACCAGCGCGCGCGTTACCTGTTCGGCGGCCATCGTCGCATGGGCGACGACCGGCGACGTCTTCGCAGTGTCGAGCCGGTCGCCGTCCGGAGACAGGATCGCCTCCGCGCCGATCTCGTCGCCGCTCGCCATCAGCACGGCGCGATGCAGCGTGTTTTCCAGTTCGCGCACGTTGCCTTGCCAGCGGTTGGTGGTGAGCACGCGCCGCGCGTCCGCAGACAGCGGCCTGAGCGGCACGCCATTCACCTCCGCATACTTCTTCGCAAAATGCTGCGCCAGTTCGATGATGTCCGCGGGCCGCTCGCGTAGCGCCGGGATTTTCAGATTCACCACGTTGAGGCGGAACAGCAGATCTTCGCGGAACGTACCTTCGCGGACCGCCTCGGCGAGATTGCGATTGGACGTGGCGAGGATGCGAATATCGACCGGCACGGGGCGCGTGCCGCCGACGCGGTCGATCACGCGTTCCTGGATCGCGCGCAGCAGCTTTGACTGCAGCCGCACGTCCATCTCGGAAACCTCGTCGAGCAACAGCGTGCCGCCGGTCGCCTCCTCGAATTTACCGATCCGGCGCGCGATGGCGCCGGTGAACGCGCCCTTCTCATGGCCAAACAGTTCGGACTCCAGCAGGTGCTCGGGGATCGCCGCGCAATTGACCGAGATGAAGGGCCGCTTCGCCCGGCCCGATCGCGCATGAACGTAACGCGCCAGGACTTCCTTTCCGGTGCCGGACTCGCCGGTGATCATCACCGAGGCGTCGGAGCCGGCGATCTGCTGCGCCAGCTTGATGACCTTCGCCATCGCATCGTCCCGATAGATCAGGTCCCGATTGTCATTGGCGACTGCGGCCAGCACGGCCGCGATCAGTTCATGGTCCGGCGGCAACGGGATGTATTCCTTCGCACCGGCGTGAATGGCGGCAACGGCTGCCCGCGCATCGTTGGTGATGCCACAGGCGACGATCGGCACATGAATGTGTTCGGCCTCCAGCCGCATCACCAGATCGCGGATGTCGAGGCTGACATCGACCAGCAGCAGATCGGCGCCCTTGCCGCCGCGCAGCACGCGCATGCCCTGTTCGCTGTCGGCCACGTGCGTGACCGTCGCGCCATTGTCCATGGCGATCTTGGTCGCTGCCGTGAGTTGGCCCTTCAGCGTGCCAACGATGAGAAGCCGCATGTCTTGCTCCTGTTATTGACGCCCGTCCAAGTGCAGCGGGCGTTGCGATTCAGCCGCGTTCTGTCGAGTTGATGATTTCCGTCATGGTGACGCCGAGCTTGTCTTCGACCAGCACGACTTCGCCGCGCGCCACCAGGCGGTTGTTGACGTAGATGTCGATCGCCTCGCCGACGCGGCGGTCGAGTTCAAGCACCGTCCCCGGCCCGAGCCGCAGCAGTTCGCCGACATCCATGCGCGAGCGGCCGAGCACCGCCGAGACCTGCACCGGCACATCGAACACCGCTTCGAGATCGGCGGCGATGCGCGCGCCCTGATCCTCGGGGCTGTAGGCCTCGATGTCATCCGGGGACATCGCTGCCGCGTTGTCGAGATTGGGGAGCGGAACCTGGCTGTCTGTGTCGCTCATTTCATGGTCTCCGCCGTGTTGCGAGACGCCATATAGCGCCCCACCAGTTCTTCGATTTTCGATTCCGTGGCCGCGCGATCCGACGTGACGCCGCCATCGGCCCATTCCAGCTTGCAGTCGCCGTGGGCGATATCCGGATCGGACAGCATCACCAGCCGTCCCTCGAAGCCGCTCTGCCGTGCAAGCCCCTCGATGCGCGCGCGCGCGTCGTCATAGAGCGCGTCGTTGATGCGGACGACGAGATGCGGCGTCGAAATCAGTTGGCGCAGGCAATCCTCGACCAGCGCCGTCAATTCCGCGAGCGGTTCGCGGCGGGTCAGCTCGGTGCAGAGTTTGCGCGCCACGGCGACGGCGATATCCACCGCCTCGGTCTCGATCCGCGTTTCGGCCTTGCCGATCTGGGCGGCGATACCGCCAAGCGCCCGGGCGATCTCCTCCATCGCTAACGCATTGCGGCGCGTGGTTTCCGCCGTAGCGTCGGCTTGTCCTGCGGCATAGCCGGTGCGCGTTGCGCGCGCTTCGGCATCAGCAATCTTGTGCGCAACGTCCGCCGCGTTCGCGGTATCGCCGCGCGAGGTGGAGGAGAAGTCCTGATCGAACAGGAATTTTGCGGGAGCGCCCATCTCAGTACACCAGTTCGTCGTCGGCGCGGCCCTTCGCCAGCATGATCTCGCCCTTGGCGGCGAGGTCCTTGGCAAGATTGACGAGCAGCGCCTGCGCCTCGTCGACGTCGCGCAGCCGCACCGGACCGAGCGCCGCCATGTCGTCCAGCAGCATCTTGGCGGCCCGGCTCGACATGTTGCCCATGAAGAAGGTGCGAACGTCCTCGTTGGCGCCCTTCAGTGCGACGCCGAGCTTTTCCTTGTCGACATGCCGCATCAGCGTCTGCGCCGAAGCTGCATCCAGCTTGACCAGGTCGTCGAAGGTGAACATCAGCGCCTTGATGCGCTCGGCGGATTCGCGATTCTCTTCTTCCAGCGCGGTGATGAAGCGGGTTTCGGTCTGCCGGTCGAAGTTGTTGAAGATTTCCGCCATCACTTCGTGCGCGTCGCGACGGCGGGTCTGCGAGAGGTTCGACATGAATTCAAGCCGCAAGGTCTGCTCCACGCGTTCGATGACCTCCTTCTGCACCGCCTCCATCTTCAGCATGCGGCCGACGACATCCAGCGCCAGGTCCTCGGGCAGGATGGCAAGCACGCGCGCGGCGTGCTCGGCCGTGAGTTTTGAGAGCACCACCGCGATGGTTTGCGGATATTCGTTCTTCAGGTAGTTGGCGAGGACTTCTTCCTGCACGTTGGAGAGCTTTTCCCACATGTTGCGGCCTGCAGGCCCCCGGATTTCATCCATGATGCCGTTGACGCGCTCCTTCGGCAGATACTGCTGCAGCAACCGTTCGGTGGCATCGAAGTTGCCCATCAGCGCACCCGATGCCGACATCCGCGAGACGAATTCAAGCAGCAGATCCTCGACCATCTCGGGCTCGACGTTGCCGAGCGATGACATGACGATCGAGAGCTCGCGAATCTCTTCATCGTCCAGCATCTGCCAGACCTTTGAGCCGTACTGTTCGCCGAGTGCGAGCATCAGCATGGCCGCGCGCTTCGGACCGCTGACTTTCACGGTTTGCGCACGGCCAGCCTGCCGTTGCGCGAGGGTCGCGATGGTGCCAGCGATATCGGTTTGCTGAGTGGCCATGGCTGTTATGTCGGAGCTGGCTCGGAGAGCCACTGGCGGATAATGGAGACGGTTTCAGTCGGGTTCTTGTCGGCGAGTTCGCCGACGCGATGGACCGACTGGGCGTGCACCTGGCCCTGCACCTGGGCCACGTCGATCATGCTGGGTATGGCCGATCCGGGCACCGCCACCGCGGTCCCGGTGGGAGCAGCTGGTGGCGGCGCCGCGCTGCTTGCGATCGCGACCAGCGAGTCAGGTGACAGCACGCGCCGCACCAGCGGCCGGACGACCATGAACAGGACGATCAGGCCGAGAAACGCCATCACGCCGAGTTCGATGACATACATGATGTCGTCTTTGGTGAACTGGAGCCTGCTCATCCAGGTCGTGGGCTCGGCGGCGGGCAATTCCATCGGCGCTTCGGCAAATCGCAGATTGATCACTTCCACCTGATCGCCGCGCTTGCCGTCGAAGCCGATCGCCGAGCGGACCAGCGTGGCGATGCGCTCGAGGTCGTCCTTCGCGCGCGGCAGGTAGGTGCCTTCGCCCTTCTCGTTCTTGCCGTAGGTGCCGTCGACGAGGACGGCGACGGAAATACGGTTGACGCGGCCGGCCTCGGTCACTTCCGTCTTGGTGACGCGGGAAATCTCGTAGTTGACGATCTCCTCGGTCTTCTTGCTGGAGTCCTTGGCGGCCGCTGCCGGCTGTTGCTGCTGCGCGCCCGGCAGTTCGTTGTTGACGGTCACCTGGTTCTCTTTGCCGTCGGAACCGGTCTGCTCCTCGCGCGACTGGCTCGATCGCACCACCTTGCTGTCGGGATCGAAGCGATCCGAGGTCTGGGTGATGCGATTGTAGTCGAAATCCGCCGTCAGCTGCACGCGCGCGCGACCCGAGCCGACCACCGACGATACGATTGCCTCAACCTGCTCGCGCAGCTTGCGCTCGAACCCTGTCCGGCGTTCTTCGGCGCTCACGCCGTCTGTGGCGTTGTCAGCGGATGCGCCGTTGGCCAGCAGGTTGCCGCGCTCATCGACGATCGAAACGCGCTGCGGCTTCAATCCGTTGACGGCGGATGCCGCAAGATGGCGGATCGCACGAACCTGCGCCGGCTCCAGTGCGCCGCGCACGCGCAGCACGATGGAAGCCGACGGCTCCGGGGTTTCGCGCGAGAACAGCGGCCGCTCGGGCAGAACCAGATGCACGCGCGCGAACTGCACGCGGTCGATGGCGCGGATCGTGCGCGCGAGCTCGCCTTCGAGGGCGCGCAGGTGGTTGATGTTCTGGACGAAACTGGTGGCGCCGATCGCGTCGGACTTGTCGAAGATCTCGTAGCCGACGCCGCCGCCCTTCGGCAACCCGGATTCGGCCAGCTTCATCCGGAGCCGGGTGACCTTGTCCTTGGGCACCATCAGGATGGCGCCGTCATTGCGCATCTCGAAGGGAATGCCCTGGCGTTCGAGATCCTTGATGATGGCGGAGGAGTCTTCGTAAGACAGGTCGGTAAACAGCGTCGTCAGCTGCGGCGTGGTGACGCGCATGATGAGGAATCCGAAGAAGCCGATCATCAACGCCGTGACGGCGACCATGGCCGTCAGGCGTGCCGCTCCCAGACTTCTGAAAAATCCGACCAGACCCAGCAACGAACCAGCCCCTCAACAAGATTCGGCGCGCGACGCCACTGGGCAAAATTTGCCCATGGGATGGTTTCGATATGGTTAACAGATCGTAACAGGTGTCCAAAAACGACAACGCCGGTTCGAAAAACGAACCGGCGTGAGCCATATCTGCGAACAGAGTGGGCTGATTACTGACGATACTGCTGAATTCGGGTGGTACGCAGCCCGGCCAGACCGTGCTGGTCGATCGAGAACTGCCAGGACAGGAATTCGTCCACCGTGAGCGTGTAGCGGCTGCAGGCCTCTTCCAGCGACAACAGGCCACCGCGAACTGCGGCGACGACTTCGGCCTTGCGGCGGATAACCCACCGTTTGGTGCCGGGCGCCGGCAGATCTGCAATGGTCAGCGGACTTCCGTCGGGCCCGATGACGTACTTCACCCTCGGGCGATGGGGTTCTGTCATGGTGTACTCACAAACTCTACTGACTGACTGAACGCGTGATTGACTGATCACGTTGTCAGGGACTGTACGCCGGGCCGCTTAAAATTTGCCTAAGCCCAAGGTTGCAATACGATTCTCCTTGGAACGATGGATGTATCTCCCGTCTTCAGGGCATCCGCAGGCGGTCGCAGACCGGCCGTCTGACGACTTCGCCGAAACGTTTATGAGAGATTAACTCAGCGCGGTCAGACGCTGTTGCCCTTGATGATGCGCTTGACCTGATCGACCGTGAAGGTCTGCGTGCCGATCGACAGCAGCGGCGGGTTGGCTGTCAGATCGACGGAATCGACCACACCCTGCGAGTCGGACTCGACAACCGTCGACTGTCCGGCCGCATCTTTCGCCACGACCTGGATCTTGTAGTCGCCGTCCGGCCACTGCACGCCGTCGTTGCCCTTGCCGTCCCAGACAAAATCGTGCTTGCCGGCATTCATGTTGAATGTCCCGCTGTAGACCGTCTGGCCGGTCTTGCTCATGATGTTGACGACGGCGCTGACATCCTTGGGCGCTGTCAGGCTCCAGGTCGCCATGCTCTTGTCGAGCGCACTGGTTGTTCCATCGACCACGACCTTTGAGCCGACGAAGTTCAGCGCCTGGGTCGATTGCGTCGTCTTCTGGATGGCGATCAACGAGGCGAGTTGGTCATTTTGCTTGAGTTGCTGTTCGACCTGGGCGAACTGCACCAATTGCTGCGTGAACTGGTTGGTGTCGAGCGGGTCGAGCGGATTCTGATTCTGCAACTGCGTCGTCAACAGCGTCAGAAAGGTCTGGAAGTTGCTCGCCAGCGTCGCGCTGTTGTTCGAGCTGGTCGTGCCGGTGGCATTTGACGACGACGTCGGCTGCGCGGGCGCGGAGACCGGGATCGTCGGCATGGTTGCACCAATGGCCATGATGTTCGCTCCTCAAACCCTGATGTCGATGCCGCCGCGCTGGGCGGCCATCCGGCCGTAGCTGCGTCCGGCGGTCTCGGCGGCAATTGCTTCCTCCTCGGCAACGACCAGCCGCTGCGCGTTGCGCTGCGAACCGTTGTCGTCGTTGCGGCCAGCCTGTTGCTGCTGATCGCGCAGGCTGAATTGCAATCCGTTGTCGGAGGTCTTCAATCCGGCATCCTGCAACGCGCGCTCCAGCTGCTGCGCGTCACGGCGCAACAGATCGAGCGTTGCGGACTTCTCCACGATCAGGTGCGAGGTCACCTGGCCATTCCGATCCACATCGAGACGGACATCGATGCGGCCGAGTTCCGGCGGATCGAGCCTGATGTCGAACCGGCTGCGGCCGATCTGGACGTTGGCCGCGATCTCCACGGCGAGCCCGCCGATCGGCACCGCGAGGTTTGCGGCTGGAACGGCCGTGAACTGCGCTGCCGGAGCCGCGAAGCCCGGAACGTGCAGCGGCGCGACCTGAGTCACGCCGTAGCCGCCAGGTTGCGCGTTTTCGGAAGGGGTTGCCGGAACGTGCGAGGCGCTTGCTGCCGGCGGCTCGTGCGCGGGACGTTGCGCCGGGCGGGTTTCAGGCTCCGCAGGCTTGTTCTGGCCCTGCGTGCCGGCATCCGCCTCGACGCGGCGGTCCTCGGGCGAACTCCGGCTTTACGGACGGCTGTTCCGGGGCGACGCGCATGTCATCGTTCGCATCGACGGCCCGGATCTCGGTGCTGGGAACGGGTCGGCCCTGCCGAAGCTCCTCGGCGGGCTTTGAGGAGTCCATGCCTCTTGCCGCTTCCGAAAGTTCAGCGCTGGCCTTCGCACTGACCTGGGCTTCCACCGCAGCGGTTTGTACGCGTGGCGTTGCCTCGACCGGGGCCTGCGGATCAGCATCCGCGGCGGTGACGTCCGGCGCGGTTTCCGCAGGCACGGGCGAAGCCTGAACGTCGGCATTGGTGTCGGATTCGGCGACGATGGTGGGTTGATTGTCGCCGATATCGATGGCGACGCGGGCGAGCGCATTCGCCGCGGTTTCCGCCGGCGCCGCGATGACCGTGGCCGGCGGATTTGAAACGGTGATCGCATCGCCACTTTCGATGCCCGATTGAGCGGGCGCCTGCGTTGCGAACTCGATCTGCACCGTCACGGCAGCAGCGACGATTGCGGCGCCGGCTGCGGCCGGCACGGGTGCGGCCGCCTCTGGCGCCGATGCTTCTTCGGTTTGGGTTTCGGCTTCCGGGGCAGCTTGGACCGGTTCGCTGGATACCGTTTCAGCCACAAGGCCGGTGCTGGCGAGGATCGCCTCGACAGTCGGCGTGGCAGCAGGTTTCGCGGTCGTATCGCCGTCTGTGGCGGGCGCATCCGTCGCGGACAGCTCGCTCGGCGTTTTCCGGGTCGAATCCGGCTGGTTCCCTGACTTTTGTCGAATGCCGGTCTGCGGGCGGGGCTGCGAGTCCGGGCTGTCCGGACGTGCAGACCTGCGCGGCTGTTCAGGCGGCGAATTTGCGTCGCCAGCATGGCTCGCGGACAGGTTGCTGTCGACCAGCCCGGAAAATCCGTCGCCGCTGGACGAGGGATTGCTCTGGCCGGATTTCGGCCGTGCCGGCTGGCTGGAAACTTGTGAGTTGGCTTCGACCACGACGCTGGACACTGCTCGCCTCGCACTTAAGGGACCTGCTCTTGAGGTGAGCAAGGAGCGGGCCACGGCTTTGCCATAAAAATATATTGCAACTTCAAATACTTATACATGTCACACCATCCCACCGCGTCCGTGTTATGCAGCCCTGTTTTGCCCAGCGGCAAGAATTGCCCCACGCACCCTCCTTTGGCTGGCCTTGCGCGATTGCGCCGCTCTCGCCCCGGCTATAAGTACGGGGCGCGGCCGTGGTGAGCGGCCTTTTCGATCGCGGCCGAAGGACGCCGCGCAACCAGCCGGACCCATGCTCAACAGCCTCGACCTTGAAGGCCGCCCGGAAGACACCCGCGTCGTTGTCGCGATGTCCGGCGGCGTGGACTCGTCGACGACGGCGGCGCTGTTGAAGGCCGAGGGATATGACGTGGTCGGGGTCACGCTGCAGCTTTACGATCATGGGGCTGCGACCCACCGCAAGGGCGCATGCTGCGCCGGGCAGGACATCTACGACGCCCGCCTTGTCGCGGAGCGCATCGGCATCCCGCATTATGTGCTCGACTATGAGGATCGCTTTCGCGAGGCCGTGATCGAGCGGTTCGCCGACAGCTATGCCGCGGGCGAGACACCGGTGCCCTGCATCGAGTGCAATCGCGCGATCAAGTTCGATCAACTGCTGGCGACAGCGCGGCAACTCGGCGCGCGCGCGCTCGCCACGGGCCACTATGTCGCTTCGCGCAGGCTCAGTGACGGATCGCGCGCGCTGCATTGCGCGAAGGACGCCGATCGCGACCAGAGCTATTTCCTGTTTGCAACCACCGGTGAGCAGCTCGCCGATGTCCGTTTTCCGCTCGGCGACATGACCAAGACCGAGACGCGCGAACTTGCGCGCCGCTTCGGTCTGTCCGTCGCCGACAAGCATGACAGCCAGGACATCTGCTTCGTGCCCACGGGCCGCTACACCGACCTGATCGAACGGCTGAAGCCGCATGCGGTGGAGCCGGGTGAGATCGTCGATCTGAGCGGCCGTGTGCTGGGACGGCACGAAGGCATCGTGCATTTCACGGTCGGCCAGCGCCGCGGCCTCGGCATCGCCGCGGCGGAACCGCTCTATGTGGTGCGGCTCGATGCGACGGCGCATCGCGTCGTCGTCGGCCCGCGCGAGGCCTTGCGGACGCGCAGCATCACGCTGCGCGAGATCAACTGGATCGGCGATGGCCTGTTGCCGCGCGCAGGCGATCGCCGCGAGATCTTCGTCAAGGTGCGCTCCACGCGTCCGGCGCAGCCGGCCTGGTTGCGGCAGATCGACGGCGTTTGCGACGTCGAGCTGATCGACGGCGAGGAAGGCGTGTCGCCCGGTCAGGCCTGCGTGTTCTACGATGCATCCGGCGGACAGGCGCGCGTGCTCGGCGGCGGCATCATCGCGCGCACTGTGGCGATGGTCGATCACACCGACAAGAGAATGGCTGCGCTGCCGCTGGCGGCATCGCGCGCTTAAAGAAGACATTCATTCGGGGCGGGGATGGGCAACGATATCGACCGCGACGGCGTCGCGAAAGCTTACGCGCGCTGGGCGCCGATCTACGATCTGGTGTTCGGCGCAGTGTTCGAGAAGGGACGGCGCGCATCGATCGCCGCCGCTGACAGGGTCGGCGGGCGCGTGCTGGATGTCGGCGTCGGCACCGGGTTGTCGTTGTCCGACTATGCGCGGACGACGCGGCTGAGTGGCGTCGACCTGTCGGAGCCGATGCTGCGCAAGGCGCAGGAGCGCGTGAAGGCGCAGAAACTCACCAATGTCGAGACGCTGGCGGTGATGGATGCGAAGATCCTGGCGTTTGCCGACAATTCGTTCGATGCGGTGGTCGCGCAATACGTCATCACCGCGGTTCCGGATCCGGAAAGCACGCTGGACGATTTCGTGCGCGTGCTGAAGAGCGGCGGCGAACTGATCCTCGTCAACCACCTGGGCGCCGAGTCCGGCTCGCGCAAGATATTCGAGGCGGCCTTCGCGCCGGTTGCGCGGCGGCTTGGCTGGCGGCCGGAATTCCCATGGGGACGGCTGACGCGGTGGGCGGAACGCCACGGCGGCGTAACGATGATCGAGCGCACGCCAATGCCCCCGATGGGGCACTTTTCGCTGATCCGCTATCGCAAGCACTGACTCTCTATTTTCGGGAACCGGAACCCGCGCCGTTCGTTTTCCCTGCATGAGAACGCACGCTGCAACCACACTCATCCTGCTCATGACGACTGCTGTGGCGTACGCGCAAGCGCCGCCGTCGAGCCCGCAGCCCGCGCCGCAGGCGATGGTACGATGTGCGCCGATTCAGCCGCCGAATTCAGGGCAGGAAACGGGCGCACGTTCGCAGCAAACCATCGGAGAATCACGTCAACCGTTGAGCGACAGGCTGGCGCAATCCGACGGTGTGTTCTGCCCGCCGACGAATATCGATCCGCAGATGCACAAGTCGGCGCCCGATGAGGGGAAAACGCCGGTCATTCCGCCGCCTGGCAGCCCCGGCGGAGATCCGAGCCTGCGGCCGAAATAGGCCGCTTACGCGGGCCGCCCTTGCTTGACAGGCATTTGACCCACTCCTTATATGCGGCCCGTTCGCGACCGTGCCTTTGGCGGTCCTCGACATGTCGACGCGAACGTTTGGCGGGGTAGCTCAGCTGGTTAGAGCACGGGAATCATAATCCTGGGGTCGGGGGTTCGAGTCCCTCTCCCGCTACCAAACCTGCGCATCGACAACAGATTGTACCGACATCGCGACCTCCGCGGCGGTTCGCCGGTACGACACCGCATCGGACGGCCGCAATCACGATCATCTCGATCGTATATTCGGGACGCGCATGAGGCGAAAAAGAGCAGCGTCGCGCCTCAGATATTCGCACTTTCAGCGTCTGGCCTTGAGGCCTTCAGGACCCAGGCGGTGCCACCGTCGGGCGGAGTGATCGTGCTCTTATATTTCGACGTGCCTTGACCCACCGGTTATTCCCAAAGAGCTTCCGCCAACATAGCATGGGCGATCTTGGGGCACCGGCAATCCGTGAGCGAACAGGCAGCGCGACTTCGTATCAAAGATGTTGAACGTGCCTTCTACGGAGTGCACGCGCTGAACGGCGTGTCGCTCGATGTCGAGCTGCGCGGCATCACCGGCCTTATTGGCCCGAACGGCGCGGGCAAGACCACGCTATTCAATTGCATCTCCGGAGTGATCCCGCCCGACCGCGGGCGCATTATCTTTGATGGGCACGACATCACGGGATTGCGGCCCGATCGCGTGACAGCGGCCGGCTTGATCAGGACGTTCCAGATTGCACGCGGGCTGTCGCGGATGTCCGTTCTCGAAAATCTCCTGCTCTACGGTCAGCACCAGCCGGGAGAACGGATTTTTCACGCACTGTTGCAAAGCGCTGCTGCGCGCGCGCGCGAAGACGAACTGATGATCAAGGCGCGCGCGATCGCCGAGCGGCTGAACCTGCTGCGCGTCATTTATCATCCGGCCGGGGCACTTTCGGGCGGGCAGAAGAAGCTGCTTGAGATCGGCCGTGCGCTGATGGCCGACCCGAAAATGCTTCTGCTCGATGAGCCGATCGCCGGTGTCAATCCGACGCTCGCGCGGGAGATCGGCGAACATCTGCAGGCGCTTGCCGCCGAGGGGATGCCGATCCTGCTGATCGAGCATCAAATGGACATGGTGGCGCGTCTTTGCGATCGCGTGATCGTCATGGCGGAGGGGCGCTATCTGACCGAGGGCAGCTTCGACGAGATCGCGCGCGACGAACGCGTACAGGAGGCCTATATGGGCCGGCGGGCGCGGGGCGCACACTGATGGCGGAGCTGTCGGTCGCGGGCGTGGTTGCAGGCTATGGCGACGCCGATGAAATTCTGAAGGGCATCGATTTTCGCATCGATGCCGGTGAAATCGTCTGCATTATCGGTCCCAACGGCGCCGGAAAATCGACCCTGTTGAAAGTGATCGCCGGGCTGTTGAAGCCGAAATCCGGTCGCGTGCTGCTGGGCGACGCGGACATCACGGCACGACGACCGCGCGACATCGCGCGAGCCGGCCTTGCCTATGTGCCGCAGGAAGCCAACGTATTTCCCTCGCTCTCGGTGCGGGAAAATCTCGAGATGGGCGGATATGTCAACCCGCGGGCCGCGGCGCAACACATCGATGCCGCGTTCGCGCGATTTCCGGTTCTCGGCGCGAAACGCCGTCACGCCGCGCGCACGCTATCCGGCGGCGAACGGCAGATGCTGGCAATGGCGATGGCGTTGATGGTCGAGCCACGGGTGCTGCTGCTGGATGAACCGTCCGCCGGCCTTTCGCCGGTCGCTGCCGAACGCCTGTTCGATGCAATCTCCGAGATCAATCGTCAGGGACTGTCGGTCGTGATCGTCGAACAGAATGCGAGCGAGGCGCTCAACCTGTCCAATCGCGCCTACATCCTGGTCGACGGCAAGAACAGCCGAACCGGGGACGCCAAACAGCTGGCCGGCGATCCGGATATCAGGCGCGTGTTTTTGGGAGGCTAGTGTCCCGAACCCGAAGGCCGCACTGCCAAGCGACCAGAGTGAAAGTTTGCGAAATTTGCGATTGCCCGGCCATCGGGATCAAGTACCGTCAGCAACCTGGAGCGCGCTCCGCTAACAAAGAAGGAGGATCCGCAATGAGCCTTAGTCGCAGAACCATCCTCAAGGGCGCCGTGGCGTCCGCGGCCGCCGCCGGGCTGCCGGTTGTCGGCCTGGCGCAGGCCGATCCGATCAAGGTGGGAATCCTGACGCCGCTGACCGGTGCCGGCGGCAACGACGGCCCGCGCATGCTGAAGGCGATGCAGTTGGTGTTCGAGGAGGTCAACAAGGCCGGCGGCGTGATGGGCCGCCGCATCAATGCGGTCATCGAGGATGACCAGACCAATCCGGAAGCCGCTGTGCGCGCCGCGCGAAAGCTGATCGAGGTCGACAAGGTGTCGGTTATCCTGGGCACCTGGGCGTCGGCGGTGACATCGGCCGTCGCGCCGATCTGCTGGGAGAGCAAGACCTTCATTATGACGGTGTCGGGCGCCGACAGCATCTCGCTGTTGCCGCACCAGGGCTTTCTCGTCCGCACCCAGCCGACGTCGAAATTGCAGGCGACTGCGCATGCAACCTACATCGCCAGTCTCGGCAAGCGACGCATCGGCATCCTCGGCATCCAGGCGCCCTTCGCGCTCGCGACCAAGGAGCACCTCGACAACCACATGAAGACCGTCGGCGGCAGTGTCGTCGGTCACGTGATTTACGAGAAGGACAAGCCGTCCTACCGGTCGGAGATCGACCAGGTGATGGCAGCCAAGCCTGACTTCCTCTATCTCAACGGCTACGCGACCGACACCGTCGTCGTGTTGCGCGACCTCTGGAAGGCCGGCATCGACCTGCCGAAGTTCTGTCAGACCTATGCGGTGCCACAGGCGACGCTCGACGCCAATCCGCCCGAGGTCTCCGAAGGGATCCTGACGGGGACGCCGTCCGCCGACGTCGACAGCTCCGCCTACAAGCTTGCCGCCGATCGGCTCGGCTTGCAGGAGGTCGACGGCTTTCAGGCGCAGGCGACCGACTGGGCAAGCCTTACAGCGCTGACGATCGCGAAAGCCGGGCAAACCAGCGGCGTCGCGATGAAGGACAACATCCGCAAGATCAGCCAGGGCGGCGGCCAGAAGGTCTATTCTGCCGTCGAAGGGCTCAAGCTGCTCGCCCAGGGAAAGGATATCAACTACGAGGGCGTTTCCGGTCCCTGCGACTTCAACGAGATCGGCGACATCACGACCTGCCGGTTTCGCTACACCCAGGTCAAGAAAGGCAAGCTGGAGTTTCTGAAGATCGTGTGACGATGTGCGTTTCGGCGACCTGTACTCCTGATCAAGAGTGCTCGAGCAGCCTGAGCGAAGCGAAGGCGTCGCGAACAGCACAGAGATTGAGTTGCCGATGAACGTGACACAGCTTGTCCTGAATGGCCTGATGGCAGGCAGCGTGCTTGCGCTGCCGGCCATCGGGCTCACGTTGATTTTTTCCGTGTTGCGGTTCACGAACTTTGCTGTCGCCTCGCTGATGACCGTCGGCGCCTATGCCGGCCTGGTCGCCAACGTTAACCTTGGCATGCCGGTCTATGCGGCATTGCTGGCCGCGTTTGTCGTGGCCGGGCTGGTCGGCTGGCTCAGCGACGAATTCATTCTGAAACCGTTTCGCGCGTCCGGCTTCATCACCACGGCGATCGGCTCGATCGCGCTGACGATCGCGCTCGAAAACGTGGTGCGGTTCATTTTCGCCAACCAGATGCGCGGCTACAATCTGCCGCTGCGTCGTGACTGGGTGTTCGACGGCCTGCGCGTCGGGCCGCAACAGGTCGAAAATCTCGTGGTCGCTGCCGTCGTGATGTTGATACTGACTGCGTTTCTGTTGACGACGCGCACCGGCAAGGCGATGCGGGCCGTCGCCGACAACCCGTCGCTGGCATCGATCAAGGGCATCGACGTCGACAGCGTGGCGCGCATTGTCTCGTTCGTCGCCATGGGACTCGCGGGGATCGGCGGCATGCTCATTGGGCTGGACACCACGGTTGACCCGCTGGTCGGCTTCAAAACCATCCTGTCGGTCTTTGCGGCCGCCGTGCTGGGCGGGCTCGGCAGCATACCCGGCGCGATCATCGGTGCGCTGGTTGTCGGCGTCGGCGAGGAACTCTCACTGCTCGTATTGCCGCCGGCCTATCGTACGGCCGTCGGTTTTCTCGCCATCTTCCTCGTCCTGACGCTGCGTCCGCGCGGCATCCTCGGCGCACGGGCCTATTGAGGAGACCATGGAACACTATCTGGTCGCGATGGCTGTCACTGCGGGGATCTATGCGATCCTGGCGCTCGGGACGAATGTCATTTGGGGTATGGCAGGCCTGATCAATCTTGGGCTGGTCGGCTTCTTTGCAGCCGGCGCCTACACCTCCGCCCTGCTGACGCTGAAATTCGGCTGGCCGATCTGGGCGGGGATCATCGCTGCGATCGCGGTCACTTCGTTGATCGGCATCATCGTCGCGCTGGTGACGGTGAACTTAAGGGGTGACTACCTGGCGATCGTGACGCTTGGCTTTGCCGAGTTGATGCGCATCGTGATGTCGAACGAAATCTGGCTGGCCAACGGCACCGACGGGCTTTCCGGAATTCCCGGCCCGATGCGAGGATCGCTTGAGCCTCACGCCTTCAATCTGCTGTTTCTCGGTATCGTCATCGGCATCGTCATAGTGCTCTTCGTGCTGACCGAACGTCTGGCACATTCGCCTTTCGGCCGCGCCTTGCGCGGCATCCGCGACGACGAGCAGGTCGTCCAGGTTGCCGGCAAGAATGTCACGATGCTGAAGGTGAAGGCGTTTGCGTTCGGCACCGCGGCGCTCGGCCTTGCCGGTGCGCTCTACGGCCACTTTACCAGCTACATCGCGCCCGACCTGTTCGCGCCGCTACTCACCTTGTACGTGAAGCTCGCGCTGCTTGCCGGCGGGCTCGGCAACAACAAAGGCGCGGTTCTGGGCGCAATCGTCGTTGTGACTTTCCTGGAGTCGACACGCTTTGTCATCCCGCTGGTACCCTTCATCTCGGCGGTGCAGGGAGCGGCCTTGCGCGAAATACTGATTGCAGCACTGCTGCTGGTGATCCTGCGGTTCTACAGGCAGGGACTTATTCCGGAGGCCATTCAGCAACCGGCGCTGTTAAACCCAAGCCAAGCGGAGCTTCGCGATGCCAAAACGTGATCTGACCCTTGACGATGTCAGGGCCGTCATGGCTCTGCAGGCAGAGAAGCCGGAGCGCGAGACCTACAAGGCCGTTGAACGCCTCGCCGGTGAGACCTGCGGCTGGCGCCTTTTGACCATCCTCAAATATGTCGAGAAGGACGCGGTGGTCGAACGCCTTTCGTCGAGCGACGAGAAGGCCTATCCGCTCGGCGGCCGCAAGCCGCTCGACAAGATCACAGCCAGCCATGGCGCCATGGAGCATGGCGGCATCTTCCTCGCTGCCACGAAGGCGGATGTGAAGCAGGCGTTCTTCGATCACGAGCTGATCTTCTCGCTCGGCATCACCGCGATCATGAATGTTCCGGTCCGGCATGCGAACCAGCGCCTCGGCACGCTGAATTTCTGCGGCGAGGAGGGCAATTACGGCGAACGCGAGATGCAGATCGGGCGCGTGCTGGCCGGCCTGCTGGCCCCGGCGCTGCTCAAGGCGATTGACGGCTGACGAGCGTCGCCATCGAAGCCCGCCTGCCATTGACGCGGGCAAGTGAGCGTAGGACATTTCAATCGAGGCGCGAGCGATCGAGAACCGGCTTATGAACGTCTACCATTTCAAGAATTTCGAAATACTCGATCCGGAAGTCGGAGAATTGCGCGGCGGCCACGAACTGGTCGTCGAAGGCGACACGATCCGGGACGTCTCGGCCAAACCGATCAAGCTTGCGAAGGCCAGCGTCATCGACTGCGCCGGGCGCACGCTGATGCCTGGCCTGATCGACAGTCACGTGCACGTGGTCCTGTCCGAGGTCGTGATCCGCAACATGGAGAGCGTCCCGTTGACGCTGATGACCGCGCGTGCCGCCGACCTGATGCACAGGATGCTCGACCGCGGCTTCACCAGCGTGCGCGACACCGGGGGCGCCGATTGGGGCCTGAAGGAAGCGACCGACAAATGGCTGTTGCCGGGACCGCGGCTGTTCATCGCCGGACGCGCAATCGGCCCGACGGGCGGCCATAGCGACGGCCGCCGTCGCACCGACTTTGGTTCGCGCTGTCAATGTTGCAACGCGCTGTCGTTCTCCATGGGCATCGCGGATGGCGTTACCGAAGTCCGCCGCGCGGTGCGCGAGGAAATGCGCCAGGGTTGCGACCAGGTGAAGATCATGATGTCCGGCGGCGTCGCCTCGCCCTATGATCCGCTTGATAGCCTGCAGTTCTCGGTGGGCGAGGTCGAGGCAGCCGTGCAGGAGGCGCATGCCTTCGGCCGCTATGTCTGTGCTCACGCCTATACGCCTGAAGCCATCACACGCGCGGCGAAGGCCGGCGTGCGCACCATCGAGCACGGCAATCTCATCGACGATGCGTCGGCAAAGCTGATGGCCGAAAAAGGCATGTTCCTCGTCGCCAATCTCGTCACCTATTTCGAGATGAAAAAGCATGCCGCCGAATACGGCATGACTTCGGACATGCTGGCGAAGAACGACCTCGTCATCGACGGCGCGTTGAAGTCGCTGGAGATCTGCAAGCGTCACGGCGTCCCGGTCGCCTACGGCACCGATCTGCTCGGCCAGTTACAGGTGGCGCAGTCGGAGGAGTTCACGCTACGCGCGCAGGTGCTGTCGCCGGCCGAGATCATCCGTTCGGCCACCACGATCGGCGCAAAGGTCGTGCGTATGGAGGGCAAACTCGGCTGCCTGAAACCGGGCGCCTTTGCCGATCTGCTCGTCGTCGACGGCAATCCGCTGAAGGACCTGAAGCTGTTTCAGGGGCAAGGCCAGCATCTGTCGATGATCATGAAGGGCGGGCGCTTCCACAAAAACCGGTTGCAGTGACCGCAGCTGTCACCGAGACGGCCACCCTGAACGGTCTTTACTGAGGTCCGATGTCGCAACAGGTTCTGTTCAGGAATTTCGAATTGCTGGAACCGTCGTTCGGCGAGCTGCGTGGTGGATATGAGTTGCTTGCCGAAGGCGATACGGTCAAGGAACTCAGCGAGAGGCCGATCAAGGCGACTGAGGCGACAGTGATCGACTGCGGCAGGCGAACCTTGATGCCGGGACTGATCGACTGCCACGTGCACGCCATCCACAGCGAGGTCAATATCCGCTTCATGGAGATGTTGCCGCTGACGCTGGTCACCGCGCGCGCCGCGACGCGATTGCGCGCGATGCTCGACCGCGGCTTCACGACCGTGCGCGACACCGGCGGAGCCGACTGGGGCATCAAGACAGCCATCGAGACCGGACATATCGTCGGTCCACGCCTTTATATCGCCGGCCAGTCGATCGGCCCCACCGGCGGCCATTCGGATTCACGCCGGCGTACCAATTTCGGCGGCGAATGCGTCTGCTGCAACGGCCTGCAATTCAAATCCGCCATCGCCGACGGCGTTGACGAAGTCCGGAAATCCGCGCGCGAGCAGATGCGCCAGGGCGCCGACCATGTGAAGATCATGATGTCCGGCGGCGTCGCATCGCCCTACGATCCGCTCGACAGCCAGCAATTTTCGGATGGCGAAGTCAGTGCGGCGGTGGAAGAGGCAACCGCCTTCGGCCGCTACGTCTGTGCCCATGCCTATTCCGCGGAGTCCATCACCCGCGCCGCGCGTCTCGGCGTCCGCACCATCGAGCATGGCAATCTGATCGACGATGCGGCGGCAAAACTGATGGCCGAAAAGGGCATGTATCTGGTTGCGAACCTCGTCACTTATTACGCCATGAAAGACCGCGCCGCGCAGTTCGGCATGATCGGCGAGAGCCTCGCCAAGAACGAAATCGTGCTGCAGGGCGGACTGAAGTCGCTGGAGATCTGCAAGCGCCACGGCATTCCGGTCGCCTATGGCAGCGACCTGCTGGGCGAGCTGCATTGGGATCAGTCCAGGGAGTTCACGATCCGCCAGGAGGTCGTCTCGCCCATCGAGATCATCCGCTCGGCGACCACGATCGGCGCCGAGGTCCTTCGCCTGCCGGGCAAGTTGGGTACATTGCAGGCAGGTGCCTTTTCCGACGTCATCCTCGTCGACGGCAATCCGCTGAAAGACCTTGCGCTGCTTGGCGATCAGGGAAACATCTCTCCCTGATCATGAAGGCGGGTGTCCTGCACAAAAACCGGCTGAATTGATCGCAGGCTCTCGTAGCAAGCTCTCGTAGAGAGGCGCTCTTTGACCGCCATGCCAGGATGGACCTCGTCGCGCTTCGTCGGCCGCATGGCGCTCAGAACGGCGGCGGGCATGTCGCTTGCATATATCCTGCTGCCGATGTTCTTCGTGGTCTGGCTGGCATTCTTCGCACAGGAAATTCCGTCGTTCCCACCGGACGGCTATTCGCTGAAGTGGTTTCGCAGCATTCCCGGCAATGACAGGTTCGTCACGGGATTTGTCTTGAGCCTGCAGGTCGCCGTGGTCGCGACCACGATCGGTCTGGCCATCGGCGTTCCCGCCGCCGTCTGCCTGGTGCGCGGGCGGTTCAAGGGACGTGAGGCGCTGAACAGCATGCTGTTGATGCCGCTGATCGTGCCGGGCATCGTGCTCGGCATCGCGCTGTATGTCTTCCATGTCGAAACCGAGATCACGACGGGCCTGCCGATCCTTGGTTCACTCGGCGGTCTGATCGCCGGTCACGTGCTGATAGCCATACCCTGGACGGTACGCCTCATCACCGCCAGCCTCGTCGGCATGGATCGCGCAGTCGAGGAAGCGGCGCAAAGCCTCGGCGCCAATCGCCTGACCACGTTCCGGCGCATTACCTTGCCGGCCATTTTGCCCGGCATTGTCGCAGCCGCCATGTTCGGTTTCATCGCCTCGTTCGGGAATCTGGAAATGAGTTTGTTTCTCGTCGGTCCCGGCCGCACGACCCTGCCGATCGCGATCCTCCAATACCTCGAATGGAAGATCGACCCGACCATCGCGGCGGTATCGGTGCTGCAGATCCTGTTCATCGGCAGCGCCATGCTGCTGACCGATCGCTTCGTCAAAATCGGCCGCGTGGTCTGATCATGGCGCGCGTGCAGCTGAGCGGCATCACCAAGAGCTATGGCGACTTCAAGGCCGTCGATGATCTCTCGCTCGACGTTGCCGATGGCGAGTTCGTTGTCCTGCTCGGCCCGTCCGGCTGCGGCAAGACCACGACATTGCGCATTATTGCCGGCTTCATCGAGCCGACGTCCGGCAGCGTGCGCCTGGGTGATCGCGACATTACCGCGCTGCCGCCATGGAAGCGCAACGCAGGTCTCGTCTTTCAGAGCTACGCACTGTTTCCGCACATCACGGTGGCCGAGAACATCGCGTTCGGCCTTGAGATGCGCAAAATGCCGAAGGCGGAGATGTCGCCGAGGATCAAGGAGGCATTGCGCCTTGTGCGGCTCGATCATCTCAGCGACCGCCTGCCGCGACAATTGTCCGGTGGCCAGCAGCAGCGCGTGGCGCTGGCCCGTGCGCTGGTTTTCCATCCCGATGTGCTGCTGCTCGATGAGCCGTTGTCCAATCTCGACGCCAAGCTGCGCCAGGACGTGCGTGTCGAAATCCGCGAGTTGCAACGCAAACTCGGATTGACGACCGTGATGGTCACGCACGACCAGGAGGAGGCCTTGACCATGGCCGACCGCCTTGTCGTCATGAGTGAGGGTCGTATTCGACAGATCGGGACACAGCAGGATCTCTACGAGCGACCTTCGGAAAAATTCGTCGCTGATTTTGTGGGGCGCTCGACCTTCATCGACGGCCGCATGGACGGCCCCGGGCGCTTTGTTTCGGCAGGCGGCCTCGTCGTCGCCTGTGACGGAACCGGCACGGGCAGCGCCTCGCTCGCGCTCCGCCCCGAACGTCTCGCGCTGATGTCGGCTGCGGCGTCGGGCATGGACAACAGCTTTCCGGGAGCGGTGGAATTCATCTCCTATCTTGGATCGCAGGTGGATCTGCACGTGCGCCTGTCGCCAATGGAACGGGTCATCGTGCAGATACAGAACCGGCCCGAACAGCCGCTTCCCGTGATCGGGGAGCAGGTCCATGTCGGCTGGAGCAAATCGACAGGCCGCGTATTTCCATCGTAGCATCACAGCCAACTCACACCCCGGAGGCAATCATGACCAGATCGAATTCCCGCCGTGACGTTTTGCTCGGCGCAGCAGCCCTGGCCGGCACAGCGTATCTGCCGCGCATCGCATCGGCGCAGGGGAAAGGCCGTATCGTTGTCGGTACCTGGGGCGGCGACTACGCCCGCCTGCTCAACAAGAATATCGACGTGCCGATCCTCATCAAGGACGGCTGGGAGGTCGTGCAGGATCAGGCCGGCGACCCGCAACGGCGCTCGAAAATGTTCGCCGAGCAGCGGCTGCCGCGCGGGACCTCCGACGTGCAGGGTCTTTCCGCGCTCAACATGTACCAGATGCATGACGCCGGCACCGTCATGCCGATCGACTACGGCAAGCTCAAGAACGCCGGCAACCTGCTGGGGTCGATGAAGTATCCCTACGGCGTCGGCCACATCTATTCGGGCAAGGTCGGCGTGTATAATCCGAAGATGTTTCCGACAGCGCCCGTCAGCTACAAGGACGTGTTCGATCCCAAGCACGGAAACAAACTCGGCATCATCGACATACAATACCAATACACGCTGGTCTGTGCGGCGCTCGCGGCCGGCGGCAAGGTCGGCGATATCGAGCCGGGCAAGAAGCTGCTGCTGGAATGCAAGAAGGCCGGCATGCGCATCTATCCGACCAACGAGGCGTTCGCCCAGGGCCTGAAGGCGGAGGAATTCGGCACCGGCGTCATGTGGAAGGCGCGTGTCGTGCAATGGCAGAACGCGGATATTGCAGTCAATGCGTTTGCTCCCACGGAAGGCACGCTCGCCTACGTCTCGGGCTTCGTCATCCCGAAGAACGCGCCCAACAAGGACGGCGCCTACGCTTATCTCGACGCCATGCTGGACAAGCGCGCGCAAGAAGCATTTGCCGTCGACATGGGCTACAATCCGACCGTCACCAACGCGGTGGTCGCGCCGGATCTCAACAAACGCATCGGCTTCACCCCCGACGAGATCAAGAAACTCGTCGACCTCGACTATGACTACATGAACAAGAACGACGTCGCATTCAAGGAATGGTGGGACAAGGAACTGAAGAGCTGACGCGGCGTCGACCTCGTTCCATCCATCGCGCGGCGCTCAACAGACCGGAAAGGTCTCACGCCATCCTTCGGGGTGAGAAAAAATGGTGAAGCAACGAATGGCCGCGACCGGTCAGGCGCAGTTCCACTCGGACGAGAAGCCGACATCGTGGCTCTCGGCCACGATGCTGGTCGGGCCGGCGACCGTGTTCGTGGCCGCCGGCCTGTTGCTGCCGCTGGTGATCCTGTTCCGCTACAGCTTCAATCGCTTCGAACCGCGGCGCATGATGGTCGAGGCGTTTTCGCTCGAGAACTACGTGAAGTTTTTTTCCGATCCCTACTACACCGGCGTGCTGTGGACGACCTTGCGCGTGGCCGCCCTTTGTACTGTCGCCTGCCTGGTCATGGGTTTGCCGCTCGCCTATGTGCTTGCGCGCACCCAGACGCGATTCAAGAACGTGCTGATCATGCTGGTGGTGCTGCCGCTGTTCGTCGGCAACGCCGTGCGTGCGGCCGGGTGGATGACACTGTTCGGCTCCAAGGGCTTTCTCAACGTGACCCTGATGGAGTTCGGCGCAATCACCCAGCCGCTGCAGATCATGTATACCGAGGGCGCGGTCGTCGCTGGCATCATTGCCGTTAATCTGCCCTACATGGTGCTGACGTTGCAGGCGGTAATCGAAGGCATCAACCGCAATCTGGAGGAGGCGGCCTTCAGTCTCGGCGCCGGGCCGACGACGATGTTTCATCGCGTGCTGCTGCCGCTCGCGCTGCCGGGCATCCTGGCCGGTACCATCCTGACCTTCATCCTCGGCATGAATGCTTATGCGACACCTGTCCTGCTCGGCGGTCCCAAGTTCAAGATGATGGGCCCTCTGGTCTATGGACAGTTTCAGCTCAACAACTGGCCGTTCGGCGCGTCCGTTGCGTTCGTGCTGATGACTGCGACGCTGGGGCTGACGGTCACGGCAAATATTCTGATACAGCGCCGGTTTCGGCGATGACAATTGAAGGGGCTCGTTATGACGGTTGGCGTCGGCGGATCGACTGCGGAGGCGGAACTCGCCGCCATGAAGAGCATGCGCGGGGATGCGCCGGCCATCGGTGTCGATGAGCGTCTGCGGCGCATCGCCCGCGCTCAGGCGATCATGCGCGAGAAGGGCATCGACGCTCTCTATCTCGACGTCTCGTCGAGCATGACCTATTTTACCGGGTTGAAGTTCCGCCGCACCGAGCGCATGCACAGCGCGGTTCTGCCGGCCAGGGGCGACATCGTCTACATCTCGCCGGCATTCGAGGTCGAGAAACTCAAGACCATGATCTCGTTCGGAGACAAGATCGCCGTCTGGGAGGAGGACGAGGATCCGACCGCAACCGTAACCGAGACCGTACGCACGCTCGGCTATCCGAGCGGCACGATTGCCGTCGATGAAGCGACGCCATTCTTTACTTTTGACGGCCTGCGCCGCGCCGGCAACACCTATACCTTCATCAACGCGATCGATGTCACGGCCGGTTGCCGCATGATCAAGTCCGAGCACGAACTGGCGCTGATGCAAACGGCCAAGAACATCACGCTCGAAGCACACAAGGCCGCGGCACGCATCATGCGCGAAGGCATCACCACCACCGAGGTGCAGGCCTTCCTCACCGCGGCGCACCGCAAGCTCGGTTCGGAAGGCGATCCGCCCTTCAACGCCGTGCTGTTCGGCGAGGCGTCGGCCTATCCGCACGGCGTGCCTTATCCGCAGACGCTCAAGGACGGCGACATGATCCTGATCGATACCGGCGCGCCGGTCGATGGCTACCTCTCCGACATCACGCGCTCTTACGTGTTCGGCGAGCCGACCAAACGGCAGCGCGACGTCTGGAACCTGGAGAAGGCGGCGCAGGCCGCAGGCTTCGCAGCCGCCAAACCCGGCAACCGCTGCGAGGATATCGACATCGCCGCCCGCGCGGTGATCAACGGAGGGGGGTTCGGGCCGGGCTATGCGACACCTGGCCTCCCGCACCGCACCGGTCACGGTATCGGCCTGGACGTGCACGAATGGCCGTACCTCGTAAAGGGCGACAAGACCGTGCTGAAGCCCGGTATGACCTTCTCAAACGAGCCGACCATCTGCATCTATGGCGAATTCGGCGTACGCCTCGAGGACCATATGGTGATCACCGACACCGGCGCACGCTGGTTTACCCAGCCGGCCCATTCGGTCGACGATCCCTTCGGCCTGGACAAGTAAGGACGCAAATTGCCGTGGGTCTTGCACCCGTCCGGCCCGCATCTCATCTAGCTCTGCTTCTGGTCCATCGGCCACTCGCGCTCGAGCGTTTCGGCGAGCGTGAGGTTCTCCGCGGGAGCTTTCTCGGACACCTGAGATATCGTCAGCTCGAGGGGCGCCTCCTGCCGGACCGTCGCGGCACGCGCCTCCTCGCGAATTGCCTGCGCTTCGCGATAGAAGCGCCGCGCCCACCGGCCCTGATCTTCGGCGCCTTCGCGAACGAACGGCCTGAAGAAATAGTTGCGCAGCAGGCGACGGTTGACGAACCGTGCCGGAAACCTGAGCGGCTTTTCGAAATCGATGAACAGCACCACGCGGGTGTGGCCGCTTTCGTTGCGCGCCTCATGCTCAAAGGTATCGTCGAAGATCAGCGCCCGGCCCTCGTCCCAGTGGTGCACCGCACCGTCGATACGGATCGCCACCGCTTCGCGCGGTTCAGGGATGATCAGCCCGAGATGCAGCCGTAACAGCCCGTTGTAGGGGCCGCTATGCGCCGGCAGCCGCTTGCCCGGCTCGAGTACGGAAAACATCGCGCTGACGAGCCCCGGTACGCGTTGCACCAGCCGCCATGTCTCCGGGCATTGCTCGATGTTGCGCTCATGCCGCCGGAAATAGTTGGTGAGGATGAAGGTGGTCCAGCCGCGATCCTCGCCGATGGTCGGCGATGCACGCTCGCCCTGTCCGATCAGCGCATCCCTGCGCATCATCAACTGGGCAAGTTCGCCGCGGATCGTCGTCCAGTTGCTTTCGAGGTCCGCCGCCCATGGAAAAATACGGCTGTCGTAGATCGATGGATTGCCGTGAACGGCACTGGAGCGGTTTCTCCGCTCGGCCCATTGCACGGCATTCATAAATCGGCGCACGAGATTGCCCCGCCGCGGCGCCGGCGCTGCTCGCTCCTGCAACGGATTGTTTTCGTTCGCAAACGGTCGCGCCGGCATCGTCACGATCGACGTTACCTGTGCTGAACTGTTTTGCGCCATGATGTCGTCCCCAACATATGCGCGGCCCGAAATGATTCGACGCGACTTCAGGTTCGTCCATTAGAATCCGCAACGCGTCTTGGTTCCAGCGGTATTTTGCACTCATGGCGAGGATAAGGCACGCGCCACGATTTTAGCGCGAAACGCACAACTATCGATTCTCAATGGATTAATTCAACAGAATGCGAAGTTTGCCGTAAATTCGTTCGCGCTGCGACGCAATTACGAAATCAATTTGCGATCAGCGGCCTGGCAGGCTCATTTTCGACTGAACGATATCGCTGGCGCCCACGGGCAGATCCAGCCGCAAGCCGTCATGGCCGACGGTCCAGCCCTCACGCGGGCGAACGGCGTCGAGGCCGGCAAAATAGGCCAATTGCAACGCGCGCCGCGTCAATGCCGGAACGAAATGCGTGTAGATCAACAGGCGCACGTTCGCTTCGTTGGCGGTCTCCGCCGCCTCGATCGGACTCGCATGATAGTCGCCGATATCGTTGAAAAGCTTTGCGACACGAGCATTGCCGGCGTCGCGCGCGGCGTCCGCCAGCGCCTGGCGCAGCGGCTGCGACAAGGCATCATGGATCAGGACGTCGGCGCCGGACGCGGCCCTCGCGACAGAGGCCAGCTTCTTCGTATCGCCTGAGATCACCACCGACCGGCCGCGATAGTCGAACCTGTAGCCGACCGCGGGCGCGGCCGGTGAGTGATCGACTTCGAAAGCGGTCACGGTCAATCCATCGGCTTCGAGCACCGTAAAGCGGGCGCTCTGCCCGGCGCCGCCGGGGATCGCGAAGGGCTTCGCAACCAGATCGGCGCCCGACAGCGGCATGATGTCGGCGCCATGATGGGCTTCGCGATATTTGTCGTCGAGCGCATAGGCCTGGTTGAACCCGGCCACCACCTGCTCCACCCCGGCCGGTCCGTACACCGGCAGCGGGCGCCTGCGGCCACCGACCCAGGTCTGCATCCTGAACTCGCCAAGATCGCCGATGTGATCGGAGTGGAAATGGGTGAGCAGGATGGCCGCGATCCGCGCGCCCGGGAAATTCAACAGGCCTAGCGTCTTCCAGGATTCCGGGCCGGTGTCCACGACATAGGCCTTGCCGCCGGCGACGACCGCGACGCAGCTCTTGGCGCGATCCGGATCGGGCAGCGGCGAGGAGGTGCCGCACAGGATGACGCGCAGCGCGTTGTCGTCGAACAGATCGGATTTCGCCAGCGGATTTGCGAACCGCGCACGGATTTCCCGGGAAAAACGCGCTTCGATGCGCCGCGCGGCCGCGCGTCTCAACCTGGCAAGCATGGCACGTCTCCCCTTGCACCCCGGCGGACGACGGCCACGGGCTCAAATAACTTTATGCATATTATTATGTAAAAAGATGGCCTGCAGGGCCCGCGGCTGTCAATCCCGCGGCGGCTCGCATTCCGCGGCCGGTACCAAAGAAAAACCCCGGCGTAAGCCGGGGTTGAATTGTTCGCGATTGCTCCGGGTTGAACCCCGGATTGGTATTGGTATCGGGTGTTACTCCGCCGCCTGGACTTTCATGCCAGTGGTGTCGATGTTCTTCATGTTGCCGCCGTAGCGCTCCTTGAAGGCAGTGGTGTCGATTTCCTCGAGCTCGATCTCGCGGTTCAGCACCTGCTCCTTCCACTTGAGCAGCTGCGGATGCGCATCGTGGAACTCGGGCATCACTTCCTTGCCGAACAGCTCGAGCGATTTACAGATGTGCTCGTGCGTGTTCTTGCCGGCCTGGTTCAGGAGCACGACCTGGTCGATGTTGGACGCCTGGAACTTGCGCAGCTTCTTGCGGATGGTGTCCGGCGAGCCGATCAGGCCGCCGCGCAACGCGGACGCATGAGCCTCCGGGTTGGCCTTCTTCCACTTGTTGTACTCGTCCCACATGTTGACGGTGCCCGGCGGCGGACGCTGACGGCCCGACGACGCGCCGTAATACTTCAGCGAGAACTGGAAGAAGGTTTCGCCGTCGGCACGCTCGCGCGCCTCCTCATCCGTCTTCGCGCACATGAAGAATGAGACCAGCGCGATGTTCGGGTTGGTCTTGTAGTCGGCGAGCTTCTTCTGCCGCTTCACGAACGCATTGTAGTAGGCATGCACCCAGGCGTGCGCGGCATCGGCCGACACGAACTGGAAGCCGAGCGCACCCATGCCCCATTCGCCGCACTTGGCGAGCGTGTCGAGCTGCGAGCAGGCGACCCACAGCGGCGGGTGCGGCTTCTGCATCGGCTTCGGCAGCACGTTGCGCAGCGGCATGTTGAAGTACTTGCCGTGATGCTCGGTGCCGCCATCCTTGAACATCGGGATGATCGCCTGCACGGCCTCTTCGAAGATTTCGCGCTTGTTCGCCATGTCGACGCCGAACGGCTCGAGTTCGGTCGACGAGGCGCTTTCGCCCATGCCGAACTCGCAGCGGCCGCTGGACAGCAGGTCGAGGCAGGCGACGCGCTCGGCGACGCGGGCGGGATGATTGGTGGTGACCTGATAGATGCCGTGACCGAGGCGGATCTGCTTCGTGCGCTGGCTGGCGGCCGCAAGGAACGATTCCGGCGACGGCGAATGCGAATACTCTTCAAGGAAGTGATGCTCGACTTCCCACGCGTAGTCGTAGCCAAGCTTGTCGGCCAGTTCGACCTGGCTCAGCGCGTTCTGATAGAGCTTGTGTTCGTCGCCCTCTTTCCAGGGCCGCGGCAATTGCAGTTCATAAAAAATGCCGAATTTCATTCGCGCGTTCTCCCGATGGATCATGCTCTTGGATTGACTGCATTTTACTGTGCGAAATACTTTCGTCTATAGCGGCAGTGTCGCAACACCATGCATTGCTGCCGTAAGCATGCTCGAAAAATGGAAGGATGCGACGCAACTGCCTGTATAGGTGAACCTTCTCCGGCCGCGCGATTCGTGTTGTTCCAGCGATCCGCTGCGTGCATTAACCAAGGCGCGCCTGATCCGTGCCGAATCGGACACCAGACTCGTTCCGAATATTGAAACATGACCGCCTTCACGCCGCATCAGGACACCGCGCTGAAAGCCGTCGCCGACTGGCTGCGCGCAAAGCCCGGCCAAAGCGGCACGCCGCAGGTTTTCCGCCTGTTCGGCTACGCCGGCACCGGCAAGACGACCCTGGCCCGGCATATCGCTGAAGGCGTCGAGGGCGAGGTGAAATACGCCGCCTTCACCGGCAAGGCGGCGCTGGTAATGCGCAACAAGGGCTGCGACGACGCCTCCACCATCCATTCGCTGATCTATCGCGCCCGCGAGACGCGCGACGAGCAGCCGACGTTCGAGCTCTGGGACGACGCACCGGCTTCGAAGGCGAAGCTGATCGTGATCGACGAATGCTCGATGGTCGACGCCGAACTCGGCCGCGATCTGATGTCGTTCGGCTGTCCACTGCTTGTGCTCGGCGACCCCGCGCAACTGCCACCGATCCAGGGCGGCGGCTTCTTCACCAATGTCGAGCCGGACGCGATGCTGACCGAAGTGCATCGCCAGGCGCAGAACGATCCGATCGTGCGGCTGTCGATGGACGTGCGCGAGGGCCGATCAATCGAGATCGGCAACTACGGCGAGACCGAAGTGATCCGGCGCGACGCGCTCGACCCCGAACGGGTGATGCAGGCCGATCAGGTGCTGGTCGGCCGCAACAACACCCGAAAAGCCTACAACAAGCGCATCCGCGAAAAGCAGGGCATCACCGATCCTCTGCCCGTTGCCGGCGACAAGCTGGTGTGCCTGCGCAACAATCGCAAGAAAGCGCTGTTCAACGGCGGGCTGTGGCGCGTGAAGGCGCGCGCGCAATCGAAATCGCGCATCGTCACCATGCGGCTCGTTCCCGACGAGGAACTGGCCGCGAAGGCCGTGAAGGTGTCGGTGCGCGCCGACTGCTTCGAGGGCGGCGTCGAGGGCATTACCTGGGAACAGCGCAAACCCTACGACGAATTCGACTTCGGCTACGTGCTCACCGTGCACAAGTCGCAGGGCTCGCAGTGGGACGACGTCGTGCTGTTCGACGAGAGTTTTGCGTTTCAGGAATCGCGGGCGCGCTGGCTCTATACCGGCATCACCCGCGCCGCCAAACGGCTGAGCATCGTGGTGTAGCTGGAACTCCGCGCGACGTTAAGCTTCCTTCATGTTCGGAACGGCAGAACCAGACTCCCGTTAGCCCTTCACAACGTGAAGGAACGATCATGAAACTTGTACGAACTTTTGCGGCATTGACGCTGGCAGCCTCCACCGCGCTGGTATTCAACGGACCGGCGATGTCTGCGCCGTTGATGCAGGACAGCGGGCTGACGGCCCCCTCCAACGGCATCGAAAAAGTCCAATGGCGAGGGCATCACGGCGGCTGGCACGGAGACCGCCATTGGCGCGGCGGGTCGCATGGGCATTATCGAGGCAACTACGGCTGGGGTCCGGCACTCGGCGGACTGGCCGCGGGTGCGATAATCGGCGGCGCCATTGCAAACAGCCAGGCGCAGGCTGGCGCCAACGAAGTCGCGTATTGCTCGCAGCGCTTCAAGTCCTACGACCCGGAGTCGGGGACGTATCTCGGCTACGACGGCTTGAGGCATCCCTGCCCGTAAGGCACGTCACACATTGCACGACCGGAGCCGCGAGATTCGTTTCGCGGCTCTTTTTTTGTTGCATCGACCGGACAAGCATCGACCTCCCGTAGCGTCGCGCAGCATATTGACGATGGCCTTGGCCGCGCGGCCGTGGCCTGATGGCCATTGGCCCCGAATGCCGGAGACCTTGCGTGCCGTCGCCGCCGAAGACCGTTTCGATGACGCTGCTGGTCATCTCGCAAATGTGCGCGATGAGCCTGTGGTTCACGGCTGCGGCGATCATGCCCGACATGATCCGCGAAGGTGCACTCGATTCCACCCGGCAGGCGCTGATGACCAGCATGGTTCAGGCGGGATTCGTCGTCGGCGCGCTCGCGATCTCGATCAGCGGCCTCGCCGATCGCTACGATCCGCGCGTGATCGTTGCGGTCTGCGCGCTCGGCGCGGCTGCAGCCAACGCCGTGCTGCTGACCGCGAGTATCGGCGGCAGCGCTGCGGTCGCCGCGCGCTTTGCGACGGGCGCCCTGCTCGCCGGCGTTTATCCCGTCGGGATGAAGATCGCCGCCGGCTGGGGCCTGCGCGACCGTGGAACGCTGGTCGGCATTCTCGTCGGCGCGCTGACGCTTGGCACCGCATCGTCCTATTTCGCAGCGTTCCTTGGTGAGAGCGACTGGCGCAGCGTCGTGATCGTCACGTCGCTGACCGGCGCTGCGGGAGGATTGCTCGTGCTCGGCTCCGGCCTTGGACCGCATCACGCGCGGGCGCCCCGCTTCACGCCCGCTGCCATTTTGCTGATCGTCACCGAACGCCGCATCCGCCTGCCTTTTCTCGGCTACCTCGGCCACATGTGGGAGCTCTATGCGATGTGGTCGTGGGCAGCCGCGATTGCATCGGCGTCCTACGCCATGAGCATCGCCGCCGCCCAGGCGGTCCAGCTCGGCAAGCTCACCGCGGCTCTGGCGATCGCGCTCGGCGGTCTCGCCTGCGTGCCGGCCGGACTGTTCGGCGACAGGATCGGCAAGGCCGAAGTCACCATCGTCGCCATGATGGCGAGCGGCGTTGCCGCGCTGCTGACGGCGGCAAGCTTCGGCGGTCCGGTCTGGCTGACCTTCGCCTTGATCATATTGTGGGGCATTGCGATCGTTCCCGAACTCGGCGCAGTTCTCCGCGCTGATCGCCGACGCCTCTCCCCCACATCTCGCCGGCAGCCTGCTCACGTTCCAGACCGCGATCGGGTTCGCGCTCACAATCTTCACCGTGCAGGTGACACCCGTGGTCTCATCCTGGATCGGCTGGCCGCTGCTGATCTGCATTCTTGCCATCGGCCCGGCTTTTGGTATCGCGGCGATGTGGGGCATGCGGCGCGCCCCAAAGCCGTGAGCCGCGCCTTCAGTAATTCGGATCGGCGATTTAGGCCCCGCTTTCCGCCTGCGTGGCGATTTGCGGGACTTTTTAATGTAGCCGTCCGTGGCGCCGGCGCATCTTTTTCACGGTTTCGTGTGCCCGGGACCGGTAACGGCCGGGCCTTAATCGCGTATCTTTGACATTGACGCGGGACGGCGTTCGCCGCCCTGCCCCAGCATCAAAGCGACCTGAGCGAACCCTCGAGGAACCCCATGCGATCCCTTCTGAGCCGCCTGACCGTTGCAACCGCGCTTGTCTTTGCACCGCTCGCCGCAATGCCAGCGATGGCCTCGTCCGAGCCGATCGCTATCCCTGCGCCCGCTCTCGATGTGACGACGGCGGACGGCGTCCAGACCGCGGTGCTCGCAGGCGGCTGCTTCTGGGGTGTGCAGGCGGTCTACCAGCACACGACCGGCGTTGCGAACGCGGTGTCGGGCTATGCCGGCGGCGCAAAGGAAACCGCCGAATACCGGCGCACCAATTATGGCGACACCGGCCACGCGGAAGCGGTCGAGATCAAGTACGACCCGAAGAAGATTTCCTACGGCAAGCTGCTGCAGATCTACTTCTCGGTCGTGCACGACCCGACCCAGCTCAACCGGCAGGGACCGGACTCCGGCACTCAGTATCGCTCGACCATCTTTGCGCAGAACGACGAACAGAAGAAAGTCGCCGAGGCCTATATCGCCCAGCTCAATGCGGCGAAGGTGTTCAAGGCGAAGATCGCGACCACGATCGAGACCGGCAAGCCGTTCTATATCGGCGAGGACTATCATCAGGATTACGCAACGCTGAACCCGCTGCAGCCCTACATCCTGATCAACGACAAGCCGAAGATCGGGCACATGGCGAAATACTTCCCCGACAACTACCGCGCCAAGCCGGTGCTGGTGAAGGATGCAAAGGCAATGTCGAACTGAAGGCACCACCGGGGTGACCGGGCAGCACGTCATCTGCTAACGTCCGGGAAATCCCCGGACGTTTTGCTTGAGCGGTACCAACAGCGAGAAGGCGATCATGAGCGACACGAAAACAGGCGGAAAAATCCAGAAGAGCGAAGCCGAGTGGCGCAAGGAATTGACGCCGATGCAGTATGCGGTGTTGCGCGAGAAGGCGACCGAGCGGCCGTTCTCCGGCGAATACGAGCACGAGCAGACGAAGGGCACTTACGTTTGCGCCGGCTGCGGGCAAACCCTGTTCGAGTCCGATGCGAAGTTCGATTCCGGTTGCGGCTGGCCGAGCTTCACGGCGCCTGCGGTTGACAGCAACGTCGACGAGGAGCGCGACGTCAGCCACGGCATGCTCCGCACCGAGGTTCTGTGCTCGAAATGCAATGGCCACCTCGGTCACGTGTTTCCGGACGGACCGGGGCCGACCGGCCTGCGCTATTGCATCAATTCGGCGGCGCTGAAGCTGAAGACGAAATAGCAGAGGGCTCCGGGAGCCGTACGGTTAACGGCTGCTCGCGTAACATCGTTGCTCAAAACAGCGCATGGCGGATGAAAAATTCGCCCCGCGCAGGCTGCACATTTTCGCTGCGCAATTTTCCCGCTTTGTTCCGTTAACTTTCGCCTTTTTGCGCCTCCCGCATGCGAAAGTAGCGGTTCCGATCGCGCTTCTTCTCTCGCAATTGCAGCAATCAGTCTCTATATTGGTATCATGCAAGCCGGGACGTTTCGCCGCCAATGGCGTTGTGCCCGATGACCCAGATTCGACAGAACAGGATTTGAAGGCGTCCCATGTCCGCATTCAATTACAATCGCAGTGCCGAGCTGTTTCCCGCCCCGATCCGCAACAAGAAGCGTGCGGGGTTTACCTATCGCCGCTTCGATAACGCGGCCGAGGCCATTCGCTTTGCGGTTGAGCAATTGCCGACGGACTCGCTGAACGGCGCCTATCTCGAAGTGAACGAAAAGCGCTTCGACCAGGCCGGTATCCGCGCGCTCTACAACAGCGCGGACTTCCCGCTCGAGCGCAAGAAGGTCGCTGCTTAAGCGGCCTCGCGTCTCACACAGGTTTTCTGATGGCCGGGCTCGTCCCGGCCATTTTGATTCTTGGGTCATCCCCGGGGTGCGGCGCAAAGCGCCGCCCGGCGACAGGCTCAACTCCGGAATCTCGAGATTGATGAACTCCGGGAAAATCACTTCGGGATTCGGGTTCGCGCGTTTCACGCGCGCCCTGGAATGACCTACCGCTGCTTGTCCATCCAGCGCCGCAGCAGGCGGACGTTGCGGACGTTGGCCTTGAAGGCGACGTCGAAGGCATCGCCGATCAGCGGCACGGCGCCGACCACACCATCGACCGCGACGTTCGCGAGCATCCGCGCCACCAGATAACGCGGCGCACCGAGCGCACGCGCTTCGCGCACCACCCAGAGCGCAATCGCCGTGGTGATGATGTCGCCGACAACCGGGATCAATCCGATCAGGCCGTCGATGCCGTAGCGGACGTTGGTGCCCGGCACGATGAACGCCACATCGAGCAGCGTGGCGAGCGCCTCCAGCCGCGCAAAACGCCGTTCGCGCGTCAGCGGCTGCGCATTGAAGCCGAACGTATGAAACTCGAACTGCGGTGCATCGCCGCCAAGGTCACGCCCACGCAACGTATCGGGGCGCACCTCGCGCCCTTCCTGATCGATAATCGGACCCGACGCCGGCGGCCTGCGCATGTGTTGTGTGCTCATTGGCCAAACATGGGCTCCGAAAACACGCCCTGCAAGCAACTGCGTCACGTTGACCGGGGTATGGAACGCCGATCGAGCCGCAGCGTCAGACATGCCGCCGAGCCACCGCTCTGCAGAAACGTGTCAAGCGGCGTCGCGACGACCTGATAGCCGCGGCGTCCAAGCCGCTTGCGCAGCGCGTCCGAGCAGCGCGACATGACGATCGTGTGGCCGACGCACACCGCATTGGCCGAGAACTGCGCGGCTTCCGCCTCGCTCAACACGACCCGCTTGCTCTCCGGCACGCGCGCGGCAATCGCCGAGCGTCCCTCGTCGGTGAAAGCGCCGGCATGGTAGATCACGTCGCCCGACGGCAGCGGACAGAACGCGGTATCGAGATGATAGAAGCGCGGATCGGCGAGTTGCAGCGGCACCACCGGCACACCGAACGTCGCTTCGACGGCCTCCGCCGCGCGTTGCTCCGACCGATGGCCGAAACCCATCCAGAACAGGTCGCGCGCTTCGTCGAACAGGCAGTCGCCCGCGCCTTCCATCACCACGCCGTCCGGCAGCGCCGCGACACGCTCGATCAGGCCGCGCGCGCGCAAGCTCTCAAACGCTGCCGCGAACACCGGCTCCTCGCCCTGCCGCTCCGGATGACGAAAGCGCGCCAGCAACGCCCTGCCGCCATGTACGACCGCGGCATTGGCGGTGAACACCAGGTCGGGCAAGCCCGGCTGGGGCGCGACGTGCTCGATCGCAGCCCCGGTCTGCGCAAGCGCATCCTGCAGCGCCGCCCACTGGCGCATGGCCACGGCGTGCTCGTCAGCGGCCCAGTTCGCGGGATCCATCCACGGGTTGATCGAATAGCTGACCGCGAAATGTTGTGGCCCGCACATCAACAGCCGCGGCTGTGTCGCGGTCGCGCGGTCAGCGTCGCGGTTTTTCTGACGGGCTTGCGGAAGAACTTTCTGTAACATTCCTGCCACCTTCACCGGCCGCGCAAAGCTTACGCGATTCGCTTTCCGCATATGGCCCGCGCCGCACCGATTTCAATCACAGCCTGCGTTCATCACAGGTTCATTGTGGAGGAACCAGATTTCCGGCCCCCAAAATGATTCCCAGGGAAAGCACATGCCCGAGCAATTCCGGCTCCGCTCCGCGGGCCTCGGCCTCATCGTTGCAGCCAGCATCGGCGTTGGCATGACCTCGTCCGTGCAGGCGATGCCGGTCTCGCCGGTTGCAGCCGAAAGCGGTCTGGTGACGCCGGCGGCGGGCGGCTGCGGCCCGGGATGGCACCGCGGGCCTCGCGGCGGCTGCCGCAAGAACTATGCGAATCCGGCGGCGCATCCCTGCCCGCGCGGCTATTACCTCAGCCGGTCAGGCCGCTGCCGGGCCAACGGCACCTGATCATCCGATCTCCCGAATGACGCGAATGTCAGAGCCGGACGCGTTGCCCGCGCGGCATCGTCGTTGGCTCGCTCAGGTGTCGATTTTGGGCGTTGATTTGCCTCGGCGTGGCTTGAAATCCCGCTGATTTTGCGCATTTTTCTTTTGACACCGCGACCCAGAGGCGCGAGAAGCCGCGCATGCCTAAGAAACCCGGTACCAACCCGAAGGGCGAGTTCGCCTTCTTCAACATCGTCTACGAGGACGGCTCGCAGCGCTCGAACCGGCGCGTGCCGAGCGAACTGCTCGGCGGGCTCGAGGGCGATGAGCCCGCGCGCGGCTTCATCATGGAGCAGGACCGCGAGATCGCCGAGAAGTCGGGCCGCCCGGTGCTCGAGATCACGAGCATTGAACGGGTCGGCGCGAAGAAGAAGTAGCCAGGTCACGCGACCGCCTACTTCGGAGCGCGCAAGACGACCGCCTGCCCGTCATGATCCGCGGTCGTGATCGCCGAATCATCAATCGCATTGCCGAGCGGAACGAGGCCTGCCGCCTTGAACGGCGTATTCGCATCGAGATGGCGCGCGAGATCGTCACGCGCGGCGGTGAACGACGCAAAGCGGTGCGGCGGCCATCCCAGCAAGTCCACGCGCTCACGGCTGAACGCGGCGACAAAAACATACGCATCGCCGAAGCGATGTGGACCGAACACCCGCCCGTGGTTATTGGTTTCCTCGAACAGGCGGTTTGAGAACGCATCGTCGCGGCCTTCAGGCAACTGGCGATACAAGTCGCCGCCGATCAGGCCGCGATACCCGGCGGAATGACCGAACCGGACGGGATAGCCGGCAGCTCCAGCCGCGGCGATCAACCGTTGCACGGCATCCGCATCGCTGGCGGCGCCCGCGTCGATCAGGATCACGTTGATAGGCTCATAGAGCCGCTTGCCCTGATAGATCTCGCCGAGCCAGTGCGCGACCGTGCCCTGGCCGTCGATCATCCACTTGCCGATCGCAGGCAATCCGTCAGGATTGGCCACCGCGTCGGCCGCAATCGCGACCGGCCCGGCCGGCGGTGTCTGCTGCGCCCGAAGGTGCGGTAGCGGAACCGCGCAGGTGAAGACAGCGGCATAGGCGATAGCGGCTGCCGCGCGAGATACCCCGGCACTCATACGCGATGCGCCGCCGCGCTTCTCACTGCCCCGCCAGTTGATCGGCGAAGTAGGCGATCGTCTTGCGATACACCAAGGCCCTGTTCCACTCCCGCATCACGTCGAAATTCGCGGTGCCTTCGCCGTAGGGCGCGCCGGCCTTCCAGCCGTTGACCTTCAGCAGGTTCGCGGTGGAGGCGAGCACGTCCGGCAGGCTGCGGCGAAGATCGACATGGCCATTGCCGTCGAAGTCGACGCCATACTTGATGTAGGACGACGGCAGGAATTGCGTCTGGCCGATTTCGCCTGCATAGGCGCCGATCATTTCGCTCAGCGGCAGGTCGCCGCGCTGGACGATCTTGAGCGCGGCGTGCAGCTCGCGCTGGAACAGTTCGGTGCGGCGGCAATCATGCGCCATGGTGGCGAGCACGCGGAACACCGACAGCTTGCCCATGTCGCCGCCATTGTCGGTCTCCAGCGTCCAGATCGCGACGATGATTTGCGGGGGCACACCGAACTGCCGCTCGACGCGCGACAGGATCGAGGCGTGACGCTGCAGCATGGCCGTGGCGCGCTTGATCCGCGCAGGACCAACGCGCGTTGCCACATACTGTTCGAAGGTCTTGTTGAACGTGCCGCGCTGGCGCCGGTCGAAGGCGAGCACCGCCTGATCCTGCGCCACGCCGCCAAGCGCCTGACTGATGACCGCCTGCGAGACGCCCTGCGCCTGCGCCTCACGCGAGATGCTGGCTACGAAGGTGTTGAAGTCGCCGCCGCATTGGGCGGCGAGCGCAGGGCCGGCAGCGAGGGAAAAAGCGGAAAAACCAATAGCAGCGAACCAGCGCCTCAACATAGTGTCACCTCACGGCCTCCCCCCGTCGATCATCGCACGAGCGCTGATTCCGTTCAATGCGAGGTCACGCGGCCGCGGCTTGGTCAGAGCCGGCTTATGGACACAGAGACGCCTGCGAACGAATACCTCCACGAGGTCTATCTGCGCGCCGGGAAACCCCGGTTCTGTTTCCGCACCCCCGCCCGCGGCATCAGCCTCTCGCACGAGCGCATCGGCTGGACCAGCGACGGACAATCCGACGGCGCGCCGCTTGCCAACATCGTCGGGGTGCATCTTGAATGCGGCGACGACTGGCGCAACGCCATCAGCCAGTGTCAGATCATCTTCGCCGACGGTTATCGGATCACGGTGACCAACGGCAGCGAATTTGGCACGGCAAGCGACGCCCAGCGGCCCGCCTGTCGCGAGTTCGTGCGTGACCTGCATGCACGGCTCGCCGCACCCGGCTTCGCGCCGAACCATGCTTTTTTTCAGGTTCACGCGAGTCGTCGCGCGGGACAATCCTGACACGCAGTGTGTGCGATCTCACACAGCAAAAGCTGCCTGTTCCCTGCGTAACAGGTCCGGCGGGTCACTCACGTCATCCTCTCACTCGCGACAGCCGAGGGGCAAGGCGCTTGCTCGGGTCGCGACACGGGAGATGGCAATGGCAATCAGGAATGGAACGGCAGGCAATGATACTCTGACCGGCACGAACGATGCCGACTTCTTCTTTGCAGGCGCCGGCGACGACACCATGTTCGGCGGCTACGGCAACGACACGTTCTACGCCAGCGCAGGCCAGGACTTCATGTTCGGCGAAAGCGGCAGCGATACGGTCGACTACTCCGCGGTTACTGAACAACCGAGCTTCCTCGGCTTCAACGGGGTTTACGTCGTCCTGCAGGAAGGCTGGGGCGCCGAGCTTGGCACTTCGGCACGCGACTACTATTCCAGCATCGAGAACGTCACCGGTTCTAACTTCAACGATGCGATCCAGGGTGACGGCAACGCGAACATCATTCGTGGCCTCAACGGCAACGATTTCATCGAAGGCGCCGGCGGCGCCGATACCCTGGAAGGCGGTAACGGAATCGACGGGCTGATCTATGCCACCTCGAACGCACGCGTTGTGGTCGACCTGCTTAACAACACGGCGAGCGGCGGTCATGCGGCCGGCGACGTGATTTCCGGCTTCGAGAACCTCGCCGGCTCCAGCTATAGCGATATCCTGTCGGGCACCAACGGCGCCAACATCATCGAGGGCGGTGAAGGCAACGACGCGATCAATGCACGCAACGGCAACGACACGATCGACGGCGGCCGGGGCAACGACGTCCTGACCGGCGGAAGCGGCTTCGACACCTTCGTGTTCAGTACATTCGACGACAATACCGGCACGGACCGCATCATGGACTTTGACGTCGATCGCGACACGATCCGGTTCGATGTCGGTCAATACGACAACGAACTCGGTCAGCATAAGCTACGGAAACCTCAACCCGTATGCCCTGACCATGGATGTCATCGTCCGCCTTGGCGATACCGGCACGGTCATTCTCGAAGACATCTCTCTCGCCGACATCAACTCGGTGGTGGGGCAGATCGAGGTCGTCTGATCGAGATGGCGAGCAAAACATGCGGCCGGCAACCTGGTTGCCGGCCGCATCGCGTTGCGCAAAGGGGCGCAGCCCGTGCGCACCATCCCGCTTGCGGCCATGGCGTCCTGTCCCCATGTGATAGGATCGCCGCAACAAGGCATTGCAACGCGTTTCTTTAGACAGGTTGGAGGTTCCTATGTTCGATTCCGCCGTGATGCACCGGCTGCGCTTCGCAGTTGTCCTCGCGAGCCTCGGCCTGATGCTGGCCGGCTGCGGCGTGAACACCATCCCGACACTGGAAGAGACGGCCAAGGCGCGCTGGAGCGATGTGCAGAACCAGTATCAGCGGCGGGCCGATCTCATTCCCAATCTGGTGGAGACGGTGAAGGGTTACGCGAAGCAGGAGCAGGAGACGCTGACGCGTGTGATCGAGGCACGGGCGAAGGCCACATCGATCAAGGTCGACGCCTCGACGATCACCGATCCCGCGAAGTTCAAGGAATTCCAGGATGCGCAGAACCAGCTGTCCGGCGTGCTGGGCCGGCTGATCGCCATCACCGAAAACTATCCCGATCTCAAATCGAACCAGAACTTCCTGGCCCTGCAGTCGCAGCTCGAGGGCACCGAAAACCGGATTGCCGTCTCCCGGCGCGACTATGTCGGTGCGGTGCAGGCCTACAACACCGAGGTCCGCACCTTCCCCGGCATGCTGTGGGCGAAGCTCTTCTGGGGCGCGAAGCCCATGGAGACGTTCGCCGCCGCGCCCGAAAGCCAGAAGGCGCCGCAGGTGAAATTCTGAGCGGTTTTGCGCGCATGCGGGTCCTCAAGTCCGCGCGACCTGGCCTGATTGCCATTGCGTTCGTCGTGCTCGCGACGATCGCCGTGCAGGCGCTGACGTTTCCGACACTCACCGGCCGCGTGGTGGACGAAGCCGGCATTCTCGACGCGGCAACGAAGCAGGCGATTGCGGAAAAGCTTGCGGCCGTCGAGGCCAAGAGCGGTGACCAGATCGTCGTCGTCACGCTGAAGTCGCTGCAGGACACGTCGATCGAAGATTATGGCTACCAGCTCGGCCGCGCCTGGGGCATCGGCCAGAAGGACAAGAACAACGGCGCCGTGCTGATCGTCGTGCCGAGCGAGCGCAAGGTGCGGATCGAGGTCGGTTACGGCCTCGAAGGCGCGCTGACCGATGCGGTGACGCGGCTGATCATCCAGAACGCCATCCTGCCGCGCTTTCGCGCCGGCGATTTTTCCGGCGGCATCAACCGCGGCGTCGATGATATCATTCAGGTCGTCTCCGGCGATGCGGAGGACTTCCAGCGCCGCGCCGCGCAACGTCCCGATGACGCACCAAAGAGCGTTGATGCGGTGACTATCATGCTCGTTCTGGTCATTCTTTTCATCGTCATCATGATGATGCGAAACAGTGGGCGGACGGCCCTTGGGCCGGCGCGGCGGATATGCAGGGCCGGTCTTCATTCCATCGGGCGGCTCGTGGTCGTCGGGCTCCTCCGGTTCTTCGGGTGGAGACGGCGGCGGGTTCTCCGGCGGCGGCGGATCGTTCGGCGGCGGCGGATCGTCGGGGAGTTGGTAGCGATGTTGTCTGACCCAGACCGCGCACGTGTGATCGAGGCCATTCGCGCGGCCGAGACGCGAACCTCCGGCGAAATCTATTGCGTGTTCACGCGCGCCTCGAGCGGCTATCGCGTGTTTCCGCTGGCCTATGCGGCAACCATCGCGCTGTTGGTGCCACTGCCGCTGCTTCACCTGACGACCTGGCCGGCGATGGTGATCTACCTGCTGCAGCTTTCGGCGTTTCTGGCCGTGCTCTACATCGCAACGCGCGAGCGCATCCGCTACCGTCTCGTGCCGCGCCGGACCCGCCGCGAGCGGGCGCACCAGGAGGCACTGCGCCAGTTCGGCGCGCATGGCCTGCAGCACACCGAGCTGCGTACCGGCGTCCTGATTTTCGTCTCGTTCGCCGAGCGCTATGCGGAGGTGATCGCCGACGCCGGCATCGACCAGAAAGTCTCGTCCGATGTCTGGCGCGATTGCGTCAACTCGCTGCTTGCCGACATGGCCGCCGGCCGCGCCGCCGACGGATTTGTCGGCGCGATCGAAAAATGCGCCAACGTGCTCGCCGAACATTTTCCGCCGGGCAAAGTCAATCGCGACGAGTTGCCGAACGCGATCGTCGAACTGTGGCCATTGAAGCGGTAGGAGTCGTCATTGCGAGGAGTACCTCGACGAAGCAATCCAGTCAGCGGGCATCGCATGTGCAGACTGGATTGCGTTGCCACCATAGGCGAGCGAAGCGACTTGCTTCGTCGTTTCTCAACGGCTTGGCAAAGCGGAACTGCTTGCGCCGAGGAGTTGCGCCTTCACCGTCGATTCCGCAATCCTGCGGCCCATCTCCTGTCCGATTACAGTAGAGAAGCGATAGTGAATGCCGCCGTAGATGCGGGCGCTCGACACCTCGTTTGCGTAGTCGCGCAGAGACGTCCAGCGTCGCGTCACGCCCGGCAGCGCCGGAACTCGTCATCGAGAATTCAGGCAGGCTCTCGCCGAGAACCAGCTCCATGACGGTCGCTGCTGCGCTTGAACTGATGCAATGAGCGCAAGGGTACTCAGGGTGCATCGGGGTCTCGACCAGTGGCTGCCAGGCGGCCTCGCGCGGCGTGGCCGAGTTGTTTGTGATGTCGGCATTCCTGATCGCGGTGACTGGCCGCCACAGGCCGTAGTGATACTTGGCCTCGAACACCGCAATGAAAGAGTTCGCCGTCGCCATCGAGACCAGTGCAAAGAGCCGCGCGCTCTCGGTCAGGTCGAGCTTCTTCGCCGCGGCGAGTTGCCGGACAATCGGATTCCAGCAGTGCGGACCGGTCGCAACCCAGAACTTCCCGATTTCCGTCTGCTGGGGCGTGCGCCGGACCGAGTTCTCTCCCGCCGATTTCACGAATCTCGTTCAGATCCGCCGTCCAGGTCGCTGACGTGAGTGCGGGGGGCGGCGCCGGACGGAATTGTTCGCCCGAGCTCATCGCCCAGGGCGTAACCTTTCCGACCGTGGTGCTCGCGGGGATGACCGTGGGAACATAGACTCCCGCAGTCGTCACTGGCCGGTATTGCTCTCCCGCCGCGGCGCCATCGTTCGCCCTCAGGGCAAGAATGCCCTCGACAGACTTCTTGCCGGCTGCGATCCCGTTCGCCTTTCCATCGCCGTCAGGCACCTGGGCGAGCGACGCCTTCAGCGTCACGTCCAGGCTCGCCTGCTGATCCGGAAAAAGCGACGCCAGGATGCCGTGAGCAGCCGTTGCGGCCGCCGCGTCGGGTGAAGCCCCCTTCTCCGCAGTGAGCGGAACACGATACGGCGAGTAGCGGCGCGTGACCGCGTTGACGGCCTCGAACATGGCCACATGCATCATGGCAAGACCGCGGGCACTGACCGCCGGCTGCAGTCGCTTTTCAAGGCCGATGGCCTCGGCCTTGGCGCTCCAGTCGATGATTGTATCCGCCCTGGCTACGTTGGGAACCAACAGCAGGATCAAGGCCGGAATAGCGTTGCGAAGTTTTGCTGACATCGCTCTCTCCCTTTTCGTCATGCGCCGCAGGCGGCGGGACGCGACCGATACTGGGCGACGAGCGGCTGGCAGTCGTGAAAGAACGATGAAATAATGCTGATAAGACGCCGGCGCGGGGGGCTTCCGGCCAAGGTGTCGATCCATCATGTCGATTCTTGCCGAGAAACCTATGCAGTTCGGCGTCTTTACGCTGGACGCGAGCCGCGCGAGTCTTGTCGGACCCGATGGCCCCATTTCCTTGCGGCCGAAAGCCTTCGACGTCCTGCTTTATCTTGCCCGCAACCCTGACCGGCTTGTGTCAAAGGCCGAGCTGTTGGACGCGGTTTGGCCGAACCTCTACGTCACCGAAAATTCGTTGGTGCAATGCATCAGCGATATCCGGGAGGCGTTAGGCGCTCACGGCCCGTCAACCCTGAAGACGGTCGCCAGGCGCGGCTACATTTTCTCGGCCGCCGACGCGACCGCCGCGAGCAACGTGGTCGAGGCATCGGCTGTCGCGAAGCTGCCTGGTCCGGCTTCGGTCGATGGCCCGCCTGCGCCCGCCCCGCAACTCACCGGAACGGTTCGCCGCAGCGTTGTGCTCCTTGCCACCCTTGCGTTGCTGGCGATTGGAACTGCAGCGGCCGCAACATGGTGGGTGGTTTCGAAACGCGACACCTCGCAAGCCGCAATCAATCTCGACGACTCCACGAGGCCGCGCGGACGCGTTTCCATCGCGGTGCTCCCGCTCTTGACCCTGGATTCGTCCGGCGATGACTACTTCGCCGACGGCATGACGGAAGACATCATCAACGCGCTCGCGCGCTTCCCGGACCTCACCGTGCGCGCACTGAGAACGGTTGCGACCTACAAGGGCCGCGCGCCGGCGCAGGGCGAGATCGCGCGCGATCTGAAAGTCGGTTACTTCGCGGAAGGCAGCGTGCGCCGGAACGGCGAGCGCCTGCGCATCACGATGAGGCTCGCCGACGCGTCCAACGGGGCCCTCATCTGGGCTGACCAGTTCGACACCGATGCCGACCAGGTCTTTGCCATCCAGGACGAGATCACCCGGCAGATTACCGGAGCTCTCGCCGTTCGCCTGACGAATGTTGAGCAGGCGCGCGCAGCGTTGCGCCCCCCGAAGAGTCTGGAGGCCTACGAGCTGGTGCTGCGCGGGCGCGACATGCTTTCCAGACTTACGCGAACGGCTACGTCAAATGCCCGAATGATGTTCGAGCGTGCGGTGGAGCTGGACCCTAATTATGCGCCGGCCTGGGTCGGGCTTGGGAACGTCGACCTGAGAGCCGTTCACCTCGGCTGGACTCCCGATCCGGCGGGCACGCTTCGCCGTGCCGAAGGACATGCGCGCAAAGCGGTCGCGATCGACGAATTCAGCCCGGCCGCGCTGGCCCTCCTTGGCAGGATACACACGCGTCTCGGCGAACATGATCGGGCGGTGGGACTGCTGCGGCGTGCGGTAGCCCTCAATACAAGCGATCCCGAGAGCAATGCGGGGCTCGGCGATGCCCTGCTGTGGAATGGCGAGATCGAGGAAGCTCGCAGGCTGCTGGAAATCGCCCTGCAGCAGGATCCGAGACTTTCGAGCGAGCATCTTTTCGATTTGGGAGCAGCCTACTTTCTTCTTGGACAGCACGAACTTGCCGCGCAGACGCTCGAGCGCGCGGTGACCCGTCGAGACGGAAACCAGTTTATCCACGCCATGCTGGCAGCGATTTATGCCGAGGCGGGCCGCAAGGAAGACGCGCAGCGCGAAGTCGCCGAACTGCGCAGGCTCAATCCGCTGTTCAATCTCGATCTCTTTGGTACGCTGTTCCGAAACCCCGATCACCGGGAAAAGATAATGGCAGCGCTACGGTCCGCGGGCCTTTGAGACCAGCGCGATCGCCTAACGGGTCGGTGCGGCTTTCAAGGCCGGCCAGTTTGCATCTGCCTTTTCGATGAAGGCCGTGTCCTGCTTGAAGAGTGGCACGCGCTCTTTCAACTCGAATACGAACAGTTTGCCGTTCAGGATTGCCCAGGCTTCCGGATCCGGAGCGGCTTTGTAGCCTTTCGACACGCCGCCTGCGCAGTATCCTTCATATTGCGGAGCATACCGTTCAGGGTCGGCGATGAACTTCGCCCGATGCTCTGCGCTTTTGAAAAGATAAACGGCATCATCAAAAGCGTGCCAGAATTGCTCGCTGCCTTTTTGTGGCTGCGACTCGGTGAAGTAGGCGACAGGATCATGGCCGAGCAACGCGACGCGACGGCCCGGCGGGAGCGGGTCAGCCGCATTGACTGGCGTCAGTGCAGACAAAAGCGCTGCGACGACCAAGGCCAGGAAAGCGCCACGCCCGAGCCGCATGTGAGTTTCTCCGGCTTCCTGCTGCATCCGCATTTTACCGCAATCCCACGGGCAAGGGTAGCCCTGCAATCGCCGTCGCAACACGTGCCCATTCGGATCGGCCGGCAACTCCCGCGATCGTCGAGCAGTCGAAGAAACGAGCCTTTCTTCCTGGTCGCGACGGGCATAGCCGTTCGAACAATGGCGTCGCTTCGCTCGCCTATTGACCCGGCCATCCCGATCATGGTGGCACTACGTCCGTAAGCGAGATCACCGGGTCAAGCCCGGTGATGACAGCAGAGGTCGACGCAACCATGTCCGACACGCGGCCCGTCGCCGGCTCTCTCGCCGCAGCACCCCTGCCGCCGGCGTTTCCGGTCGCGTTGATCGTGTGGGCCGCACTTGGTATCGCGCTGAACGTCGGCGTTGCGCGCTTTACCTACGGCGTGATGTTGCCGTCGCTGCGCCGCGACCTCTCCCTCGACTACCTGACAGGCGGCGCGTTGAATGCCGTGCACCTTTTGGGCTACCTGATCGGCACGCTGATGGCGCCGTCGCTCGCGCGCCGCACGGGCATGGCGGGATTCTCGATGCTTGCGCATGGCGTGGTGGCGGCCGGCGCCGTGATTTGCGCGCTCGCGCCGCAGTACCGCGCTGTCCGGTCCGCTTGTGCTCGGCCTCGGGCGGCTCGTCACCGGACTTGGCGCCGGCGGCGGCATCATGGCGGCGATGGTGATTGCGTTTGCCGCCGTCTCCGCAGCACGGCGTCCGCTGGTGAGCGCCGTCGTCTGGTCCGGCATGGGTGTCGCCACCATCATCAGCGGCCTGGCCGCTCCCTTCCTGCTGGCGAGCGAGGCCGGTTGGCGCGCGGCTTTTGTGCTCTCCGCTCTGTTGGCGCTGACGATCGCAATTGTCTTTCCCCCGCGCGGCGCGGTCACCGATGCGGCGCAACCGGATCCGGACGCGCATTCCACGTTCGGTGCGGGAGAACTCTTGACCGCGCGATGGTTTTTCCTGCTGGCGAGTTATTTCCTGTTCGGCTTCGGCTACATTGCCTGGTCGACCTTTGCCGGTGCACGGCTCGCTGCGACCAACGCGCCCATCGTCGTCGTCCAGATGACCTGGATCGTGTTCGGCGTGGCCACGATGATTGGCGCGGCGCTCACTGTGCCGCTGTCGAGGTCAGCGACCCTGCGCCACCACGCTCTCACCTTGTCGATGATCCTTGCGGCGGCAGGCGCGCTCTGCTCCGCGCTCGACGCCGGCGCCGCTGCGCTGACAGGCGCGCTGCTCGTCGGCCTCGGCGCAGGCGCGACGCCGACCATCGTCACCTCCCACGCGCGCGACCGCTGCAGCGCCGAGGACTACGCGCGCGTCTTCAGTCTTGCCGCAGCGGCGCTGGGCACCGGGCAACTGCTGGGCCCGGTGGTGGCCGGCCAATTCGCCGACGTGTTCGGCACCGTGGCGGTGCCGCTGCTTGCGGCGGCTGTCTATGGCGCGGGCGCCGTGCTTGCGATCTGCGACGGGAGAGTGGCGGGCCGGAAGGTTTGAGCGGGCTGTCGCCCCGCTCATTTCGGTCCCGCACCCAGCGCATGGATGGTTAACCGGCAGTTAACACCTATTCTACATTATAGAACCGCGAAATCTTCCAGCCAGGTTTCGATTGGAAATGCCCGTTTCGAGAGAGGTCGGCACCAGGACGTCGCCGCGATGATTGAACCGGGTTCACACCGCGCGGGAGATATCCGGCATGTTGCTCAAGTTCTCGATCCGACTGAAGCTGATTATCGTCATTGCGTTCCTGCTTACCGCACTGATCGGGATCGGCGGCTTTGCCTTCGTGCAGATGCGGGCGATCAATACCGCCGCGCAGGACATTCAAAGCAGCTGGCTGCCGAGCGTGCGATGGCTCGGCGAGATGCGCGTGCAAGCCGCCCGATACCGGGCCGTGCTGCGCGACTACCTGATCGTCGCTGAAAGCGCGCGCGCCGACGTCGACAAGAACCTGGCGGCCCGCAAGGCCGACTACGAGACGGCGCGCGGCAAGTACGAGCGCCTGATCTCCTCAGCCCAGGAGCGGCAGCTTGCCACCGAGGTCGAAGGCCTGTGGCAGGTCTTCGTCAAGGCCGCCGAAGACGTGCAGATGCTTGCGCGCAAGGGCGACCTTGAAGCCGCAAAGTCTGCCAATGCCGGCAAGGTGGTGCCGGCCGGCAGGGCCATGGACGCCACCATGGCCAAGATGACCGAATTGAACGACCGCGGCGCCGAAGCCTCTGCCAGCAACGCCAGCGACACCTATGCAGCGGCCAGCCGGATGATGGCGATCATCTTCGCCATTGCCATGATCGGCGGTCTCGCGGCAGGCGCCGCCCTCGTGCGCGATATCGCGCGCGGGATTGCATCGGTGCTCACGCCGATCGACGCGCTGGCCGAGGGCAATCTGGATGCGGTGATTCCCACGCACCCCGCGCACACCGAGATGGGCAAGATCGCCGCGGCGCTGCAGGTCTTCAAGGATGCGCTCACCGAGAAGAAGCGGTCCGACGACACCGCCAGGCACGAGGCAAGCCTCAAGACCGCGCGCGCCGAACACATCAACAGGGCGACCGCCGAGTTCGAGACCGCCGTCGGCGAACTGATCAGCACGTTCACCAGTGCATCGGTCGAACTGGAAGCCTCTGCGGGTACGCTGACCAAGACATCGGACATGACAATCGAAATGTCCGGGATCCGCCATGACCGCCGCGCGATCCATGTCCGACAACGTGCAGTCGGTGGCCGCGGCCGCCGAAGAGATCACCTCATCGGTGCACGAAATCGGCCGGCAGGTTCAGGAGTCCAACCGGATCGCCGCCAGCGCCGTCGAGCAGGCGGGCAGCGCCGACCAGAACATCACGCGCCTGTCGCAATCCGCTGCCCGGATCGACAACGTCGTCAAGCTGATCACGGCAGTCGCCGAGCAGACCAACCTGCTTGCGCTCAACGCCACGATCGAAGCCGCCCGCGCGGGGGAAGCCGGCCGCGGATTCGCGGTGGTCGCCTCAGAGGTGAAGAACCTCGCCAACCAGACGGCCAAGGCCACAGACGAAATCACCGCGCAGATCGCCGACATGCAGTCGGCGACCACGGAGACGGTGGCATCGATCAACCAGATCAGCGCGACCATCAAACTGATCTCGGAAGTAGCGACCGCGATCGCCGCCGCGGTCGAGCAACAGGGCGCCGCAACCCAGGAGATCGCCCGCAACGTGCAGCAGGCCGCGCAGTTCGGCGCAAAAGTCTCCGACGAAGTCACCGTCGTCAGCCGCGGCACCGACGAGACCGGCTTCGCCTCATCGCAGGTCCTGACGTCCGCAAAATCGCTCTCCGCCGAGAGCATCCGCCTGAAGACCCAGGTCGATGCCTTCCTCGGCGCGGTTCGCGCAGCGTGAGGGCAACATTGCGTCAGCGATCCAGATAGCGCGCTCCTCCGTCTCTGCCGTCATGCCCGGCCTTGTGCCGGGCATCCACGTCTTCACGGCGCGGGCGAGAAAGACGTGGATGGCCGGGTCAAGCCCGGCCACGACAATCGACAGGGTGTCGCCACTGCAACGCCAGCCTAAGCATCCAGCCGATAAAAACGCCGCGCCGTCCCTCGATAGAGCATCGCCTTGTCCTTCGCACTGGCGCCCTTGGTCACGCGCTTGAAGGCATTCCACAAGGCGGCGTAGGTGCAGGATGCGCCATCGACGGGGAAATTGCTTTCGAGCATGCCGCGCTCGGGACCAAACGCGGTGATGCATGTTTCGAGATACGGCCGCCACGCATCGGCCAGTTCCTGCGAGCCCGGAAAAACCTCGCGCTTGTGGAAATCGAATCCGCAGAGCGGCATGCCGAGACCACCGAGCTTCACAAAGACATTCGGGCAGCCTGCGAGCTCCTTGATGTCGCGCGACCAGCTCTTGAAAATCTCGTCACGCCGCCCGGCGTAGGGACCGATGCCGATCGGTCCGCCGACGTGATTGAGCACGATCTTCGCCTCCGGAACCGCGCGCGCGAGCGCGATCAGGCCGGGAAGCTGCGGCGAATACTGCCAGGCCTCGAAGGTGAGATTGCGCCTGGCGAGCTCCTTCAGGCCCTGCCGGAAACTGGCCAACGCATAGAGATCCGGCGGCGGGTTGGTGTGGCTCTTGCGCACCTTGTCGCTGGCGTCCCAGCTCGCCGCATGACGGATGCCGCGAAAGCGGCCGTTGCCGGCACGAATATGCGAGTTCAGCACCGCGCCGACCGACTCACCCATCGTCAGATCCGCCCTGGAGACGATGCCTTCGCAGGCGAGCACGGAGCCGTAGCGTCCGCTCGCCGCCATCGCGGCCGCGCCATTGACGAACTCGGTTTCGCCAACGAAGCGCAATTCCTCAGGACCCGACGCCCGATAGAACGACGTGCATTCGACGAACACAGTGCTCTGCACGTTGTGACCGGACTGCAGGTCGGCCAGCAGTTCAGGCAACAGATAGCGGCTGTGCGGGAAATCCCACAGATGATGGTGCGGGTCGCAGATCGGCAGGTCGGGTTCGAGGATGTCTTCTTGCGGATTTGGTGCTGGCATTTGTTTTCTCCCTGTCGTCCACTATCGCGGACTGGAGTGGTCAGTGCAAATGCTGCGGACAGTCAATTTACGCAACTCTCGGTCGCGCTGCGCGGCATCGCGATGACGAACACGACTCACTCCGTGAAATGAAGCTCGTCGTTACTGCCCTTGAGGATATGCGCCAGCGTCGCCAGCGCCTCGCGCAGCTGGTCGTGCGAGGGCTGCGCCAGTGCGAGGCGAACGGCGTTTGGTGCGTGGCCGGGATTGACGGCGAATGCGCTTGACGGCGTCAGTGCGATGTCGTGGCGCGCCGCGGCGGCGACGAAGGTCTGTGAGCGCCACTGCTCGGGCAGCATCAGCCACAGATGATAGGATTTTGGATTTGTCTGCAGCTGAAGTCCCTTGAGCAGATCGAGGGCAAGTTGCTGGCGCAGCTTCGCGTCCTCGCGTTTCAGGTGCGTGATCTCGGCGGCCGTGCCGTCGCTCATCAGCCGCTCGGCGGCGGCGAAGGCGAATCCTTGCGCGATCCAGCCGCCGGAGCGCACCGAGGCGACGATGTCCTCGCGCAGATGCTGGGGCGCGGCGATGAAGCCGAGCGAGAGGCCCGGCGCGATGCGCTTGGAGAGGCTGTCGATGACGACGCAGCGTTCGGGCGCTTCAGCCGCGAGCGGCGGCACATCGTCGAGGAAGCCGTAGATGAAATCCTCGATGACGACGAGGTCGAGCTTCTCGGCCACGCGCAGCAGATCCGCGCGACGCTGCGCGGGCATGGTCATGCCGAGCGGATTGTGGATCACCGGCTGCACGTAGATCGCCGACAGGCGCCCTTCACGATGCGCCTTCTGCACCGCGTCCGGCCGCAGGCCCTGCTCATCCATGGCGAGCGGCACCAGCGTGATGCCGAGCCGCGCGGCGACGCCTTTGGCGAACGGATAGGTGATCGCCTCGACGCCGCAGCGCCCGCCCGTCGGCACCAGCGCGGCAAGCACCGCGGCGATGCTTTGCCGGCCGTTGCCGGTGAACACCATCTGTCCCGCCCGCGGCGACCAACCGCCGGCCGCCAGGAATTGCGCCGTGATGGCCCGCGCGCGCGCAGTGCCGACACTGGTCGACTGCGGCAGCGTGGATTGCAGCGCTTCGCCACGCTCGAGCCCTTCAAGGCTCTTCGACATCAGCGATGCCTGCGCCGGCAGAATCGGAAAGTTGAACTCGAGATCGATGCGCGAGCCGCGCGGCTCGCCGGTGGCAGCCAGGCCGCCACGTTTGGCGTCGCCTGAGACGAACGTGCCGCGCCCGACTTCGCCGACGGCCAGGCCGCGCCGCAGCAGTTCGCTGTAGACACGGCTCGCGGTCGAGACCGCGATCCTGCGCGACCAGGCGAACTGCCGCTGCGGCGGCAGCCGCTCGCCCGCTTTCAGCGCGCCGCTCGAGATCTGCGCCGCGAACTCGTCGGCAAGGCTCATATAGTCGCCGGACATAATTGCACCGAGAGCAATGTTTTGATTGTACCGAGACAATTAGCCGGTATTTTCTCCATCAGCAAGCCCGCGATTGATCCGAGGCACGTTTGAGAGACCGCTCCGGGAAGGAGCGTTTGTCTCAACGGCCTTGGCATGCCGGCGGGAGAGACCGAGGGAGCAAAAGATGATTGCCGCTTTTCTGAGTGGAGTTGCCGGCGAAGCCTGGAAGGCCCGAGCCGCCTGCCTCGCGACTGCCGGAGCCTGGATCGTGCTTCTGATCAAGAAGTGGCACTACCGCTCCGACATCCACAAGCTGCACGCCATGAGCGATCGCCAGTTGAGCGACATCGGGCTCAGCCGGTCACGGATCGAAGAGGCTGTGCGCGGCGAGCCGCAGGCGAAGGCGAAGGCTGAGCCGCGTAGACAGCTCCGGGCGATATTGCACCGGTAACGATGGATACAGATGCTCCCAGGATCAAGCAGCCGCATCGAAAGACAAACCCATGACCACACGTCCGTTTCATCAGGTCGACGTCTTCACCAGCGAACCGCTGAAGGGAAATCCGCTGGCCGTCGTCGTCGGCGCTGACGGCCTGTCGGATGCGACGATGGCGGCACTCGCCAACTGGACCAATCTCAGCGAGACTACGTTTCTCCTCAAACCGACGGACCCGCAGGCGGACTATCGCGTGCGAATTTTCACGCCCGAGCGCGAACTGCCGTTCGCCGGCCATCCGACGCTCGGCAGTTGTCAGGTCTGGTTGAACACCGGCGGCGTTCCGAAAGCGACAAGCATCGTTCAGGAATGCGCCGCAGGTCTCATCCGTATCAAGCGGGAGGACGATCGTCTTGCGTTCGCCGCCCCGCCGCTTCGTCGCAGCGGCGACGTCGACGAGGAGACGCTGGCGAAGATTGCGCACGGCCTGCGAATCCGGCGCGATGCGATCAAGGCGTCGAACTGGTGCGACAACGGCCCCGGCTGGGTCGCCGTCATGCTGGCAAATCGCACCGAGGTTCTGGCGCTGCAGCCGGACTACCCCGCTTTGCTGGGCCTGGCGCTCGGCGTGGTCGGACCGTGGATGCCTGAGGACGGCACCGAGGCCCGGTTCGAAGTTCGCGCATTCATTCCGAGCCGCGCGACCGAAGACCCTGTCACCGGCAGCCTGAACGCAGGCCTTGCACAATGGCTGATCGATGCAGAACTCGCGCCCCGCGCCTACACCGCAAGCCAGGGCACCGCGCTCGGCCGCAAGGGGCGCGTGTTCGTCGAGCGCTCAGGCGATGCGACGTGGATCGGCGGCAAAACGGTCACGTGCATTCAGGGCGAGGTGCGGATTTAGTCCCGCCTTGAGGCGCCTTGGGTCGCGCTTTCGCTACGCGGAACGCGCTTCAATGCCGCACCTGTGCCGGGCTCTCTTTTTTGACTCAGTGAAATCGTGCACTAAGCTGATCCGACAAGACCTTTGAAGAAAACGGATCCGTGGAGGAAACTGATGTCGAAACTCACGCGCCGCACATTTCTGGCGGCGGGCGCAACCTCGCTCGCATTGCCCGCACTTCACACGCGGGCGTCGGCGCAAGGGGCCTACCCGAACAGGCCGATCCGCATCGTGGTCCCCTATCCGGCCGGCGGACAGACCGACGGCCTCGGCCGGGCGTTCGGCGACTTTCTGACGCGGCAGCTCGGCCAGACGGCGGTGGTGGATAACAAGGCCGGCGGCGGTGGCGTGATCGGCGTGACCGACGTCAAGCGCGCGGCGCCGGACGGCTACACCATCCTGTGCACGATCTCCTCGTCGCTGATCCAGAACCGCCTCACGGTGAAGGACCTGTCGTACGACCCGGAGAAGGACTTCATCTATCTGACGATGGTCAGCGGGCTCGGCGGCCCGGTGGTGGCGGCCGAGAAAACCGGCGCAACCAACCTGAAGGAGTTCATCGCCTACGCGAAGAAAGTCGACAAGGTGAACTGGGGCTCCTACGGCGTCGGCTCGACCCCGCACGTGCTGATCGAGACGATGGCCAAGCAGTATGGCTTCAAGTTCGAGGTGATCCAGTATCGCGGCGAGGCGCCGATGTGGGCGGATGTGGCAGCGCAGACGCTCGACGGCGCCTCGGGCAGCTTTGCCGCGGGTTCACCGATCATCCAGTCCGGTCGCGGCAAGCTCATTGCCGTCACGGGCGACCGGTTGCCGCCGCATCCGGACACGCCGACGATGATGGAGCAGGGCGCGGTCGGCGGATTCTACGAGACGCGCGCGTTCACGACCTTCGCCGTGCCTGCCGGCACGCCGGCCGAGATCGTCAAGAAGCTGGCCGATGCGCTCATCGCCGCCGGCAGCGATCCGAAGGTGAAGCAGGTGCTCACGAACTATCTGATCGGCGCGCCGGACACCTTCGAGGCGACCAACACCCGCTTCAAGCGCGACAGCCAGGTGATGCTGGCGATCTTGCGCGACCTCGGTCTCAAGCCGGAGTAGGAGCCGGCAGCCTCGCCCCTTCGAGACGCCCTGTTTCGCTCTCCGGGCGACGCAGGGTTCCTCAGGGTGAGGGTTTCGTGCGGAACGCACAGCTTCCTCATCATGGGAAACGGGCGTGGCTTGCCGCGACACACGAGTTCGCGGATAAGCTGACCGCAATGCGACGTTTGCCGTTTTCCACACAAGCAGGTTTCTACGGCTGGCGGATGGTGGCCGCCTGCTTTCTCGTGGCATCGATGAGCTGGTCGCTGGGCCTCTATGGCGCCAGCGTTTATCTGCATGTGGTGAGCGAGACGCGAGGCTGGCCGATCAGCCTGATCTCGACGGCGGTGACGGGCTTCTATCTGGTGAGCGCGTTGTCCTCGCCTTTTGTCGGCACTGCGGTCAACCGTTTCGGCCCGCGCGCCGTGGTCATGTTCGGCGCGTTTGCGATGGCCACCGGCGTCGCCAGCATCGGACAGGTGTATCTGCCCTGGCAGGTGTATTTTTCCTTCCTGCTGATCGGCTTCGGCTGGGCCACCCTGTCGTCGACGGCGATATCGACAATCCTGGCCCCGTGGTTTGACAGGCATCAGGGGCGCGCGGTTTCCACCGCACTGATGGGGGCCAGCATCGGCGGCATTTGCGGCGTGCCGGCGCTGCTGTTTGTCGTCGACCGTCTCGGCTTCGCAAACGCGATGCTCGTCGCCGCAAGCCTTTGCCTTGCGCTGCTGCTGCCGATGTCATTCGTGCTGCGATCCAGGCCCGGCGACTTCGGCTTGTTGCCGGACGGCGCGCCGCAGAGCACCAACGCTGCCGCCTCGCCTGCGTCAACCTGGACCCGCACGGCCGCGGCAAAAACCATCCTGCTGCGCAGCGTCGTGCTGGCGTTCGGGATCGGCTTCATGGTGCAGGTCGGCTTCCTGACCCACCATCTCACGTTCCTCGCGCCCTACCTCGGCGATGGCGGCGCATCCGCGGTCGTCTCCGCAACCGCCATCATGGCATTCCTCGGCCGGATCGCGCTTGCGCGGTATGTGGACGGCATCAGCCCTCGACTGATCGCAGGCGGCGTCTTCAGTGTCGGAGCGCTGGCATTGGCCGCGCTCGCATTCGCGACGACCCCTGCGCTGCTCGTCATCGGCAGCCTCATCTACGGCTTGACGATCGGCAACGTCACCACGCTGCCATCCATCATCGTGCGACGGGAATTCGGCGCGAGCTCCTTCGGCGCAGTCTACGGCCTGGCCGCGATGCCGATCGGCCTGTGCACCGCGATCGGACCGAGCTTCTATGGCGCGCTGTTCGATGCGTCGGGCGGCTATGCGATCCCGATGGTCATGGCCGCCATTCTCAACGCAGGCGCTGCGGCCATCATCCTGTTCGGGCGGGGCGCCGAGGCAAACCCTCGCTCCTCGGCGTGAGGGAATGGTGCGGAGCGCGCGCGGCGAGACGGAGACATCTTCGATCTTCATCCGGGGTCAAAGCGTTACGCCCGCGCCGCCGGGCGCGCCGACACGGCGGCATGCCATCGCTTAAGGTTCGCAGCCCCGGCCGGGATCGGCATGTTGACGAATTTCGCGAAATCGACGCCGCACAGCAAAACGATATCGGCCATGGAAAACTCGTTCCCGGCGAGAAACGCGCGTCCATCGCCCAGTTCACCATCGATCCAGCTCATGGCGTCGGCAACCAGTGTCCGGCTGTACGCGCCGTGATCCTTGAAGCGCACCTTGACGACGTGCTCGGTGCGCGGGTCATCGTTGCGCCACGCCTGGCTCATCGGCGCCCAGAGGCGAAATTCACTTCGCTTGATCCACATCTCGATCATCGCCTTGTCGAGCGCCGTCGTTCCGAACAACGGCTTTGACGGATTGAGCTCTTCAAGATAGCGGCAGATCGCAATCGATTCCGAGATGAAATGACCATCGTCGGTTTCCAGCACGGGCAACTGACCGAGCGAATTCAGCCTGAGGAAATCCGGCGCCTTGTGCGCGCGATCCTTCATCGGAACGTGCACGAGTTCGACGTTTTCCTGCAATCCCTTCTCCGCCAGGAACATGCGCACCTTGCGGGGATTCGGCGCAGGATAGTTTTCATTGTAGAGTTTCATCGGGTTTCCAGCTTGATCGCGTGTTCCATCGAAAGCATTATTACGCCCGCAGCAAATGGGCAATCAGACAGGTGACCGATGCGTTCGCGCTTGGCATTACTGACGGCAAGGCACGTTTTCCCGACCGGCGCAGTTGCAGTCCTTCTCACCATCAGCCTCGTCGCAGCGGCGCACAGTCAGGCCAGTGGCCACGAATTCTGTGTCAGCGCGGCCAATCGGGAAATCGGATCGGTCCATCACACCGCAGCGTTGCCGGGCGGCGACGTCCTCGTCAGCGCCGAGAAGGGATTTTATCTCGCCCGCACGCGCGACGGTCAGATAGCCTTGGCGCGCGCCACGGGCGCCAACCTCGCCCCGGTGACCGCAACGCATGACATCGCCGGCGGCACGCTGATCGGGGCGCTCAATGGCCTGTTTCTCGGCCGCGAAGTATCCGGCGCAATCAATGTGACGGCTGTCCCGTCCGATACCGAGCGCGTATTCGCTTTCCACGATCTGCCGGGCTCCGGCGCGCTTGTCGGCGCCGCGAAGGGCACCTTTCTGGCAAAGGGCGCGGCGGCCGGCGTCACTGTCACGCCTGTCGAAGGCGACACCGGACGCGTGTACGAGATGATGCAGTTTTCTCCGAACTCGGTGCTGATCGCCGCGGAGAAAGGATGGTTCATCGCCCGCAGCATGAACGGGAAAGCCATGCTCGCGCCGGCCGGCAAGGCCGACACCGGCTATTCGCGCACGACGCGCTCCCTGCCCGGGATCGGGCTCCTGATCGAAGCCCGGGCCGGATGGTTTCTGGCGCGCGAACAGGCGGGCGCCGTGACCGTCAGCCCGTTCGGCGATGCGACGACGGAATTCGTCGGCGCCATGGGCGACCTTGCCGCCGGCCGCATGCTGCTGCACACGGAGAACGGATGGTTCATCGCCGACAGCGCCGGCGGCAACCTGGCCTTTGCGCACGTGAGCGGCCCCGATGCGCCGCGTGCCGACCGGATGATCGCCGTGCCGGGCGGCCTCCTCTTTTCCTCCGCACCGGGATGGTTCGTCGCGCGAGAAAAGGACGGCAAGGTCACGTTCACCCGTGCGGGCGATTACCAGACGACTTCGAATGCGTATCATTTTCACGAGTTGCCGGGCGGCGCGGTTCTCATCGGCGCGCTCTCCGGACTGTTCGTGGTTCGCCCGTCGGAGCCGAGCCCTGCCCTCGCGAAAATCGCGGACCACGAGACCGGCTACATCTTCATGATGCGCGAGATCGCAGGCAGCCGCGTGCTGATCGGCGCGCAGCGAAGTTTCTTCACCGCCCACGAGGAGAACGGCAAGATCCGGCTCACCCCCGTAAGCAGCGCCAATTCCAGCACGGGCAGGCTTGTGGATGTGCCGCGCGATCCCGGCTTCCTGGCGCATCAACTGCAAGACGGCACGATCCTCTTCGGTGCACAGAAGGGGCTGATGGCGGCCGTGCCGAAGGCGTGTGCGGGGAAATAGTTCGTCGGTCGGCGCAGCTGCGCCTGGCAAGCGCCGCTTCAGGTGTCGTTCCGGGTATCGAGGCTTCAGAGATCGAGTACGACAGTGCCCGACACGGCATCCGTCAGACCGCGTCCGCCGCCCTGATCCTCAAGGAGCGACCTGAAGCTGTCGAGCGTCTTGATCATTGCCGGTCGTGCAGCGACCATCGCTTCCTGACTGGACCACGTTCCGATGAGGCAGAAGGTTTGCTCGCCTGTCTTTATGATCAGACCGCGCTCGAGCCCCGGCCATTTGGCTTTTCCGTTCCGGTGCGCATCGAGGAAAGCGACCTCCTCGCCGGGCTTCACCCTGAATCTGACCACATTGTAGACCTGCATGATGCGCCCCTGAAACGTGCCGAGGGAAGTGAGTGTCAAGCGTATCCGGTCGAATCCACCGGTCAAGAGCGTCACCGGTCCGGGATGAGGCATTTCGGAAGTGACGGCACAGCTTCGTCATGTCCGGTCTGGCCGGCCACCCGTCAACAGACGTCGTCAGCTCGACGAGGCGCGTCTGACAAGTGCCAGCAACAGACACGGCGTCAGATCAATCAGCCACGCAGAAGCCACGCCTGTCCAGCCGAATTCGCTATCACTTGCGATCCTGCTTCTTGAGCCATCTCCCGGCAATGGAGCGGTTGCGATCCTCCTCGTCTTGCGCTCGCGTGCGGCCTGCCAGGCCGGTTGGCCTTAGCACGCCGGCGAGAGCAAGGACGACCAGCACCACAATGACGATGAGCCAGTAAATGATGTCCACGACAGTCACCACCCGATAGGTTTCAGATCATGCAAACCGAACATCATGTGATCGGCAGCGCATGTACCATACGCGCTGTCGACGCAGACCATGACATGGCAACTGATGCCGATCACGTGACTTCGCACCACGGCAAACCACACTGCCCGACTTGTGGCCGACGCCGACATGCCCTCCCGCCATGGCCGCCTCTTGCAACGATTATCGGCAAGCAGCATCTTGGCGTCCAAAAGTAAAACAAGGCGTCGTTTATGAGCACTTTCAGGTTCTACGAAAAAGGCAACGTGCGCATCCGTTACCAGGAGGCCGGCTCCGGCTTCCCGCTGCTGGCCATCCCGGGCGGAGGCCTGAACTCGCGGATGAGCAACTGGCAGACGGCGGTGATCAACGTGATGGACGTCTTCAAGGACGACTTCCGCTGCATCACGATGGACCAGCGTAACGCTCCTGGCGGCGAATCCACGGGTCCGGTCCCGCTCGACGACCCGTGGAACGCCTTCGCCGACGACCAGTTGGGCCTGATGGACCATCTCGGCATCCGCCAGTTCCTCTTCTTCGGCAACTGTATCGCCGGCTCCTTTGCGCTGAAGCTGATGGAGCGGGCTCCGGAGCGCGTCGTCGCCGGCCGTGCTGAGCCAGCCGATCGGTCATCGGCCGGAGAATCCGGACGTGATGTACAATTCCGGCCGGGATGTCTGGGCGAGGGAGTTCCGCGTCCGATCGCCCGAAGTGTCGATGGAAAGCATCGAGACGTACCTGCACAACCTTTATCGCGCCCGACCCGACTTCGCGTACAGCGTGTCGCGCGACTTTGTGCGCTCCTGCCAGACCCCGATGCTGGTTCTGCCCGACGACACCCCGGCACACGCGTACCAAACATGCGTCGACGTCGCGTCGCTGGCGCCAAATGCCGAGGTGACGGTCTATCCGTGGAAGGACCCGCCGGAATTGAAGGCACGGACAATCAACCGGGTACGAACGTTCCTGAAGGCGCATCAACCGCCGACGGCGGCCTGAGAAAGAAATCTTCACCCTGAAGGAGGAGGGTCTTCTTGCACCAGTGTCTCCACCGTCCCGGCCATGACGACCATCAATGGAGGGTGGCGCTGTTTGAATCCAGGCGAGCGGAGGTCCTGTCGCCGACCACGCGCAGGTCGATCGCGTCGATCAGGCTCGAACGCAGCGCTTCGGCGGTCGTCATGGCGTCCGTCGTCTGTCGCAACGTGCTGACGTTCGATCCGAATGACACGATGCCGCCCAGCACCGCGGCAAGCGACCCGATGGCGACCGGACTGGAGGCGAAGAGGCCGAGCATCATGGCGAGCAGCAATGCGACGCCGATGCCGATGGCCGCCTTTGAGGCCAGAATGATCTTCCGGCATCGCTCGGCGACCTCGGCAAGCTCCTCGAGCCGGGCTTCGATCCGTGAAATCTCGTCGGTCGGGTTGTCGTCAGCCATCAGATTCAGGATCGAGTTCCGCAAGAGTCACTTTCGGACGTGGCGCGACGAGCATCACGACAACAGCGGCGCCATTCCGGGATCGCCTTTTGCCATGGCCCGGCGATAGGCGTCACGGCTGCCGATCCGTGTCAGATAGTCGCGAATGCCGGGCAGCGCCGCAAGGTCGTATGGGAGGAAGTAGCGCATCGTGGTCAGCGAGAAGACGATCATGATGTCGGCCGCGCTGAACTCGTCGCCCGCAAGGTATCTGGCGTTTTTTGTGCGCGCTTCCACGAGATTGAAGGCGTTGTCCACCCGTCCCCTGGCGGCGAGCAGCACCGGGTCATCGGCGGCGAGTTTCAGCCGGTTCAGGATCATGTTGCGTCCCATGCCCGATTGAAGCGTGCCGTTGGCAAAGTGAAACCAGTAGAGATACTGGGCAAAATCAGGATGGCCGTAGCTGAGCGTGAGACGGCCATTCGCGTACCGGGATGTAATGTAGTCCACGATCGCACCCAACTCGGCCAGCACGAGGTCTCCCTCGGTGATGACCGGTGCCGCGCCAATGGGATGCAGCGCCTTGTAGTCCGCAGGCGCAAGCACCGGCGCGCGGGCATAGCATTTGAGCTCATAGGGAATACCGAGTTCCTCGCAGAGCCAGACGATCCGTTCGGATTGCGATTTTCCAAGATGATGAACTGTCAGCATGTGGTCCTCCCTGCCCGCGTCGTCAGACACTATCATGTCTGAGAGGCCAGTTACCCCCCACGCCGTCATGCCCGGCCTTGTGCCGGGCATCCACGTTCTTACAATGTCGGCCGCGTTGAAACACGTGGATGGCCGGGTCACAGGCGAGCGAAGCGACGCCGTTTTTTGAACGGCTAAGCCCGGCCATGACGGAGAAACTGCTCTCTTCCGCAAAGGACTTCAAAATGCGCATTCACAATCTCTACGAGGACGCCAAGGGCGAGTTCGCACTTCCGCGACATCGAGGTTGAATGGGTCGAAGAACGCGGGGTCTCAAAACTGTCGAAGAAGATGCCGGCAACCGGCGTCATCTTCCGGCGAACCGAAGGCAACTACAATGTGGACTGGCATCCTGCCCCGCGCCGCCAGTACATTGTCAACCTCGACGGCGGCGTGAAGATCACGGCCAGCGACGGCGAGGCGCGGATCATCGGGCCGGGCGAGATCATCCTGGTCGAGGACATCAGCGGCAAGGGGCACCTGTCGCAGGCCGTGAACGGCGCGCTGCGGCATTCGCTGTTTATTCCGATCGAGTAAGGGGCGATGCTTCGCGCAGTTCCATTGGCTTGCACCAGCCCCTCCGCCGTCATGCCCGGCCAAAGCCGTTCGAAGAACGGCGTCGCTTCCGCCTTTGGTGCCGGGCATCCACGTCTTTGCAGAATCGCCACGCTGAAAGACGTGGATGGCCGGGACAAGCCCGGCCATGACCGGGAATGCACAAACCAGGCTGAAGAATGATACACTGCGCGCATGAAGAAGATCGGATTTCTCTCGTTCGGCCACTGGTCGCCCTCGCCCCAATCGCACGCCCGCTCCGCCGCTGACACGCTGCTGCAGTCCATCGACCTCGCCGTTGCGGCGGAGGAACTCGGCGCGGACGGGGCGTACTTCCGGTGCATCATTTCGCCCGCCAGCTCGCGTCGCCGTTTCCGTTGCTGGCAGCGGTCGGCGCGAAGACCAGCCGGATCGAGATCGGTACGGCGGTCATCGACATGCGCTACGAGAACCCGCTCTACATGGTCGAAGACGCCGGGGCCGCCGATCTCATCGCAGGCGGGCGGTTGCAGCTGGGCATCAGCAGGGGATCGCCCGAACAGGTGATCGAGGGGTGGCGGTATTTCGGCTATCAACCCGCCGAGGGCCAGGATCATGCCGACATGGGGCGGCGCCATGCGGAGATTTTCCTCGACCTCTTGCGCGGCGACGGCTTTGCGCAGCCAAATCCCAGCCCGATGTTTCCAAACCCGCCGGGGCTGCTGCGCATCGAGCCGCATTCGGAAGGGTTGCGCGACCGCATCTGGTGGGGC
>CAVZHJ010000029.1:0-46946 GCA_963774995.1 uncultured Alphaproteobacteria bacterium
TCACCCAACAAAAAATTCGACCTCAGGCCACTGCGACGGCTGGTGCGGCGAATTGACCTCGTACATCATTCTGTCGTCCACAACATGGGCGTGGTGCCCACGTGACCTACATCCCGATGCGGCGCGGCTTCCTCTACCTGGTCGCGATCATGGACGGGGGCCATCCCTGGAAGAAGCAATGAAACTGCCCGCGCAGATCGCGTCTTGAGTACAGCTATTGTTCGCCGCCAACTTCGAGGGGAAAGGGATTTGTTGGGGCATCGGTACGAGTTCTCAGCTCGCCAAGCCAATCATCTACCCATCGCAAAGAAAGCTCGTTCTGGCATCCACCGCTCGCCAATCACACGCCTGACCATCCCAATCCCGCCACGGTTCTATTGGCGGAGTTATCGGTCGCGGCCTTTATCTCACCACTCACACCATCGATGATAGACAGCAGCCTGATCTGATCTACGTGCGTCTCTACGGCTCCGCCAAGCAATTTAAGCTCCGGGTCCAAGGAGGCTGCGAGACGTAAACTTATGACTTCATCGTACACAGCAGCTTTTTGCGGTGCCAAAAGCCAGCGCTTTAGATGCCGAATGCCATCCCGAGGTACTTTACTTTCATTGTTTCTAACAGCGCCCGATGACCGCTCAACAACAATTCCCGAGACTTAATGAGGTGGTTGAGTATCTCCTCGGGGGATTGAGCCGAGGAGTTCAACGACGGCGCGTCCTGCCTTACTGGGAGGGGGTAATCTCAAGAGCTCGGCCGGCTCTACCTGGAGTACGGATGCCAGCTTGCCGACAATCTTGATGCTCGCATGAAACGCCCCTTTCTCTAGCTGGCTCAAATAGCTTCAGCTGACCTTGGCTTCATAAGCCAGGTCGTCCTGCGACAGCCCCTTGGCATGTCGGAGCCTGCGAAGATTGGTCGCAAAAACCTCTCGTAAGTCCATACGAGAAGCGAAGGCATTTGCTCAAAATGCGCACCTCGATATACTGAACAAACGAATGGCAGGAAAGTAGCGCATGAACTCGCAATTCACTGTCGAAGCGCACCGGCCTGCGGCGCGGCGATGCTGTTCTCGTAGGCCGACGGCGTGTTCGCAAGTGCGTGTTTGCCGCTCTGAAAAATGGTGCGGCCGGGAGATATGCAAACATATGATCAATAGGTAGCGAGGAGGAGCGGCGAAAAGTCAGATCGCGAGCTAGTCCCGGGCGAACGCCAGCCAGCTCCGCGTCTGCGGCAATGCAGCCACGCTACATTGAAATCACAAACCGGTAGAGCCCTCGTCATACTGAGTGCCGCTCGCTCTCGGGCACCATGGAGGCATGGGATGCGGAATCTCAGACTGTTCAGCTCGCTCTCGCTCGGCGTTGCAATGTGGCTGGCCGGCGCATTGGTCGCGCAGGCGCAAGACTATCCAACCAAAGCCGTCCGGGTTCTGGTGCCCTACCCCGCCGGCGGGCAATCCGACATCATCATGCGGCTGATCGCGGAGTCGCTCCGAGAGCAGTTCAACACTCCCTTCTTCGTCGAGAACCGCCCGGGCGCAGCCACCACCCTGGCCGGCGAGACAGTCGCGCGGTCGGCGCCAGATGGCTACACGCTGCTGCTTGCTGCCGCGAGCACGACGGCGATTGCGCCGGCGACGATCAAGGGTCTCACGTTCGATCCGAAGAAGCTGACACCGATCACCCTGATCGCAAAAATCCCCTATGTCCTGGTTGCCTCAAAAAGCTTCCAGCCGAACACCCTCGCCGAGCTGATCGCCCATGCGAAGGCCAATCCCGGCAAGATCAACTGGGCCACCCACGGCATGGGCGGCGCCCAGCACCTGACCGGAGAGATGTTCAACAAGACCGCGGGCCTCGATATGACCGCGATTTACTATCAGGGCAGCGCACCCGGGACGCTCGACATGCTCGGCGGGCGCATCGACATCATGTTCGACGGCGCCGGCACCGGCCTTGCCAACGTTCGTTCCGGACAGCTCAAGGCGATCGCCATGGGCAGCGATGCGCGAGCGGCCGGCGCCCCGGACCTTCCGACCTGGAAGGAAGGCGGCGTCAACATGAGCGCCTACACTTGGTACGGCATCTTTGCGCCGGTCGGCACGCCGCAGCCGATCCTGGAAAAGCTGCACAAGGCGATCACCGTTGCGATCGAAAGCAAGCCCTACAAGGACCGCCTGGCCCAGGCGGAAGCCGAAATCCCGCACACGTCGATCGCCGAGACCGTCAAATTCGTCGAAGAGGACGCAGCGGCCTGGGTCGCCCTCATCAAGTCGCTGAACCTGAAGCTCGAGTGAGATCTCCGACGTCGACGACGACTGGCAGCCGCTGCGCGATGATGCAAGACAGCGGCGAACGCAGCGGGACCCGGCAAATCCTGGACAAAGAAATGAAGAAAAAATCATCCGTCGCGAAAACTCTACACCTCCGAGCTCGACCTGCCCGAGGCGCAGATCAAGCCGTTCTTCGACTGGTACGCCTACCGGCACGCGCCGGACATTTATCAGATCGGCTTTGAGGTCTGCACATCCTATCGGGCGATCGAAGGCGATATGTCGATCTTCGATCTCTACGAGATCAATACGGTCGATGTGTTTGACACGGCCAAATATCGTGCGGTGTCGGCGAACGATCCCTACTCCGGTCCGCTGCTGGCAAACCGGACGGCAAAGGCGCACTCGATTTATGCGCAGCTCTATGTCGCCCCCGAGCCGGAGGATTCCCGGCCCTTGCTCAATTGCGACTGGATTTGCGTCGATCGCTTCGACGCGCCGCAAACCGGCCCGCAGGCGCTGCTCGATTATCTCGACGCGGGCGAAGCCGAACGCATTTTGCTCGCGGGCGCAAAACGGGTCCGGCTGGCCAGGCGAACAAAGGCGGGGCCGAAGCATGTCTCGCATCGGCCGCCCTACATGGTGCTGTCAGAGTGGTCGGAGAAGCCTGCGATCTCCGACATCGGAACCCTGTTGGCAAAGCGACTCGGCAACGACATTTCCGACCAATCGATCTTCGTCGGCTACAGGCTTTATCCCTGGGCGGACAGGCCGGCCTGAAAGCCGGGTAGCGGTCAAGGCGGCAATATCCTGCACCCCGGCGGGTGTTTATGTTGCGACGGCAATAATCTCATTGATGCGGTAAGCGATAACCGACGTACACAACGAAAGCTGTACAACCTTTCATGTTCTGGCTTGTTGCCAAACCGCTTTGCTTCCAATCTTTGAAACATATTTGGCGTTTCGACGGAGAGCTTCATGCGAAGCGTCGTTGTGTTGATTGGCGCAGGTTTACTAATCGCCCAGTGTTCCGAAAGCGATGTAACCAATTCAACCAATTCGTGCGCGGCAACGCTCTATAAACAATACAACCCCAACGATCTTAAACAGTGCACGGATGTTTGCATGAAATGTAACAAGGGGACGCCCGTCACTTGCTCAACATCTTGCAACCTGAAAGGCGCGCGTTAGAGTTTTGCGTCGCATTCAACACGCGCAAAGGGTTGGCCGCGCGATCTGCTGATCTGCCCTACTCCCGCTTGATCCCGGTCGTCTCAATGATGCGCTTGTTCTTGGCAATTTCCTGGGCGACGAAATCCTGCGCCCATTTCATGTCGCCGGGCATGGTCGACAGGCCAAGATTGTCCAGTTTCGCGATCACGTCGGGCCGCCCCACCGCTTCGTTCGTCGCCTTGTTGAGCTTGTCGATGATCTCCGGCGGTGTGCCCTTTGCCGCCACCAGCACGCTCCAGGCATACGCGGTGAAGTCCTTGAACCCGGTCTGCTCGGCAATCGTGGTCAGGTTGGGCAGGATCTTGAGCCGCTTTGGTCCGCCAGCCGCGATACCCTTCATCTTGTTGCCGTCGGTGAGAAACGGCGTCGCGGACGCAACCGCCACAATCGCAAAGCTGATGTCGCCGCTCAGCACCGCCGTGAGCGCGGGAGCGTCGCCGCTGAACGGCGCATGGATCATCTTGACCTTCGCAAGCTGCGACAGGTTCTCCATGCTCAGATGTCCCGGCCCGGTGACACCGGAAGTGCCGTAGCTGATCTTCTCGGGATTGGCCCGTGCGAAATCCAGGATCTCCTGCATGGTGTTCTGCTTCAGGTCGGGACGCGCGACGACGACCGCGTCGATCCCCACCAGGCCGGCGATGATGTCGAGGTCACGCAGTGGCTGATAAGGGAGCTTCGGATCGATCAGCGGCACAATCGCGGTAGCGCCGACGCCGCTGATGCCGAGCGTGTAGCCATCGGGTTTCGACTTCGCCACCAGGTCGATGCCGATGGTTGCGGCGGCGCCTGGGCGATTTTCGATCACGACCGGTTGCTTGAGGATGTTCGCCATCGCTTCACCGACGATCCGGCCTGTGAGATCGGTCGAGCCGCCGGGAGCGAAAGGAACAATCAGGCGGATCGGCTTGTCCGGATAGGTCTGGGCCCATCCCTCGCTGACACATGCCGGCGCGAGCAATGCCACGATAGACCAGGGCCGCGCTTGCTAAACGGTTCATCGTTCCCTCTCCCATTTTTTCGAGTCTTCTTCGGGTACTCTTGACGTTCATCGTGTCAGCATTGACGTCTCGGGGGAAGGACAATCCGCATCTGACGACGGGTCGGCGGAAGCAACGCCCCATCGCGATCCCGTCCAGATCAGGGAAGCTTCATCCGAAGAAGGCTGCCGCTCTTGTAAACTCAGGCGGCCTCGATCATGCGCAAACGACTAATGGTGCTGTGGCTGACATTGTATGAGCAGGCGATGTCGGTCAGCATCTCTCCAGCATCGCGGCGAGCGATCGCTTCCTGTCGCTGATGGAGGGTCAACTTCGGCTTGCGCCCAAGAACAACGCCCCTCGCCTTCGCCCGAATACGCCCCTTGCCGGTTCGCGAACGAATTAATTCGCGCTCAAATTCAGCCAATCCGCCCAGCACTGTAAGCATCAGCCGGCCGTGGGCCGTCGTCGTATTAGCCCAGGCGTCCCCAAGCGATTTAAAGGCGGCTCCCTTTTCCGAAACGGCCCCAAGGACGTTCAACAAATCGCGGGTGGACTCGCTAAACGATCGAGACGTGTCACAATCAGGATGTCGCCCTGGCTTAGCGCCCTTACCGCGGCGGCAAGTTGCTTCCGATCCGAGCGAGCGGCGCTAATTTTTTCGCGAAAAATCTTATTGCACCTGGCGGCTTGGAGTTGTGCAAGCTGTTCTGCGAGCGACTGTCCGTCGGTACTGACACGCGCATAAGGATGGCGAAAAGCAATGGGCCGATTTCGAGGCCCGTGTTCGCGATACTGCTGCTTATATATGGAATTGGCCATGCGTACCCAAGCGCGTTGGCGGCGTCAACTTAGACGGTGTCGTCGCACTTGACCTCGAAATCCATAACTTCATTGAGATTACAGAAAACAAGACACTCGCAAAGGTGCGAGAGGACGTCGGAAAATTAGTCACTGCTAAGGCCGCAGCTTTCTCGACGAGGACATTAGCAACATGTTTCTGCGTCGTGAACGGCGATGTTACGCAGGCAATGGTAGACGCCGGCTCTCCACATCATATTCGAGTTCTCTCCATTGATGAGTTTTCTAAATTATTTTTTGACTTCGACACCTACCGCGTCGGTAGGCTGGCCGCCCCATTTGGCAGCTCGGTTAATCCACTCACCGGAGAGTCCGACGAAACCGAATATGTTCCTGTTCGATATAACGTCGAGGGGCGTAAAGGCACTCTTGGTCCCTCCGAAGTTGCCGAGTTACTACGTGAGGGGAAGAAGATCATCCTCCTCGGCGAATACGGTAGCGGTAAAAGTAGATGCATACACGACTGGCCGGCGCGAGGACATTCCTCGGTTTGGTCCGCAGCATTTCAAGAACGGTCGCATCAAGTACCGGCAGGGTAAGAACGACAAGCGCGCGCCGATCGACATGGATATTCCAATTCACCCCGACTTGCAGGCCAGCATCGACGCCTTCCCGTCAAAGCATGCAGCGTTCCTGGTGACCGAGTTCGGCAAGCCGTTCACGACCAACGGTTTCGGCAACAAGTTCAAGGACTGGTGTAGGCAGGCCGGACTTCCGCATTGTTCCGCGCATGGAGTGAGGAAATTTACGTCCGCACAACTCGCAGAGAGCGATGCAACGCCGCACCAGATCGGCGCCGTCACCGGACATCAATCGTTGAAAGAGATCGAGCGCTGAAGGCGAGCCCGTGCGCATTTCACCAGCCCTGGCCATACGCTGCTCGCTCCCAATTAACGAAGTAAGGTGGCGCGTCGCCGAAATTAGGGCGCCCCGCATTAGACAAATTGGACCTTGCGGCAGACAACGTCCGCCGCCCCGCTGGGAGCTGACCGATCCTGAAACGTTTAGGGCCGCTCGTCCGGTAAACTCGATACGGTGCGCACAACATACCAGGCAGGTCGCCTGATTTGCAATTGTGTGATACGGTGCCCTCCCGTCCAGATTGTACAGGAGGAGCCTTATGCGGCGTCGCCAGTTCATCTCCCAAGGCATCATTAGCGCCGGCATCTTGATGGCGACTCCCGCTTTTGTTCAGCCTGTCCGTAGGTCTGTGAGGGGCGCGGTTGTTATTGGGGTGAACAAAGCGGGAGAACTACCTGCGTTATCCGCCGCAGCGTTGGGCGCTAAATCAGTGGCTGCATGGCTCGCGGCGGAAGGGTTCGAGACCAAGCTTTTTACCGATGAAAGAGGGCAGGTAAGAGCTAACCAGCTATTCGAGGCGATCGCAGAATTTGTAGATCGGGGTACTCTGGACCAACTCGTGGTCTATTTCTCAGGTCATGGCTTCCTGAACGCTTTCAACGAATATTGGATGCTCTCAAATGCCCCTCAGAATCCAAACGAGGCAGTTAGCCTGACAGAGAGTGTCGTCCTTGCGCGTGAATCCGCGATTTCGAAGCGTGGTATTCATTTCGGATGCGTGCCGGTCAACGCCAGATAGCATCAATGCTGGCCGCGTCCGCGGCAGCCTGATATTTCCTAATGCTGCGATCAGCCGAAACGTTCGACCTGACGTCGATCAGTTTCTAGCGGCCCTTCCCGGACAGGCAGCAGCAGAAATCCCTATCTCACAGAGCGCGCCCATTTTTGAGGGAATTTTCACCTCTTGCCTCCTAAGTGCATTTCAAGAGCCTGTAGATTCGCTTGTAAGAACTGTTGATGGTGTTCGTGTATTACCAAACAGGAACTTGAAGATTTACCTCGAAGGCGAGGTGGTAAAGCGGGCCGAAGCCAAGGCACTCCGACTTCATCAGAAACCCGACGCTCTAATTGTTTCTTCCGATCAAATATTTATCGCTCCCGTCAGAGCTCGAGTGCCCTCTACAAATACGATTTCCTTGCGCCCAACTATCCGAGACGTCGCTCTCGTAGAGCTAGCCTCTGCGGGCGCCGACTTGAGGCCCGGGACGTCACGGCCTGACTATTTGTCCCGACCTGCAACCAAGACGGATGCGGTCGAACTGGGCTTCTCTAAGGCTCAGGAGGAGATTTCATTCGAGACATTCTCATCCAAAGATCCCGTCGATATGCTTTCTGCACGGTTTCGGAATTTCACGGGCTTCCGAATAGCCGGCGCCCACGTGGTTGAAGTTTATACTGCGCCAAATGCGACCGCTGAAATTCGGCGCGGTAGCGGGGCCGTCTCGCTAGTAGAGGTGAACCTCCAAAATGCGCCCGCTGCAAGCGTCGCAATTAGGTTTGAGGATGGCTCGGGCGTCGTGCTCGCCGCGCTCCGGGGTTTCGTGTGTAGTCTGATTGTTGCCGACGGAAGTCTAAACAGTGCGAGCTACCTCCGGAGTAGCGATTCGCCAGACGTCCGAATTGACCGCCTGCGTTCGACAGTCGCCACCGCGGCTCAATTTGGGGTCTTTCGCATTGAGGGGGAGCGCGAAACAATCAATCGCAAGGCAATTGATTTTGGAAACAGCATACGCATGGGAAAAAGTGCCGATCCCACGCTTGGCCTCTACGCGGCATACGCATACTCACAAGCAGACCTAATTGCGGGTATTCGCTCGGTTGACGACGTCATGCGAGGTGATCTCCAAATTCATCTATTCGACGTCGCAATGTTGGCTCGCCGGCTTACATCCGACCGCCGTCGCGGCGACGTATTTCCATTTTGTCCAATGCTGGCTCAGGGTTGGGGCCTCTTACGAGTAACACTGTTCCCCGTCAGCACCCTTGAGACAAATTGAGGGCCTTCACGAAGGGAGGATTTCTGGTTCATCGTAGCCGCAAGGAGCGAAGATGAAGCAGAAATCCGGACCGGGCAAAGCGCCTGCAGAACAAGTGCTGAAGGACATTCGGCGTCAGACCCGCCGGCAGTATTCGGCGGAAGAGAAGATCCGCATCGTGCTGGAAGGACTGCGCGGTGAGGAGAATATCTCCGAGCTGTGCCGCCGCGAGGGTATCGCCGCCTCAATGTATTACGGCTGGTCGAAGGAGTTCCTGGAGGCCGGCAAACGCCGATTGGCGGGCGATACGGCGCGCGCCGCAACCTCCGGCGAAGTGAAGGACCTTCGCCGGGAGGCCACCGCATTGAAGGAGGTCGTGGCCGATCTCACCCTGGAGAATCGCTTGCTTAAAAAAAGCATGAACGGGGATGGGGAGGACGAGGCATGAGATATCCTGCATCCGAGAAGGCCGAGATCATTGAACTGGTCGAGCAGTCGCATCTTCCGGCCAGGCGCACGCTGGACAAACTCGGCATCCCGCGAGCCACGTTTTATCGCTGGTATGACCGCTACCAAGAAGGTGGGCCCGAGGCGCTGGCAGATCACCGGTCCAGGCCGGATCGCGTCTGGAATCGCATCCCGGACGATATCCGCGGCCAGATCATCGACCTGGCGCTGGAGCTTCCCGAGTTATCGCCGCGGGAATTGGCGGTGCAGTTCACCGACGAGAGACAGTACTTTGTCTCCGAGGCCTCGGTCTATCGGCTGCTGAAGGCGCATGACCTCATCACCAGCCCAGCCTACGTGGTGATCAAGGCGGCGAACGAGTTCAAGGACAAGACCACCGCGATCAACCAGCTCTGGCAGACCGACTTCACCTACCTCAAGATCATCGGCTGGGGCTGGTATTATCTGTCGACGGTGCTCGACGACTTCTCGCGCTACATCGTGGCCTGGAGGCTTGGTCCCACCATGTGCGCTTCCGACGTCACGGCCACGCTGGACCTGGCACTCGCGGCATCGGGCCTTGATCACATCACCGTTGCGCACCGGCCGAGGCTTCTGAGCGACAATGGCGCCTCTTATGTTGCAGGAGATCTGGCCAATTGGCTCGAAGACAAGGGCATGCAGCATGTACGCGGAGCACCGTATCACCCGCAAACACAGGGAAAGATCGAGCGCTGGCACCAGACCATGAAGAACCGTATTCTGCTCGACAACTACTATCTGCCCGGAGATCTCGAACGGCAGGTCAACGCCTTCGTCGAACACTACAATCACGTCCGCTATCATGAGAGCATCGAAAACCTCACGCCGGCTGACGTCTACTTCGGGAGAGCTGAGACAATCCTCGCAGAACGCAAACGCATCAAGCTTGCCACCATCGCAAACCGCCGCTTGCAGCATCAACTGCAGGCCGCTTAAACTCTAACCCTGATGAGCCAGAGCCTCCCTTCTCGAAACGCCTGACGTGTCTCAAAGTGCCTGACGACGGACAGTGCCTGATATTCAGAACTATGGACTCGTGAAAAATAGAACCGACAACCGGCATGGAATTGTAGGTTACCTGGATGACAAGAATGTCGCTGGCCGCCTGCTGGAAGCACTCGCAATTTAGCGAATGGCCTCGATGTCGGCGAACCGGCAAGTTTACTCGATCGTGCAGCTGACGGGCTGCGCAGGCATGCTGCTGTACTTCGCCATGACGCCCACGCTGTAGGAGCCACACACCTTAAAGGCTATGCGATTTCGGTAGCCCGCAATCGGCTGATGGTACTGTGGCTAACTGCGTAAGATCGCGCAATATCGCTAAGTACTTCGCCGGATTCACGACGAGCCAATGCTTCTCTACGTTGATGGATCGTAAGTTTCGGCTTACGACCCAACCTAACGCCTCTCGCCTTTGCGCGTTCGCGGCCCTCCCCCGTGCGCGTCCGAATAAGCTCGCGCTCAAACTCTGCTAACCCTCCCAACACCGTCAACATCAGCCGACCGTGTGCAGTAGTTGTATCGGCCCAGCTATCACCCAGCGACTTAAAGCCAGCTCCTTTTTCTGCGATCGCTGCAAGCAAATTAAGCAAGTCGCGTGTGGAGCGCGCCAATCGATCAAGGCGAGTAACAACTAGAATGTCACCCTTCGTCAAAGCCTTCATCAAGGCGGCAAGCTGCTTACGGTCGGATCGAGCTCCGCTTATCTTCTCGCGAAAAATCTTAACGCACTTGGTCGCTTGCAGCTGCGCGATCTGGGCCGCGAGCGATTGTCCATCTGTGCTCACGCGCGCGTAGCCGTAGGTCGCCATGCAAGCCTCCTTTTCGCACGTATATTTTGCACAGAATAGGCGCTGAAAAATCCGACGTCAACGATTTGTGCAAAAATCATGATTTTTGCACAGACTGGTCTTTTGCTGCTGGGATCAAAACCCATTGCCGCTCGCGGCCAGCGTTGCACCTTGCGTCAAAGGTGCTTGCGGCGCCGTGCCGATGCAGGCGGCCGTTGGAGCAAATCAGCTGCTTCTAAACCGAGCGCGTGCGCGAGCCTGTCCACGACGTCGATGCCTGCGGCATACAGGCTTCTCTCAAGTGCGCTGATGTACGTGCGATCGATACGAGCGCGATGAGCAAGCTCTTCCTGTGACAGACCTTGGGTCCGCCGGTGCTTCCTTAGATTGACGGCCAATACGTCGCGTATCTCCATACGTCGGAGAGCACGATCTTGTAGAGTATTTCACCACGGAGTATTCTCTACAAAAAGGTGCCTCCAATGGGGGAAACCCTGCCTGGTCCCTCCATCGCACGCTGGAGTGAAGCTATTCATGAAAATTCTTCTTAAGCTGGTTCTCACAGTTATAGGGATCGTCGTTCAAGGGGTCCTGGCTCTCTTGGCGATCGGAGCCATTGGCATTCAAGGATCACAGTATCCCGTGTTGCACCTCTTCATTCTAATCCAGGCACCTTTAATCACTGCAATATGGGCGCGTGACGTGCGCATGCTTTGGCGGCTTGCGGCGTATTCGATTGGCCTCGGAGTGTCGATCGGCGCTTTCTGGGTCGCAATTCCGAGGCTTCAATCTCTTGCGCAAGAAATGTGGGCAAACGCTGCGGTGCAGGATGTCCAAGCGTTCTATGTTTTTGGGTTGACTGGAATAGCTGTTTTCACAATTTGCGTGCTCTCAGGAATTGTGGTTCCGCGAACAATAATGAGATTCAGCCGAGCTGCGCAGTAGGCAAGCTGAGTTTCCTGTTGGACTCGCTTTCAAAGGAAGAACTTGACGAACAGCCCCGGTAGGCTGGCCCACCCTTTGGGGCCGGGCAATGAGTTTAGGTACGCGACGCACTAATGAAACTCAGTCGATAATCGCGACACCCTCGACATGTCGAAGCCTACGAATGTTCGTCTCCAAACCCTTTCGTGAAATCCGGACCAGAATTGCGTCATTTGCTCAAAATCCAAATTTTCTGCACCCCCTTCACCATGGGGTGCTGTTCGTGGCGGGGAACTGAATGGCCAAGCCGAAGGATTCCAAAACAAGGCGAGGGCTCAAAAAGAGTGCGGCGACACAAGTTGAAATTTCGTCGGAGGCGGACGCAGCCTTCGAGGCTCTTTACGAATTGTTCTCGAACCCGAAGCTCAAAAGCCGTGGGTATAATCGTTTTTCTTATCCAGTTGACGGACGACAGAGTGAGGTGGCGCGGATCGTTCATGACGCCATTTATGGTCGAGACAAGGAATATGAGCGTTGGGTGCAGCGTCTTCGTCGCCTCGGACTCGATTAGCAAATGATCGCCTCTCGCCAGTGACTAGTGCCGCTGCTGCTCTTCGCTCAGGTTGCGGGTAAGTTTCACCAACTCTCCGAACAGCTCCTCGATACTGCGGCTACCGGCGTTTTAGCTCTCGATCAGCGCCTCGATGTGCTGCAATCGCCGCAGGCTTCCCACGGCAAGCCTCTCGATGTACTCCATGACTTGAGACACTCGTTCGCGGCAACCGCTGTCGGTAGCGGATTGGGCCTTCCCATTCTTGCGAAACTGCTCGGCCACAAAAATCTGGAGACGACGAGCAAGTATGCGCATTTGGCGATCGACCCGCAAAAGGTTGCGGCAGACCAGATAGGCGACCTCCTCGAGCGGAGACTTGCCGGGTCATAAGCGTCGCGTGCAAGCTATCCGGGCGCGGCAGCACCGGGATGAGTTATCCACTGCCGAGCATAGCGAGGAAATTCAGTGCCACAGAAAAAGCAAAATCATCAGCAGAGTGATCTCCGCCCGTTGGACCAATCGCAGCCCTGCTGAAAGCGCAGCGGCCGAGGATGACAATACAAGCTCTCATCTACTCAACGATTGACGGGATCATTGAGGAACTCCACTCGACATCTGTCGAGGGGTGTTTTCCTTGATGAAAACTTCCCTGGCAGATGCACAACCTGGCCAGGACAATGAAAAATTCCAGCGAACTCCAAACACCCCGCGGCTGCTTGCCCGGCGAAGTTACCTCGTCTTACGAAAAAGACAGCAACCTCACCGAGCGCGAGGCCGCCTTGTATCTGAAATCGTCCTGCTCGACCCTGAGCAAAAGAAGATTGACGGGTGACGGCCCGCCTTTCTTCAAGATCGGCCGGGCGATCCGTTACAGGCGCATTGATCTCGACGCATGGATCCGGGGAACGATTTCCACCCGGTCCGAAGTCCGACCGCAGTCCAAGAAATCCTCGCAGAGCCCGGTGTAGACCATGGGGGGTTCTGGGGGTCTGCCGGCCGCTTGCGGCGGCCGCCGCACACCAAACTCGTCGGTCAGTGGGCTCCTCGCACGATCGAAATGCTGCGATCACCTGCGTTCCGCATCCTCAGTCTGTCGGCTCGCCGGATCCTCGATAAGTCGAGATCAGCTTGCGCAACATGGCGGCAAGGACAACGGCAAGTTGCCGGTGACCTTCGATCAGTTCGTTGAATACGGCCTTCATCGTCATGCTATTGCGCCTGCGATGAGAGAGTGTGAGGCCCTTGGCTTTCTGGAAATCACCGAGCGAGGGCGCGCCGGGAATGCGGAGTATCGCGTTCCAAATAAGTTTCGCCTGACCTACAGACATACAGAAGCCGCCCCGGCGTCGGAGGATTGGAGGCGCATTAAGACTCCGAAGGACGCGAAGAATATTGCGAACGTTGCTCGCTCCAATAAGCGCAAAACGAAGCCGCGAAATCCAGTGCCGGAAACCGCCACCTCACCAGTGACTGAAAACATCACTACCAAGCGAAATCTCCAGTGATAGAAACCGGCACTACGCCGTGGTCCGCTTTCCATCACTACCTCTATATTTCGGGTAGGGAACGATACACCGCGGGCGATTGATCAACGCGCAGCCCCGCCAACTCACGCCCCGCATGGTCTCGCCCCGCTCCCGCCCTCGTCCGGACGGCCGCGTGGCTACCCCTCCCTGCCGTCCAGACGGATACACAGGAATGTGCTTTGCGCGGCTCGAAACTTCAGTATGCTGGCTTGCAAAAAAGAGGGGGAGGAAAATGCGCAGCCTGCGAATTGCCTGTCTGACGTTGCTTGCCGCAACCGGTCTTGCGTCCCTGGCGCATGCCCAGACCGATTTCCCGAACAAGCCGGTGCACATCGTGCTGCCGTATCCTGCCGGCGGCATCGTCGACAACGTGACGCGGGTCGTCACGAGCAAGCTTTCCGCGCTGTGGGGACAGCCGATCGTGATCGAGGCAAAGCCCGGCGCCAACGGCAACATCGCCTGGGACCTGGCCGCGCGCGCCAAGCCTGACGGTTACACGTGGACCTTCTATGGCCCGGCGATGGTCGCCAATCCCCGGATCCAGGACAACGTCACGTTCAGCGAGAAGGACTATGTCGCGATCGGAGGCATGGTCTGGGTGCCGTGGGTCTTCGTCATTCACCCCGGCGTCCCGGCAAAAAACATGAAGGAGTTCATCGACCACGCCCGCGCCAATCCCGGCAAGCTCAACGTGGCCAACGGCGGCACGGGTTCTTCCGGGCATCTGAACATGTCGATCTTCCTCAATGCGACGAAACTGGATCTTGCGGAGATCCAGTACCGCGGGCAGCCGCCGGCCCTGCTGGATCTGCTGGCAGGCCGCATCGAGTTTTCGATCGCGTCGCCCAGCCTTGTGATCGACCACATCAAGACCGGGAAGTTGAGGCCGCTGGGCGTCGTTGCGAAGAGCAGGCTTCCGGAGCTTCCCGACGTGCCGACGATGGCCGAACTCGGCTATCCGGAAACCAACGTCGTCGCGTGGTACGGACTGTCGGCGCCGAAGAACACGCCCGCTCCGGTGGTTGACAAGATCGTCAGCGGTATCAACGCGGCTCTCAAGGATCCCGCCGTCCGCAAGTCGCTCGAGGCCCAGATGACCCAGGTGATGGATCCGATGACGCCGGCCGAGCTTCAGGCACTCGTGGCGGCCGACGCGGAGAAGTATGCGAAGGTCATCAAGGACGCGAACATCAGGATCAAATAGCGGTCGGGCGTCTAATAAGGGTAAAGGGAAGCCGAGAAGATCAGTGTCGGAAACCGCCACCTCACCAGTGACGGAAAACGGCACTACAAAGCAAAATCTCCAGTGATGGAGATCGGCACTACGGTCGTGGTGCATTTTCCATCACCACCTCTATATCTCGGGTGAGGGACGATAGGCAGAAGCGATTGCTCAACATTGGCACCGCCATCCCCGCTTCGCGTGGCTGGACGGCACGAACCCTATTCGTTTCCCGCCTGCGCCCTCTTCCTCCCCGCAACTCCCCAGGGAAGGACCACCACTCACACCACCACCGACACACGACGGACTCTGGCCGGTTGAATGAGATCGGAACAGGGAATGCCCTGCCCGGGGAAGGGAGGAGGGCGTAACTCAAGTTTTTTGTTAGCGAGACAAATCGGTCATAAGGCGACCTGACCACCAAATAGCGCGATCTGCCAATAGCTTACATTGTGTCAACGTCTCATGCGCCGCGTCTCATGCGCGTCCAGTTACGTCAGGGCATTTTCATTTGCTCTCAAGGCATAGCGATGCGGAACGCATATCCATGCTTGGAAAGCAGCGACAGCAAGTTCTGGCCGTTCAGCAACGTCAACGGCTTATCCTTGGCCCAATCGTAAAAATCACGACCGAAATGACTTGTGGTAATCAAGATACCTCTGTTCGCACCCTCGCTCACTACCGTGCCAAATAAATCTCTTACGGCCGCGACGTCAACGATGTTGGTGTACCGCTTGGCTTGCACCACAACTTTGCCGCCGTGCAACGGATCGGCGTCGAAGATGACCGCATCAACGCCTCTGTCTCGGCTCGCCCTCGTGATTTTCACCTCTGATGTGTCACTTGCGTATTCTTTTGACAACAACTCTCGGATCAAGTGCTCGAAATCTTGCCAATCCATTTCAGCCAAATTTTGGCCTTGAGCCATGCCGTCCAGCACGTCCCGTCCAGCCACAAATCGCTCGTCATCCTTGTCCAGCCGATCTGCGGCTCGATCGGAATTACATCATGGTCGCTATAGGCAAAGGTCCCTTTCAGTGCCCGAAAAGCCTCCACAGGATCTGCTCGGTCCAGATTGAGTTCAACCAGACTTTTCTTGCTCGCGGAAAGCTCCGCAACGAACGCATCCTGCAAACGTCCGGTTGAGCGTTCGTGGTAGCGCTTCCAACAGTTCACGGCGATCGTGTCGAGGTCGTCAGAGAGATCATTCTTTGCGATCTGATGTCCGATGCTGATTGCCACCGCTGGGATAAGATGCCGCCGCACAAACTCAATGTCCTTTTTCGCTGGCGGCCTCTTGCTCTCTGCTCGCACTACTTGGATGTCGGACAGCGCCGGTACGCATTGATTGACCTGGATCAGCCGCTCCTCGCGATCAAAAAAGATTTGCCAAGGCCACTCATCTGGAATCGGAAGACGAATTGCCCTGAGCGCCAGTTCAAAATGATCCTGTATTCCGCTGTCGGTCCTTTGCCCATAAGTTGCACGGACCCTGCGTAAGTCTGCGGTGGCATCGTATTCCGCTCGCTCAAACTGAGCTACTACTTGTCTATAGGCTTCATCAAGTGCGGCCCGACTTTCTTTAAGTCTGACTTCAACATTTGCAAGATAGATGTCTCGAAGTTCAGCAGCCTCTTTCGCGGCCTCATGCTTCGCGTTGAACTCCGTGACGAGACGCTTGGTCAGCTGATTCAAGTTCGACAAACGATGCGCCTCAGGCTGGAGGGCGCGTTTCGTAAGTTTGTCCGATAGGTCGACCGGCATATCGCTGCGAACCCAGACAAGCCTGCAACTCCACCGCCCTTTGGGATTGCCACGTCTGGAAATTCTGGCGTGCGAGGACGCTCCCACTCCAGCCGTGGGGGCGGAATTGGAAATGGCCACCTGCCAGCAGCGCGCTCGTAAATTCCTTGCAATTGCCAGCCAACTGCGTTCAGCGGCGCCCCAAGCGGAATGATGACCTGCTGAGGGACAAAGTCAGTGCCTTCCGAGGATCGTGGCCTGGCAAGCGCGAATTGCGCTGAAGGAAAACGGATGGTGGTGAAACGATCGTCATATTGAACCGGCGGTACAGGCCGTAATGCGTTCGCTTCACTCGCGAAGTCGTCAAGCAATGCAAACACGTTCTGGTATGCTTGCTCGTTCGGGACATTCAGGAAGCGGGTTGGATTCTGGAACCTGAACGTCTCGATCTCGGCCAATTCCTGAGCAGACCTCTCAGTGGCAAGTCTTTTCTTGTCCGCTGCTTCTCTCTCAGCACGCGCCTTCGCCTCGGCCGCCTTTTGCTTCGCTCTATCCAGCCTCCATAAATCAATGGCATTGGCAAACCAGCCAACAACAACAACGACCAGAAATATAGCGACGGCGGCGATCGCAAGGAGGGTCTGCATTTTACGAGGTCACCGCACTGTTCACGCGCGAGGTTGCCGGCAACGTTTGTACCTGCCGCGTTCCGTCCTGAATGCCGACGTCGCGAGTGTCAGAAGATCACTTGTAGACGTTGTTGGCGCTATCCTTTGCAACCCCGTAGCCATTGGCCGTTCCGCTGCCGGTGAAGAACTCGACCTGCATGGTGGTGCCTCTGTCACAAGCAACAAACGCCTCACCGCGATTTACACCCGGTACGTTTCCTGCCGTTACTGCATAGCCTGCGACCGGCCCATATGTCGTAAAGAGGCTCGCGCTTGTGATGCTCATTTGTTGGGGCGCAGCTGAAGACCACTTGCCCTGGCAAAATTCTCCTGCCCGGAAAATCATAGTCAGGTTGCCGGTATTCCCCGTGATGCCGTCTGCTTTCGCTGTGACGACCGGCAACGGCCGCTGGGCAGCAAGTGGACCTTGAACTGGATACATCGTCACCGTCTGCGAGCAAGCAGCCAGCGTGGTCGCGACAATTGCCGCGATTGCAAGATTACGCATGACAAATCTCCCCAGACCCGCCTTGAGTATTTCGCAACTTGTTGGAGCGCGCAATTCGTGCCGAGGGTGCGAACAAGCTCTACGGCCTTTCTCGACGTTCTGCCCCGATCACCGGCCCCGGACACCACGTCGAGCTTAACAAGCGTGCGCCCGCCCGCTGTGGCGACACAGTGGCGATACGACAGCCGGAAAGGATCCGAGAGGCATCGCTACGGGAAAAATTATCCAGCGATAACAGTTGCTTAAATGGTCGGAGCGACTGGATTCGAACCAGCGACCCCTTGTCTCCCAGACAAGTGCGCTAACCGGGCTGCGCCACGCTCCGACGCCGAAAACGGCGTTGATGGCTTAGGAAAATCCGGCTTCGGACGCAAGCCGCGCGTGGGCCGCGCCCGGTTAATGGTCGCTAAAGACATTCCGGTATGATGCCCGAATCAAAGGGGAATCCGGCCATGCTGCGCGCCATCGCGTTGTCCTTGTCTGCCATCGCAATTGCCGGAACCGCGTGCGCCGCCGATTTGCCGCCGCAGACCCGGCTCGGAGCGGTTTTTGCCAGGCCGCATGAGGCCCGCGCTTACGACCACCGCGACATGGATTACCCCGTGTTCGGCTTTGCGCCGCGGATCGATGTCCGGCCGTTCGTCGCGGGTTACTACGGCAACCCCAATTCCTATTACGACCGGCCGTACTATGGCAGCGCGACGGACACCTACACGCGCCTGCCTTATGCCTGCGGGTTTTTCGGATATTGCTGAGCGAAGAGGCGAACGGCGAATAGGGCGTAGCGAATGGAGTGCGCTATTCGCCACTCCCCATTCGCTACCTCGCCCGTTTCAGTTCGCCTTCATCGCCGCGTCCAGCATGCGGCGGCATTCGAGCAACTCATCGAGTGCGGTGCGCAGTTTGCCGACGTTGCGCTGGTCGAGCTGCGCGGTCTCGGTCAGGCTCTCGGACAGGCTCTGCGGGCCCGGCGTGCGGTGATGCCGCGCGGCATCGATGAAGGATGCGATCGCGGCCGACGCCAACTCGTGCGGTCCGGCCTCGCCCATGTCCTCGCCTTCGCCGGCTTCGAAATCGTCGGTCATCTCCTCGTCGATCACATTACGCAGCATCTCCTCGTGATCGGGTTCATCGTCCGGCACAGGCGCCATCGGCGAGATCGCGCCGGTCTGCCAGTTCTGGACTGTCTTGATGCCCTGCTCACGCAGGATGCGCTGCACACCGCGGATGGTGTAACCCTGCCCGTACAGCAGGTGGCGGATGCCGCGTAAGAGGTTGACGTCCTCGGGCCGGTAGTAGCGGCGGCCACCCGACCGCTTCATCGGCTTGATCTGGGCGAAACGCGTCTCCCAGAATCTCAGGACGTGCTGAGGCACGTCGAGGTCGTCGGCAACTTCGCTGATCGTTCTGAACGCGTCCGGCGCCTTGTCCAAAGGCCCGCCCCCCAACTACTGCTCGCCCATCCCCGATCCAGCGACGCTGGATCATGACGCCGGATCAAAGTCCCGCGTATTCCCATTTTCCGGGCGCGACTGTGGTCATGCCCCAATCGCCAGCTAGTCCTCCGCGCTGGCGTCGACCTCTTGTCCGTTGATCCGCTGCTTGAGAATCGCCGACGGCTTGAAAACCATAACCCGGCGCGGAGAAATTGGAACCTCCGTTCCGGTCTTCGGATTGCGTCCGATGCGCTGTCCCTTCTTGCGCACGATGAACGATCCGAACGACGACAGCTTCACCGTCTCGCCCTTTTCAAGGCAGTCGGTGATCTCCTTCAGCACGAGTTCGACGAACGCCGACAACTCTGTCCGCGACAGGCCCACCTTCTGGTAGACCGCCTCGCACAGATCAACTCTTGTGACTGTCTTTCCGGATCCCGACATCGCCTGCCCCACTCACGGCGAAAACTTGCCTGACGCTAAGGGCTTAACACGCTACCGTCAACATCGCTGAGCGTCCAAACGCAGCTTGATCGTCAAGTCGACATTGTGGCAGTCGGCAGCCGCTGCCTACCAACGCAGCAGCACCGAACCCCAGGTGAAGCCGCCGCCCATCGCTTCAAATAGAATCAAATTGCCTCTTTTGATGCGCCCGTCGGCAACTGCAGCGCACAGCGCCAGCGGAATTGAGGCCGCCGAGGTGTTGCCGTGCTGGTCGACCGTCAGCACCACCTTCTGCGGCGCAATATGCAGCTTGTGCGCCGAGGCATCGATGATGCGCTTGTTGGCCTGATGCGGCACCAGCCAGTCGATATCCTCTGCCGTGGTGCCAGTGGCCTTGAAGGCGTCGTAAACCACGTCGGTGATCATGCCGACGGCATGCTTGAAGACTTCCTTGCCCTCCATGCGCAGATGCCCGACCGTTTTCGTCGATCCCGGGCCGCCGTCGACATAGAGTTTGGCCTTGTGCCGGCCGTCCGAACGCAGATGCGTGGTGAGGACGCCGCGATCGGCGGTCACGCCTTCCTGTTGCTGCGCTTCCAGCACGACGGCGCCGGCGCCGTCACCGAACAGCACGCAGGTGGTGCGGTCTTCCCAGTTGAGAATTCGGGAGAAGGTTTCCGCACCGATCACCAGCGCGCGCTTGTGCGAGCCCGAGCGCAGGAAATTATCCGCGGTCGCCATCGCGAACACAAAACCCGAACAGACCGCCTGCAGGTCGAAGGCCACGCCGTGGTTGATGCCGAGGCCATGCTGGATCTCGACCGACGTCGCCGGAAAGGTGTTGTCGGGGGTCGAGGTCGCAAGGATGATCAGGTCGATCGACTGCGCATCCACGCCGGCATTGGCAAGCGCTGCCTGCGCCGCCTTCAGCCCCAGATGCGAGGTGAACTCGCCTTCGGCTGCGATATGGCGCTGGCGAATGCCGGTGCGCTGGACGATCCACTCGTCGGTGGTGTCCACTTGTGCTGCGAGTTCGGCATTGGTGACGACCCGCTCGGGCAGGTAAGAGCCGCAGCCAAGCACGATCGAACGGGTAACAGTCACGAGATAGCCTCCTGAACGCGGGGGCTGAGCTGAAGCGCGCCGCCGTCGCGGTTGAGTGTCTGATTGATCTTGGTCAGGAGATCGTATCGGACCATGTCATAGCCAACGTCCACCGCCGACGCAAAGCCCTCGGCGTCGGTGCCGCCGTGGCTCTTGATGACGATGCCGTTCAACCCGAGGAACACACCGCCATTGTTCTTGCGGGGGTCCATCTTGTCGCGCAGCGCCTGGAACGCCTGGCGGGCGAACAGATAGCCGATCCGCGAGCGCCAGGTCCGGCTCATCGCGCTGCGCAGATATTCCGCGATCTGCCGCGCCGCGCCTTCGGACGCCTTCAGCGCGATGTTGCCGGTAAAACCTTCGGTGACGATCACGTCGGCTGCGCCCGCCCCGATGCCGTCGCCCTCGACGAAGCCGATGAAGTCCATGTGCGGCGGGTTGAGCGAACGCAACAGCTCCGCCGCGCCACGCACTTCTTCGACGCCCTTGACCTCCTCGACGCCGATGTTGAGCAGGCCAACCGTCGGCCGTTCGAGATCGAACAGCACGCGCGCCATCGCGCAGCCCATGATCGCCAGCACGGCGAGATGCTTTGCGTCGCCGCCGATCGATGCCCCGACGTCGAGCACCACGGATTCACCGCGCAGGGTCGGCCAGACGGCGGCTATCGCCGGCCGGTCGACGCCGGGCAGCGTCCGCAAATTGAACCGCGCCATCGCCATCAGCGCGCCGGTGTTGCCGGCGGAGATGGCTGTGTCCGCCTCGCCCCGCTTCACCGCATCGATCGCCAGCCACATCGACGACGTCTTGCGGCCGCGCCGCAGCGCCTGGCTTGGCTTGTCGTCCATCCGCACGGCGACATCGGTGTGGATGATGCGCGAGGCAGCCTTCAGCGCGGGATGCCTGTTCAGCTCGGGCGCAATCAGCTTGCTGTCGCCAAACAGCAGGAACTCGGTCTCCGGGTGCCGTTGCAGCGAAATCGCCGCTCCCGGAACGACCACCGGGACGCCGACGTCGCCGCCCATGGCATCCAGCGCGATACGAACCTTGCTCGCCATGAACGATCCGAAAACCTTTAGACAGAGGGGCGAGCGGCCAGAATCCGCCCTGCCTGTTGATTGGGCGGGACAATACCGTGTCCACCGCGTGAGACAACAGCGCCGGACGCGCGCATGGGCTCATTTGCCCTTGAATTTGCTCCTGGATTTGCCCTTCGATTCCGGTTTTCCGGGCTTTGCCTGGGAATCGGTGCTCTTCAAGGCCGCGAGCGCCGCGAACGGATGATCGGCCGGATCGACAGGCTGAACCAGCGGCTCGAAAACCGCGTCCGGCTTGCGCGGATAAGGATCGAGCCCGAGCAGCAGGAATTCGGTCGCAAGCGCACCCAGATCGATTTCGCCGTTGACGATCGGCTCCGGCGGATCCTCACCCAGCGGGTCTTCGTTGCCGTCGTGAGGGTCCTTCGCCGCAGCGGTCTCCCGCACCTCGGGCGCAAACGTCACGTCGATCGCCTCATCGAACTCGCTTGTCAGCGGCTCAAGCGTCACCACGCAGGTTTGCCCGACCTGCGCCCTGACGCGGCCGCTGACATGGATGAGACCGCCACTGGCATGGACGAGGTCGAACGAGGCGCCAAAGCGCGGCAGTTCGCGCAAGCCGGCAGTGGCCGCAATCTGCTGCCGCTCGGTGTCGCCCGCTTCGATGTCGCGATGCAGGCCGGCGCTCTCCGAAATCTCGGCGACCGCGACTATCGCGCGCCAGGGCATGGCGTTCTCGCTCACGGCACCTGCTCCTGGGTTCGCGCGCGCACAACGGGATCAGCGAACGCCCAGTCGGCCGCGATGAGACGCGCCTCATCGATCGCGTCGAGGCCGGCAATCGCCGCCTGCACATAGGCAGCAAGCGGCTCGGCATGCGTGGCATCGCTGTCGAGCAGGACGTTGCGGGCGAGCGCCTGCGCGAGCTCGGAGGCGCCGGCCTGCAGGGCTGTGTCGTAAGCGGCCGTGCGTCCGTAAAACGCCTCCGCAAATTTCAGCATCCGCTTCGGCACGGTGAGATCGCCGACGCCCATTTCGCGCAGGTTCGCGTCCATGTCGCTGCAGAAGCGGTCGAACAGCGCCTGCGAAGGCGTCGCCCCGCCCTGGGTTGTGCGCAGGCGGCGCAGAATCAGCCACAGATGCAGCAGCACCATATCGAAACGGCCGTTAACCGTGTCCGGCACGCGATAATGCTCGTAGAACGCCGGCAGTCGCGCCTGCGCCACGATCATGCCATAGATCGCTTCAATGGTGGGCCCTTCGGGGCCGGATCGGTTCTTGGGACGGTTGAACGGCCAAAGCATCAAGGATTTCCGGAACTTGACCAGCGGTTCCTGTCAGGACGCCGCAGGTCGATTATACGTTGATCCACGCCGGGTACGCCAACGCCGGAGCCGTGGCAAGATAGCTACGTCGCCGCGGCAACGCGGCAGGAGGAAGGGTTAAGTTTACGCATGACCAGCAACGGCTTCCTCGCCGATCTTGCCAATTTGGCTGCGCATGGAACGGCGCGCGCCACACGCCGTGTGCGCCATACCATTGCGCTTGCACTCACCTGCGCCGCGCTTGCCGGCTGCGCCGAGCAGTACCAGAAGGGCTACGTCCTGCCCGAAGGCGCGCTCGAGCAAATCCCGATCGGCGCCAGCCAGGATCAGGTTTTGATCGTGCTCGGCACGCCCTCCACCGTCGCAACGCTGAGCGGCGAAGTTTTCTACTACATCTCGCAGCGGAGCGAGCGACGGGTGGCGTTTCTCGATACCAGCGTGACGGACCAGCGTGTGCTGGCCGTCTACTTCGACAAAAGACGCCAGGTGCAGCGCGTCGCCAACTACGGCCTGCAGGACGGCAAGATGTTCGACTTCATCAGCCGCACCACGCCGACCAGCGGCCAGGAGATCAGCTACCTGACGCCGATCTTCCGCCTGATCGGCGGCTCGAAGCAGTAGCGCGGCGCGAATCCGCAAGGGGGCTCCGTCATTGCGCGGGCCCGTTGGCTCGAAATGACGACAGGGTCAAAGAAAAACCCCGCGGCTCGCACCGCGGGGTTTTCGTTTCTACTGCGCCTGTAACGTTCAGTGCGCCAGGATCGCCAGCAGCAGCAACGCCACAATATTGGTGATCTTGATCATCGGATTAACGGCGGGACCCGCCGTGTCCTTGTATGGATCGCCGACGGTGTCGCCGGTGACGGCCGCCTTGTGGGCGTCAGAACCCTTGCCGCCGTAGTGGCCGTCCTCGATGTACTTCTTGGCGTTGTCCCAGGCGCCGCCGCCCGAGGTCATCGAGATCGCGACGAACAGGCCGGTAACGATCACGCCGAGCAGCATCGCGCCGACGGCGGAGAACGCCGCCGACTTGCCGGCCGCACCGCCGCCCGCGATGGCATAGATCACGAAGTAGACGAAGATCGGCGACAGCACCGGCAGCAGCGAGGGAATGATCATTTCCTTGATCGCCGCCTTGGTGAGCAGGTCGACGGCCTTGCTGTAGTCAGGCTTGTCGGTGCCCTTCATGATGCCCGGCTTCTCGCGGAACTGGCGGCGGACCTCCTCGACGATCGCGCCGGCGGCGCGGCCGACGGCGGTCATGCCCATCGCGCCGAACAGGTACGGCAACAGGCCGCCGAACAGGAGGCCGACCACGACGTAAGGGTTGTTCAGCGAGAAGTCCGGAGCGACGCCGGCGAAGTATTTGTGCTGCGCGGAGTTCGCGATGAAGAACTTCAGGTCTTCGTTGTAGGCCGCGAACAGCACCAGCGCGCCGAGACCGGCGGAGCCGATCGCGTAGCCCTTGGTCACGGCCTTGGTGGTGTTACCGACCGCGTCGAGCGCGTCGGTCGCCTTGCGCACTTCCTTCGGCAGGCCGGCCATTTCCGCGATGCCGCCGGCGTTGTCGGTCACCGGACCGAACGCGTCGAGCGCGACGATCATGCCGGCAAGCGCCAGCATCGTCGTCGTGGCGATGGCAATGCCGAACAGGCCAGCATTGGCATAGGTGACCAGGATGCCGGCGATGATGACGATCGCCGGACCTGCGGTCGACTCCATCGAGATTGCCAGCCCCTGGATCACGTTGGTGCCGTGGCCGGTCACCGACGATGCGGCAATCGACTTCACCGGCCGGTATTCGGTGCCGGTGTAGTATTCGGTGATCCAGATGATCAGGCCGGTGACGACGAGGCCGATGACGCCGCACTCGAACAGGTCAAGACCGGTGTACTTCACACCCGAGAGCGGGCCAAAGCCGATCAGGTAGTAGGTCACGCCGGCGACGCCCACAAGCGAGAGCACGCCGGTGGCGATCAGGCCCTTGTAGAGCGCGCCCATGATGGACTGGCTGGCGCCGAGCTTGACGAAGAACGTGCCGATGATCGAGGTGATGATGCAGACGCCGCCGATGGCGAGCGGCAGCGTCATCATCTGCAACAGGATTGGCGTCTGGGCGAAGAAGATCGCCGCCAGCACCATCGTCGCAACTGCAGTCACCGCATAGGTTTCGAACAGGTCCGCAGCCATGCCGGCGCAGTCGCCGACGTTGTCGCCGACGTTATCGGCAATCGTCGCCGGATTGCGCGGATCGTCCTCGGGGATGCCGGCTTCGACCTTGCCGACGAGATCGCCGCCGACGTCGGCGCCCTTGGTGAAGATGCCGCCGCCGAGACGCGCGAAGATCGAGATCAGCGAGGCGCCGAAGCCGAGCGCGACCAGCGCGTCGATCACGATACGGTCACCCGGGGCAAGGCCCCGGCCCTGCGTCAGATAGATGAAATAGAGCGTCACGCCGAGCAGCGCGAGACCGGCCACCAGCATGCCGGTGATCGCACCGGCCTTGAAGGCCAGTTCGAGGCCGCCGGCCAGCGACTTGGTGGCCGCCTGCGCGGTGCGGACGTTCGCGCGCACCGAGACGTTCATGCCGATGAAGCCGGCCGCGCCCGACAGCAGCGCGCCGACCAGGAAGCCGACCGCAACGAGCACCCCGAGGAAATAGACCAGCAGCGCGAAGATGACGACGCCGACAATGGCGATCGTCATATACTGGCGGCGCAGATAAGCCTGCGCGCCCTCTGCGATCGCCGCTGCGATCTCCTTCATGCGATCCGAGCCTGCGTCGGCGCTGAGAACCGACGACGTCGCCCAGATGGCGTAAACAATCGAAAGCGCTCCACAGAGCACGATCACCCACAAAGCTGTCATGAAAGTTGCCTCAAACCCTTGATGTGTCCCGACATCGCGCACTGCCTAGAACAGCAGCGGCGCGCACACGCGAGGGCGTGCCCTGAAATGTATCAGCGGATGCCCCCAAATCGGCGCGGACCATGCCAAAATCGCTTCGGGTAAGCAACGCCGCGACGGGAATAAGAGGCCTGTATTTGGCTGCTTTCCATGCCGCCGGCAGGCCCGATCGGCCGAATGGTCCTAAAAGTGGCTAAAGGAACCGCGTTTCAGCGTCACCTCCAGCCCGTCCGGTCCGACGAAGCGTGGCGGGGCGGCGCCTTCGCGAATCGCGCCGATCGCCGTTACCGCGACGCCTGCGGGCTTTGCGGCAGCCATGAACGCGGCGAGACGGCCTTCGGGAACCGTGCACAGGATCTCATAGTCGTCGCCGCCGGATATCAGCGCCGCGATCGTCGTCGCCTTGGCTGCGAGTTGAGCTCGCGCCTCAGGTGAGAGCGGAACGCGCTCAAGCTCGATCTGAGCGGACACACCTGACGCCTTGCAAAGCTTCGCCAAATCGCCCGCGAGGCCGTCAGAGACGTCCATCGCCGCGCTGGCATGGTCGCGGACGATTGACGCCAGGCCCAGGCGCGGCTGCGGTACGCGGTAGCGCGCAACGAGCGCCTGGTGCGCGGCCGCTGCCGGCGCCCCCTGTTGCCTGAGCACGGCAAGCCCAAGCGTCGCATCGCCGATGGTGCCGGTGACGACGATGGCATCGCCGGCCGCAGCCCCGCTCCGCCGCACCATCTTGCCGGGCGGAACACGGCCAAACGCGGTGATCGAAATCATCAGCGGCCCCGGCGTCGCGACCGTGTCGCCGCCGAGCAGCGGGCACGCAAACGCCTTCGCATCCTCCCCGAGCGCGCGCGCAAATGGCGTCAGCCAGTTGTCGTTCACCTCGCGCAGGGCGAGCGTGAGCACGAAGCCTGCGGGCGTAGCGCCCTTCGCTGCGAGATCGGAAAGGTTCACCCGTAACGCTTTCCGTGCGATGGCCTCCGGCGGATCGTCGGGGAGAAAGTGCACGCCTTCGACGATGGCGTCGGTGGTCACCACCAGATCGTCGTTGCCGCCTTTCAGAATCGCCGCGTCATCGATCAGCCCGAATGCGCCGGGATCGGTCGCCAACGGCTGGAAATACCGCGCGATCAGATCGTCCTCGCCGGAAGACATGCCTTAAGGCTCCGCAAAATTGATCGTCATTGCGAGCGAAGCGAAGCAATCCAGTCGGCAGTCGCGGCACATCCTGCGCTGGATTGCTTCGTCGCCATAGGCGAGCGAAGCGACGCCGTTCTTCGAACCGCTATGCCTCGCAATGACGGGGAAATGCTCATTCCGTGCGCTCGAACTCGTCAGCGCGGAAGCGGCGCGCGAGCTGGTCGAGCACCGCGTTGACCATGCCGGTTTCCTCGCGGTCGACGAACGCGTTGGCGACATCGACATATTCGGTGACGACGACGCGCGCCGGCACGTCCTTGCGATGCTCCAACTCGTAGGCGCCGGCCCGCATCACCGCGCGAATGATCGCGTCGATCCGCTTCAGCGGCCAGCCCTTCGCCAGCGCATCGTCAACCAGCGGATCGAGTTTTGTCTGGTCGCGCACGACGCCCGAGACCACGTCGCGGAAAAAAGCTGCTTCGGCGGGCAGATATTTCTCGCCCTCGACTTCGCTGCCGAGCCAGTGGCTTTCGAACTCGGCGAAGATATCGTTCAGGCCTGCGCCCGCGATATCCATCTGGTAAAGCGCCTGCACAGCCGCGAGCCGCGCAGCTCCGCGGCGGTTCGCCTTCCTGGAGGGATCGTTACCGGCCTTGGACATCGCGATGCCGGTCTCTGATCATCTGGTCAAGGCGCGGTTGCAGGCGACGCTTGATCCGCATCATGACGATCGCGGCGCGCGCCGCATCGCCGCCCTTGTTCAGGCTGTCGGCACGGGCCCGCTCCCACGCCTGCGCCTCGGTGTTCACCGTGATGATGCCGTTGCCGAGCGGCAGCCTGCGCGCCACCGACAGATCCATCAGGCCGCGCGAGGATTCCATCGACACGATCTCGAAGTGGATGGTCTCGCCGCGAATGACGCAGCCTAGCGCGACCACCGCATCGTAGGGCCGTCCCGCGCGTTCCGAGGCTTCAATGGCGATGGCGGTCGCAGCCGGAATTTCCAGCGCGCCCGGCACGGTGATGACCTCATGCGTCACGCCGGCTTCATTCAGTTCGAGGATCGCTCCAGCCAGCAAGGCGTCCTGAATATCGTCGTAGAAACGCGCTTCGACGATCAGGGCATGCGAACCCGAAATGTCGGTTTGATCCTTCAGCGGGGCGCGGCGTGGATCGGCCATTGTTGGTTCGCCATCTTGTGTTCGGTCGGCCTGCATTCGGTCGGCGGTATTGCAGGCGTTTTAGTCCTGCTATGGCGCGAAGCCAAGCGCCATACGGCTTCCGGGCCTATTTCATTTCCGACAGGCGGGCCGCATACCGCGCCATCAGATCGACCTCGATGTTGATTTCGCTCCCCGCCTGCCAGCCGTGCAGCGTGGTCACCGACAGCGTGTGCGGGATGATCAGCACCGTGAAGCGGTCGCCCTCGACCGCATTGACGGTCAGCGACACGCCATCCAGCGTGATCGAGCCTTTCGGCGCGATGAACTTCGCAAGTTCGTGGGGTGCGCGCAGCTCGAACCGGGCCATATCGGGTAGCTTCTCGCGCGACACGATGGTCGCAACCCCGTCCGCATGGCCTGCAACGATGTGCCCGCCGAGTTCGTCGCCGATCTTCAGCGCGCGTTCGAGATTGAGCTGCATGCCCTGACGCCAATGCCTTGCAGTGGTCATGCCGAGGGTCTCGGCTGCGGCGTCGACCTCGAACCAGGTTCTGCCGCCATCAACGCCGGATCCGACGACCGTCAGGCACACGCCGTTGCAGGCGATCGATGCGCCGTCGGCGATGGTCGCCTGGTCGTAACGGCACAGGATCCGCAGGCGGTGCAGCTGCCCCTGCGCGACCGGCTTCAGGACCGCGATTTCGCCAACGTCGGTGACAATGCCGGTAAACATCAGGTGCGCTCGTAGATCGTCAGGGTGTCCTGGCCCAGAGTTCTCGGTAGCACGAACGCGGTAGCGCGGCGACTGGGTCAACGCCGTCAGCGGCAATCCGTCGAGCGCCGCAATCCCGTCGGCGCCGATCGTCACAGGGCCGCGATAGAGCCAGACTTCGTCGGCAAGGCCGGCCTCGACGAACGACGCTGCCACGCGTGCGCCGCCCTCGACCATCAACCGCGAGATGCCGCGCCGCCCCAGTTCCTTCAGCACGGCATGCAGATCAAGGCCACGCTCGGCGATCGGCACATGGACGATTTCCGCACCTTCGGCGGCAAGCAGCGTCGCGCGCGACGGCTCGCCCGCGCCGCCTGAAAAAACCCAGAGCGGATGTTTGCGCGCGGTCTTTGCGAGATAGCTGCTGGTCGGCAGACGCAAGTGGCGATCGAGGATCACGCGCACCGGCGACCGCGACTCCATTCCGGGCAGGCGGCAATTCAGTTGCGGATTGTCGGCGAGCGCCGTGCCGACGCCGACCAGGATCGCATCGCTTTGCGCGCGGAACATGTGCACGCGCACACGCACCTCCTCGCCGGTGATCTGGAACGGCCTGCGCCCCGAGGCGCCGATCTTCTCGTCGGCCGACAATGCAAGTTTCAGCGTGACATGCGGACGGCCTTCGGTAATGCGCCGAATGTGGCCTGCATGGTCGCGACGCGCGTCCTCGGCGCAGATACCGACGTCGAGTTCCACGCCGGCCGCACGGATTCGCGCGTGCCCCTGCCCCGCCACTTTCGGATTGGGATCATCCATCGCACTGACGACGCGCGTGACGCCCGCGGAAATGATCGCATCCGCACAGGGCGGTGTTTTGCCGTGGTGTGAACAGGGTTCAAGCGTGACATAGAGCGTCGCGCCGCGTGCAGCCTCGCCTGCCTGCGCCAGCGCCTGGGTTTCAGCATGCGGACGGCCGCCATCGTGCGTCCAGGCGCGGCCGAGGATCACGCCGTCCTTGACCACGATGGAGCCCACGGCCGGGTTCGGCCAGGTGCGTCCGAGCCCGCGCCGGCCGAGGGTCAGCGCAAGCTGCATGAAGCGAAGATCGTCGGGACTCGTCACTGGTTTGATACGGCTTCGTCTGAGACAGGTTTCGGCAGGTCATGATCCTGAAAATGGGACACCGGCTTTCGGACTGGATCATGCCCGGGCAAACGCTATTACCCTTTCAAACCGCGCGCCGTCCCGTCCGAAAACGGGGACGAGCCATTCCGGATCGACCGCCAATCGCGGCAAATTCACTACTTGCGGGCCTGCGCCGGGCGCGGCTCGTCGTCACCGGACAATTCACCGAGTACCGCCTCGAAGTCTTTTGCCTCGCGGAAATTGCGGTAGACGGATGCGAAGCGTACATAGGCCACGTCGTCGAGCTGGCGCAGATGCTCCATCACGATCTCGCCGATCGCCTCCGAGGAAATCTCCGCCTCGCCACCGGTTTCCAGTTCGCGCACGACCGCAGAGACCATCTTCTCCACCCGCTCCGGGTCGACCGGGCGCTTGCGCAAGGAGATCTGCAGCGAGCGCATCAGCTTGTCGCGATCGAACGGCACACGCCGTCCATTGCGCTTGATGACGGTGAGGTCGCGCAACTGCACGCGCTCGAACGTCGTGAAACGGAAGTTGCAGGTCACGCAGACGCGCCGGCGGCGAATGACGGCAGAGTCTTCCGCGGGCCGGGAATCCTTGACCTGCGTGTCGAGGCTTGAGCAATTCGGGCAGCGCATCAGGCCATGATCCCGAAAGGTGGATACCGGTTTTCGGACAAGATCATGGCCCCTCTGGAAAGCCTGCGCTAGTTGTAAATCGGGAAGCGATCCGTCAGTTCCTTGACGCGCTGTTTGACGGCGGTCTCGACCAGTGGCGCCTTGCCATCCTGAGCCTGCGCAACCGCAGTCAGGACCTCGGCCATCATCTCGCCGACCTGCTTGAACTCGGCAACACCGAAGCCGCGTGTGGTGCTGGCGGGCGTACCGACGCGGATGCCCGACGTCACCATCGGCTTCTCAGGATCGAACGGGATGCCATTCTTGTTGACGGTCAACGCCGCGCGGCCGAGCGCCTTCTCGGACACGTTGCCTTTCACGCCCTTCGGCCGCAGGTCCACCAGCATCAGGTGGTTGTCGGTGCCGCCGGAGACAATGTCGAAGCCATTGGCGCGCAGCGTTTCCGCAAGCGCCTTGGCATTTTCGACGACGTTCTTCGCGTAAACCTTGAAATCCGGCCGCAAGGCTTCCGCAAAGCAGACAGCCTTGGCGGCGATCACATGCATCAGCGGGCCGCCCTGCAGGCCCGGAAACACCGCCGAATTGATCTTCCTGGCGAGCGCCTCGTCGTTGCAAAGGATCAGGCCGCCGCGCGGTCCGCGCAAGGATTTGTGCGTGGTCGTCGTCGTCACATGCGCATACGGAATTGGCGAGGGATGCACCCCGCCCGCGACGAGGCCGGCGAAGTGCGCCATGTCCACCATGAAATATGCGCCGACGCTGTCGGCGATCTCGCGGAAGCGCTTGAAATCCCAGAAACGCGAATAGGCCGAACCGCCGGCGATGATCAGCTTGGGCTTCACCTCCTGCACGCGTCGCTCGACTTCATCCATGTCGATCAGGTGATCGTCCTTGCGCACCGTGTAGTGCTGCGCCTTGAACCATTTGCCGGAGATGTTGACCGGCGCACCATGCGTCAGATGCCCGCCCGCTGCGAGATCGAGGCCCATGAAAGTGTCGCCAGGCTGCAGCAGCGCCAGAAACACCGCCTGGTTCATCTGGCTGCCGGAATTTGGCTGCACGTTTGCAAAATTGCAGCCGAACAGCTTTTTCGCGCGCTCGATCGCGAGCGTCTCGGCGACGTCGACGAACTCGCAGCCGCCGTAGTAGCGGGCGCCCGGATAGCCTTCCGCATACTTGTTCGTCATGATCGAGCCCTGCGCTTCAAGCACGGCACGGCTGACGATGTTTTCCGACGCGATCAGTTCAATCTCATGCTGCTGCCGGCTGAGTTCGTTCCTGATCGACGCTGCGATCTCGGGATCGGCCTCGGCGAGCGTGGCCGCGAAGAACGTGCCGGGTACGGAGGCGTTGGCGGACTTGGCGTATGACGTCATCGGCGGAAATATCTCCACCGCCGCGGGTCATTTGCGACCTGCGGGCGGCATGGGTTGGCGTTCGAGAATGACCGGTGCCGATTAGCATATTGGGCCGGAACGGCCAAATCCCGGGGCCCAATCGCCCAACTTATCCAACATCTTGATGATTGGGCGGCAGGTCCGCCGCCAAAAAGCAGGACCTGGATCAGGCCGAACGCAGGTGGCGGCGCACCGCCGTGATCGAATTGCCGACTTTGGCGACCGCCGCCAGCAGATCGTCGCGCGAGACGTTCAACCGTTGCGCCCATTGATCAATGGCCGCAACGTCCTGCGTATCGATAACCGGTGCGGGCCTGACCTTGCCCAGCACAGAGGCCACTGTCACAAGCTGGATCATGCCCGAAAGCTAGCATGCGGGCCGGCGGAAGGGTTTCGAGAGCTTCGCAAAGCCTTAACAACCGGTTTCCGGCACGGTGCCTAAAGCAGCGGCAAGCACCTCACGCCGCAAATCTGTACGTCCCACCCTTGTCGATCGACCGTTTATAGGCTGGACGCGCCTGAAAGCGCTCGACCCAGGCCGCCAGGTTCGGATACGGCTCGATCCGTTTTGCGACCTTCGCCATTTCGCCGACAAAACTCATCTGGATGTCCGCGCCGGTCAGCGCGCCGCCCACCAGCCACTCGCGCCCCCTCAACGACGATTCGACATAGCCGAGGTGGTTGGCAAGTTCGCTGTCGATGCGCGGATGCAGCGGCTTGCCCGCCTCGCCGAGCCGACCGACGTAAAGATTGAGCATCAGCGGCAGCATCGCCGAGCCTTCGGCGTAGTGCAGCCACTCGGCGTACGTCTCGTATTCGGGGCTGTCGGCTTTCGGCTGCAAGGCGCCCTTGCCGTACTTGCGCAGCACGTAGTCGACGATAGCGCCGGACTCCGCGATCGTGTTGCCGCCGTCGGTGATGACCGGCGACTTGCCGAGCGGATGGACGGCCTTCAGTTCCGGCGGCGCGAGCCTTGTCTGCGCATCGCGCTGATAGCGTTTGAGCTCATACGGCACGCCGAGCTCTTCCAGCAGCCAGAGAATGCGCTGCGAGCGCGAGTTATTCAAATGATGGACGACGAGCATGCTTCCCCCCGGCGTTGCACGGCCTTTGTGGCGCGACGCCGGTTCTAGTGCACGCTGCAGGCAAAACAATGCACGATTTGCTGAGCGGCCGGCTTCAACAGCGGCCGCTCGCACTCATTTTTTGCGATCGACCTTCGCGACCAGAACGTAGAGATAGGAGCAGAAAGCGACGACGATGCCGAAGCAGCCGAGCCCGAACAGTGTGCCGGAAAAGTCGAACCGGTCCCAGAACAGCCAGCTTACGAACCAGCAGGCTACGGCGTTGACGCCGGCGAGCCAAAAGATCGGCGTCAGCGCCGTCTTGAAGCTCATGCGCGGTTTGCGAGGCGTATCGTGATGCGTTGCGTCGGACATAGGTTTTCCTGGCTTTTCCCGTCGGTTGTACGCTGGATAACGCCAAGTTCCGCGCCGGGTTCCCGGCCTGATTTTCGGCGATCATTCGGCTCGAATGTCGGGAGCTGGCCGCGGCTTTTCGTACTTCGACAGTCGCGCGGCATTTTTCTCAAGCAGCGCCGCGACATAGTCCGATAATTTTTCGCGCAACGCCTCGCTCTGTCGCTCGGAAATGCGCGGAATCAGCGACTGAACCGTTTTCATCATCGCAGAACTGCGATCACGCCCGTTTGTTCCACCTTTGATTCAGTTTCGTTCGCAAAGAACGAATCGGGGCTCTGCAAAACAGAGCGATTCGCAGGTTAAGACATCGCTACGTTTTCTCGCCTCGCCCGGAACGAGTGCCGGGCCCGGCGCGTTTTCGCGGCATGAGAAACGAAGACTACGACCGGGAATTGCTCGTATTCGTCATGCTCACCTGCGTGGCGCTGACGGCCATCGTCAGCTTGTTTGAGACGACCACCCCGTCTGTCGCGAAAGCCGCGCAAGCGCCGACGCGTGTTGAGCAGCTCGAGCCCGTGCGCGTCGTCGGCACGCCTTTCGTTCTGAACACAAACCCAGGCGGACGGTAAACGCGATCCGTCGCGATGACGGCGCTAGCAACCCGTGTATCGTCGATCCGGCCCCTCGTGCAGCTCCTTCAGGTAAGCGAGCCCGTACTCGGCGAGCGCGTGCGCGTCCCTCTGCCCGGCCGAACTCAATTTTTCGATGTAGCCCGCGATCTTCTCGCGCGCGCGTGCATCCGTCGAACCGTAGGCTCGCAAGATGCGTTCAACGACGTCGTCCATGGATTCCCCTCGCCGCAGATGAGGCGGCGGAGCGGGCATTAGGGATTTCGGCCTGAATGGAACCTGAAGGCGGACATGACCGGCCGTTCAGGAATGGCAGGCGGCAAAGCAAACGCGCCGGCCTCGTGTGAGACCGGCGCGCAAAGTCGAAGGGCAAAGTGTCGTTTTTGTTCATTGGGGCTGCCGGCCTTTCGCCGGCTTGGCCCGTTTGGCCTGACCTGAGTTATTCGCACACGATCCGGACAGCCCCCACCGTCCGGGATCGGTTTGAAAATCTCAAAGCCGATAGAGGATCTGGTCGGTCCAGAAGCGCTCGAGGCGGTGCAGCGACTTGTTCAGGGTCGCGAACTCCTCGTTCGAGATACCGCCGACCTGCTCGACCGTCTTGACGTGCTTGTCGTACAGCGCCTCGACGATGTGGCGCACTTCCTGGCCCTTCGGAGTCAGGCGAATGCGAACCGAGCGGCGATCGACGCGCGAACGCTGGTGATCGAGGAAGCCCATCTCGACGAGCTTCTTCAGATTGTAGGAGACGTTGGAGCCGAGGTAGTAGCCGCGCGTGCGCAGCTCACCTGCGGTCAGTTCCTTGTCGCCGATATTGTACAGCAACAACGCCTGCACCGAGTTGATGTCCGAGCGGCCGCGCCGGTCGAACTCATCCTTGATGACGTCGAGCAGGCGGCGGTGCAGCCGCTCCACCAGAGTCAAAGCTTCGAGATAAAGAGGCTGCACCGGCGCTTTACGCGGGTCGCGCTCAGCGGCATCCATGGCCGTGGCAACGGCTTTCATCATGACACTTCCCCTGTTGTCGTTTTTATCGACTTATTCGACGAAACTTGTGTCCCGCCTGATAGGGGCAACGTAAGGGTCGCGTTTGAACATCCGCTTAAACAACAACATAAAGAGAAAATGAATTCGAGACAGTGAATCGATGATTACCCGCTTAAAACAAGGGGTTTTCGTCATCTTTCGTTGAGCAAGAACGGCCGATGTTCACGCTTCGTCTGGTGCCCTGTCGCATTCCAGAACAGGTACCCGCGAATTCGAAAGGTCCGGGTAAGACCTGTGGAGAAAGCCGTTCAGGAGTGGCTAACCACGGCCCATGCCAATCCTCGGAAAATGCGCTTCAAAGTTGAACGAGCGACTGCGTCTCCTCCATGAGGATTACTTTCCGAACGCGGTTCTCACGGTGGCCGCTCCATCGCCGCCATCCACGCAAGGATCAGATAGATTGCGAGCAGCAGCACTTCGAAGATCACGATGACGAAGTTGCCGCCGTAGATCAGAGGAAACATCAGTTCGATCACCGCCATCGATACGATCGAGGTGAGCCAGACCACTGCGCCCCACGGCGTCGCGAGCCAGAGCCCGACCGCGGCCACGAGTTCGATCACGGCGAAATAGACGGTCGCGCTCTGCCAGGCGACCGGCTGGTTGATGAAGGCATCCGCCTCACCGCCGATGAAGCCCGTCACCTGCCCCCAATGATAGAGGCCCTTCAGCATCGCGACGCCCGCCATGATGCGCAGATACATGACAAGCCGGCGCGTCCAGACGCCATCGTCGGCGGCAACCGCTTCGGAGTTGATCGGCGCGACCGATCCTGTCTGGAGCTCGCGCGTCTGCTCCGGGGCCGAGTGGTCGGTCATTTGTCCTCGAAAGGCATGCGTTCGCCCTGCGCGTGGCCGTTTGCGCCTGTAAAATCAAATCATGATGGCGGCAAGGCCAAATTTCGTTCCCGGGCGTGACGCTGGCGGGCGGGAGTGATAAATCAGTCGACACTGGTCAGGAGATATCCAGATGGCGATCAAATTCGGGCGGCCAATCGAGATGCGGGACAGCCCGCCGCGCCCCGCCGCAGCGGATACGGGTGCAGCGCTCGAACTTCCGGTGCGCATGCGGCGCAACCGCAAGTCGGAATGGTCACGGCGGATGGTGCGCGAGCATCAGCTCACCACCGACGACCTGATCTGGCCGCTGTTCATCACCGACGGCGACAACAGGCGCGTGCCGGTTGCCTCGATGCCGGGGGTCTATCGCCTGTCGGTCGACCAGATCGTGCGCGAGGCCGAGCGCGCGATGAAGCTGACGATCCCCTGCATCGCGCTGTTTCCCTACACCGATCCGTCGCTGCGCGACGAGACAGGAAGCGAAGCGCTGAACGACGACAATCTCGTCTGCCGCGCGATCCGCGCCGTGAAGCAGGAATTCCCGGACATCGGCGTGCTGTGCGATGCGGCGCTCGATCCCTACACCAGCCACGGCCATGACGGGCTGGTGCGCGACGGCGTCATCCTCAATGACGAGACCGTCGCGCTGCTGGTCGAGCAGTCGCTGATGCAGGCGGAGGCCGGCTGCGACATCATCGCGCCCTCCGACATGATGGACGGACGCGTCGGCGCAATCCGCACCGCGCTCGATGACGACGGACTGACCGACGTGCAGATCATGTCGTATGCGGCCAAGTACGCCTCGTCGTTCTACGGCCCGTTCCGCGACGCCGTCGGCTCATCGAAGACGCTGATCGGCGACAAGCGCACCTATCAGATGGACCCGGCGAATGTCGACGAGGCCATCCGCGAGGTCGAACTCGACGTCGCCGAAGGCGCCGACATGGTGATGGTGAAGCCGGGCATGCCCTATCTCGACGTGCTGCGGCGGGTGAAGGACACGTTCGGATTGCCGACCTTCGCCTACCAGGTGTCGGGAGAGTATTCGATGATCATGGCGGCGGCGGCGAACGGCTGGATCGACGGCGAACGCGCGATGATCGAAAGCCTGACCTCATTCAAGCGCGCCGGCGCCGACGGCGTGCTGACGTATTTTGCGGCGGCCGCGGCGGAGAAGCTGAAGGCGAGTTGAGGCTTCATCTTGTCTCTCCGCCTTGAGGGTAGGGATAAGAGAGCGCGCCCGTTCGGGCACTACGCCGTGTGCGCGATCAAGGTGCCGGTGCAGCCGTCCGTAGCCGATGGTGCGGACATTTTGCGAAGGCGGAGAAGCTGACGCCCTCAACCGCTTCGCTTGACAGAAGTTCACTTCCTGCAGTCAGAACGAGAACTCTGTTGCCAACGCAACTACAGATACAATAGATTTTTCCCGGTTGCGGGGGAAAATTCATGTTTGGAAAGCTCAAAGCCTTCGCGGGCGGCGTGTGGCTCGCGCGGCATCACCCAGCGTCCGCGTTGGTCTTGTTTGGCTTGGGAATATCCGTCGCTGCAAGCTTGATCCTTCTTCACGCCGATCCAGTTGGCCGTGTGGCTGATAGGATGCTTTCCAATGCCCGACCACCGCTCGATCGCGAGTTACCGCAAACTGCGGGCTTCGTTCCTTATGCGTCTGCGGATGTTCAGGTCGTGGGCGGCCAAGGAAAGGAACTCAGCTGCAGCATCCCCAAGTTTGTGGAGTTCATTGCATTCTCATCAGTTGGTGGCCTCGCATCGATATCGCTGCAGATGCGGCAAGCTTGCGCTTTTCACGACTATTGCTATCGGCATGGCGCCGCAACATACGGCTACTCGCAAGCAGACTGCGACTATCTGCTGCTTGAGCACGCTTATCGCATTTGTCGCTTCGTCAACACGGACGCAGGTGCGAGCAAGTGCGTCCGTCGGGCCCGCAAAGTTTTGATGGGCGTGCGCGTCGGCGGCAGCGACAACTTCAAGCGTGCCGACGGAATGCCTCCATCCATTGCCGGCAAACCGAAAACAACGTGTCCAAGCGAACTCCCGAAGAGTGTAATTGCGCGGCAGGACTATCTCATCGACGAAGACTGTACATCTTCGTATTTCGAGTTTGATCCCTACCCGGTGCGCTCGAATTCGTTCACGGTCTATCGTATCGCCGATGCTCCGCGGCAATGGGCCGACGTCCATCAGAAGTCGCTTTATGTTTTTGAAGTAAGGCCAGCGGCGACGCGTGTTACCGTGCTGGGCTGGCACAAGACCACGTCGCAATCCTATTGCACAGGCTTCGAGCTTCCCGGCGGCTTCGAGTTTCTGAGCGTCGCACCGCAAGTCGTCAAGACGGGTGGCGCCAAGGGCGAAGACTGGCTCATCTGGTGGCGGCGCAACAACCTGGAGAATACCGGCGGATATCTTGCAATCCTTGCGCCTGGCCGCGCCACGATCGATGACTGGGCGCGATTGTTTCAGGGAGCCCGTCCCATTACGCCGAAGAATTGCGAGGCGCGCGACATCGCGGGCGCGAAGTCTCCAAATGCAAAGGCCTCAAGAAAGATTCTGATCGGCGATAAGCGGCGCAAGCCGGACGACACGAAGCTGCTGGCGGGCGAGGACGATGATCCGGTCGCAGGGGAAAACACCGATCCCAACATCTCTGAGCTTCATCCCGCGCCGGGCCTGGAACCCGACGGTAAGATCCGATTGATAGCGTTGCGCACCCACACCTGCCAGAATCAAGAAAAGCGCGTACCTGTTCCTGTTCGCGGAAATGAAAAACGCACGCAGCCGCTCAACACGATCTGCCACCACGACATTACCGTTGCGCCGGAAGGTAAACGCCTCCAGCGCCCCGAGCCGTACACGGTACGGGACGAAATCAATCGCTTGACTGGCAGCCCGAACCCGAGTGTGCCGCGCGCGTCGGGCAATGACGGATTGGATCCTGACCGCTATCGAAATTTCGTCACACGTCCGATCGCACTTGCCGGCAACTCAATCAACTCACCGGTCATTGCCTGGCTTCGACGCGGCGAAGCACAGGGACAAACGTATCAGCAGCAGGCACTCTTGCGCCGCGCGTCCCATGTCAACGACGATGGAACTGGCCTGCCCGTTGTCCTGCTCGTGGATTTTGACGAAGGGGCCGATCCTACATTTGTTCTCGGCCGAACGACTGACAAGCCCAGCCTGGTTTCACTGCGCCTCGACCCGCACAAACCTCATGAGGTGCGCATCGATCGATGGGAGATACCGTTGTCTGGCGCGAAGCCCGTGATGCCCAATTGCGCGTCCAACGGATTGGACACGCCTCGATTGCTTCGTGACTGCGCGCAACATGAGGTCTCGCGTACTCCGATCGCAGAACGCTGCGCTGCCCAACTCGACGATAGCTGGCTCGTCCGCCCGCCCATTGTGTCGGCGAGAGCGGACGGCTCCGCTGACATCGTTTTCTCTCGCCTGCTCTCTACCGAACGATCGGCGAACATCACACTGGCGATCAGGACGGCCCAGCTAGGCAATTCAGGCGATTGCATACTGGTCGAGAGTCCACCGCCGCACCCTGTGAGCACAGCGCTTGTCGAAAGGCCCGTGGCGACGACCTCGCCGGGCGAGACGGCCAATTCAGACCAGATGGCCAGGTGGATGAAGGCAACGACCGCGGCGCTGGCCGAACTTCGTGCGCGGCCAGTGTTGGTGGGAGCCCTCGATGAAAACGAGCGCTACGTCATCGTTCCCGACGCAAAGAACTTGGCCCGGACGACCATCCTACGGTTGAAATAAGTCACGCCGTGTGCGCGATCCAGGTGCCGGTGCAGCCGTTCGACACATGTACGTGCCGGAAGCCCCGTCGAACCGCTCACACGCCCCTGGCTGACGACCGAGATGCCCTCGCCGCAGCCGACGGTGCGGGCATTGCCGTTGGCATCGATGCTGTCGTTGACGCCCTGGCCGACGATGCGACCGCGCGAGACCTGAACCCGCTGAGCGGGGCCGCGAGATCGAGCCGGTGGGGACGAGACCACCAGGGCGTCGCCACCCATGGGTTCAAGGCTTACCGGGCGATGTGAAGTTCCGATGCGACGACGTCACGTTCACGTCACACAGGACTGTAGCCGGTGCCGACACTTGCGGCCCGGTCACCCCATCGCCATGTCCTGCGCGTCCTTTTGGAGGGGACATCGATGTCGCAAGCTTCGAGCAACGAGAGCACCTGGCGCAACCAGAAAACTTGGCGCTATGACGACGCCTTCGGCCCCGATGCGTTCGATCCCGCAGCCCATCCGGAGCTGTTTGAGGGCGTTCTCACCCGGCGCTTTTTCGCGTTCCTGATCGACCTCGTCGTGCTGGCGATCCCGATCGTGCTCGGCGTGATCTTTATTGCACTGTTCGGCCTGTTCACGCTTGGCTTTGGCTGGCTGCTGTTCTTCCTGGTCTCGCCGCTCTCGGTGGTCTGGGCGATCCTCTATTACGGGCTGTCGCTCGGCGGCCCGCGTTCGGCCACGGTCGGCATGCGGGTGATGGGCTTGCAGCAGCACACCTGGACCGGCGAGCCGGGCTATTTCCTGCTGGGGGCGGTTCACGCAGTGCTTTTCTGGATTTCCATCTCGGTGCTGACGCCGTTCATCGTCTTGATCGGCCTGTTCAACCGCCGCCGGCAGCTTCTGCACGACCTCGTGCTCGGAACCGTGATTGTCAACACCTCGGCGTGGACGGCATATCTGCAGCCATCGCGGCGCGCTTAAGACGAGTTTAAACTGGCGCGCTTAGATTGTTGACGGTGCCGCCCGCCAAGGCGATGCTGGTCCACCAGTTCGAGTCCGTTGAGGCCCGGTGACACACCACTCCCGCGACACGCCGCAGTTCTACCTGACCGCGCCTTCGCCCTGCCCTTACCTGCCGGGCCGGAACGAGCGCAAGGTGTTCACGCACCTGGTCGGTGAAAAGGCGGCCGATCTCAACGACCTGCTCACTCATGGCGGCTTCCGGCGCAGCCAGTCGATCGCCTACCGTCCGGCCTGCGACCAATGCCGCTCCTGCGTCTCGGTCCGGGTGATCGCCAACGAATTCCGCCCCTCGCGCAATTTCCGGAAAATTCTCGCCCGCAATTCGGACGTGGTCAGCGAACTGCGCACGGCCGCGCCGACCTCGGAACAGTATTCCGTGTTCCGCGCCTATCTCGATGCGCGCCATCGCAACGGCGGCATGGCCGACATGACCGTGCTCGACTATGCGATGATGGTGGAGGACAGCCACGTCGAAACCCGCATCGTCGAATACCGCCGGCGCGGCATCGACACCGGCATCACCGGCCGCGGCGAGGATCTGCTTGCGGTCGCGCTCACGGATGTTCTGAGCGACGGCCTGTCGATGGTCTATTCGTTCTTCGAGCCCGGCGAGGAAGCCCGCTCGCTCGGCACGTTCCTGATCCTCGACCACATCGCGCGCGCACGGCGGATGGGTCTGCCTTACGTCTATCTCGGCTACTGGATCGATGGCTCGCGCAAGATGGACTACAAGGCGCGCTATCTGCCGCAGCAACGCCTCGCACCGAGCGGCTGGCTGCGTGTGGACAGGGACCGCGAAGGCCGCGAGCCGCAGGACTGAGCTCGACTATGCTGTTGCACGCCGCGACGCGCGGGCCGCGGCGATCAGGCCCCGCTTCGGCGCGAACACGAACGCCAGCACGAACACGCAGGCCTGCACCAGGACGATGCAGGCGCCGGTCGCGCCATCGATGTGAAAGCTGATCAGCGTACCGAACACCGAGGCGCCCACCGCCACCGCTGTCGCAATCACCAGCATGCGCTCGAACCGGTCGGTGAGCAGGTAGGCGATCGCCCCCGGCGCAACCAGCATGGCGATGACGAGGATGATGCCCACCGCCTTCAGCGAGGCGACGATGGTCAGAGACAGCAGGATCAGCAATCCGTAGTGCAGCGCCTGCACCGGCAAGCCGATCGCGCGTGCGTGGTTGGGATCGAAACAGTACAACAGCAGATCGCGCCGCTTGATGAGGACAATGGCGAGCGTGAGGCCTGCGATCACCGCGGTCTCGATCAGATCCTGCACGGTCACGCCGAGCATGTTGCCGAACAGGATGTGCAGCAGGTGCTGGTCGGTTTCAACCTTGCTGAAGATGACAAGACCGAGGCCAAACATGCCGGAAAACACGACACCCATCACCGTGTCCTCTTTCACCCGGCTGGCTTCCTTCAGGTAGCCGGTGAGCAGCGCGCACGACAGCCCGGCAACGAACGCGCCGATGGCGAGCGGCAGGCCGATCACATGCGCCACCACGATGCCGGGCAGCACCGCATGCGAGACCGCATCGCCCATCAGCGACCAGCCTTTCAGCACGAGATAGCAGGACAGCACCGCGCATACCGCGCCTACCAGGATCGAGACAATGAGCGCCCGCTGCATGAAGGGATAGCTGAGCGGCACGATGAACCAGTCGAGCATCGCGGTCATGATGCCGCTCCCGCAATCGTCAGCCGCCGGCGCCGCATCGCCAGCACGCCGTGCTTCGGAGCGAGATAGAAGGCGGCGAGGAACAGCAGTGTCTGCAGCGTAACGATCACACCGCCGGTCGCGCCGTCGAGGAAGTAGCTGATATAGGCGCCGGCGAAGCTCGTCCCTGCCCCCAGCGCGACGCTGATGGCGATCAGCCGGCCGAAGCGGTCGGTCAGAAGGTAGGCGGTGGCGCCCGGCGTCACCACCATGGCGATGACGAGGCAGGCACCGACCGTCTGCAGCGCCGCCACCGTGCAGGCCGACAGCAGTGTGAAGAACAGCGCCTTCAACCAAACCGTATTGAGGCCGATGCTGCGCGCATAGGCCTCGTCGAAGAAGACGATCATCAGGTCCTTCCACTTCAGCAGCAGGACCAGCAGCGAGACGGCGGAGATGATCGCGACCTGCACCACGTCTTCGTTGGAAATCGCCAGAATATTGCCGAGCACGATGGTCTGCACGCTGACCGAGGTCGGCCAGATCGAGGCCATCAAGAGGCCGAGGGCGAACAGCGAGGTGAACACCAGCCCGATCACCGCGTCCTCACGCAGCCGCGAATGCTGCCGGACGAACGCCATGCCAAGCGAGGCCAGGATGCCGGCGAAGAACGCGCCGACCGCGAACGGAAAGCCGAGGATATAGGCGCCGGCGACACCGGGCACGACCGAATGCGCCAGCGCATCACCCATCAGCGACCAGCCTTTCAGCACCAGATAGGCCGAGAGAAACGCGCAAACGCCGCCGACCAACGCGCTCACCCACATGGCTTTCAGCATGTATTCGTATGCGAAGGGGACGAGCAGTTCGGAGATCATGGCTTTTTCGGCTCGCCCGGCTGCATCGAAGGCGACGGCGCCTTGGCATCGCCGTAGATCACGAGCGGACGCTCGTCGTCGGTGAGCACGGTCAGCCGGCGCGGGTCCGCGTCGTCGTGCAACTGGGCGCCGCTGAGGTTGAACTGCCGCAACACACCGCCGAAGGCGCGCTCGAGGTTCGCCTGCGTGAAGACCTCGGCGGTCGGCCCGGCCGCCAGCACCGTGCGGTTGAGCAGCACGACCTGATCGCAGAAATCCGGCACGCTGCCGAGATTGTGGGTGGAGATCAGCATCAGGTGGCCCGCCGCGCGCAATTCACGCAACAGCGAGATGATCGCGGTCTCAGTCTTCACATCGACACCGGTGAACGGTTCGTCGAGCAGGATGATCCGTCCCTCTTGCGCGAGAGCCCGTGCGAGGAACACACGCTTCTTTTGGCCGCCGGAGAGTTCGCCGATCTGTCGCGTGCGAAAATCGCTCATGCCAACGCGCTCGAGCGCGGCATCGACCTTGTAGCGGTCGGCGCGGGACGGCATGCGCAGGAAGTTCATGTGGCCATAGCGGCCCATCATCACCACGTCCTGGACCAGCACCGGAAAATTCCAGTCGATCTCCTCGCTCTGCGGAACGTAGGCGACGATGTTGCGGCTGATCGCCTCGGCCACGGGGCGGCCGCAGAGCCTGATCTCGCCGGCGGCGGGCTTCACGAACCCCATGATCGCCTTGAAGATCGTCGACTTGCCGCTGCCGTTGACGCCAACCAGCGCGCAGATGCTGCCGGGATCGAGTTCGAACGACGCGTCATGCACGGCGGTCAGACCGCTGTTGTAGGTTACGGTCAGTCCGCGCACTGAAATGCTCGCGCCGAGACCGCCAACGTCATCCGGCGCTGCGCTTGCGGAGCTGGCCATCGTGTTCATTTGCCAAAACCGGTCATTTATTAAAACCTTTGGCGATTGTCTCGACCGTGACCTTCAACAGATCGAGATAGGTCGGCACGGGCCCGTTCGCGGCGCTGAGGGAGTCGACGTACAGCACGCCACCGTAGCGCGCGCCGGTCTCGCGCGCGACCTGTTTGGCCGCGCGGTCGGAGATCGTGCTCTCGCTGAACACGACGGGAATTTTGTTCTTGCGGACCAGATCGATCACGCGGCGCACCTGCTTCGGCGTGCCCTGTTCGTCGGCGTTGATCGGCCAGAGATAGGCTTCCTTCATGTTGTAGTCGCGCGTGAGGTAGCTGAACGCGCCTTCGCTCGACACCAGCCAGCGCTGATCGGCAGCGATCGTATCGAGCCGCTTGCGCAAAGGCTCGTCGATCGCACGGATTTGCGCGGCATAGGCGCTCGCATTCCTGTTGTAGGTCGCAGCGTTGGCGGCATCATGCTTCACCAGCGCCTTGCGGATGTTTTCGACATAGATCAGCGCGTTCTTCGACGACATCCATGCGTGCGGATTTGGCTTGCCGGTATACGGCCCCTCGGCGATCCCCATCGGCTCGATGCCGTCGGAGACGACCGCGCTCGGCACGCCCTTCACATTGTCGAAGAACTTCTCGAACCAGCGCTCCAGATTGAAGCCGTTCCAGAGCACGAGATCTGCCGCCTGCGCGCGCACCACGTCGAGCGGTGTCGGCTGGTAGTCATGGATTTCCGCACCGGGCTTGGTGATCGAATTCGACGATCGCCGCCTCTCCCGCCACGTTCTGCGCGATGTCCTGGATGACGGTGAAGGTGGTCACCACCCGGAAGGGCTTTCCGCCACTCGCCTGCGCCAGCGCCGTGCCCGACGACAATCCCAGCGCGGCCAACAGGCCGCCAACCACGGCCACGCGCCGCGTCCAACAGATCGACATTGCAACTCTCCAGACCGTTCCAGACCAACTACATAGCCTCTAATCAATCTAGTTGCAACTAATTCGCAAAAGCATCTAAGATTCAGAATCCGGATCCGGCCCGTCGCGTACTCGGGAAACGGGTGGGTTTGCCGAAGCCATCGGATTTTCATGTCGCCCTGGCCCGCATCGCAGGACGATCATGACCCAATCCACCGACGACTTGCTGCCGGCGACGTTCAACCGGCTGGCCTGGTCAAACCTCGCCGCCCAATCGGCTGAACAGATCGCACTTGCGGCTGCTCCCATCGTCGCGGTGATCCTGCTTGGCGTCGGCGAGGGACAAACCGGCTTGCTTCAGACCGCGTTGACGTTGCCGTTTGTGTTGTTCGCCATTCCGGCCGGATTGCTTGCCGATCGCATCTCCCGGCGATGGCTGATGGCTTGCGCCGAGGCGCTACGCGCTGTTGCGCTATTGGCCATTCTCGCCCTGATCTGGTTCGACCTGCTGACGCTGAACCTGCTCGCACTGATCGGTTTTGCCGCCGTGTGCGGGACGGTCGTCTACAGCGTCGCGACCCCATCGCTGGTGCCCTCGCTGGTGCCGCCAAAATCCCTGCCCGCCGCCAACGCGCGGATCGAACTCGCCCGCACGGTCGCGTTTGCCAGCGGTCCGGCATTGGGCGGTGTCCTGGTTGGATGGGCAGGTGCTGCGCCTGCGTTCGGCTTCGCCGCCGCGTTGTCGATCATCGCGGTCGTGTTGCTTGCCGGAATTTTCGAGCCCGCGCGCGAGCCCGCCCCGCGCCGGCATCCGTTCCGGGACATCAAGGAGGGGGCCAGTTTCGTTTTCCAGCATGCCTTGCTGCGTCCGGTGTTCATCACGCAGTTCATCTTCAACACGGCGTCGTTTCTGATACTCGCAGTGTTCGTCCCCTACGCGGTCCGTCATCTCGGTCTCTCCGCGACGGGCGTCGGGATGACGCTTGCGATGTACGGCGCCGGCATGGTGGTGGGCGCGTTGTTCGCGACGCGCGTCATGCGACGGCTGCAGTTCGGCACGGTGATCGCGCTTGGCCCGATCACCGGCTTCGTCGCAGCCGCCGTCATGGCACTCACAACCCTTGTTCCGACGCCGCTGCTGGCCGCTTTGAGTTTCTTTCTGCTCGGGGCCGGTCCAATTCTTTGGGTGATCAGCACCACGACGCTTCGACAATCGGTCACGCCGCCCCACCTGCTGGGCCGGGTCTCGGCGATCAACATCATGAGCTACGGCGCGCGACCGCTTGGAGCAGCGCTCGGCGCGCTGGTTGGCGACGCCTACGGCGCAGAGGCGTGCTTCTATCTGGCGGTAGCGGGGTTTGGCGCGCAAGCGCTGGTGATCGTCGTGTCGCCGGTCGTCAGGCTGATCCGGCAACCGGTCATGCTCGAAGAGCAACACGCATTGCCGCGATGAAGTGCTGAGCCAGAGACCCGCTGCACAACCAGGCCAGAGACCCAGACTATCCGCTGAGCCAGAGACCTACTCCACCACCCGCCCGAACCGGTTCGACTTCGGAAAACCTTTCGGCGGCAGGCGGCCGGCGTCGGCGCGATTGCCGCGCCAATCGGCGAGTTCCTTCATCGTCGCGCTGAACTCGCGTCCGGCGGAATCGCGCCACGTCAGGCCATCGGCCGCGGTGAAGACCGCGATGTCGGACAAGCCGCCATCCTTGTACTTCTGCAGGCGGACGCCCTTGCCCCGCGCCATCTCCGGCACCTGATCGAGCGGGAACACAAGCATCTTCCGG
>CAVZHJ010000030.1:0-61057 GCA_963774995.1 uncultured Alphaproteobacteria bacterium
CTCCGCATCCGTCGCCGTCTTCGGCAGCGTCACGCTTTGCGGCTGGGCTGCGGGTGCGACGACAACCGGGCGCTTCGAGTGCAAGCTGAACTCCGCCGGTCTCCGCGCGCCGTTCAACCGGAGCGGCCTGCGGGCGTTCGCCGAACACCTTGTCGAAGTCCCAGCCGGCCGGGAGATTGAGCGGCAGGTCGGGGACTCAGCTTCGCGCCGTCCGGACGGCTCGGCGTCTTGTCGACCGCGACCAGGCTGGTCAGCCGCGTCACCAGCTGATGATCGAGCGCCAGCGCGAGGATGCGTTTGTCGGTCTCCTCGGGCGTTGCCTTCCGCAGGGTCGGGCGACCTCCGCATCGGCGATCTTGCGGCGCGCCCACAGTTTCGAGAGGCCCACGCCTTCGGCGGCCTTGGCGATCGGCAGCGTGACGGTCCATGGCCGGTCGCCGATGCGGCCCTTGATCTCCATGGTGCCATCAAGCCGGTCACCTTCGCCGCCAGCACCAGCGGCTCGCCGCGATAGAGATCGGGCACGAGCCGGCGTGATGTCGGCCTGCGCCGCGGAGAAGCTGGCCGACAGGTTGGTGACGGCCGGGCTTTCCAGCTTGTCGAACAGCGCGCGCATGCGCTCCTCGACCTGCTCGACCGAGCCGATATGCGTGAAGGTGCCGCGACCGATTTCGGCGGCGCGCGTCATCAGGAAGGAGTTCGGCGCCGAACCGATGCCGACCATGAACACGCGCGAGCGGCCGCGCAGGCTGGCCAACGTGTCGAACAATTGCTGCTCGTTGCCGATGGCGCCGTCGGTGAGGAACACCACCTGCCGCAGCAGGTATTCGCTGCCGCCGGCGTCGTTCAGCGCCGCCCGCATCGCCGGCACCATCTCGGTGCCGCCGCGCGCCTCGAGCGCGCGACGAACGACTTGGCGCGCGCGATGTTGTCCGCGTCGGCCGGCACGGTGTCGGGGAACAGCACGTCCATGGTGTTGTCGAAGCGGATCACGTTGAAGCGGTCGGCCGGCTTCAGCCGGCCGAGCGCGTAGATCAGGCTGGCCTTGGCCTGCACGATCGAGGTGCCGCCCATCGAGCCGGAATTGTCGATCACGAAGATCACTTCGCGGGGCCGCGGCTTTTGCTCGGATTGTTCGATGGTTGGCGGCGTGACGAAGGCGAGCAGATAATCGTCGTTGCCGACGCGCTCGCGGAACAGTCCGACCGAGGGCGCGTTCTCCGCCGCCGGCTTCCAGGTCAGCTCGAAATCGCGATCAGCCGGCACCGGGCCTTGGCGGCGAGCTTGATCGATGCGCGTGTCGGCGCCGGGCTCTCGATTTTCACCGTGTGATGATGGCTCTTCACCTCGGCGAGCGGAAAGCCGGCCTGCAGCCGCACCGTGATCTGCACCGGGTTGACCGGCGGCTCACGCGCGGATCGAGCACCGGCGGCTCGATGCGGTCGCGGTCCGGCACCGGATCGGTGGTCTTGCCCCAGCCGCTGCTGTCGCTGCGCAGGTCGACGGTCTGCACGATCGGCTTCGGGTTGTAGCGCGGGCCGACCACCAGCGGGATGCGCAGCGAGAACGGTCGCCGCTTTGCCTGCACCGGCTCCTGATATTCGATCTGCACCAGCACGGTCTCGCCGGGGCCGATATTGGCGACCGAGTTGGTGAACATGTTCGGCCGCTCCTGCTCGATCAGCGTGGTCTTGTGGCCGGCCTGCTTCGCCTGCTCGTAGATCGCCCGCGCCTTCTGCCGCTCCTTGATCTCGCCGATGACGATGCGGTCGCCGATCACCATCTTCAGCGTGTCGACCGCGCCGTCTTCCGGCAGCGGATAGACGTAGATCGCCTCGACCCAGTTCTGGGTGGGGTTGTGAAAGATCTGCGTGACCCGGGCGCGGACGGTCGGCCCGACACCGTGATGTCGACGTCGGTGCCCAGCCGGGGGGCGTCCGCATAACCGTCGTCGGTCCTGATCAGCAGCGAGCCGGATTTGGCGTCGTCGAGTTTGGCGACCGCCCGCGCAAGATTGTCGCCGGCCGGCGCCTCGCGCGCGGTCAGAAAAAAGGCCGCGATCCCGAACAGAATTGCGCCGCCCGTCGCGCGGTGGTGGGCCGTCCGGCCCTCCGACTGAAAGGCTCCTCCGGTTGTCTTGGGCTTCCGGTGTCGGTTGCCGGGACATCGTCGCAGGTGGTGGTCGTCATAAGTCTCCCGAGGGGTTGGCGCACCTCGATTAGTGCGTCGAACCCTCGTCCGGCGCGCGCGTGAAGATCGGCAATGTTCCGCCGAAAGCCGCCACGGCGATGGACGTGGATGGCGGCTTTCGTCCGCCTTTGTGCGGATTTGTGCGGTGGTAGGGTCGGGAGTCTCCGTCACGGCCGGGCATAGGCGCGTCGACCACGTTCGGCGTCATGGCCGGGCTTGACCCGGCCATCCACGTCTTTCGTGCGGCAAGACGTGGATGCCCGGTACAAGGCCGGGCATGACGAAACTCTGATGATCTCGCCCCTTGACCGCGGACAAGCAGCTCTCCGACGAGCAGAGCCGGAAGGTCGCCGCGGCCATTCGCGAGGAACTCGCCCGCCGGCGCATGTCGCGGCAGACGCTCGCCGAACAGGCGAAACTCAGCCTCTCCACCCTGGAGAAGGCGCTCGGCGGCCAGCGTCCGTTTACGCTGGCGACCATCGTGCGGATCGAGGGGCGCTCGGCGTCTCGCTGCGCAAGGCGCAGGAAGCGCCCACGGCCGCGCCGGTTCATGCAACCGGCAACGGCGACGTGTCGCCCGACAGCCTCGGCGCCTATTCGCGCCGCGCCGTGGCGTGGATCGAGGGCAACTACGTCACGCTCCGCCCGTCGTTCGGCGACGCGGCGCGATCTACGCCTACCGCACCGAAATCGCCTGGGACGCCGCCGCGTCATCCCTCGTGTTTCGCGAGGCTGAAGGTCGGACGCCGCCTACACGCAGTTCGGCGAGGTGGCCGTGCCGAACCAGTCCGGCCACATCTATCTCATTACCAACCGCCACGGTCAGCACCGGCTGGTCACCGTGTCGCGGCCGACCATCACCGGCGAGATGTACGGCATCCTCACCACGCTGCTGTCCGGCCGCGGCTCCGCGCTGACCCCGATCGCAACGCCCATCGCGCTGCTGCCGATCAGGAATGTTGCGAAGCCGAGTTTCGGCCGCATCGCCGAGGGCGAGGACAATTTCGCGGCCTACCGGAAACATCTGCAGAAAACCATCGACGAGCCGTTCGCGGTGTTTGTGCCGGGGTAACCTTCGCTCAGGACAGGCCGCGATCAATCTGGATGCCGGATTGCCGGCGGCCTACCAATGCCGGTAGTGGCGATGATACCGGGGGCCATAATACGGCCTGGCGCCATAATAATAGGGTCCACCGCCATAATAGCCGGGCCCGTATCCATAGTGATAATCATAATACTCCCGACGCCGTTGTTGGGCGGCGATCACGCCAATTGTTCCAATCATCATTCCCATGATGGCGAGGCCGGGATCGACTTGACGGTAGGTCCGGCGGCGACGGCGGGCCGAGCTGAAATCCGTGGCGTCGCTGGACGCGCTGGTTGCCGAGAGGCCCTTTGAGGCCGGGGTCGCCGGGCTCGCGGCGGCCATCGGCGGCTCTGCCATCGTGAGAACGAGCACTGCAGTCATCGCCAGTACGACGATACGGGCGGTCGAAGAAAGCGATCGGCTGTTGCGCATCGACATCTCACACCTCGTCAACCATGTCAGCGGAAAGACACTGCGACGAAGATGGCCATGCGCGGTTGACCCAGATCAACGAGGCCGGAATTGATGATGGAACCCGTTCTGTCCCTCCGCGGCCGACGGACGGATGAGGCCGGCTGGTTGACGGCGAGAGCCGTTGAAAGCAGAACCGGCTTTGCCGGTTCCATTTGATGCGGATCAAGAGCCGGCAGCCAGGCTCGTGTTTCCTTGCTGCGGCCAACCAGGGTATTCAGCATATGAAAGCTCCCGACAAAGACCTCCGCGATTTTGCCTCACCGCTTGATCTCTGGGAAATGATGATCGTCGCTTGGATAAGGCTGTCCGCGTCGTCGGCGCATGCCTTCGCCGGATTGTTGATGCCCCGGCGCGAAGCGGCCGGCAATGAGCCTGACAGGGAGCGGATTTCGCCGAGAAACAGGAACTGCTTCTGCACGTCCTGGAATAGGCGCAATCAGCCGGCCAGCGGCGGGTGGCGCTTCGTCATTCCAGTATTGCTTCGCTTCGTTCGCAATGACGATGAGGCTACAGCAGCTCCGCCAGCATCCTCGCCGCGCGCGCCGCGCCGTCGGCCTCCACCGGCTTGCTCGCCTTCGGCCTCCGCAATGCGGCGACCATCGCCTCGGCGATCATGTCCGGCGTCGACGTGGCGAACTCCATGCGCCGGCCCGCGCCATAGCGGTCGAGCCGGTGCGCGACGTGGAAGTTCTGCTCGAAATGGTTCTGCAGCGGGAAATAGAGGAACGGCGTCCCGGCCGCGGCCAGCTCCATGCAGGTCGTCAGGCCGCCCTGCACCAGCGCCAGGTCGCAGGCGGCGAGATGGCGGTCGAGGTTCGGCACGAAGGCGCGCACCTCGACAGCCGGCCGGCGCATTGAGCGAGGCCGGATCGATGCGCGGCCCGGCGACCACGATCATGCGCAACTCGGGCAGCTTGGCCCGCGCGATCGGATAGCTCTGCAGGATGCGCTTGATCAGATGGTCGCCCACGCCCGATCCGCCGACCGTGACGATGCACACCCGCTCGTCCGGCCGATAGCCGAGCTGTTCGCGCAAGCGCGCGCGCTGCCCGAAGGTCTCCGGATGCTCGCCGATGATATAGCCGGCGAAATCGAAATGCTTCGGCACCCAGTCGCGCATCGCCGGCAGATCCTTGCCGAACGACAGCGGCACGATGTCCTCGGGCGCGCCGACGAAGATCGCCCGGTCGCGCACGCCGGGATGCCGCTCGATGTGCTCGATCATCTCGGCGTTGTAGTCGGTGGTCAGGAACGCCTCGTGCGCGCCGCCTGACGGCATCGGCACGTAGCCGACGAAATCGGTGAACCAGGCGAGCTTGGCCTTCTTCAGCTCCGGGTGCTCGTGCCAGTAGTGGTCGATGTCCCAGGCCTCGTCGGCGATGACCAGGTCATAGCCGCCCTGATCGACCGCATCCTGGAAGATCATGAAGTTCTTGATCAGCACCTCGTCCATGCGGCGGATGCGCCTGGAAGCAGTGCAGCTCGTGCTCGCCGGACTCCAGCTCGATGTGCCGCGACTCGCTGGCCAGCCGCGCGCTCAGCGGATGCACGCGCTCGCCGTTGGCTTCCAGCAGGCGCGTGACCGGATCCTGCGCCAGCCAGTCGACCTGCAGGTCCGGGTGCAGCTTGCGCAGTTCGCGCGTGATGGCGATGTCGCGCCGCCCGTGCCCGAGCCCGATCGGCGAGGAGAGATAGAGCGCCCGCTTTTCGCGCGTGGCTGCCCGCGGCTCGGCCTGCTTTGCCGGCGCGGCAATGCCGAGCCTGCGATCGAGGAAATCGATGATCAGGGCGTTGGACTTGGCCGGAAAGCGGCCGAGCGGATTGTGCCCGCCGCCGGCGATCGTCACGAACTCCGCGCCGGTCACTTCGGCGCCGCGGCCTGCGCGCGCGCATAAGGCTGGATCTGGTCGTCGTCGCCATGGATGAACAGCACCGGGCAGCGGATCTTGCGATACATCTCCTCGCCGACATCGAACTGCGGCGGCACCGCGCGCGCTTCGACCGTCTTGACCAGCACCGGCCCGGTGGTCTCGTTGGCCCAGCTCGATGCCGTCCTCGATCTGCCGGGTCGAGTGCGGCTCGGAGAAGATGTTGCGGATGAAGTGCTCGGCGAAGTCGGGATAATCCGCCAGCCAGTAGTCGCGGTTGAACTTGTCCCAGCCCTCGAAGCGCTCGCGCTTGGCCAGGAAATGCGTCGCGCCGAGATGGAGGGAATTAGCCGGGCCGATGGTCGCCACCGTGCCGGCCAGGATCGCCGCCTTCACGCGCTCGGGATGATGCGCGGCCAGCACGCAGGCGAGCATGCCGCCGAACGACAGGCCGACCAGGATCGCCTTGCCGGCGTCGGTGGCATCCATCACGGCCAGCGCGTCGGCGACGTAGTTGTCCAGCGTATAGGCGGCGGCATCCGCCGGCCGGTCCGATTTGCCGTTGCCGCGCGCGTCAAAGGTGATGCAGCGGAAGCGCTCGCTGAAGTACGGCAGCTGCGCCTTGTAGACGCGCGAGTGCACGATGCTCCAGGGCGGCATGAACACCATGGTCTCGGCGCCGTCGCCGTAGATCTCGTAGTGCGAGCTTCACGCCGTCGCGTGTCGACGAAGCCTTCCGTGTCGGCAGCTTTGCGCGCATGACATCACCTCTTCGATGAGCCGCTTTCCGCAATACGAATGAGATCACCGACGCGCCGCAGCGCCTCGCGCACCGGCACGCCTTTCTTCTCCAGGCCGAGCAGATAGAGGCTTTCCGCACCGATGAAAGCGTTCGCCGCGAGCGCGCCGACCTCCTCGGGCGAGAACGGACCCAGCGCGCCCGGAGCTTCCGCTCGGCCTTGCGCGCGACGCCGACGATCAGGTCGAACCAGCTCATCAGGCCGGCGCGGACGACCTTGGCGACCTCGGCGTCGTGCCAGCTGGCGGCGATCAGCTCCTGCAGCACGCGCACGTAGCCCGAGGCGATGTCATCATCGAGATAGTCGCACGCCCGGTCCCATTGCTCGGAAAGTTTCAGCGACGTGTCGCCGAACAGCGCGTTCTGCCGGTCGAGCAGCTGCGCGTTGAGATATTCGAACAGCGCCAGCACCATCCCCTGCTTGGAGCCGAAGTGATAGTGGATCTGGCTGAGCGGCACGCCGGCCTCGGCGGCCACGTCGCGGGTCGACAGCCCGGCGTAGCCGTTCTGCGCAGCACCTTCTTCGCCGCTTCGAGCAGGCTGGTGCTGGTCTCCGGCTTTTTCGCCACCGCCCGCGCCATTCTGTCCTCCTGTCTCATCGACAGCCGGCTCGGCCTGTCGTCCGATGCGCGCTCGGGTGCGGCATCACGTCACCCTTCGCCTTCCGCCCGCGGCAGCGGGATCAGCATCGACACCTGCTCGCGATAGCGGCGGTATTGATCGCCGAACATGGCGATCAGGTCGCGCTCCTCGAGCCAGATGCCGATCAAGATATAGCCGGTGGTGGCGATCGCGAACAGCAGGTGGCCCGCGCTCATCGACGGCGTCGCCCAGAAGGCGAGCAGGAAGCCGAGATAGAGCGGATGCCGCGTCGCCTTGTAGAACAGCGGCGTCCTGAACACCGGCTCCGGCAGCGCACTGATTGCGCAGCCGGGCAAAAACCTGGCGCAGGCCGAACAGCTCGAAGTGATTGATCAGGAACGTGCTGATCAGCACGATCGCCCAGCCGATCCAGAAGATCGCCTGCAGGATCACGACGCCCGCGGGATTGGTCACCGACCAGATCGACGCCGGTCATCGGCCGCCACTGCCAGTACAGCAGCACCAGGACCAGGCTCGTGAGCAGCACATAGGTGGTCCGCTCCACCGACTGCGGCACGAACCGCGTCCACCAGCGCTTGAACGCCGGCCGCGCCATCACGCTGTGCTGGATGGCGAACAGGCCCAGCAGCAGCGTGTTGACGGTCAGCGCCAGCGCCGATCGGCCCGGCTGCGCCGCTGTCGATCGTCTTCGGCACGGCAGATTGCCGACGAAGGCGATGGCGTAAAGGAACGTGCCGAGAAACAGCGCGTAGGCGGCCACGCCGTAAAGCACGGCCGCGATGCCGCCGGCTGCGGCCGTCGAGGGGGGCGAGGTGGTTGTCTGGACAGTCATGATCAGCTCTCCGGTTCGAAAGAGTGAGGAACGCTGCCCCAGCGGCCCGCGGCGTCGGATGTTTGCGACGCCGTAGTTAGTCAGTCGGTCGAACGACCGAATGGTTCAAGACTATATTTCGGTCGACCGACCGAAGTCAAGGGGGATGGGAGCGTCAGGGATGTTGTCTGAATTGGGCTGCGAGGAGCTAAGCAGAACGCGGCGTAGCTTGTTTTCTCTGCCATTCCGATCTAGAACAGAGCAAGAACGGGAGTGGCGCATGAGTTACGACGGAAGGGAAGTCGCCAATTTCGTGCTGGACTTTTGCGAGGCGCGCAACCGGAGGCTAACTCACTTGTCGCTGCAGAAGGTCGTCTATTCTGTCATGTTTGGACGCTGATACAGTTTGATAGACCGCTAATGAAGCACAAGTTTGAGGCTTGGGAACATGGCCCGGTGCTGCCGTATCTGTACCGGGAGTTCAAAAATTTCGGAAATTTACCGTTGAAAGGCCGTGCAACACAGATTGATCCTTTGGACGGGCGGAAGCAAATCGTAGAATATGCCTTCGATTCTCAGATATCCGAGCTTTTGAATACGATTGTTGATTTCTACAGTCGCATAAGCCACTGTTCAACTCGCAAAGCCGGAACGCGGCGCTGTTTGACCTTTGCCATCACAACCTGCTCCCCCACAACTAGGAGTATATCGGACCGCATTGCAACAATCGACCCCATCGTGTTGTTCGTGCGGTTTTATCTATTCGATCAAGCGCTTGGGGCCCGGCGACCGGGATATCCCACCAGCTGCGCCACATATTCTGGAAGTCGAAAATTCGGATATCCGCAATAGGAATGATTTGCTGTGCTCGCGCCTGACCCTTTGGATTTGATGTCGCAGATTTGAATATGGGAGTTCAAGCGGCCTCGAGGTTCGGCGTTTACCGTTTAAGCGCGTCCCGGAGGTTATGGGCGGAGAGCCAGTGGGAGCGAGGTTCTGGCGCCGAATCCAATCATTCGCAAGGGCCCGGCGCGGGCGCGCCATCCCGATCAGAGCGAACTGCCTCCCTAGAGCGGGCTCACGGCGTCAAGCCCGGTGACGACGAGGAGGTTTGCAGATGAAGCAGATGAACGCTACCCTGGTCATGGCGGGGACTCGCTTTCGCTCTTCGAGCCACGGCGGGCAAGGCTCCGCGACCAAGCCATCCAGTGTTAGTTGCTGCGCGCTCTGCGCTGGATTACTTCGCTTCGCTCGCAATGACGCAGGGCTACCCCGCAACGCCCGTCTTCCCCACCTCCCACGCCGGCTCACGCCCCTTCAGCTCGCGATACCGCCCCGCGTGCGCGCGCAGGCTCGCCGGATCCGACATGCCGCGCGACAGCCAATCCCGATCGAGCCGCGATCGCTGTGTCGATGGCCGCCATCGTCGTCGCCTGCAGGGCGCGCTTGGCGAACGCATAGGCCGGGTGGCAGTCGGGCGGGACGAGCGCCGCCCAGGCGACCGCGTCATCCAGCAATCGGCCCGGCGCCGTCGTCTTGTCGATCACGCCCATCTTCACGGCGGCTGCCAGATCATACACCTGGCCGAACAGCGTCAGCTCGTTCGCCGCGCGCGGGCCGATCGCGTGCTTGATGATCTCGCAATACACCGCCGGCATCGGGATGCCGATCGGCACCTCGTTCAGCGCGAACTGCAGCGCGCCTTCTGCAGCGATGCGATGATCGCAGCCGAGCGCCGTGATCAGCCCGCCGGCGTAGGCATGGCCGTTGATCGCCGCGACTGTCGGCCGGGGAAAAGTGAAGAGGCGCAGATTGGTGGCGCGATAGGCGTCGAACCACGCATCGATCTCGTTGAGCGATCGCCGCGCGAACATCGCGAAGTGGTGGTCGAGATCGAGCCCGGCCGAGAACACATTGCCCGTTCCGGTGAGCACCACCGCACAGTCGCCGAACTCCGCATCGAGGCGGTCGAAGGCCTGGTGCAGGTCGGCGAAGAACGGCGGCCCCTGCACGTTGACCTTGTTGGTGGTCATGGTCACCACGGCGACGTGATCGCCCTTGCGTTCGATGGTCCACGGCATTTTGCGTTTCCCTTCACGGTTTGTGCGCGGGCCGGCTCGCGGCAAGCTGCTCGCGCAGCATCCAGACGCGGTCGGTGCCCCAGAACAGCTCGCCGGTCTCCTCCAGCACGAAGGTCGGCACGCCGAACACGCCGCGCGCTTCGGCCTCGCTTGACGATCTCGCGGCACTGGCGGGCGCCGTCGCCGGACGCGAGCGACGCGTCGAAGGCTTTGCCGTCGACGCCGGCCTCGACGAGGACGGAGCGGATCGCGGCTGCGTCCTCGATATCGAGATCGTGCTTCCAGAAGCGGTCGCAGACCGTGTCGTGATAGCGGCGGAACGCGGCATCGCCGGCAGCCAGCGCCAGCAGCATGCCGACATGGGAGATGGTCGGATCATAGATCTTGCGGGTGCCGCGCACGGTCAGGCCGCGCCGGTTGGCGAGGCGGCGGGCGTCCATATAGAGGTAGCGAACCTTGCGCCAGTGGCGTTCGGTGCGCTCTTCGACCTCGCCGCCATAGGCGCCCTGCAGATCGACCACACACGGACGCCAGACGAGATTGACACCGAAATCGCGCACCAGCGCGTAAGCGTCGTCCTTGACCAGGTAGGAGAACGGGCTGCGGTAATCGACATAGAGCGTGACGGTCGCTGTCATGCGGGATCTCCGGCAGATGCGGCGCGAACGGGCTAGTTGCAGGCGATACGAACAAGTTGTTTGTATGCGATACAAACAGACGGTTCAACGGGTGGCGGCGGGATTTTGCGGGGTGTGGGGAAGCGGCTGAAGAGGTTTGGAAAAAGGCCGTCATGCCCGGCCTTGTGCCGGGCATCCACGTCCTTGGCGTAGGAACGAGTGATTTCGTGGATGGCCGGGACAAGCCCGGCCATGACGAGACGCAGTAATGCGGCCAGCAATGACGGCTGGCGCACCTGCGTTCAGCAGGCCCTCATCCGACTTCGCGCTTCGCCGCGCTTGAGCGACGCCACCTCACACCAGCACGTCCAGCAACGAGAATTCCACGGAGCCCGAGAGCACGATGTTGATGTTGAGCTCGTTGGCGTCGAACGCGTCGTTGCCGTTGAGGTCTTCGAACAGGTGGCCCACGCGGCCACCGGTCCCGACCCCACTGTCGTCGAGCCTGAGGTTGGCCGCGTTGACGTCGAGCGCGCGCAGGTCGATCAGGTCCTCGTCGGTGTTGAAGTCGAGGATGATGTCGCCGGTGTGCGTTGCCGTCGTGAAGCTGTCGGCGCGCGAGAGATAGACGAAGGTGTCGCGCCCGGCGCCGCCGCTCAGCGCCTCGATATCGGTCTCGGTGCCGCCGGTCAGCCGGTCGTCGCCGCCGCCGCCGTTCAGCACGTCGTCGCCGCCGCCGGCTTGCAGGGTGTTGCGGTCGCCGTTGCCGGTGATGGTGTCGCGGCCGGCCGGTGCCGGTCACGTTCTCGATGCCGAACAGCAGGTCGCCTTCGGCAAGGCCGCCGATGCCGCGCACGCCGCTGTCGATCGAGACGGTGATGCCGGCGGTTGCGGACGACAGGCTGTAGTCGACCGAGTCGGTGCCGAGGCCGCCGTCGTAGGTGTCGCGGCCGAGGTCGATGCGGAATGTATCGTTGCCATCGCGCCCTTCGAACGTGTTGTCCTGCTCGTTGCCGAAGAAGGTATCCCGGCTGTTGGTGCCGATGACCCGTTCGATCGAGTTCAGTGTGTCGGTTTCGACCGTCACGAAGCTCAGCAGCCCCGGGTGCAGCTCCTGGCGCTCCGCCGTGCCGTCGGCGCTGCCCAGGCCGAGCCGGAAGACTGCCTGGCCGACGTCGCTGTTCCAGGAGGTGAAGTCGGCGGTGTCGAAGCTGTCGCCACCCAGCAGCCGATCGTTGCCGAAGCCGCCGTCGAGGGTGTCGTTGCCCGCATCGCCGATCAGCACGTCGATGCCGTCGCCGCCGGACAGGGTGTCGTTGCCGTCGTTGCCGAACAGGTGGTTGTCCAGGCCGTTGCCGATGATCCTGTCGTTGTAGACGGTGCCGTTGACGCTTTCGATGCGGCTCAGCTGATCGGTTTCCGTAACTTCGAAGCTTCGCGTCGAGGACCTGAACTCGAGCCGCACCGCGCTGCCCTGGACCAGGTTGATTTCGGTCTGGGTAAACAGCCGCGAGAGCTGCAGGTCGTTCCAGCTCTGGAAGTCGGCGAAGTCGAAGCCCGTGCCGCCGTCGATGGTGTCGTTGCCGAGCCCGCCGTCGATCACGTCGTTGCCGCCGCGGCCATCAATCGTGTCGCGGCCGGCGCCGCCGAAAATCCGGTTGCCGGTCGCGGAGTCGTCGCCGCGCAGGATGTCGTCCAGGCCCGAGCCGCGCAGGTTCTCGATCGAGTTGAGCGTATCGCCCTGGGCATCGCCGCCGCTCTGCGTGGCGGCCAGCAGGTCGACCACCACGCGCGACGACGAGCTGTCGTAGGCGGCGGTATCGAGCCCCGTGCCGCCCTCCAGCGTGTCCGCGCCGCCGCGGCCTTCCAGCACGTCGGCGCCGCGGTTGCCGAAGATCACGTTGGCTTTGTCGTCGCCGCGCAGAAAATCGTCGCGGGTCGAGCCGTCGATGTTTTCCACGCCGCTGATGGTGTCGCCCTCGGCGTCGCCGCCGTGCTGCACGCTGCGCTCGAGGTCGACGTCGACGGGAGCAAACGAATTGGCGTAGCTCGCCGTGTCGTGGTCGTTCTGGGCGGCCAGCGCCGCGATCGCCTGCGCGCGCGTCAGGATGCCGGCAGTGACCATGCTGTCGTAGAAATTGGCAGGCAGATCGCCGCCGTCGATGACGTCCGCGCCGAAGCCGCCGTCCATGTAGTCCGCGCCGGATCCCGAGAGCAGCCGGTCGTTGCCGTCGCCGCCGAAAATCGCGTCGTCGCCGGAGCCGCCTTCGAGCCGGTCGTCGCCGCCGCGGCCGTCAAGGACGTCGTCGCCGGCGCCAGCCAGCACCCGCTCGCCGTTGCTTGAGCCGAGGAACTGGTCGTCGTGTTTGGTCATCTCGTATTCTTCGACGTTCTGCACCCGGATCGTGCCGAACCGAAGCCGGTCGCTGAAATCGCCGTCGAACACCAGTGAGGTTTCGCCGGTGACGAGATCGATGAAAAGGCCGTCGTCCCAGGCGAGGCCGACCGGCGCCGCGGGGAAGAACGGCAGCCAGGGCGGCGGCGGGGGAGGCTCGCTGGATTCTCCGTATGTCGTCTGGTCGAACCGGATCCGGTCGATGCCGTCGCCGCCGTCGATCCTGTCGACGCCGCCGCCGATGATGATGGTGTCGTTGCCGCCGCCGGCGTTGATCGTGTCGTCGCCGCCCTGACCGTCGATGATGTCGGCGCTCCCGGTGCCGTCGAGCGTTTCGTCGCGATTGTCTCCGGTAATCCTGGCCATGGCCGCCCCCTTTGATGTCCGCGCGATCGCCTGTTGCGATCCGGTGAACTCAAGGTCGCATGGCCAGGTGAGCAGCGCTGTTCCCCTGGTAACAGCCCGGGGGCGGGTGTGCGGCAGGTCACACGGCGGGGAATGCGCCAGACGCCGCGTATCAGGCCCGCACCGCTTTGCGTGCCCTGCGGTGCCGCCGTATCGCGCTCAGCGCGGACGAAATCGCCACCTCGACGATGGCCGCAATACTCAACGCCGCGATCAGCGCGACGGTGACCCAGAATCCTGTTCCATTGTTCGCCATGGCCGGCCTCCCACATTGACGGCAAGGCTAGGCTTTACATGGGGCATGTTCTGTGAGGGCTTGCACAGAACGTTGCGACCCTTGCTGGTCGCTCGCGTTCAGGCCAGCAGCGAAGGAAAGCAGCGTGATGCAGATCACAACGGCGGTCGGCGGGGCAGTGCACCCTGATCGCATGAGCGAAATCAAAGGCTACACCATCGAAATGATCGAATCCGCGGACGGCGCATCCGCCGCGTTCGCGCCGTCGTTCGGCGTCTTCACCTCGCTATTGGCCGCGAAGAAAGCGGCGGCACTCCGGATCGCGCTCAGCGCACCGCGCCTGCGCGCCGTCGGCTACCGCATTCTCGATCAGGACAAGGTGCAGGTCAGCCGCTGGCCGGTCGAGGCCAGGAGGGGCTGATCGGCCGGCGCCGTCATGCCCGCGAAGGCGGCGCTGAGCTTTGCTGGATTCTCGGCGTCATGCCCGCGAAGGCGGGCATCCAGTAAGCCGAGAGCTTTCGGCTCTATCGCAGGCGCTTGCGATTACTGGGTCCCCGCCTTCGCGGGGACGACGACGGAACGTGTTGAGCGACCTTGCTAACTTACTCTCCATCTCTCAACCCATGCGGAATGGCAAGACGCAGTATCGCGTGCATGGGGGAATATGGGGATGCGACGAGGGCGTTTGCGAGGCGGGGGGCGGGAAAGAACGCCACTGTCGTCATTGCGAGCCATAGCCGTTCGAAGAACGGCGTCGCTTTGCTCGCCTAGGGCGAAGCAATCCAGTCTGAGCCTGCGGCAATGCAGGACTGGATTGCTTCGCCGAGCCTGTCATCGGGCCGGCGCGCCCGCGGTTGCGTCAACGCGGATCGTCGCTGCGAGGCAGCATCCGCAGTAGCGTACGATCGCGCAGGAACAGGTGATGCACCAGTGCTGCGGCTGCGTGCAGGAGCGCAAGCAACACCAGGGCGTTCGACAGCACTTCGTGGACTTCCTTGATCGAGCGCGCGAATGCCCGATCGCGGGGCCAGGGCGAGGCAATTTCGGCCAGTCCGAACAACGGCAGTGCATCGCCGCGCGCAAACTGCAGCACGATGCCTGCGAGCGGAGCGGCGATCAGGAGCGCATAGAGCGCGTAGTGGGCAAGCCGGCCCGCGCGGTCGAGCCACACGCCGAGCGCGGTGGCTTCGACGGGCGGTGGAGGGTCCGCAAGCCGCCAGCCAAGGCGGACCACCAGCAAGGCCAGGATCGCCAGCCCGGCGGAGATGTGAACGAACAGGCCGCTGGCGCGCGGCAATGCGTCGTCGAACTGGCCCAGCACCCATGCGAGGAGAACGAGGGCGACCGTCAGCCAGTGGAGAGCTTGCGGGATTGCGCCATATCCGTCGGGAGAGTTTCGCAGACGCATCGTCTCGCCTCGCAATCGTTTGCGGCCGGCAGACCGGCTATTCAACGTTACAGACGGACGGCATTCGGAACGTTGACATGCATCAAGCTCGGCACGCGACCGTGGCGGTTCCTATCCGGTCAACACCGGTTTCAGGGCCTCGCGCTGCTCGATGATGAAATCGAAGAACAGCGACACCCGCCTGGTCCGGCGCAGGTCGGGGTGCGTGAGCAGCCGCCAGCTTCGGCTGAGCTCGGGCACCGGGCCGAGCACGCGCACCAGCTCCGGCTGCGCGTCGGCCATCGGTGTCGGCAGCGCACTGACGCCGAGGCCGGACTTCACGGCCTGCATCAGGCCGAGAATGCTGTTGTTGCGCGCGGCGATGGTCGCATTCGGCGCCACATTCCTGATCCAGGCATTGAGGCGATGTTTGCTCATGCCCTCGTCGAGGCCGACGAGGCGATGCCGGTTCAGATCCTCGATCCGCTCCGGCTGTCCGTGCCGATCGATATAACTGCGGCTGGCGTAGACGGCCCAGATCGAAGTCGGCGATCTTGCGGCCGACAAGCTCATCCTCCGTATCGCCGGAGCGAAGCGCGACGTCGGCTTCGCCTTTCAGCAAGTCGAGGTAGCGATCGCTGGTCACGAACTCGACCCGGATCGCCGGATGGCGCGCGTGAAACCGGTCGATGATCGGCAGCAGCCGCGGGACGATCGGTTCCGGGCAGGTCATGCGGATGACGCCGGCCTCGTCGCGCACCTCGCCGGTGACGCACTGCTCGAGATCGGCGATCGCATCTTCCACACGTTCGGCCAGCGGCAGCAGCTTTTCGCCGAACTCGGTCAACCGATAGCCGGTGGTCCGGCGCGCAGCGAGTTCGCGTCCGATTTTCGCTTCGAGGTCGCCCAGGCGCCGCTGCACCGTTGACTGGCTGATGCGCAGCGCCTTGCCCGCGGCAATGGTGCTTCCATGTCGCGCCACGGCCAGAAAGTATTTCAGGTCGTTCCAGTCGAACATGCGGCGATTATGCAGTTCTGAAGCCCCTGTTGGCAAACTTGCGGCTGCCTGGTCGCGTCAGGGCGGACTACGCAACTGGTCTCAGCAACGAAGGAGGCGGACATGACCCCGTTGATCAACAGCCAGCGCAATCCGGAGCGACCGACAGGCGCGGAGATCCGGTCATGAACGCGCCTGTGGGTTTCGACGCCGACGCCTTCAAGGCAGCGACACGCATGCAGTGGGATTCCTGCGCTGCGGGATGGGACGATCATCGCGCAAAGATCGCGGGTTGGCTGCGCGAGACGACCGACGCAATGCTTGCCATGGCCGGAATCAAGCAAGGCGACCGTGTGCTCGACGTGGCCGCCGGCTCCGGCGATCAGACGCTCGACATTCTGCGGCGGACGGGCCCGACCGGGCACGTGCTCGCAACCGATCTGTCCGCGGAGATTCTGGAACTCGCCGAACGCAACATTGCGCGCGCGGGCTACACCAACGCGGCCTTCCAGGTGAGCGATGGCGAGGCGCTGAACCTCGAGGCGACGAACTTCGACGCCGCGGTCAGCCGGCTCGGGCTGATGTTCTTTCCGAACCCGCACGCCGGCCTGCGGCAGATGCATCGCGCCTTGAAGCGTTCCGCGCGCGCCTGCGTGATGGTGTTCGGCGCGCCGCAGGGCAATCCGTGTGTCGGCATCGCAATGGCGACCGCCCTCAGGCATGCCGGTGTACCGCCCCGCGATCCGTTTTCGCCGGGAGGATTGCTGAGCCTCGGCAAGCCCGGGCTGCTGGACGAACTCTTCAAGAATGCGGGGTTCAACCGCATCTCGACGACGCGGGTCTCCGCACCGTTCGTGCTGCCGTCGGTCGATGACTATCTCGCATTTCTGCGCGCGTCGGCCGGGCCGATCCTGCAGATCCTCGGTCGTCTTGATCCGGCGGCGCGCGCGGCCGCATGGGACGACATCCGCGAACGCCTCAGCGCGTTCAGCAATGAGGAGGGCTGGGCCGGCCCGAACGAACTGCTGCTGACCGTTGGCGAGGCTTAGGCGCCATGCGCGTCAGTGCGGGGCGCCGGTAACTGCGCCCTCGCCCCAAAGGCGAGCGAAGCGACGCCGTTCTTCGAACGGCTATGGTGGGAGAGGGCATGTTTGAATCAGCCAAGAATGATGCTGGGTGAGGGGTCGCGGCACGGCACGAACTCAGTGTTTGCCGCGACCCCTCACCCAGCAGAATGCGCGGTCGAACTCTTTGCAGGCCCTCTCCCGCAAGGGGCGAGGGCGCAGTAACGACCGCCGCAGGAAGTTCTTCACAGGATTTGCACAGATCATTATTCTGTTTTTCCGAAATGCACTTGACGATGCGGACCGTCCAGGAATATTTATTGGCCGTCCAGCCCGGCGAGGGGCGCGTCATGACCGTTTTCATTACGCAGGGCTGGATGCGGTGGCCGCTACGATGCCGGGCCGGAGAGCTCGCGGATTACGGATGGAACGTCCGGGAGCCGCGGGCCGAGGGCGATCAAACGCCGGCGCGCAAGCCCTGCAACGCGCGAGCATGAAGCGGGCGTGCCCTGCGAAGCGCAAGCGCGAAGCAGGGTCGGGCGGACGGTTCAAGTGCATGTCCGGGCGGCAGTCCGTTCGAACCAGGCGGCGTGTCGACAAAAGCGACAATTCCTGGGGACATGCAGCAGACCGGTCAAATCCATTCGCGTGCGGAACGCAGGCGTTGAACTGCGTCCGAGGCTGCTATTCGCCGTGTGCCTCTCGCACACGGATGCCACGTGGTTCACCCACGTGGCGCCGCGGGCGCGGTGAAACGCCCTGCGTTCCGCGCGCCCCTTTGGGGGAGATGAGGAAGGCAATCGCGTTTGACGACCGGCGTGCCCTGAAGCCGGACAACACACGGGGCGATGACGCGCGTCTGCAGTTTGTAAATGCACGTCGGGCTGTTTGACAATTGAATGATGCGGAGCGGGGCGGCGCTCATAAATGCGCCCTCGCCCCAAAGGCGAGCGAAGCGACGCCGTTCTTCGAACCGCTATGGTGGGAGAGGGCAAGTTGGCGTCAGCCACGAACGATGCTGGGTGAGGGGTCGCGGCACGGCACGGACTCAGTGTTTGCCGCGACCCCTCACCCAGCAGAATGCGGTGGCTGGCCCTGTGCACGCCCTCTCCCACAAGGGGCGAGGGCGCAGCAATGGGCGCTGCGCGTGGTGCGCGACTGGATTACTTCGCTGCGCTCCTCGCAATGACGGAGGAGGGCGCCTACCGCCACATCCCGCGCATCTTCGCGCCGACGTCGATCCGCGGCCCTGCTGCCGCGCTCCGCGCCGCCGCCGGCGCGAACGTCGGCCAGTTGGCGCGCTCGAACAACGCCAGCAGCGGTGTGGGGATGAAGCGCGTGCGCGAGGCGTAGACGTGGCGGTCGCCTTGCGCGTTCTGGCCGTGGGTGAAGAAGCGCTGCGGCACGATGAGGTGCAGATCGTCCTTGGCGCGCGTCATCGCGACATAGAGCAGGCGCCGCTCCTCCTCGATCTCGGCCGTGGTGCCGGTGCCGAGGTCGGACGGGATGCAGCCGTCGACGACGTTGAGGACGAAGACCGACTTCCATTCCTGGCCCTTGGCGGAATGGATGGTCGAGAGGATCAGATAGTCCTCGTCGAGCAGCGGCACGCCGGCCTGGTCGCTGGTGGCGTCGGGCGGATCGAGCGTCAGTTCGGTGAGGAAGCGCTCGCGCGAGGGATAGCCGGCGGCGATCTGCTCGAGCTGCAGGAGGTCGGCGCGGCGGGTCGCGGCGTCCTCGTGAATGCGCGTCGAGATGCGGCTCGTACCAGCAGCCGCGCGCGCTCGAGCTCGGCCGGCCAGCCGGCGCGGCCGGCTGCAGGTCGCCGATGGTCGTCGACGAACGCCGGCCAGTCCGTCGCCGGCGCGCGGCGGCGGCGGGAGCTCGGCGAGCGCCGCGATCGGATCGGCTGCCTCGGCCATGCGGTCGAGCACGCGCTGCGCCGACGTCGGGCCCGACGCCCGGCAGGAGCTGCAGCAGGCGGAAGCCGGCGACGCGGTCGCGCGGGTTCTCGGCGAAGCGCAGCAGCGCCAGCACGTCCTTGACGTGCGCGGCGTCGAGGAATTTCAGGCCGCCGAACTTCACGAACGGGATGTTGCGGCGGGTCAGCTCGACTTCGAGCGGGCCGCTGTGGTGCGAGGCGCGGAACAGCACCGCCTGCTGCTTCAGCAGCGTGCCGCCTTCGCGGTTCTCCAGCACGCGCTCGACGATGTAGCGCGCCTGGTCGGCTTCGTCGCGCACGGTGACGAGCTGCGGCCGCTCGGCCGACGTCGCGCTCGGTCCAGAGATTCTTGGTGAAGCGCTCGGCGGCAAGATCGATCACGCCGTTGGCGGCGGCGAGGATCGGCTGGGTCGAGCGGTAGTTGCGGTCGAGCGTGACGATCTCGGCCGGCGGGCTGAAGTGCGTCGGGAAAGTCGAGGATGTTGCGCACGGTCGCGGCGCGGAACGAATAGATCGACTGCGCGTCGTCGCCGACCACGGTGAGCCCGCGCCCGTCGGGCTTCAGCGCCAGCAGGATCGAGGCCTGCAGGCGGTTGGTGTCCTGATATTCGTCGACCAGCACATGGTCGAAGCGGCCGCCGATGTCCTCGGCGATGCGCCGGATCGCTGACAGCATCTGCGCCCAGTAGAGCAGCAGGTCGTCGTAATCGAGCACGTTCTGCCGCTGCTTGGCCTCGACATAGGCGGCGAACAGCTCCTTCAGCTCGGCTCGCCCATGCCGGCGCACCAGGGGAAGAATTGCCCGCAGCACCTCCTCGAGCGGCGCCTCGGCGTTGACGCAGCGCGAATAGATCGCAAGGCAGGTGCCCTTGGTCGGAAAGCGGCTTTCGGTCTTCGAGAAGCCGAGCTCGTGCCGGACGAGGTTCATCAGGTCGGCGGAATCCTCGCGGTCGTGGATGGTGAAGGCGGGATCGAGCCCGATCTGCTCGGCATATTCGCGCAGCAGCCGCGCGCCGATGCCGTGGAAGGTGCCGGCCCAGGCCAGCGCGTCGGTCATGATCGCCGGCGTTGCCGCCCAGCACCTTGCGCGCGATGCGCTCGACGCGGCGCGTCATCTCGGCCGCGGCGCGGCGCGAAAAGGTCATCAGCAGGATGCGGCGCGGATCGGCGCCGTTGACGATCAGATGCGCGACGCGGTGCGCCAGCGTGTTGGTCTTGCCGGAGCCGGCGCCGGCGATGACCAGCAGCGGCGCTCCGACATGGCCGTCCGGGCCGATCCCGTGCTCCACAGCCCTTCGCTGCGCAGCATTGAGGGCGTTCAGGTAGTCAGTGGTGACAGCAACCGGCACGAATATCCCCCACGGCGAGGGAGCATCGTCTCAGGTGGTGATGAACAGAGCAAGAACGGGGAGGGATTTGCTGCAACAGGCGTGCAGCAAAGGTTCCGGAAGGGTGCTTGCTGCGCGGAATGCTGCGGTGATGCTGCAGCAATTGACGCGACGGTCCTCCCGTCATGGCGAGGCTTAGCGTCAGACGGCGAAGTCAATCCCAGTGCCCCGGCCATCGGCGTGTCGGCTCGACCGGATTGCTTCGCTTCGCTCGCAATGACGGGTGGGGCGTAGTCTCGAACCGCCCCTCAATACCCCATCTTCTTCTTCAGCTCCTGGTCGATCCACAGCCGCGCGTAGATCGGGGCCGGCTTGGCGGCGCCGGCGCGGGTTTCGCCGTTGTAGTTCTTCACCCACGGCCACCACGCCGCGAAGTAGTGCGGCGTCGGCAGGAACACCAGCGGCACCGCGCGCAGCCCGTCGCGCGCCATCTCGCGGAACAGCGCATGCCGCCTGGCCTCGTCGCGTTCGCTTGCGCCTGCCGCGTACTTCGCGGCAAAGGCCGGGTCGCTGAACTGCGACGGGTTGTAGGTGCGGCTGACGAAGTTGACGCGTGTGGTCGTGAACGGGTTCGCCATGCCGACGGTGTGCAGATAGCCGGGCGCGTTGGTGTTGTTGTTCATCACCGACAGTTGCGCGGCATACTCCATCACCTGGACGTCGAGCTTGACCTTCAGCGGTTCGAAGTAGCTGGCGAGCAGCGCCAGCAGGTCCAGGCTGACCGGGTTGCAGGCGCACGCCTGCACCTTGAAGGTGAAGCCGTCGGCGTAGCCGGCCTCGGCGAGAAGCTTCTTCGCCTTGCCGACGTCGTACCTGAACAGTTCCTTGATGTCGTCCGGCATCGCCTCCAGCGGCTCGTAGTAGCCGGTCCAGTCCGGATGCATGGGAAAGCCCAGCAGCTCGGCGTTGCCGCCGTAGAACTGCTTGACGAGGGTCTCCTTGTCGACGGCCATGTTCAGCGCCCGGCGCACGCGGATGTCGTCGAACGGCTTGGTGTCCATGCGCAGCGCCAGCATGTGCGGGCTGCCGATGACGCGCGACCATTTCAGCTCCGGCGAACTCTTCTTCAGGGTGTCGACGTTCTCCCAGCTGATGTTTTCGAGAATGTCGAGCTTGCCGGTGCGCAGCGCCGTCACCTGGGTCGACTGGTCCTTGATGATCCGGAACGTGACCCTGTCGATGAACGGCAGCTTGTGCTCGGCCTCGGCGATGGTTTCCTTGCCCCAGTAGATCGGGTTTTTCTCGTAGCTCTGCGAATTGCCGGGCACGTATTCGGTCAGCCGGAAGGGACCTGTGCCGTTGGCGTTCTTCCAGTTCGCCGCGCCCGCGTCCGCGACCTCCTTCGGGATCACCGCCGCAGTGAAGCCGTAGCCGAGGCGCAGATCCCAGTCGGCCACATACTCTTTCAGGTCGTAGACCAGCGTGTGTCTGTCGCGCGCCGTGGTTTTGCCGATGAAGGTGTACAGGTCGCCGACCTGTTTCGGGCTGGTCGCCATGCGGTTTTGCGTGAAGATGACGTCGTCGGCGGTGAATTCGCGCGAGGCCATCACGCCGGGCTTGTCCGGATACATGATGCCCTTGCGCAGCTTGATCACCAGCCGCATCGGCGTTTCCCATTCCCACGATTTCGCGAGTTCGCCGCGGATCGCGTCGCCGGGCAGGAAGGCGAACGAGGTGAACGGATATTTGCCGCCGCGGCCCTTGCTCTGGTTGAGATCGGCGACAAGCAGCAACTCGTACATCTGGCCGGCGTCGTGGTTGAACTTCCAGGGCCAGTCGCCCGGATCCCAGGAGAGCGCCGAGATGGATACGTGCACCGTGCCGACCTCGAGCGTACCGCCAGGCCGCGGCTTCTCCTGCGCAACGGCTGCGCAGCCAAGGACACTGAAGCAGACAGAAAGCAGCAGAACTCCCAAGTTCTGCAGTCCCAAGTCTCGCAGTCGCAAGTCTCGCAGTCGCATGTCGTCCTCCCCGGGCGATTATCTTGTCTGGCGCTGGTCGATCAGGTGTTTCCCTGTTTTTCGTGGGACTTGTTGTTGAAGCGCCCGTGTCTGTCCGCGACCGGACGCTTTCGCATGCTGGCCAATCATGCCATCGCAGCCGGGAGTTGGCCACGACCGGCACCTGCGACGAATAAGTCAGGCGTAAAATTTTTGCTGCGCCGCACGACGCCGAGCGGCTCGTTGTCGTCGAACGTGATTGCTGCACACGATGACGGCGATGGTGGTTGGCGGGTTTCACGCGACTTGACCGTGCGGCCGTCTTCATGTCGGTTCGACGCAGAACGCGACAAAAAAAGCAGGGGCAAATCACCATGACACGTCTGGCCGGTAAAACCGCGCTCGTCACCGGGGCCGCGAAAGGCCTCGGCGCATCCATTGCACGGCAGTTTGCCGGCGAGGGCGCCACCGTCATCGTCAACGACCTCAGACTGGAAGACGCGCAGCGCGTCGCCTCCAACATCGGCGGTCACGCGCTCGCCGCCGACGTGTCGGACTCCGCCGCAGTCGCATCCATGTTCGAACAGGTGGCGCGGCTCGTGCCGCGGCTGGATATCCTGGTCAACAATGCCGGCATTGCGCCGGTGGACGAGAACGAGCTGAGCGCCCGCCTCGAGCTGCGCAGGAAGCAGGCGGAGGAACTCGCCGCCACCGGCAGGACGAACACCTTCGTCGACGTCACTGTGTCCGTGACCGACGACGAGTGGCGGCGCATGCAGGCCGTCCATGTCGACGGCACGTTCTTCTGCTGCCGCGAGGCGCTGAAGATCATGAACCCGCAGCTGAGCGGCTCGATCATCAACATGTCGAGCATCATCGGCACCTTCGGCCGCGCCGGCGGCGTGTCGTATGCCACGGCGAAGGCCGCCATTCTCGGCTTGACGCGGAGCCTGGCGCACGAGGTCGCGCTGCGCGGCATCCGCGTCAACGCGATCGCGCCCGGCTGGATCGAAACCGACATGACCGCGCCGCTGAAGCCGCTGCACGACGGCCTCATTGCGGCCACTCCGCTGCGACGCATGGGCACGCCGGAGGATATCGCGTTCGCGGCCACCTACCTCGCGAGCGAGGAGGCGAGGTTCATGACCGGGCAGGTGATCTCGCCGAACGGCGGCTGGTATATGAGCCAGTAGCGGCCAGCATGCTCGCTGGCTGTTGACCGCGCTACGCGTGCTGGCACAATCGCTTTCACAAAAAGCAGCGCAAGAGCGCGACAACGGAGGAACACCATGGCCGACATTCTCGATCTTTCCGGACGTGCAGCCCTTGTCACCGGCGGCGGCCAGGGCGTCGGACGTCAGATCGCGCTGCATCTGGCGGGCGCGAAGAATTCCGGCGGCGTCGCGGTCAACGACTTCCGGCTCGAACGGGCGCAGGCGGTCGTCGACGAGATCACGAAGGCCGGCGGCAAGGCCGTGGCCGTCCAGGGCGACGTGTCGAGCCTCGAGGACGTGAAGCGCTTCACCGGCGAGGCGCGCGCGGCGCTGGGACCGATCGGCATTCTCATCAACAACGCCGGCAATGCCGGCGCCGAGCCGCACCCGGACCAGCGCAAGCCCTACTGGCAGACCGGTCCGGAGATCTGGAACAAGACGCTGGGCGTCAACCTCTACGGCGTCATCAACTGCACCGGCGCGGTGATCCCCGACATGATCGAGGCGAGGGGCGGGCGGCTGATCACGATCATCTCCGACGCCGGCCGCTGGGGCGACGCGGGCAGCGAGATCTATGCCGGCGCCAAGGCGGGAGCAGCCGGCTTCATGCGTTCGAACGCGCGTACGCTCGGCCGCTACAATATCACGGCCAACTGCATCGTCATCGCGCTGACCCAGACGCCGGCGACAGCCTCATGGATCGACGACAAGGAGCGGCTCGCCAAGACGATGGAGCGCTACATCATCCGCCGCCCGGGTCAGCCGATGGACGTCGCCAACATGGCGCTGTTTCTGGCGTCCGACGCGAGCAGCTGGATCACGGGGCAGACATATCCGGTGAATGGCGGATTTTCGTTTGCGCTGTGAGAAGCGGGGATTGACTTCATTTCGACGTCACAAGCTGCAAGTCATCAGCCTGCCGCAGCAAATCTCGGCGCCGAGATGGGGCTTGCCAGTTTCACCCCCCAAAATCCCTCATACCGGCCAGCCTGTTAGACCCGTTCCAATCGTCATGCGCAGCGTGTAGCCTCTCCTGCAAGCCTGCGGATTGGTGAAACGGTCCGTCCCGCGAAACGGGGCCGGCGGCGAGCCTGGTGGGGTCTTTGGAAACGCGACGGGACAAGCAGGCAGTATGGCAGATATTCAGTATGTGGCGCCGGGGTCGCTCGATGAAGCGATCAAGGCCTTTGCGGCGGCGGGCAGTGCGGGGCGTATTCTGGCGGGCGGCACCGACCTTCTGGTGCAGATGCGGCTCGGTGCCGTGAAACCCGGCGTCATCGTCGACATCAAGAAGATCGGCGAGATGACCAAAATCGAGGATCTGGGCGGCGGCAGCTTCCGGATCGGCGCGGCCGTCTCGGGCATGGCGCTGCACGACCATCCGACCTTCGGCAAGGCCTGGCCTGGCGTGCTGGAAGCGATCAACCTGATCGGCTCCAAGCAGGTGCAGGGCCGGGCGTCCGCCGGCGGCAATCTGTGCAACGGTTCGCCCGCGGGCGACAGCGTGCCGGCGCTGGTCGCGGCCGGTGCGATGGTTACGGTGGCCGGACCTGCCGGTCGCCGCGAGATCAAGGTGGAGGATGTGCCTGCAGGTCCCGGCCGCACCAACCTGAAGGCGGGCGAAATCGTCGTCGCTTTCACGCTGCCGGCGCGGGGCAAGGGCGCGAGCGACGCTTATCTGCGCATGATCCCGCGCACGGAAATGGACATCGCCGTGGTCGGCGTCGGCGTCAACCTGACGATATCGGGCGGCACTGTAACGGCGGCGCGCGTCGGCCTCGGCGCCGTGGCGCCGACCGTGCTGCTGGTCGAGGATGCGGCGAAGGCGCTGATCGGGTCGAAGCTCGATGACGCGGCGCTGGCGAAAGCGGCGGCTGCGTGCTCGGCCGCATGCAAGCCGATCGACGACAAGCGCGGGACGATCGTGTACCGGACGAAGGTCGCAGGCGTCCTGCTGAAGCGCACGGCGCTGATCGCGGCGAAGCGGGCGGGGGCGTGATGGAAATGGGGACGGCTAATCATTTGATGCCGTCATGCCCGCGAAAGCGGGCATCCAGTACGCCGCAGCGTTTCAACTCCATTGCAAGCGCTCTGGAATACTGGGTCCCCGCTTTCGCGGGGACGACGACCGAGAATGCGAATATGGCACACCAACTCAAAGTGATCGTGTAATCAACAATGGCAAAGCAACACGTTTCCACCACCATCAACGGCGAGCCGGCGGAGTTTCTGTGCGAGCCGAATGACACCATGCTCGATGTGCTGCGCGGGCCGCTCGGCCTCACCGGCTCCAAGGAGGGCTGCGCGTCGGGCGATTGCGGCGCGTGCAGCATCACGCTGGACGGGCAGCTCGTCTGCTCGTGCCTGATGCTCGGCGTCGAGGCGCAAGGGCATCAGATCGGCACCATCGAGGGCGTGGCGAAGAACGGCAAGCTGCATCCGCTGCAGCAGAAGTTCCTCGAGCACGCAGCGCTTCAGTGCGGCATCTGCACCTCGGGCTTCATCGTCGCCTCCGATGTGCTGTTGAAGAAGAATCCAAATCCGTCAGAAGAGGAAGTCCGCTTCTGGCTCGCCGGCAATCTCTGCCGGTGCACCGGGTATGACAAGATTGTGCGCGCGGTGCTCGACACTGCGGCCGAAATGCGGGGAGCCTGAGATGAACGTGGTCACCAACAACAAGTGGATCGGCACGAACACGATCCGTCCCGACGGCGTCGACAAGGTCACCGGCCGCGCCGCCTACGCCGCCGACACCACCATGCCCGGCATGATCTGGGGCAAGGTGCTGCGCTCGCCGCATCCGCATGCGAACATCCGCGGCATCAACACGGCGAAGGCCGAGGCGCTGCCCGGCGTGAAGGCGGTGGTCACGGCCAAGGACATCGTCGATTTCCCGCTCGACAAGTCGGTGATGCTCGGCATCCAGGACATGCGCTGGATGTGCCGCAACGTCATGGCGCGCGAGAAGGCGCTGTTTCCGGGCCATCCGGTCGCCGCCGTCGCCGCCATCAGCGAGGAGATCGCGGAAAAAGCCTGCGCGCTGATCGAGGTGGATTACGAGGTGCTGCCGTGGTCGGTCGAGATCGATGACGCCATCAAAGACGGCGCGCCGATCCTGCACGACTTCCTCAAGTTCGAGGGCAAGCCGTCGAACATCGCAGGCAAGCTGGAAATCAAGAAGGGCGACGCCGCTGAAGGCTTCAAGGGCGCCGAGGTGGTGATCGAGCGCTCGTTCACCACGCGTCCGGTGCACCAGGGCTATATCGAGCCGCACGCCTGCCTGATCAGCGTCGGCGCCGACAACAAGACCGTGATCTGGAGTTCGAGCCAGGGCCAGTTCATGGTCCGCGCGATGACCTCGCTGCTCACCGGCATCCAGCAGAGCGACATCCGCGCGATCCCGGCCGAAATCGGCGGCGGCTTCGGCGGCAAGACCATCGTCTATCTGGAGCCGCTGGCGGCGATGCTCTCCAAGAAGAGCGGCCTGCCGGTGAAGATGGTGATGACGCGCGACGAGGTGATGCGCGCCACGGGACCGACGTCCGGCTCGAAGAGCACGGTGAAGATCGGCGCGAAGAAGGACGGCACCATCGTCGCAGCGCAAGGCACGTTCTACCTGCAGTCGGGAGCCTTCCCGGGCTCGCCGATCCGCGGCGCTGCCGGCTGCAGCTTCTCGCCCTACGATATCCCGCACGTGTTGTCGGTCGGTTTTGACGTGCTGTCGAACCGGTCAAAAGTGGCCGCCTATCGCGCGCCGGGCGCGCCGATCGGCGCGTACGCGGTCGAGTCCGTGCTCGACGAACTCGCCGAAGCGTTGAAGATGGATCCGCTCGAGCTGCGTCTGAAGAACGCGGCCAAGGAAGGCACCAAGGCCTCGCACGGCCCGGTCTATCCGCGCATCGGCTACATCGAGACGCTGGAAGCCGCGAAAGCCAGCGATCATTACAAGGCGCCGCTCGGCAAGCTGCAGGGCCGGGGCGTCGCCTCGGGCTTCTGGTTCAACGCAGGTGGCGAGTCCTCGGCCCAGGTGAACATCACCGAGGACGGCAATGTGGTGGTCACCACCGGCCATCCGGACATCGGCGGCTCGCGCGCGGCGATCGCCAACATCTGCGCCGAATTGCTGGGCATCGACTACAAACGCGTGTCGGTGATCATCGGCGACACGCAGACGGTCGGCTTCTCCAACCTGACCGGCGGCAGCCGCGTGCTGTTTGCCTCCGCGATCGTCGTCACGCAGTCGACCGAGACGGTGGTCAAGACGCTGTGCCAGCGCGCGGCGAAGATCTGGGACATCGATCCGGAAGCGGTGAAGTGGGAAGACGGTGCCGCCCATCCGGCCGGCCCGAACGCCGGCAAATTCCAGCCGCTGACGCTGAAGGAACTCGCCGAGAAGGCCCCCGCCATGGGCGGCCCGATCGGCGCGCAGACGCAGGCGAACACCCAAGGCGCCGAAGGCGGCTTCGGCACCCACATCTGCGACGTCGAAGTCGATGTCGACCTCGGCATCGTCCGCGTCATCCGCTACACGGCGATCCAGGACGTCGGCCGCGCCGTGCATCCGGCCTATGTCGAAGGCCAGCTGCAGGGCGGCGTCAGCCAGGGCATCGGCTGGGCGCTGAACGAGGAGTACATCTACAACAAGGACGGCAAGGTCGATAACGCCGGCTTCCTCGACTACCGCATGCCGGTGTGCAGCGATCTGCCGATGATCGACACCATCCTCGTCGAAGTGCCGAACCCGAAGCATCCGCAAGGCGTCAAGGGCGTCGGCGAAGTGCCGCTCATCCCCGTGATGGCGGCCATCGGCAACGCCATCCACAACGCGCTCGGCAAGCGCTTCTACGCTTTGCCGATGTCGCCGCCGAAAGTGCTCGAACGCCTGGAAATGGCGCAAGCGGCGGAGTGAGGCTTCGGCGAGCGCCCGCATAAAACAAACAGGCCGCCCCGAAAGGCGGCCTGTTTCTTTATTGTTGTTCGCCTTGCTTACTTACTCAACCACATCGACGATGCGGCGAGTGCGCGGGTCGACCAGCACCGTGCGGCCGTTGACGACCGTGTAACGATACTCGCGCACGCCGTACTCCGGCGGTACTTCATAGTAGGTCACACCGTCTTCCGGCAGGATCACGCCGACGCGCACGTCTTCGCGATACTGATAGGACGGGCGCCGCTGCTCGACGGCGTAGGTGCGAAAGCGCGGACGCTGATCGACACCGAGCACGCCGGCTACACCGCCGACAACTCCACCGACCACGCCGCCGACGATTGCGCCGACGGGACCTGCCGCGCGCTCACCGTCGCGGGCACCGCGCTCGACGCCGCCGGGAACGCCCTGGGCTTGCACGGCAACGGGAAGTGAAACGGCGACAACTAATGCTGCGGCTCCGACGATGCGGCGGATCATGGTGACTCCTGTCATATGGGGAAGATACCGGGAGAAGTCGGCTGCGGCTGAATGGTTCCGTCCAGTGAACGCAGGTATCGACTTCGCGATTAGAAAGGCGCATCGCATGAAACGTTCAATTTGAACCATTCAGGAACTCGATCATGCGCACCACGGACCCGCTCGTCGTCCTTCTGCTGATCCTTGTCGTCGGAGTCGTTGCCGGCCTGTTGCACGACCGGCTGGCCGGACCTTCGTGGCTGGCCCGGCAGTTCGCCGGCGGCAATCGCGGCATCGTCACCAGCGCGCTGGTGGGCGTTGCCGGCGCATTCGTCGGCTATCACATCGCCGTTCTGCTTTTGCTTGGCGGCAGCCTTGTCACATCGGTGATTGCAGCAGCGGTCGGCGCCGCCGTGGTTTTGTTCGCCTGGCGCATGGTCAAGTAAATTGCGCGCACGCGGCGCGGAAGAAGGGAAGGGCCGGCAAATCAACCGGCCCTTCGTCTCATCATTGCGTCTCAAGTACGCGCATCGACGTTACGCCTCGAGAACCGCAACAATCTGCATGGTTCGCGGGTTGACGATGATGATCTGCTCGCCGACGAGGAAGTACTCGTAGCCCTGCCAATCCGGATAGATCGTCACGAGCTGTCTCGGCACCGCGTGGAAGCTCACGGTGCGCGGGACCGTCGTTCCGACCGAGATCGCGAAATTGACGTTCGTGACCGGCTTGACGTTTTCCTGCTTGATGACGGTGCGGATGGTGGTGCGTTGCTCCGTATTGAGCTGCCTCACTGCCGTGCCGGCCTGTCCGGTCGTCGTTCCGCTCTTGCTGTCGGTCGTGGTCTTGGAGTCGGCCTTCATCCCGTCCTTCGCTGCGTCCGGCGCACGTTGCGCCGCGGCCGGCATTTTCTGGTCGATCTTGCTGTCAGTGACACTCTGGCCGGGCTTCATGCCGTCCTTGGATTCGACAGCCTTCGAGTCGACAGCTCTGGACTTGACGTTGTCCTTCGCATCGTCCGGCTTCGCCTTCGCTGCGTCAGGAACGTCGCCACGGTTCATCGTCGCCGGTGCGGATTGCGAACCAGGTGCGGCCGGCGTCTGTGCATTGGCCATTCCAGTTGCAGCGATCAGCGCGATCGCAGCAGTCGAAATCAAAAAAGACTTTCTCATGTATTCTCCTCTGTGCCCCAAACCTTTAACTGGGGCCTGTCGAGGAACGTTCCTTGCAAACGAGGTATATTGCGTGAACGCGCGTTCATCCGCGCGATCGTCATTGCGAGCCAACCGAAGCAATCCAGTGCCTGCTCACCGTAGCCGCCGTCTGGATTGCTTCGTCGCGGTGCTCCTTGCAATGACGGAGATGCCGACAATTGATCGGCCGCGGAGCGGATAAGCGCGCGTGCCACTGGAATAATGATGAGGTTTGGGCGTCTAATACTGGAAACACCGCTGCCCAGGGAGAACCGCCATGAAGATGATCACCGTTTGCCTCGCCACCACGCTCTGCGTGTTCGCCGCCACGTCCGCGCCCGCGCAACAGGCGCCGATGAGTTTCTTCGTGACCAGCGTCGGGCTCGGCAAGGGTGGCGACCTCGGCGGGCTCAGCGGTGCCGACAATTATTGCCAGAGCATGGCCCAGGCGGCCGGCGCCGGCGGCAAGACGTGGCGCGCTTATCTCTCGACGCAAGGCGCAGGCGGGGTCAACGCCAGGGACCGCATCGGCAGCGGCCCGTGGGTCAACGCCAAGGGCGTGCAGATCGCCGCCAACGTGGCTGAACTGCACAGCGACAGGAACAAGGTCAACAAGGAGACGGCGCTCGACGAGAAGGGCGTGATGATCAAGGGTCGTGGCGACACGCCCAATCAGCACGACATCCTGACCGGCAGCCAGCAGGACGGCAGCGCCGTTGCCGGGCCCGATGACGCGACCTGCGGCAACTGGACCAGCAGCGCGGACGGCCAGGGCGGTGCGATGGTCGGGCACACCGATCTGGTCGGCAATCCGTCCGGAATCAACTTCTGGAACTTCTCGCACAAGACGCCGGGCTGCGCGCCGGCCAACCTCGTGCGCGTTGGTGGCGCGGGGCTGCTTTATTGTTTCGCGACGAATTGACCACGCCGTCCTTCAGACGGCTGCGCCCGACGATGACGGCGAATTGGAAGTAGTCCAGCGCGACTACTTCGCGTAGCCTTGGGATCGCAGCCAGGCGATCTTGCGCTCGCCGTTCATCCAGTCATCGGCGTCGGCCTTGCTGACCAGGCCCTCGATGGTGGCGGGTTCCTTGCCCGGACATTCCGCGAGGATTGCCCAGTTGCCTTCCGCGATTCGGCTGATTCTGAAAGTCACTCTAGCTTTGGCCATGCAGCCTTATGCCGACTTTCGATGGCAAATCCAAGCCTGTCTGACGCGAAGTCTGCCGGAACAGGTCTGCCCCGCATGGGTTCCTTGGACGTGGCGATCAAGGGCGGTCGGTCAGGGACGGCGTCGCGCAATGTGAGGCGACGCACAGTTCGGGACTGCCGACGCCGTTACCCTTCGGCTCAATGGAGGGACCCATGAACGGCACCTATCTTCTCATCATCCTCTTCGTCGTCGTCATTCTCCCGAACCTGCTGGGCTGGCTGCTCCGCAACCAGACGCAGGCGAGGGGCAAGTCCGGTATCGGCGCGTTCAAGGTCGAATGCCCGAATTGCGGCAAGCCGCAGCCGATCTTCCGCAAGCCGACCTCTTTCAAGCAGTTGATGTTCGGGGGCTGCACCTGCAAAGCCTGCGGAACCGATATCGACAGGTACGGTGCGCAGGAAGCGTAAGACGATACGGTTCGTCGCTGCAGGCAGCCTTCGCACCAAAGACGCGCAGATTGTTAATCTTTGCGCCGCGCTGATTTGCGCTCTCACGATTCGTTCTTTGCGAACGAAACTGAATCAGACCGTGAACATCGCGCGCAACAATCCTTCCTTAAGGACGTTGGCGGATGATTCGTCCGGGTCGGATGTGTTGCGTTTGAGTGCCGCCCCGAGCGTAACGTGAGCACCCCGTCACGCGTGGCGGGGTGTTTTCCGTACAGCGCCAGGAATCACCGGGACCTGTCACCAAGCCTTGCGGTCGGCCGCGCGCTCATTTAAGCCCGTTTCCAGTCATCAAGCAGCCAGAGACGTCTGCCATCACGCTCTTTCGGCGGAGAGAACGTATGAAAGCGGCATTGTCCTTGTTTGAGTTGAAGCAGCTCGCGCTGGCGAAGATCAAGGAACATCGCGGCTGCCACGATGTGCAGGATTTATCGGTGTGTCCGATCGAAAACGCCGATCCGAACTGGGCCATCTCCTGCGGCGTCGGCGGGTCGGACAAGCGGGCCGCAAGCAAGGCCGCGCTCTATGTGCAGGAGGAGATGCGCAGGAATTTTGAACTGCTCATCGAGGGGCAGGTCGACTAGCGTTCGCTGGATAGTGGAGCTTACATCAAGGCGGTCGCCCGAGTAGGCTCGAACCAGACCCAGTTGCGAGGCGCCATCATGATCAGGATTCTGAAAGCCTTGCTGTGCGCCGCTTTTTTGCCGGCGTCGGCCACTATCGCACCTGCGCAAACAGGTGATGTTCGCAACGTCGCTGGCTACGCCTCGGTTGCCGATGCACTTGCAGCGCTCCGCGCCAAGGCGGGGTGACATTCTCAAAGAATGGCGACTGGACGGTCGCCAATGACACTGACGGATCGATCTGGTCGTTCACGCCGCCCAATCATCCCGCGCATCCATCGTTCGGCCGGCGCACACTCATCGAGGATCGCGGTGCCTACTTCGTCAAGACAGCTATTCTCTGTCAGGCCACGAAGGCTGCCTGCGACAGCCTGCATGCGGATTATCAGTTGCTCGATCGGCGCATGAGCGAAGCGATTGAGGCTCAAAAGGCTGGCAAGTAGCGTTCTTCGCCGTCATTGCGAGGAGCGCAGCGACGAAGCAATCCAGTCTTCCTTTGTGGCTTCTGGATTGCTTCGCGTCGCTCGCAATGACGATCGCGTAACGTCACCCAGCCTTCGCCATCGCCGGTGCATTCAACGCGGTCTCCGCCGCGGTCCACTCCAGCCCGTGCGCCTCGGCAACCGGCTTGCAGGTGAGCGCGCCGGCGTGAACGTTGAGACCGGCGCGCAGGTGGCTGTCTGCGGCCATTGCGACCTTCAGGCCTTTGTCGGCGAGCGCCAGTACGAACGGCAGCGTCGCGTTGTTGAGGGCGAAGGTCGACGTGCGCGCGACGGCGCCCGGCATGTTGGTGACGCAATAATGCACGACGCCGTCGACCACATAGGTCGGGTCGGAATGCGACGTCGGCCGCGAGGTCTCGCAACAGCCGCCCTGGTCGATGGCGATATCGACGATCACGGAGCCCTGCTTCATGGTTGCGACCATCTCGCGCGTCACGAGCTTTGGTGCAGCCGCACCCGGCACCAGCACCGCGCCGATCAGAAGGTCCGCGCGCTTGACGATCTCGGCAATCGCCGAGCGGGTGGAGAAGATGGTGCGCACGCCGGTGCCGAAATGGAACGCGAGGCGCCGCAACGCTTCCGGATTGCGATCGACCACGGTAACGTTGGCGCCCATGCCGAGCGCTATTGTTGCCGCATGCGTGCCCGACACGCCGCCGCCGAGGATGATGACTTCGCCCGCGGGCACGCCTGGCACGCCGCCGAGCAGCACGCCGCGGCCGCCAGGCTCCTTCTCGAGGCAATGCGCACCGACCTGCGGCGCAAGCCGTCCTGCGACTTCCGACATCGGCGTCAACAGCGGCAAGCCGCCGGACGGCGACGTCACGGTCTCGTAGGCGATGCAGGTCGCGCGTGCAGCGATCAGGTCTTTTGTCTGCTGCAGATCCGGCGCGAGGTGAAGATAGGTGAACAGGATTTGCCCGGGCCGCAGCAATTTGCGTTCGGGTGGAAGCGGCTCCTTCACTTTCACAACCATGTCGGCGCGTTCGAAGATTTCGCCCGAGCCGTTGACGATGGTCGCGCCCGACGCGACGTATTCCTCATCTCCAAGACCTGAGCCTATGCCGGCGCCGGACTGCACCAGCACCACGTGACCGTTGTGAATCAGTTCAGCGACGGAAGAGGGCGTGAGCCCCACGCGAAACTCGTTGTTCTTGGTCTCCTTCGGAACGCCGATCAGCATGTGAGGGATCCTTTCAAAAGCACGTATGTCGCAAAGGCGGGTACCGGTTTCGCGATCAAAGTGCGCGCAGGTCCTGGAAGTCTCGCGGGAGTGTGCCTTGCGCGCGCGATGCAGAGATGTTTGTTTGCGCGCGCGTACACAAGCGAACCTTGCAGAAAAGTTAGATCACGATTCGAAAGCACATGATTGCAACAAACAAAAGCCGCCCGGCGGTGAACCGGGCGGCGAATGACGTTGCAAACATCGTGCCCGAAATCGCGACGAGGCTGATCAGTAGCCGACGCCGAGCACCAGCCAGTAGTACGGCGCCGGAGTGACTTTGGAGAGTTTCTGCGCAACAGCCGTCCTGGTCTTCGGCGCGTCGGCCTCGACCTGTTTTGCCTGGGCAGTGGTGATCGCCAGCGTCGCGAGGACGACGGCTGCAGCGGCGACCGGCTTGAGGTTTGTGAACATGGAGATGATCTTTCGTTTTTGGACAGTTCGGGTGCATCCCCACACCGAACAGGGACGGCGACGATACCCGCGTTCAAAGCGGAGTTATGTGCTTGAAGTCACATAGCCGGGGGTCTGCCGCTGCGCGTAGATGCGGGCGGCCGCGAACATCCCCCACAAAGCGCCAATCAGCAGGAAAAAGTGCCGCCAGTGGTCGGTGTCGATGATGAAGCTCTCCGCCAGAGTTCCAAGAAAAGCGGCGAAGACGGCGATATAACCCCGCCGCCAGGGCACTTTCGCAGACAGGTAGCGGAAGCCGTAGACGAGGGTGGTCAGAACCAGAGCCGGGTAACAGACGCCGGCTAGCCAGCCGCCTGACATGAATGCGTTCAGGAACGAATTGTGGGTGTCTTCGGGGAAATAGCGGGTGAACTGCAACGGGCCGATGCCGAACGGCAGGTCGAGTGCCATTTCGGCGCCCAGGATGTGTCGGCCGAAGCGGCCGAAGCGCCCGGAGTCATAGCTTTGGTCGAAGCTCGCGCGCTCCTTGAACAGGTTGCCAACGGAATCGAGCGACAGCAGGACCGAGATCAGCATCACGGCGCCCGCCAGGGCGACGCCGGTCAGGAGGACGATCCGCGCCCGCTTGCTCGGGCTTTTGTTCGTCCAGAACATCATGAGGATCACGAACCCCGACATCACTACGAGTTGGCCCCATGCCGCGCGTGAGAACGAGAGCAGCACCGCGAGGCTGATGATCAGGAACACGATCGCGCTGCGCGCTGCTTTGGCGAAGCGATCGACCAGTACGCTTTGCAGCGCCACCAGTGCCGGAAAGATCAGGAACGCGCCGAGCACGTTCGGGTCCTTGAACGTTCCCTTCGCGCGTCCGTACAGCGTCAGGAGGTCGTAGCCGCCGGGGATGAGATTGAAATAGCCGGCGATGCCCAGGATGGATGCGATCAGTGCGCCGACGATGTAACCGCGTATCAGGAAATCCAGGCGGTTTTGGGTGTCTTCCGACAGCACCAGCGCAAAGAAGAGTACCGTGACCGCGAGGTACCACGACGTGACGATCCAGTTGAAGATCGGCAACTGGTCGAGCATGTAGGCGGCGGCCGTCGAATAGCCAATGTTCATCATCAAAAGCAGGAAGATCAGCGGCAGGAACAGCGGACGCAGTTTCAAGCCGGTCGCGAAGAACACGATCAGCGCCGACAGCGTCGCCAGTTCGTAAGGGCTCGGCTCGATTATGACGATGGCGCCGCCCATGCCGACCAGCCACAACGTGGCGCGCTGCAGCGCTGCGACGCCCGGGGGCGCGACATCGGCTGGGGGATAGACTTGCGCTGTGCCGGTGTAGGTCACGGGCTTCGGTCTCGAAACGTGAGCCAGGCGTGGTTGGCGGAAGTCGAAGCGAGCGCAGCGAAGTGGGCGTGCTCCCGCGCCCTTTCCGGGGGAGATAACGACGGCACATCGGGTCTGCTTCGCTTGATCATGCTTTAGTAGGCATTCTCGGTCTTCAGAAGCGCGAGCGGCGTCTTCAGAAGGATGTAGGCGTCAAACAGCACCGACCAGTTCTCGATGTAGTAGAGATCGAACTCGACGCGCCGCTGGATTTTCTCTGCGCTGTCGACCTCGCCGCGCCAGCCGTTGATCTGCGCCCAGCCGGTGATGCCTGGCTTCACCCGGTGGCGGGCGAAGTAACCGTCCACCGCTTCGTCGAGCAACTGGTTCTGCAATTTCTGCTGCACGGCGTGCGGGCGCGGACCGACGAGCGACAGGTTGCCCTTGAACACGACGTTGAACAGCTGCGGCAACTCGTCGATCGAAGTTCTGCGGATGAAGCGGCCGACGCGGGTGACGCGCGGATCGTTCTTGGTGACGACCTTCGAGGCCGTGGGATCGGCCATGTTGTGATGCAGCGAGCGGAACTTGAACACGTCAATGCGCTCATTGTTGAAGCCGAAGCGCTTCTGCTTGAAGAACACCGGTCCATGGCTGTCGAGCTTGATGGCGAGTGCGGCCAGAGCCAGCAACGGCGACAATGCCAGCAGGGCGAAGGCGCCGACGATGCGGTCGAACAGCGACTTCATCACCAGATCCCAGTCGTTGATCGGTTGCTCGAACACATCCAGCGTCGGCACCTCGCCGAGATAGGAGTATGAGCGGGGGCGGAAGCGCAGCTTGTTGGTGTGCGCTGACAGGCGAATGTCGACCGGCAGCACCCAGAGCTTCTTCAGCATCTCCAGGATGCGGCCTTCGGCCGAGATCGGAAGCGCGAACAGCACCAGGTCGACACGGGTACGCCGGGCGAATTCCACGATGTCGTCGACCTTGCCGAGTTTTGGGCTGCCCGCACAGGTGTCCATCGCTCGATCGTCGTTGCGGTCGTCGAACACGCCGAGAATGTGAATGTCGGAGTCCTTGGCCTGGGCGTTCAGGGCATGGATCAGTTTCTCGCCGCTCTCGTCGGCGCCGACGATGACGGTGCGGCGGTCGAGCCGGCCTTCGCGGCCCCAGCGGCGCACCATTGCGCGCAGGATCAGCCGGCTCGCAATCAACAGGCCGAGGCCGACGAGGAAGAACGCCGAAAGCCAGAGGCGTGAAATGTTGTCGCCAAGCTTCGCGAAGAACGACGCGCCGATGAACAGCAGGAACACGAAGGCCCATGACGAGACCATGCGCGTCATCTGCCGCAGGTGGCCGCGAAACACTTGCACATCGTAGATGTCGGCCGCCTGGAAGCAGATCACCGCGGTGCCCGCAACGGCGAAAATTGCCAGGGTATAGGACCAGCTGAAGCCGTCCATCCTGGCCACGTAGCCGAGATAGATGGCGATGCCGGTCAGGCTGATCAGTATGAAATCGCTCAAGCGCACGAGGCCGGTGAGGACGATCGGCGAATAGGCAGGCGCGCACCTTCTCGTTGACGACCGAGAGCGCCATCGGCGTCAGGCGCCGCCGCCGCTCGATCCGGGGGACCGATCCCGGGTGCGTGACTGCCGCCGCGGTTTCGGCCTCAAGCCTGGTGGGTGTATCGATGGTGTCCATAAGCACGTCCGACGTCGACCCGGCCGGACACACGACGCCAGCAACGGATTACCCGGCCCAAGGTGTCAGGCATGATCCCGAAAAGCATGCCCCCGACTTGATCGGGGATGGGTATCGTTTTCGGACGAGATCATGCCCAAAACAAAGGGCCTCGATTTTGGAACGAAATCTAGGGTGCAAATCGGAAGATTTGGTTAGCGCGGTAAAGAAACATTAATGTTCGGCGAAGGCGTCGCGATAACCGGCAAGCACGCCATCCACCATCGCGCGCTGCGAGAAGTGCAGGAAGACCCGTTCCCGCAAGGCTTTTGCGCGCGCCGCGGCCTTCGCTGGATCGTCCAGGGCCGCAGCAATTGCGGCCGCCAGCGCGGCCACGTCGTTCGGCGTGACGAGGCCGTCGGTGAACGGGCCGAAGATTTCCGGAATGCCGCCGACATTGGCGGCGATCATCGGAATGCCGGCGGCGGCCGCCTCGATCACCACGTAGGGCATGGAGTCGCCGCGCGAGGGCACCGCCAGCAGGCGGCCGCTGCTGAATCCAAGGCGCGCCGGCACATGGCCGATGAAGCGGACGGCAGGGCCGAGATCGAGCTTGTCGCAGAGCGCGTGCAGCGTGGCGGTCTCCTCGCCGTCGCCTGCGAGTGTCAGCGTTACGGGCTTGCCTTGCGCGCGCAGTTTGGCCACGGCCTGGATGACGATGTCGGCGCCCTTGATGTGGCGGAATTCGCCGACATAGACGACGTCGGTGGCGTCGTCGGCGATGACGAGCGGGTCGAACTCCTTCGCCGTCACGCCGTTGAAGACGCAGCGCACCAGGTTCTTCGGCGTGCCGACCACGCGCTGATAGGTGTTGCGGGCGAATTCGCTCTCGAACAGGAACAGGTCGGTGCGGTTCATCAGCGCGCGCTCGAGGCTTGAATAAATCCTGCCCTTCAGCGTATCGATGCCATAGTGCAGCGATCCGCCGTGCGGCGTGTACACGCGGATCATGCTCTTGCTGTAGCCCTTGGTGCGGATGAAGGCGCCGGCTTTTGCGCCATGCCCGTGCAGCACCTGCGGTTTCAGGCGGCGGATCAGCGACGCGAACCTGGGCAACAGCAGGGCGTCAGCCGGATGCGGCTCACGGCGGATGGCGATGCGATGCACGCCGAGCGCAAGGCGTGGCTTCAGGTCGGCAAGCGCTGCGTCGGCGCGCTCACCGCCGGTGAGGCTGTCGGCCAGGATTCCCACCTGATGGCCGCGCTCGATCTGCCCCTGGGCGAGATCAAGGATGTGGCGAAAGATACCGCCCACGGGCGCGCGCACGGCGTGCAGGATTCGCAAAGGGTCGGGGGGGACCGCCGCCATGGTCAGAGCCACCGCCCGGCGACCGGTCCACGGCGCTGCATGGGCCCTGGCGGGGTAAGGGGCGTGAGCCCATAAAGGGGACCAGCGCAGTCTGCGCACATGAAGAGATTCCGTCGGAAATTTTCAGCGCGGATTAAGGCCTTGCATGATTAACAAAACATGACGCACGCGTGCTCCGCGTCCGAAGTTTCAGTCGCCCATCATACCGAATTGGTCGGCGCAGTCCCCCCGAAATTAACGTGGCAGCAACCATAATCGACTGTAATCGGCTCCGTATTCAGTGATCCGTTGCGTCCTGTAGGAGCGTGCGATGCGTCTGAAGTTCTGGCAGTCCGAGAAGGCGAGCGCGCCCCCCGCGCAGGCTGCAGTCGCGCCATCCGTCACGCCAAACGCGAAGCCGGCGCTGGAGCCGGCCACCGAATCATCGGGAGCGCTGGGCGATCTCGACCTCCGGCTTGTCTGGAATGCACTGCTGCGCAAGAAGGCATGGATCATCGTGCCGACGGCGATCGTTGCCGCACTGTCCTTCGCCGCCGTCAATGTCATCACGCCGCGCTACAAATCGGAGGCGCGCATCCTCGTTGACGGGCGTGAGAACGTCTTCCTGAGGCCGAACGCCGAACGCGTCGAAGAGCGCAAGGAGATGGATGCCGAGGCGATCACCAGCCAGGTGCAGATCGTGCTGTCGCGCGATCTGGCCCGCGAGATCATCCGCAAGAACAAGCTCGGCGAGCGCCCCGAATTCGATTCCGTCCTGCAAGGACTGTCGCCGCTGCGCGCCATGCTGGCGCTGCTCGGCGTCGGCCGCGATCCGCTCCAGCTCAGCGCTGAGGAGCGGGTGCTCGAAGCCTACTATGATCGACTGACGGCCTACGCGATCGACAAGTCGCGGGTGATCGCCATCGAATTCCAGTCGCGCGATCCCGAACTCGCAGCCCGCGTTACGAATTCGATCGCCGAAGGCTACATGGCGATACAGCAGTCCGCCAAGCAGGATCAGGCCCGCTCCGCCGGGCAGTGGCTCGCGGGCGAGATCGACAGTCTGCGCAAGAAGGTCGCCGAAGCCGAAGCGCGCGTCGAGGATTTCCGCGGCAAGGCGAGCCTGTTCGTCGGCACCAACAACACCACGTTGTCGAATCAGCAGATGGGCGAGATCAACACCCAGCTCAGCAATGCCCGGGCGCTGAAATCGGACGCCGAATCGAAGGCGCGGCTGATTCGCAGCATGTTGCAGTCGGGCAGGCCGATCGAGGCGTCCGAAGTTTTGAATTCCGAGCTGGTGCGCCGCTTGAGCGAACAGCGGGTCACCTTGCGGGCGCAACTGGCGGAGCAATCCTCCACGCTGCTCGGCGGTCATCCGCGCATCAAGGAACTGCGCGCGCAGATCGAGGACCTCGACCGGCAAATTCGCGAGGAAGCCAGCAAGATTTCGCGCAGCCTCGAGAACGATGCGAAGATCGCCGGCGGGCGCGCCGAGAGCATGGGTGCGAGCCTCGATCAGCTGAAGAAGCAGGCGGTGTCCACCAACGGCCAGGACGTGCAGCTGCGCGCGTTCGAACGCGAGGCAAAGGCGCAGCGCGATCTGCTGGAATTCTATCTGTCCAAATTCCGCGAAGCGACGACGCGTGAAAATCTCGAAGCGGGTCCGTCGGACGTTCGCATCATCTCGCGCGCGGTCGTCTCCAACATTCCGGCCTTCCCGAAGAAGCTGCCGATCGTGCTGATCGCAACGCTTGCGACGCTGATGCTGTCGGCCGGCGCGATTGTCACCGGCGAGCTCCTGAGGATGACTGCGCCGCGCGCTTCCGCGAGCGGCGCCACGGCAGCCGCGCCGATACCTCGCATGCGCGATGCAACTCCGGAGCCTGTAGCGCCGATGCCGCGCGCGAGCGACCCGTATCCCGATCGGGCCGCGCCGATCATCGATCTCGAGCGCACCGCAAGTGAATTGCGTGCGCTTGGCGACGGCGCGCGCAAGATTACGGTGATGGGCGTGGCACAGCCCGATGGAACGTCGCTGACCGCGCTGACGCTGGCGCGACTGCTCGCCCGCGACGCGGGCGTGGTTCTGGTCGACGTATCCATGTCGTCGGCCACGTTGAAAGCGGTCATGAGCGATCCGTCCGCGCCCGGCTTGAGCGATCTGGCGATGGGCACGGCGTCGTTCGGACAGATCATCGGCAAGGACCGGATGTCGCGCGTGCAGATCGTCGGCGCCGGAACGGGCAGGGTGGATGCGGCGATGCTGCAGTCGCCGCGCCTGACGATGACGATCGACGCGCTGATGCGTGTCTACGACCACGTGGTACTGGACGCAGGCTCGCTCGACAACATTCCCGAACAGCTCGTCACAAGCAACGCCCACGCCGTGCTGATCGCGGCCGGGCTCGATAGCCAAAGCCGCGAGATCGTTCGCAAAGAGCTCCTGGCCGCAGGATTCCGTGGAGTGACCATGCTGGATGCGGCTCTTGATCCGTCGCAGCTCGGCCAACCCGGCGGGCGGATGGCCGCGGCGTAAAGGCGGGAGTCTGGCGGTAGCCCGCTTTCAGGCGCGCGCAAGGTAAGCGTTGTAGTATCGCTTCTTCCCGGTGACTTCCCTGCCGAGCCAATCAGGCCGCGGGAAATGCGCTCCGGGTGAGACAAGTTCAATTTCCGCGAGGACGAGCCCCCGATGCTCGCGCTGGAACACGTCGACTTCAAAACGTGCCTTGCCAACCTTGACCGTATGGCGCCGCTTGACGATGACCCGGCCGGTTCGAAGCTTCATGAGGCTTCGTGCGTCCTTCAAGGGGATGGCATACTCAAATTCAGAGCGCGACAAGCCGGCACGCCCGCCCTTGATGGTGAGGTAGGCCTTTGTCGTCCCGATGATCCGGATCCGTATGGAAAGTTGATCCGTGGTGACCAGATAAGCCTGTCGAATGATCTTGCCGCGATCCGCGGCTTTGCGCCAGCCGTTGCCGGACACCAGAAATTTTCGCTCGATTTCTTTTGCCATCGCACGACGTCAGGTTTGTCAGGCGCCGAAGTGCTGGCGAGTTGAGCTGAGTTGCTAGCCAAATCGATGGCGGAGCGAGTGGAGTACCCCCATCGCCTTCGGCGATTGCTTGATCGCCCGCTTGACGCTGGTCTCGAGCGAGAGGGCTCTCGCCGCGACATGCCCTTTCGCGCTCAGCGCCAGGAAACTGTCGAACAACGGCTGGCGCTCCTTGCAGAACTGCTGCTTGTAGTCGTCAGTGCCCACGCCGAAATCGAACGACGAGCAGCCGTGCTGCGCGTGGTGGTCGATCATGTTGCGGATCAGCACGAGGCCCGGGCTGTTTCGCGCGGCCTCAGACATCGTGTAGGTGTTGAACATCGTCGAGAAGCGACGACCGTCGCCGACGCCGGCAAAAACCGCGATGACTTCGGCATCGCATTCCAGCCCGTGAATTTCGATCGCGGGCTTGCCAGCCGCGATCCCGTCAAGACAGGCATGGCGGATGAACTGTTCGGTGCCGGGTTCGGCGAAGACGTTTTTGATCTTCTGCTCCGTCATGCGCAGCGGTTTGATGGCAAAGAAGGCGTCGAGCAATCGGCTCACGTCAATCTCGTTGCGGGCAATGATGTAACGATAGCCTGGCAGCGCCTGAAGCTTTCGCTCCTTGCCGTTCAGCTTGCGGCGGAACGATCCGCCGCTGTGCCAGGTCGCCGGCGCCTTCGGGTCAATCGTCAGCAGCGGGCACTCATTGACGGACGGCTGGTGCCGCAACAGTGCGAACGGATTCTGCGTACCGTTCCATTCCATTGGTTGCTGGTTCAAGGCGAGCAGGTCAAGCGTCGGATCGCGCTTCGCGATCTGCGTTACGATGTCTTGCGCCTCATCGCGGGTCGCGTTTGCTGCGAATTCGCGACGCCACAGCGCCATGTTGAAGTTGGAGTGCTTGCCCCCGGGAAAGCAGGCGATCCGGAACGGGCCAAGCGATCGGCTCACCAGCGGCAGCACCATCACCGGCCGCTTCTCGGCGTCGTAGGCAATCACCGGCAGTGGCTTTGCACCGAGCCGGGTGCCGACATTGTCCTGCCATGCGTTGACGAAATCGAAGCCCTGATAAGGCGTCGCGGTCTGGCCTGACAACTCAAGCGCGCGCCAGTCGTGCTCGACGGCACGAAAATTGTCGAATATCTCCACGCTTGCGACCGCCGCCGCCGCAGGCGATGTGGCAACGGTTCGCGCGGCCTCGCTCCCGATCACAGCGGCCATTGTCATCGCTGATGTTATACTCTTGAATAATTGAGAAAAATTCGCCGGCTGCGGCCGACGATGGCAAACAATTGTCAACAAAGGGTAAGGATAATCGCCGCGTTTAGGCGTTGCGCCTGGGCGCTGGCTTCAAGGACAACGCACGTGTCGACCTGGAAACGCGCGCTGGCGCGCCTCGGCCTGGAGCTCGGCTATTTCACGGGTATCGCCCGGATTCTCGCGCGCCGCACCGGCGGGCTCGGGATCATTTTGCGCTTCGAGCGGGTCCGGCCGCCTGTTTCCGGCGGATTTCAGCCACTTCGCGGCCACGAGATCACGCCCGAATTCCTCGATCGCACGCTGAAGGCGCTGAAGCGGTGGAAGTTCGATGTCGTTTCGATCGACGAAGTGGTCGCGCGATTGCGCGAACCTGCGGCGCATCGCCGCCGTTTCGTGTGCCTGACATTCGACGGCGGCTATCGTGATTTCCTGACCCATGCCTATCCCGTGCTTGCCCGACACAAAGCGCCCTTTGCAGTCTACATTGCCGCAAGCTTCCCGGACGGGCTCGGCGAACTGTGGTGGCTCGCGCTGGAGCAGGTGATCGCGCAGCACGAGCGTATCGGCCTTGTAATCGACGGTGTAGAGCAGCACCTTGACTGCGGCAGGCGGCGCGAGAAACGCGAGGTCTACGACGTTCTGTACGATTGGCTGCGCTCGCTTTCGCAGGCTGAACGCTCGGTCGCCATTCGCGATTTGTGCGGGCGATATCGTGTCGACCTGAAGGCGGTGTCGCAGGCTGCGGTGATGACCTGGCCGCAGCTCAGCGAGCTCTCATCCGATCCGCTCGCCACCATCGGCAGCGCGACGTTGAATTATCCTGTGCTGTCGCGCACGATGAACGATACCGCCGAGCGCGAATTGAAAATGGGCCGCGCGGTGCTCGAGGCGGCGATTGGGCAGAAGGCGCCGCATCTTGCCTATCCGTTCGGCGACAATCGCGCCTTCGGCCGTCGCCACATTTTGATTGCAACGCAACTTGATTTCCTGAGCGCGGTCACCGCCGAGCCCGGTGTCATTACCGCAAACGGGCAAACCGGCCCGTTGTCGATGCCGCGCATCACCTGGGATGGACGCCGGCGTTCGCTGCGGGCGATGCGCGTGATCCTGACCGGGGTTACGGTGGCGCGGAAGCGGCGAATAGGGAGTAGCGAGTAACGAGAACAAACAAGCGCCTTGCCGTTCGCCATTCGCTACTTCCTATTCGTCGTCCTTCCTCGACATCCACTTGATCAGCGGCATTGCCGGCAGCACCCAGCCAAGGCCGGCGACGATGTAGAACAGGAACTGCCAGCCGCGCGAATCCTTGAGCATGGAGCCTGCGCGATCGCAACCCCGACCAGCGACCAGACAATCACCAGCACGAGCAGCAGGATGGCACCAATGAATTTTCGCTGACGAATGGTCATGATTGGAATGTGAAGTTGGGAGATGCGCATGTAACTTGCGCCCGGCGGCGCGGGCACTATAAGGGCGGCGAGCATTCATTCAAGGCATCCCGTCTGTGAAAATGCCATTGGCCTCCGTGGACAACTCTCAACCCGGCGTCGGACATCTGCGCGGCGTGCGCGCTTGGCTCGTCATTGTCGCTGTGATGATCGTGGCGATGATTCTGGTCGGCGGCGCGACGCGGCTGACGGAGTCGGGGCTCTCGATCGTTGAATGGAAGCCGGTGACCGGCACGATTCCGCCGTTGTCGGCGCAGGCGTGGAGCGAGGCATTCGAGGCGTACAAGACGATCCCGCAGTATCGCGAAATCAACCGCGGGATGAGCCTGGACGAATTCAAGACCATCTATCTGGTGGGAATGGAGCCACCGTTTTCTTGGCCGGGCGATCGGCGTCGTGTTCCTGCTGCCGTTCCTCTTCTTCCTGTGGCGCGGCGGCTTGCCGGGTTGGCTGCGCGCGCGGTTGTGGCTGATCTTTGCGCTTGGCGCACTGCAGGGGGCGGTCGGCTGGTGGATGGTGGCCTCCGGCCTGTCGGGACGCGCGCGAAGTCTCGCAATACCGCCTGGCCGTGCATCTGATGCTGGCGCTTGCGATCTATGCGCTCATTGTCTGGACCCTGCTGCAGATTGCAGTTGCGGGAGCCGGTCGCGCAGCTGCAGAGGCGGCTGCAGGCGACCTCGATCGTCATCCTGGGCCTGACTTTCCTGCAGATTTATTTTGGCGCGCTGGTCGCGGGCCTGCGCGCCGGACGGGTGTTCAACACCTGGCCGCTGATCGACGGTGCGTTTGTTCCCTCGACGGAGCGGCTGTTGTTCGAGCAGCCGTGGTGGCGCAATTTCTTTGACAACATGCTGACGGTGCAGTTCAGCCACCGCATGCTCGCCTACGCGCTGGCCGCAGCGGTGATCTTGCATATGGTCGATGCCGTGCGGCACCGGGCGGCGAGCGCCGTGCGCAACGGTGCGCTCTGGCTCGTTGCTGCGACGCTGCTGCAGGCCGTGCTTGGAATCCTGACCCTGCTCAACAACGTGCCGCTCGATCTCGCACTCGCACATCAGGCGGGGGCGGTGCTGGTCCTGACGCTGGCATTGCAGCAGGCGGAGCGGGTCGGTCGCGCGGCCGGTCAGCGAGCGGCATTGCGACCGCACGCCACATGGTTGGCGCTTCGGTTTCGAGGGATCGGCGATGATCGAAGTGACGCATCAGGATGAAATAGCCGATTCTGCGGATGGCGCACGGCAAGGCCAACACGCTCGATATCGAATTTTGCGACGCGCTTACTGCTGCGTTCGAAGAGCAGCGCACAACCGCGGCGCGTGCCGTCGTTATCACCGGCACCGGCAACATATTTTCGGCCGGCGTCGATCTGTTGCGGTTTCAGCGAGGGCGGCGCAAGATTATGTGCGGCGAGTTCCTGCCCGCGCTGCACCGGATGCTCGACGCTGCATTCAATCTGCCGAAGCCGATGGTTGCCGCGGTCAACGGCCACGCGATCGCGGGTGGCTGCGTGCTGGCTTGCTGCGCCGACGTGCGTATTGCGGCGCGTGGCGGCGGGCGGATCGGCATTACCGAACTGCTGGTCGGCGTGCCGTTCCCGGCGATGGCCTTCGAGGTGATGCGGTTCGCGGCCAGCCCGCAATATCTCGCCGAGATGGCCTTCAGCGGCGCGACTTATTTGAGCGATGACGCCAGGATGCGCGGCCTCGTTGACGACGTCGTCGAGCCTGTGGAACTGATGAACCGGGCGATGGCCGCGGCCAAGGCGCTTGCGGCGCTGTCGCCGGCGGCGTTTGCCGTGACGAAACAACAGCTTCGCCAGCCGGTCGCCGATCACATGACGAAACACGCCGCAAACATTGACAGCCGCGCCGAGCAAATATGGGCGTCTACCGGCACGATCAAGCACATCCGCGACTACGTCGCGCGGACGTTCAAGAAAGCCTGAGTTCAGCCGGCCTTCAGCGCCTGATCGAGATCGGCGATGATGTCTTCCTTGTCCTCGATGCCGACCGAGAGGCGCACCACGTCGGGCGCCGCGCCGGCCTGCCGTCTTCTGCGCATCGTCGAGCTGGCTGTGCGTGGTCGAGGCCGGATGAATGATCAGCGAGCGCGTGTCGCCGACATTGGCGAGGTGCGAGAACAGCTTCACGCTTGAGACCAGCTTCATGCCGGCCTCGAAGCCGCCCTTGAGACCGAAGGTGAACACCGCGCCGGCGCCTTTCGGACAGTATTTGCGTCGCGAGGTTGTAATACTTGTCGCCGGGCAGGCCGGCGTAGCTCACCCAGGCGACCGCGGGGTGCTTCGTCAGCCATTCGGCGACGGCTTTTGCGTTGTCGCTGTGTTTCTGCACGCGCAGCGGCAGCGTCTCGATGCCGGTGAGGATCAGGAACGCGTTGAACGGCGACAGCGCCGGGCCGAGATCGCGCAGACCCAGCACGCGGCAGGCGATGGCAAAGGCAAAGTTGCCGAAGGTCTCCTGCAGCTTGATGCCGTGATATTCCGGACGCGGCTCGCTCAGCATCGGATACTTGTTGTCGCGCGACCAGTCGAAGGTGCCGGCATCGACGATCAGGCCGCCGATCGAGTTGCCGTGACCGCCGAGAAACTTCGTCAGCGAGTGCACGACGATGTCGGCGCCGTGCTCGATCGGCTTGCAGAGATAGGGCGAGGCCAGCGTGTTGTCGACGATCAGCGGCACGCCGGCCTTGCGGGCGACGGCGGCGATCGCCTCGATGTCGGTGACGGTGCCGCCCGGATTGGCGATGAACTCGATGAAGATCGCCTTGGTCTTCGCCGTGACCGCGCGTTCGAAACTTGTCGACGTCGTCGCCATCGGCCCATACGACCTTCCAGCCGAAACTCTTGAAGGCGTGATTGAACTGGTTGATCGAGCCGCCATAGAGCTTGCGCGCGGCGATGAACTCGTCGCCGGGCTGCAGCAGCGATGGAAGACGATCACCTGCGCCGCATGGCCGGAGGCGACCGCCAGCGCGGCGGTGCCGCCCTCGAGTGCCGCGACGCGCTCTTCCAGCACAGCGTTGGTCGGGTTACCGATGCGGGTGTAGATGTTGCCGAACGCCTGCAGGCCGAACAGCGACGCGGCGTGGTCGGCGTCATTGAAGACGAACGAGGTGGTCTGGTAGATCGGCGTCGCCCGCGCGCCGGTTGTGGGATCGGGCTGCGCGCCTGCGTGGATGGCGAGGGTGGAAAATCCTGGAATACGCTCGGTCATGCTCGATCCTTGTTTGAACGCCGTCTGACGATGCTGCGGGGTCGACGCCGGTCCGTCAAGACGACGGCAGATAGGGGCGGAAACAAGCAAACACGTGGCGGCCTGTACGGCTGCGCGGTGTTGATCTGCTGTGTGGCCCCTGTTTGCGATCTCATTTTTTCTCTTCCGGTTCGCGGGGCTCAGGCGGAACGCTTGGACAAGCAGGTGACAGCGCCGGTACGTTGGCCCACGGCCAGTTGACCCATGAGCCCTTGGCGTCGACGCAAGCACTGCCGGCCGGCGCCATGGCGACATTGTCAGCGGCGGCGGCTGGCTTGTCGGCGGGAGGGCCAAGATACCGCTCCAGTACCGAATTTGAAGCCAGTGAAAGGCCCAGAATGAGGACGAGGATCATGGCTGCCAATGCGAGTTCCTTGATTTTCATCTCAAAGGACCTCCGGCGCTGGTCAGCCTTTTGGCGCATCGCGCGCGGCGCGGTCGGCGGCGTCGGTATTGCCGCCGCCGTATGACTGACGGTCGAGCGACAGCCGCTGCACGCCCTTCACCGGGACGGGCGCGCGCCTGGAGCTCAGCGTGCGCGAGTTGACGCCCATCCAGGATATTTCCGAGGACAGCCGGCCGTATTCGATCTTGGGACAGCGGTTCATCACCACCGTTAGGCCTGCGGCTTCGATCTTCGCCGCCGCCTCGTCGTTGCGCACGCCAAGCTGCATCCAGATCACCCGCGGCGGGGGGATCAGCGACAATGCCTCGTCGACCACCGGCATGACGTGCTCCGAGGCGCGGAAGATGTCGACCATGTCGACGGGACGGCCAATCTCGCTCAAGCGTGCGACGAAGGTCTTGCCGAGCAAATCCTTGCCGGCCTGTCCCGGATTGACCGGGATCACGTCGTAGCCGCGCTCCAGCATGTACTTGAACAGGAAGTAGCTCGGCCGCACCGTGTTCGCCGATGCGCCGACAATGGCGATGCTCCGCACGCTGCGCAGGATCGTGCGGATGTAGCCGTCGTCATAGGTATCGTGGTTCATCGGGTCGATTATTTGTCTTCCCAGCGCGGTTTGCGCTTTTCAATGGCCGCGGAGAGACCCTCGATCGCGTCGCCCGCCATCATGTTGTCCGTCATCACCTCGCTCGCGTAGCTATATGCATCGGCGGAACTCATCTCGGCCTGCTGGTAGAATGCGGTCTTGCCGGTCTTGACCGTGTGCATCGACTTGGTTGCGATCAGGTTGCCAAGCGCGATCGCTTCCGCGCGCTCGGCGCCGTCTGCGACCACGCGATTGATCAGGCCGATCTCGCGCGCCCGTTCGGCCGAAACGGCCTCGCCGGTCAACAGGATCTCCATCGCCTGCTTACGTGGCACGTTGCGCGTCAACGCCACCATCGGCGTCGAGCAGAACAGGCCGATGTCGACACCGGGCGTGGCAAATCTCGCGGTGCTGGCTGCGACCGCAAGATCGCAGGTCGCGACAAGCTGGCAGCCGGCCGCGGTGGCAATTCCGCTCACCGCGGCGATCACCGGCTTCGGGCAGTGAACGATCGCCTGCATCATGGCGCTGCAGGAGGTCATGATGTGACGGAAATAGCTGCGACCGCCATCGGCATCGCTGCGCCGCGCCGTCAATTCCTTGATGTCGTGACCGGCGCTGAAGGCCGGGCCGTTCGCAGCGATGACAACCGCGCGGACGCTTGTGTCGTGGCTGATCGCGTCGATGGCCGCATGCAGCGCCGCGATCATCTCCTCAGACAGGGCGTTGCGCACCGCCGGGCGATTGAGCGTGAGGATCGCGATACTGCCGTGAACTTCGCGCAGCAAGGGCGAAGCCAGGGCATTTGCGCTGCTTTGCTGTTGAACGTTCATCCTACCATCGAAGTGCTGGTCGTAAATGCCCGCCCATTGTATGCGATTGCGCAGGTGATGCGAGCGGGAAGGGATGCGATGCCGGGGCAAATGACGGTGGCGGAGCTGGAAGGGTTCCTGCGCAAGGAATTCCCGCAAATGTATCGCGGCACAGCGATTGCGATCGAACACGCCGACGGGAAGACCTGCCGCGTCCGCGAGGCCTACAATGAGGGGATGCTGCGGCCGGGCGGTACGGTTTCGGGGCCGACGCTGATGGCGCTGTCGGATTTCGCCATGTATGTCGTGCTGCTGTCGGCGATCGGGCCGGTTGGCCTCGCCGTCACCACCAATCTCAGCATCAATTTCCTCAGCAAGGCGCCGGCAGGCCATGATTTGATCGGCGAAGCGCGGCTGATGAAGCTCGGAAAGCGGTTGGCTGTGGGCGAGGTGACCCTGTATTCGGCGGCGGCAGCGGAGCCGGTGGCCCACGTCACCTCGACCTATTCTATTCCTCCGAAACGGGATTAAATGAGGTATTACTGCACCTTAATTTTAAGATGTTGATTTTGTTGCGGGATTTCGCGCAGCCGGGGATTGACCGGTGACTCTCCGTTCTTTAAGAACCCGCGGCAGTGGGCGCGCTTCGCGCCCTTCGCTTTTACGGAACCCCCATCATGAAGACGTTTTCGGCAAAACCCGCCGAGGTCGAGAAAAAGTGGGTGCTGATCGACGCCAAGGGATTGGTCGTCGGCCGGCTCGCGACACTGGTGGCGATGCGCCTGCGCGGCAAGCATCTGCCCACCTACACGCCCCATGTCGACTGCGGTGACCACGTGATCATCATCAACGCGGCCAAGGTCGTCCTCACCGGGCGCAAGCGCGAGCAGAAGATGTACTACAACCACACCGGATTCATCGGTGGCATCAAGGAACGCTCGGCAAAGTCGATCCTCGAAGGCCGTTTCCCGGAGCGTGTGGTGGAGAAGGCTGTCGAGCGCATGTTGCCGCGCGGCCCGCTCGGCCGCCGCCAGCTTGGTAACCTCCGCGTTTACGGCGGCACCGACCATCCGCATGAGGCGCAGCAGCCGCAGGTGGTCGATGTCGCGTCCATGAACCGCAAGAATATGAGGGCCGCCTGATGGCCGAAAGCATGCAATCGCTCGATCAGCTGTCGCAGCTGAAGCCCGCCGTCGCGGAAGCACCGCAATACGTCAAGAAGGTCGACAAGCACGGTCGCGCCTATGCCACCGGCAAACGCAAGGACGCGGTCGCGCGCGTCTGGCTCAAGCCCGGCTCCGGCAAGATCACCGTCAACACCCGCACCGTCGAAGTGTATTTCGCGCGGCCGGTTCTGCGCATGATGATCCAGCAGCCGCTGGTGTCGTCGAACCGCCAGGGCCAGTACGACGTGATCTGCACCGTCTCCGGCGGCGGCCTCTCGGGTCAGGCAGGCGCGGTACGTCACGGCCTGTCGAAGGCGTTGACGAACTTCGAGCCTGAACTGCGCGGCGTTCTGAAGAAGGGCGGCTTCCTCACGCGCAACTCGCGTGTGGTCGAGCGCAAGAAGTACGGCCGCGCAAAAGCCCGCCGTTCGTTCCAGTTCTCGAAGCGCTAACGCCTCGCTTTTCGCTTCGTTGCAATCTTACGCATTCTGGAAAGGACACCTTCGAGGTGTCCTTTTTCTTTGCTGTGTCCGGTTCGTACCGGTGACCGGCAAATTGCTTCGAATTTTCAAGAAAAGTTTGGTGCCGGCTCCAACTCTTTCCCAAGAGACTGCCGCTATGTTCGGCGTGGCTGAGGAGGACAGACGATCCGGCGTTCGCTGAATCGTTTGAATAACAGTCGCTTTCAAGGCTCGTGGGCTCGCTGGATGTCGCTTGATATTTCGACGCTCTATCTCGTGGCCTCGCTGGTCGCAGCCATGCTTGGCGCCCTGTTGCTGTTCTTCTGGCGGCAGGTGCGCATTGCAGCGCTCGGTTGGTGGGGCACGGCATACATTCTCGGCGGGCTCACCATTGTGGGCTGGGCGCTAGCCGGCGCGTTCCTCGGTCCGCTGGCTGAGGTGGTCGTGACCATGGCCGGCTTCATCGCCTGCGGCATGGTCTGGAACGCCGCGCGGGTGTTTCACGGTCGGGCCACGTCATGGCCGGGGATTCTCGTCGGCGCCGCGGCCTGGGCCGCCACCAGCTACAATCTGTCGGACACATCGAACCTGCGCGTGATCCTCGGCGCTGCGATCGTCGCTGGCTACGCGGCGATGACGGCGAGCGAACTTTGGTCGGAACGGCGCAAAGTCCTGCAATCGCGCTGGCCGGCGCTCGCCATTCCGGCGATGCACGGCTGCGTTCTGATGATGCCGATATTGCTTGGCGACTTCCTGCGCGGCGACAACGGCGTGCTTGACGTGCGCAGCGGCTGGGTCGCGGCCTTCGCCATCGAACTCGTGCTCTACGCCGTCGGCACGGTGTTCATCATCTTCATGCTGGTGTCCGAGCGCACGGTGAAAGCGCACAAGACCGCGGCTTCGATCGATCCTCTGACGGGTCTGTTCAATCGTCGCGGGTTTTCCGAGCTGACCGGCCGCATGATCGAGCGCGAGCAGGCGGCCGGCCGCCCGGTGACGGTGCTGATCTTCGACATCGACCACTTCAAATCGGTCAACGACCGCTTCGGCCATCCGGCGGGCGATGAGATCCTCAAGCTGTTCGCCAATGTCATGGTGCATACGCTGCGCATCACCGACATTGTCGGCCGCGTGGGCGGTGAGGAATTTGCCGCCATGCTGCCATGCCCGATCGACGAGGCGGTGATCGCAGCTGATCGCGTGCGCACGGCGTTTGCGAGCGCCGGCGTGCAGGTCGACGAAACGCCGCTTGCGACCAGCGTCAGTATCGGCGTCGCAGGCGGTCCGCCCGGCACCGATCTGAACGCGCTGCTGGCTGCCGCCGACACCGCGCTCTATCGCGCCAAGCGCGGCGGGCGCAATCGCGTGGAAGTCGCAGCCGAAGAGCCGCTGTTGTCGCTCGACCAGGAGCGGCTGCGCACCGCGCAGCAGCCTGTGGTGAAGCAGCCGACCGTGGTGCACCAGTTCGAGATCAGTGCGTAGCTTGCCGCATGCGGGCGGGAACGTAACGCTCCATTTACCAATCCGGCACTAACATTGTCAGATGGCATCGACTCGCAGCAATAGCCGGGAACTGACGCTGGGCTCGCTTGAGGAGATTGCCGCCTCTGCTCGCAACGGTTTTGCGTGCATGTTCTCCACATCGGACGAATACGAAGCGGCGCTGATCAGCGAGCGCCGCGCCGAAGGCCGCTATCGCAAGCCAAATCCTCAGGCGAGCGAAGCGACGCCGTTCTTCAACCGGCTATGGCCGATGGTCGCCTTCTGGGGCTGTTCGTTCGCAGTCGCCTGCGTGGTTCTGCTCGCGACCCTCTGATCGCGGCCTGCGAAATTCCCCTACACGCCGATCTTGCCGCCGCCATTGCGTGTGATCGCGACGATCGACGGGCGAGGCGGCATGTCCGGCTTGAAATCCGGCCAGCGGGTCGAGGGATTTTCGAACGTCGCGGCAGGCCCGGTATCGTCATCGGCTTCGCCGGGATGCTGAATGGCGACGAATAGCGTTTCGCTGTCGGGCGTGAAGCAGGGGCCGCACACTTCTGCGCCAGTCGGGGCGCGATAGAAGTGTCGCGAGGTGCCTCGCGCTGGCACTTCGGTCTCGATGCCCCATATTCCGTCGGCACGGCCCGTCGCCGCCGTCGAATTGCCATCGGTCGCGACCCACAGCCGTCCTTCGTTGTCGACCGCGAGATTGTCGGGCATGCCGAACCAGCCGTTCCGCGTCGTGTCCGACGAGAACGTTGCGCCGACGGCCGCAACGGCGGGATCGCCGCAACGCAACAGGATCTCCCAGCGGAATTTGGCCGCTGCATGATCGCCGTCCGGCGGGATCATTTCGATCAGATGGCCGAACAGGTTGTTGGCGCGGGGGTTCGCTGCGTCGATCTCTTCCGCCTTGCGGCGGCTGTTGTTGGTTAGAATGACGTAGACTTTGTTTGTCTCCGGATTGGCTTCGACATCCTCCGGGCGGTCCATCTTCGTTGCGCCGAGCAGATCGGCGGCGCGGCGGGTTTCGATCAGCACATCTGCCTGGCTGTTGAACCCGTTCGTCGCGTTGAGAGGGCCTTCGCCGAAAACAATCGGCAGCCAGGTCAGCGTGCCGTCAGCGTCGTAGCGCGCGACCGAGAGCGTGCCGCTGTCGAGAATGTCGGCATTGGCTTTCGGATTGGTGAGATCGACGCGCGCAGTCGTGACGAAGCGATAGACATAGTCGAAACGCTCGTCGTCGCCCGAATAGACGGCGTATCTTCCGTCCCTGGAGACGATGCCGGCCGCTCCTTCGCGCTTGGCGCGCCCGAGCGCGGTGCGCTTCTTCGGCGTGGAGGAGGGGTCGAACGGATCGATTTCGACGACCCAGCCGAAACGATTGGGCTCGTTCGGCTCCTTCGCCAGATCGAAGCGTTCGGTGTATTTGCCCCAGTTCATCCAGTTGCCGGGAATTCCATAGCGCTTGTAGTTGCGCGCTTCCGCGTGCTGCTCATCGAGCTTGCCCCAGAAATAGCCGTGGAAATTCTCCTCGCAGGTGAGCCAGGTGCCCCAGGGCGTGACGCCGCCGGCACAGTTGTTCACCATGCCGAGCACGCGCTTGCCGGCCGGATCGTCCTTCGTCTGCATGCGGGCATGTCCGGCTGCGGGCCCTGTGATCTGCATCGGCGTCGATGCATCGATGCGGCGGGCATATTTCGAGTTCGGCACGACCGACCACTTGCCGCCGTCGCGACGGACCTCGATCACCGCGCCGCCGTGCGCGGCCATCTCGATTGCGGCCAGTTCCGGCGTCATCTTCGCGAAGGCGACGCTGCGCAGGTCCTGCCGGCCGATGCCGGGAAACATCAGCTCCTCGTTGGTGAATTCGTGGTTCACCACCAGCAGCCCATGTGCTGACGGATTCGCCGCGCCCGGCATTGGGAAATAGCCGAGGAAGTCGTTGTTGTAGCCGAACTGCTTGCGTTGCGATTCCGCGGTCTGCGCCAGAGGATCGAACGCCGGCGCGCCGGGCAGAACCGGATCGCCCCAGCGGATCAGGATGTCGGCGTCGTAGCCCTTGGCGACCGCATGGTTCTGCTCGACTTTTGCTTCGATCTCCTCGAAACGAAACCGCGAGGCGGGCGCCGCGGCGCTTCCTTGCGCCTTCGCCGAGTCAAGCGCCAGCGATCCGGTGGTGGCGGCGATGGCTGCGACCCCAAGCGCGCCCTTCACAAGGTCGCGCCGCGAAAAGCGGTCGGCGATGACGTCGCCGATCGTCGGATTGGCGCTCGCATTGACGCCGATGTCCTGCGAACTTTCGGCGCGCTGCGAGCGGGCGCGACTTTGCATGAACTCTTCGTTGTCTTTGGCCATGGCAGTTCACCGTTTTACTGTCCCGAGCGATGAGCCGATCACGCGCGTTTGAAGGTTTTGTGACGGCCCGATCAGGCCGAAACCGCGCCAGTTTCGTCCGCCGGAATAAGATGCTTCAGCACCACATTCGCGATGGCGACCAGCGGCAGCGCGAGCGCCAGGCCCCACAGGCCGAACAGGAAACCCAGAAAGATTTGTGCCGCAAACAGCGTCGCCGGCGGAATGTCGATGGCCTGGCGCTGGATCAGCGGCGTGAGAATGTTGCCCTCGAGGAACTGCACCAGCAGATAAAGGCCGAATGAGCCGGCGACGGCCGGCCAGCCGGAGCCAAGGCTCGCAAGCACGATGAGAATGCCGGCCAGCACGGCGCCGACGTTCGGAATGAACGACAGGAATCCGGCGATGAAACCCAGAACCAGCGCGCCCGGGATGCCGATCAGGCTGAGGCCGATCCATGTGACGATGAAGATCGCGGTCATGGTCATGAGCTGGCCGACCAGCCAGCGGCGTAGCGTCTCGCCGATGTCATCGGCGAGGACCGAAGCCGACGCCGCATGACGCCTTGGCATGAACCGCAGCACGCCATTGCGATAAAGGCCCGGTTGCGCGGCAAGCAACAGGCCGAGGAGCATGATGATGAAGACGTTGCCGAGTGCTTCGATCAGCCCTGAGACGAATTTCCAGGTCTGGCTGATGATGGCGCTGGTGCCCGATGCGATCGTGCTAGCGCTCGGCAGGTTCGGGAGGCCCGTCGAGGGATGGGACGAATCCTGATTTGCCGTTGTGCTGCCGAACGTCAGAAAGCCGGTGTCGACGCCGCGCTCTTCCAGGAACGTCTTCACGGTGCCGACCTGCGAGCGGATCGTCGTCGACAATGCGTTCGCCTGCTGCGCGATGGTCGCACCGCCAAGCACGATCACGGTGGTGAACAGGCCGGTGAGAAACAGACAGACGATCACCAGCCGCAGCACATGCGTTCCGCCGATCAAGCGGCCGAGCAGGTCGCTGAGCGCCACGAGCATCACACCGAACAGCACGCCGGAAAACAGCAGCAGGATCGTTGGTGCCGAGTGCCAGGCCACCGCAAGCGATGCTGCGAACGCGACAATGCCGCAGCCGCCGAGCGCGATCGAGGCGGCGAGGGAGCGAGTGGCTTTCACCTGATCTGCGGAAGTTTCCGTCACGCGATTGTCCCCAAAGAACATGTCAGTTGTTGCCGAATGTGCGACTCCAATCAAGGGCGAAGGCGGCGTGCACTGCGCCCGCGATTGTCGAAGCGCGGCGAATATGCGAGACGGCGCGGTTATGCGATTCCTGCAGATGAAATGGATCGTTCCGATCCTGCTGCTCGCGGCGTTTTACGTCGCGGACCAGATCCGGATCGGCCGCCCCGATCACAAGTATCGGTTGACGGTGGATGTCGAAACGCCGGCCGGCATCAAGTCGGCGTCCGGCATCCTGTCGGTGCGTCCGAACCGGAGCTATGGCGGCACCGGCAGCGGCTCAAGCGGGCCGCAGACGAAGGGCGACGCGATTTTTGTCGATCTCGGCGACGGCAAAAATCTTGTCGTGCTTCTGACCTACGGCGAGGATGGCTCGAATTTTGATGATCCGAGCTTTCTGCCGACGCGGCTGCTTGGTGCGAAGGACAGGCGAATCAGCTTTCGTGACGTGAAGAATTTCGCCGGCACGCCGGCCGTGCCGGTCCCGGAAGCGCAGCGACCCGTGCTGGTGTCGTTTGCCGACACCGGTGATCCAAAGTCGGCGCGTCGTGCGAATGCGAACGATCTCGAAACCTCGCTCGGCAAAGGCCATCGCATGCGCGGCCTGTCGCTTGAGGTGATCGCCAACGGTTTCTGGCCGGTCGATTTCGGCGGCGCGCTCGGCGTACCGGTGACGCGCGGGATCGAGACGAAATTGCCCTGGCTGAACAATCCAGGCGGTGCTGCGGCTGCGCTGCAAGCGGCCGGCCTGAAGACCGGCGAGGGATTTGCCCCCGAGGCGGCGTTTACGCGGAGGTAGCCGCGGCCACACCAGCCTCACGGTTTATGGACCCTCGCCTTCGCGAGGACGACAACGTTAGCCCCAAAAACAAAAGGCGCTCCTTTCGGAGCGCCTTTCGCTTGCTCGATCCGCGCGGTTACGCGCAGATCGCCCCCAAGCGTTCTGGTGAAGGTTACAGCGAGTAGTACATCTCGAATTCGACCGGGTGCGGCGTCATTTCGTAGCGCGCAACTTCGGTCATCTTCAGTTCGATGTAGCTGTCGATGAAGTCGTCGTCGAACACGCCGCCGTTCTTCAGGTAGCCGCGATCCTTGTCGAGGTTTTCCAGCGCCTCGCGCAGGCTTCCGCAAACCGTCGGGATCGACTTCAACTCTTCCTTCGGCAGGTCGTACAGGTCCTTGTCCATCGCCGGACCCGGATCGATCTTGTTCTTGATGCCGTCGAGGCCCGCCATCAGCATCGCTGCGAAGGCGAGATACGGATTGGCCATCGGGTCGGGGAAGCGGACTTCCACGCGCTTGGCCTTCGGGTTGGTCGTATACGGGATGCGGCAGGAGGCCGAGCGATTGCGCGCCGAGTAGGCGAGCAGCACCGGCGCCTCATAGCCCGGGACCAGACGCTTGTAGGAATTGGTCGACGGGTTGGTGAAAGCGTTGATGGACTTGGCGTGCTTGATGATGCCGCCGATGTAGTGGAGGCAGGTCTCGGAGAGATCGGCATACTTGTTGCCGGCGAAAACCGGCTTGCCGTCCTTCCAGATCGACTGGTGCACATGCATGCCCGAGCCGTTGTCGCCATAGACCGGCTTCGGCATGAAGGTGGCGGTCTTGCCGTAGATGTGTGCGACCTGATGGATGCAGTACTTGTAGATCTGCATCTGGTCGGCCATCAGTGTCAGCTTGTCGAACTTCATGCCAAGCTCGTGCTGGGCAGACGCCACTTCGTGATGATGCTTCTCGACCTTGACGCCCATCTTGGCCATCGCGCCGAGCATTTCCGAGCGCATGTCCTGGACCGAGTCCTGCGGCGGGACCGGGAAGTAGCCGGCCTTGGTGCGGATGCGGTGGCCGAGGTTACCGCCTTCATACTCGGTGTCCGAGTTGATCGGCAGTTCGACCTGGTCGAGCTTGAAGCCGGTATTGTAGGGGTTGGCCGAATAGCGCACGTCGTCGAACACGAAGAATTCGGCTTCCGGACCGACGAACACGCTGTCGCCGACACCCATCGACTTGACCATGGCTTCGGCCTTCTTGGCCATGCCACGCGGATCGCGGTTGTAGGGCTCGCCGGTGGTCGGCTCGAGCACGTCGCAGGTCAACACCAGCGTGGTTTCCGCGAAGAACGGATCGATCGTCGCCGTCACCGGATCGGGCATCAGGCACATATCGGATTTATTGATCGCCTTCCAGCCGGCGATCGACGAGCCGTCGAACATGATGCCTTCGGCGAAAGTTTCTTCCTCGATCATCGTCACGTCGAACGTGACATGCTGCCACTTGCCGCGCGGATCGGTGAAACGGAAGTCGACGTACTTGACGTCGTTGTCCTTGATCTTTTTCAGGACGTCTTTACCGGTCGTCATGGATACCCCTTGGTTCTACAGGTCTTCACGGTTTGGCAGCATCGCGCGGCCGATGGGTGATGTCGTCAGGCGAGGGAAAAGTCAAATTGCATCCAGCCCGGATTCTCCCGTCCTGATGCGAATGGCTTCTTCGATATTGGAAACGAAAATCTTGCCGTCGCCGATGCGGCCGGTCTGGGCCGCCCGGCGGATTGCATCGATGGCTTTTTCAACCAGATCGTCGGAGATCACAATCTCGATTTTGACCTTCGGCAGGAAATCCACGATGTATTCGGCGCCCCGGTACAGTTCCGCATGGCCTTTCTGCCGCCCGAAGCCCTTGGCCTCGGTCACGGTGATGCCCTGCAATCCGACTTCCTGAAGCGCTTCCTTCACCTCATCGAGTTTGAATGGCTTGATGATGGCTTCGATCTTCTTCACTGAACGTCTCCCGGCATTCCACTTTGATCCACGCTTTCGGCGCGAGGATTTTGGCGATCGCTTTTTTGCTTCCGCCGCTCCACCATGACCCGGAGGGACGAGGCGGACAGGCCGTCTGATGCCTCCCTCGCTGGAACCCGAAGCCAGTCTGGCCCACGTTAATCGGGCCAGCCCTCGTTAAGCAGGCTCTGTGCCAGTTGACTTCGCAGCGCGAAAGCGACGTGTTATCAAGTCATTAACAGCGGTTTAGGTGTGTCGAAAAGGGCCTTTGGCAAGCATTCTGCCCTAAGAATAGGCATCATGCATATTTTCTATACAAATGCAGGTTTGAGTCCCGGCCAAAGTGATGGCGCCTGCCTTATCCACGGGCTTGTTGCGCGTCGCCCATGCAGTGGAGCAGGACGTGACCGCTGAACTGCTCACCAATGCCGAAATGATGCGCGCCGACCAACTGGCGATTGCGGGAGGTACGGACGGCTACACGCTGATGCAGCGTGCGGGCCTTGCGGTTGCGGAGGCGGCGATGGATCTCGCCGAACATAGCCGTTCGACGAAAGGCGTCGTTTCGCACGCGTATGGGCCGATCCTCGTCGTGGCCGGCCGTGGCAACAATGGTGGTGACGGGTTTGTCGCCGCAACCGAGCTTGCAAGGCGCGGATGCGACGTGTCGGTCATGCTGCTCTGCCAGCGCGAGACGCTGAAGGGGGACGCGGCGCTCGCGGCGCGCGACTGGAGCGGCAAGGTGTTGCCGTACGATCCGGCGTCGATCGGCAAGCCGGCGCTGATCGTCGATGCGCTGTTCGGCGCAGGCCTCGATCGTCCGGTGAAGGGCGATCCGCGTGCCATGATCGAGGCGATGAACACGAGCGGCGTGCCCCTCCTCAGCATCGACCTGCCGAGCGGCATCAACGGCTCGACCGGGCAGGTGATGGGCGTCGCCGTCCATGCGACCGAGACCATCACCTTCTTCCGCAAGAAGCCCGCGCACCTGCTGCTGCCGGGACGGGTGCATTGCGGACGCGTACGGGTGGCCGACATCGGCATTCCTGACGCGGTGGTGGATGAGATCGGCGTCGCAACGTTCGAGAACAGGCCGGAGCTTTGGCAGGCTGCGTTTCCTGTGCCGCGGCTCGACAGCCACAAATATTCGCGCGGCCACGCGCTCGTTGCGTCCGGTGGCCCGGCGACAACGGGAGCTGCGCGGCTGGCAGCGCGCGGTGCGCTGCGCGCCGGCGCGGGGCTGGTGACGGTTGCGGCGCCGCGCGGGTCGCTTGCGATCAATGCAGCGGCGCTGACCTCGGTGATGGTGCGACCCGCTTACAATCCGATCGAGTTCGCTGCCCTGCTGTCTGACAAACGCTTTAACGCCTGCGTGGTCGGACCCGGCTGCGGCGTCGGCGCGCGCGCGCGCGATCTGGCGCTCACGGTGGTCTCTGCGAACCGCAGCGTCGTGCTTGATGCCGACGCCCTCACCAGTTTTTCTGATGAACCACCCGCCCTGTTCGCCGCAATCGCCGCGGCAAGCAACACGCAGGTTGTACTGACGCCGCACGACGGCGAATTCCGCCGCCTGTTCGGCGGTATCGACAGTCAGCTGACAAAGCTCGAGCGTGCGCGAAAAGCCGCCGGGATGTCCGGTGCAACGGTTGTCCTGAAAGGCGCAGACACAGTGATTGCCGCGCCGGGCGGGAAGGCTGCGATCTCCGCCAACGCCCCTCCCTGGCTTGCGACCGCGGGCTCCGGCGACGTGCTGGCCGGGATGATTTGCGCGATGCTCGCGCAAGGAGTACCCGCGTTCGAGGCCGCGTGCATCGGCGTGTGGATGCATGGCGAGGCGGGCGCGGAGGCGGGACCGGGCCTGATCGCCGAGGATCTGCCGGAGGTGCTGCCCGCGGTGTTCC
>CAVZHJ010000031.1:0-88316 GCA_963774995.1 uncultured Alphaproteobacteria bacterium
GCCGCGATCCCCTGCTCGGCCCAATCGCACTACGACCTGCTGTTCCGCGGCGGACGCGTCGTGGACGGCACCGGCGCCCCGTGGTTCGCGGCCGACGTCGCGGTGCGGGCGGGAGGATCGCGGCGGTCGGCCGGCTCGACGCCGCGAGCGCCGCCCGCGTCGTGGACGCGAAAGGCCTGGTCATCGCGCCCGGCTTCATCGACCTCCTGGGCCAATCCGAATACAACGTGCTCGTCGACGGCCGCGCGGCGTCCAAGATCACGCAGGGCATCACGACCGAGGTGACGGGCGAGGGCGCTTCGATCGCGCCCAGAACGAGCGCATGCTCGCCGAGGGGCAGGACGTCTACGCGCGGTACGGCTACACGCCCGACTTCCGCACGCTCGACGGCTACTTCAGAGCGTTCGAGCGCCACGGCGCGCGATCAACCTCGGAAGCTTCGTCGGCACCGGCGGCATCCGCGACTTCGTGATCGGGAAGGAGAACCGGCGCGCGACACCCGACGAGCTGCTGACAGATGGGCGCGCTCGTGGACGCAGGCGATGCGCGACGGCGCGCTCGGGGTCTCCTCCTCCCTCCAGTACGTGCCCGACATCTTCAACTCGACCGAGGAGATCGTCGCGATGGCAAAGGTCGCCGCGCGCTACGGCGGGGCCTACTTCACGCACCAGCGCTCCGAGTCCGGCGCGCATCGACGCCTCGCTCGACGAGGTGTTCCGCATCGCGTCCGAAGCCGGCATCCGCACGCAGGTGTGGCACCTGAAGACGGCCTACAAGCCCGAACTGCGGCCGGATGCCGGAGATCCTCGCGAGGATCGAAGCGGCGCGCGCCCGCGGCATCGACGTCGCGGCCAACCAGTACCCCTGGAACCGGCCTCGAACGGCCTCGACGCGTGCCTTCCGCCGTGGTCCGCGAAGGCGGACGCGAGGAGCTGTTGAAGCGGCTCGCGGACCCGGCGACACGCGAGCGCGTGAAGGCGGACATGGCGCGGGAGAGCGCCGACTGGGAGAACCAGTGGCTGGGCGCGGGCGGCGGCGAGGGCGTGATCATCGCCGAAGTGCTGTCCCCGAAGCTCAAGCCGTACGAGGGCAAGTCGGTCGCCTCGATCGCCGCGGCCGAGAAGAAGGACCCGCGCGACGTCGTGATCGACATCGTGCTAGCCGACCGCGCCAACGCCGACTGCATCATCTCGATCATGGACGAGCAGGACGTGCGCGCGGCGCTCGCCCACCCCCTGGTCTCCTTCGACTGCGATTCCGGGGCCAAGGCGCCAGGACGGGCTGTTCCCGGAGAGAAGTCTCACCCGCGCGGCTGGGGCTCGGCGTCGCGCATCCTGGGCTACTACGTGCGCGAGCAGAAGGTGCTGCGCCTCGAGGAGGCCGTCCGCAAGATGACCTCGTTCGCGGCGCACGCGGCCGGGATCCCCGACCGCGGCCTGGTCAAGGTCGGATTCCGCGCGGACCTGACGCTCTTCGACCCGGACAAGGTCGCCTCCCGCGCGACCTTCGAGAATCCCAACCAGTACAGCGCCGGCATCCCGTACGTCGCCGTCAACGGAGTCCTGGTCGTGGACGGCGGACAGATCACCGAAGCCCGCCCGGGCCAGGCGCTGCGCGGCCCGGGCTACACCGCGACCCGTTAGCCCGGGTACCTCTCGCACCGCCAGCCCGCTCCGCGCCTCGACGCTCGCAGTGGCGGGCCGCTGTCCGCCCTCACATTGTCGCGACGCCCAGCTGGAGGCCACGGCCGGTTGTCCGATGTCGATTCGGCGGCTCGTCGTTCGTATGGAGTATGAAGCCGGGGTTGCCGGGGCTCAGGGAGGATGGAGAACATGCGCAAGGTGATCGCTTTCGAGCAGGTGTCGCTGGACGGCTATTTCGTCGACGGCAAGGACGACATGAGCTGGGCCCACAAGCAGGACCCGGAGTGGAATGCCTTCGCCGGGCAGAACGCGGGCGGCGACGGGGCGCTTCTCTTCGGGCGCGTGACCTACGAGATGATGGCGAGCTTCTGGCCGACGCCTCTGGCCATGGAGAGGATGCCGGCCGTGGCCGAGGGTATGAACCGCATGCCCAAGACCGTGTTCTCGCGAACGCTCCGGGACGTGTCGTGGGCGAACACGACGCTGGTGAAGAGCGACCCGGCGGCGCACGTCCGCAAGCTCAAGCAGGAGCCGGGGCCGGGTCTGGCGATCCTGGGTAGCGGCAGCCTCGTGTCACTGCTGGCGCAAGCGGGCCTGATCGACGAGTTCCAGATCGTCGTGAACCCGATCGTGCTGGGCAAGGGCCGGACGCTCTTCGAGGGCGTTCAGGAAAAGATCGCCCTGAAGCTCACCCAGTCGCGAGCCTTCGGCAACGGCAACGTCGTGCTGTACTACCAGCCGATCGCCTGACCGAAGCGTCGCGCCCACTTGCGGCTTTTTCTCATGGGCTGCGGGTTTCGATCGTTGAATCGCCGGATTTTCGCATGCGCTGCGGGCGATGCTCCGGGAACGGCTACTCGAAGATCTCGTCGACCGGAAAGGTCCAGCCGGGCAGGGCCGGTTCGGCGTCGGCCCGCTCGCCGCGTCGGTAGACGGCAGGCGCATCCGGCGCCGTCGCGCGGTATGCGCGGATACCCGTCGCGGAGCACGTCGACGTCCCAGACGACCTGGGTTCCGGCCGCGAAGTAGTCGGCGCGCTTTGCGGCCATGGCCCTCTCGGCAGCGGGTCCGTAGTCGTCCTCGCTGCGGACCTCGGCAGCGAAGATCGGAGCGCCCTGCAGGAACTTGGCGCCCGGCGGAGGGCCGATATAGAAGCAGGCATCGGGGCTGAACGACTTGCGCTGGGGAAGGTCTACCAGGAACCCGGCGTTGTCCGTGTAGGCTCGCCCGGATTTCGTGCGTCGCTGGTGGTCCCACAGGCTTCGGTAGATTGCTGCGGCCGCGCTACTCGGGAGACCGCCCGTCGGCGACATCAGGACGATCTCCCCGCCGACGATCTCGGCCTTGCCGTCGATCTTATAGAGCGCCGCGACCAGCTCGGCCGTCGAAGCCTGCGTTGCCATGGCAGCCTGCCTCTCCACACGAGGCTAAGCCTCTCACCGGGGACGGTCAAGGCAGGTCCGCTCGCGGGCTATACTCCGCCCACTCGTGTCCCTTCAGGCCGGCTCGCGGCTCGGGCCGTACGAGCTCCTGGCGCCGATCGGCGCCGGCGGCATGGGCGAGGTGTGGCGGGGCAAGGACACGCGCCTCGACCGCAGCGTGGCCGTCAAGCTCCTCCCCACCGGCTTCGCCGAGGACGAGGAGCGGCGCCAGCGCTTCGAGCGCGAGGCGAAGACGATCTCCTCGCTGAACCACCCTCACATCTGCACGCTGTTCGACGTCGGGCACGAGGGCGACGCGCACTTCCTGGTTATGGAGCTGCTCGAGGGCGAGTCGCTCGCGGACCGCCTGCAGAAGGGGCCGTTGCCGCTCGACCAAGTGGTGAAATTCGGGGCGCAAGTCGCCGAGCGCTCTCGACCGCGCACAAGCAGGGCATCGTCCACCGCGACCTCAAGCCCGGGAACGTGATGCTGACGAAGTCCGGCGCGAAGCTCCTCGACTTCGGCCTCGCCCGCCCCGGCGCCGGCGTCGGTGGCGCTCTCGGACTCGACCGCGCTGCCGACCGAGGCGAAGCCCCTCACCACCGCGGGGACGATCCTGGGCACGTTCCAGTACATGGCGCCCGAGCAGCTCGAGGGCGCGGAGGCCGACGCGCGGACCGACATCTTCGCGCTCGGAGCGCTGCTCTACGAGATGGCGACGGCGCGGCGGGCCTTCGAGGGCAAGTCGAAGACCAGCCTGATCGCGGCGATCCTCTCGTCGCAGCCGCCGCCGATCTCGTCCGTCCAGCCGGTGATGCCGCCAGCGCTCGACCACGTCGTGAAGAAGTGCCTGGAGAAGGATCCCGAAGACCGCTGGCAGAGTGCCCACGACGTCGCGAGCGAGCTGCGCTGGATCGGCGAGGCCGGCTCCCAAGCCGGCGTGCCGGCCACGCTGTCGCTGCGCCGCCGCAGCCGCGAGCGGCTGGCCTGGCTGCTGGCGGGAGGCCTCGGCCTGCTCTGGCTCCTCACGCTCGTCCCGGCGACCCTCCACTGGCGGGAGCGCGCACCCGAGAGCCCGCCCGTGCGCTTCACGATCCCTCCCCCCGACAAGACGGCGTTCGCCGCCTTCGACGTCCCCGCGGCGTCACCTGACGGCAAGCGCATCGTCTTCGAGGCGGCGCCGGCCGGCGGCGGCAGGTCGACGCTGTGGATGCGCTCGCTCGAGTCGCTTTCGGCGCAGCCACTGCCGGGCACCGAAGGCGGTTATTACCCCTTTTGGTCGCCCGATGCGCGGGCCGTCGCATTCTTCGGCGACGGAGCGCTCAAGAAGATCGAGATGGCCGGCGGAGGGGCGCAGACGCTGTGCGCGGCTTCGGGCGCGAGGCGGAGGCGCCTGGAACCAGCACGGGGAGATCCTGTTTGCCGGGACAGTGGGTCCGATCCTGAGGGTGCCGGCGGGCGGCGGGGAGCCGAAGCCCGTCACGACACTCGACTCGTCGCGCGGGGAGACGCAGCATCGCTGGCCCAGCTTTCTGCCGGATGGCCGGCATTTCCTGTATCTGGCGCGAGGCCCGCAGCAAGCCGCGAATGGGATCTTCGTCGGGTCGCTGGACAGCTCCGAGGTTCAGCAGCTCGTCTCCGTCGACTCGCCCGCCGTCTACGTGCCTCCGGGCTACCTGCTCTACGTTCGCGATGGCACCCTGATGGCGCAGCCGTTCGACGCGGGGAAGCGGCGCCTCAGCGGCGACGCCTCGCCCGTGGCCGAGCAGATTGCGCAGGTCGGAGCGTCGGCTGGCCGCGCGTTTTCCGTCTCCTCCAACCGGGTGCTCGCCTACCGAACGGGCGCCAGCCTCGCGCAGGTCCAGCTCGCCTGGTTCGACCGTACGGGTCGCCGGCTCGAGACGCTGGGCGAGACCGCGGACTACTCGAACCCCGCGCTCTCTCCCGACGGCAAGCGCGTCGCCGTCGGCCGGCGCGACCCCAAGAGCCTGATGCGCGACCTCTGGCTCTTCGATCTCGAGCGCGGGACCGCCTCGCGCCTCACCTTCGACCCGGCCGACGATTTCAACCCGGCGTTCTCCCCGGACGGAACGCGGATCCTGTTCACGTCGACCCACAAAGGCCCGCGAGACATCTACTGGAAGGCTTCGACCGGCGTGGGCGAAGACGAGCCCGTTCTCGAGAGCGAGAGCGCCAAGAACGTCGACGACTTGTCGCCCGACGGCCGCCTCGTCGTCTACGACACGGGCGGGGGCGTCGGGGCCGAGGCGGCGAACGACGTCTGGGTGGCGCCGCTCGACGGCGACCGCAAGCCGATTCCGTTCCTGGTGCGGGCGTTCACCGACACCCAGGCCCAGATCTCGCCGGACGGCCGCTTCATCGCCTACAGCTCCAACGAGTCGGGCGCTCAGGAGGTCTACGTCATGGACTTCCCGAAGCCGACGGGAAAGTGGAAGGTCTCGACGGAGGGCGGAGCGGAGCCCCAGTGGCGGCGCGACGGGCGAGAGCTGTTCTACCTCGGCGGCCGCCCGCCAAGCTGATGGCGGTGGAGGTGCGGACGGTGGGGGCGACGTTCCAGGCCGGCGTCCCCCGAGCCCTGTTCGAGGCGAACCTCGACCCCCGCACGACCAGCCGGAACCGCTACATCCCGAGCCCGGACGGCCAGCGGTTCCTGATGATCGCCCCGGCCGAGCAGGCGGGCCCCACGCCGCTCACGGTCGTCCTCAACTGGCGGTAAGAGCGGCAAGTGATCATGCCCCACTGACCGGCTCGCGGCCGGGCCCTGCCAGCCGGGCAGCTACTCTTCGTCGCCGGCGCTCGTAACGCCGCCGTCGAGACCAGCCGACAGGAGCTGTCTGCGAACGTCCTGCACGCGGGCGATCAGCTCGACAGACCTGACATCGGGATGCTCTTCGAGGAGCGCGAGGACGTCCGCCACGTCGTGCTCACGCTTGCTGGGACGACGCTTCGGCGCGGCGGCGGCCGCCAGTTTCAGCAAGACGAGATCGGCGACGGTCGCCACGCGCAAGCGCACGCCGTCGCCGAGGTCGACGATGCGGCATGCTCGACCGCATCGGCGATCCCCTCGTCCTCGGCGGAGAACTGCACGGCCGTCCGCTGTGATGTATGACCAACTCGCCGCCGATCGCATGATCGTACAAGGCTATCATTACGCTTTTCCAGCCGCCGCCTACATCGAGAAGGACGGCAATGGCTATCGCCCGAACCCGGTTGCGTGGCAGCCGATACTGTAACGCGTCACCGGCCGGATGCTTGCAAAGGCCGCCTTCGGGCGGCCTTTGTTTTTCGGAGATCGCTCTCGCGGTCGGTCGCTTGACCGATTGCCCTTGAAAATTATACGCTCCGCCCATGACGAACCTGTTCGCCCGCGCAAGCCGTATCCGCCGCCGCATCATCGCGGCATGGGTGTACGATCGCGCGTGAATTGATCGTCCCTCGTGCCGCCGGCAATTGATCCGCGGCACGTCATTTTCTCCAACGACACCAGCGGTTAGATTGCAGGCGGCTCCTCAAACGCTTCAGGGGTTTGCGATGCATATTCCGCCGCCGTTTCGAACCAGCCGGTCCGACTGTCTCGCGCTCGCCGAGCGGCGCGGCTTCGGACTCGTCTGCGCCCATGACGGGCAGAAGCCGGTGGTCTCGTGGCTGCCGTTTCACTTAGCCTATGCGGCGACGGTACGCCCCGCGCGACGTTTCACGTGGCAAAGCCCAATCCGCTCGCGTCGCCCGCGTTGCATAACCAGAACTGGCTGCTCGCGATCAGCGAGGCGGACGCCTATGTCTCGCCGCGCTGGTATGCCTCGCCGCAGCAGGTGCCGACCTGGCTCTACAAGGCCGTCAATCTGTCGGGGCCGGTGCGCGCGCTGAGCGATGCGGAACTGCTGCAGCATCTCGACACTCTGGCGGCGCATTTCGAATCCGCGACCGCACCACAGCCGCCATGGACGATGGACGAGATCGCCGCCGGCCGCCGCGCTGCGCTGACGGGCGCGATCGTCGGCCTGTCGATGACGGTCGAGCACGTCGAGGGAAGCTTCAAGCTGAACCAGCACAAATCCGACGCCGATCATTTCGCCGTCGCCGCGGCGCTGGCCGGGCAGGACGATGCGGGTGCGCGGCAGATCGCCGCCGACATGCGCGCCATGCGGCCGCACGTCTTTGCCGGTCCAACAGTGGCATGACAATGCTGTCAAATCGCCGGAAGGAACCACGGCATGAGCACGAAGAAGACAGTCGGCATCCTCGGAGCCTCCGGATATACCGGCGCTGAGCTGGTGCGGCTGCTGCTGCGCCACCCCAGGATGGAAATCGCCGTGATGACTGCGGACCGGCGCGCCGGGCAGGCGATGGGCGACGTGTTTCCGCAGTTGGCGCCTTATGATCTGCCGCGGCTGGTCTCGATCGAGGAAACCGACTGGGTGGCCGCCAATCTCGACATGGTGTTTTGCTGCCTGCCGCATGCGACGACGCAGAGGGTGCTGAAGGATCTCATGGCGAAAGCGCCGGCCACAAAAGTGGTCGACCTCTCCGCCGATTTCCGGCTTTCCGATTCGAAAGCCTATGCGAAATGGTACGGCCACGAGCATCACGCGCTCGAGCTGCAGAAGGAGGCCGTGTACGGCCTCGTCGAGATCTATCGGCGCGACATCAAGAAGGCGCGCCTCGTCGCCAATCCGGGCTGTTACACGACTTGCGCGCAGCTTCCGCTGATACCGCTCTTGAAGGCCAAGGCGATCGAGCCCGACGAGATCGTGGTCGACGCCAAGTCGGGCATGACCGGTGCAGGGCGCTCCGCAAAGGAGGAGATGCTGTTTTCGGAAGTCTCCGAGGGCACGCACGCCTATGGCATCGGCGGCCACCGCCACATGGCCGAACTGGATCAGGAGTTCTCGAAGGCCGCCGGCAAGGAGGTCGTCGTCTCGTTCACGCCGCATCTGATGCCGATGAATCGCGGGATACTCTCAACGATCTACGTACGCGGCCGGCGCGGCAAGACGCCGGAGGAGCTGCACGGAATTCTGTCGGAGCAGTATGCGAAGGAGCCGTTCGTGTATGTATTGCCGTTCGGCAAGGCGCCGCAGACGCGGCATGTGCGCGGCTCGAACATGACATTCATCGGCGTATGCGCCGACCGAATTCCCGGTCGCGCGATCATCGTCTCGGCGCTCGACAACCTGACGAAAGGTGCGTCGGGGCAGGCGGTGCAGAATGCAAACTTGATGCTCGGCTTCGCTGAGAGTACGGGCATCGATCTTCCGCCCATGTTTCCGTGAGCCGACCTGTCAGATGCAGCGCAGATGAAAATCCGGGCATTCGCGCATCGGGCCCGCCCCTGACGGCGCGCCCCGGAATGACGGTTCCCGGCGTTACAGGATTTTGAAGATCGCCAGCGCCAGCACTGCCTGCGCCAGGAATCCGACTGTGAAGGTCAGGGTGCGCAGCACCGGAATGCCGAAGGTGTAAACCAGCAGATGCGCAAGGCGCGACCAGAAATAGACCGCGCAGGCGAGCACGGTCCATTTGGTCGAATAATCGATGGCATTCAGGATCAGCACCAGCGGCGCAAAGATCACGAGGTTCTCGACCGCATTGTCATGGGCGAACATCATCCGGTTGGCCCATTCCGTTTGCGGCTTGTCGTTACGCGAGGGATTGGCCATCGCCCCGATGAGGCCGCGGACCTGAGCGCGGTTCAATACGTAGGGCACCCACATCAGACCGGTCAGAATGACCGTCAGTGTCAGCCAGAATAGTTCGCGCGTCATGATGCTCCCCCAATTTCAGGCGTTGCTTGCATTGCTTCAAGTCTAGCGATTTGCCGCGGCGATGTCTCGCATCCAAAATATGCCGAGGTCAGGCGCGAACCCGCACATAACTGCCGGGAGCGTCCTCGATCGGCGGAAGCGGACCCGCCTCGATCCTGCGTGCCGGCACTTCCTCCGGGTCGAGCGCGCCGAGCCACTCCCGCCAGTCGGGCCACCACGAGCCTTTGTGCTCTTCGGCGCCCTTCATCCATTCGGCGAGAGTCTCGGCGTCAAGATTGTCGTTGGTCCAGTACTGATACTTCTTCAGCACCGGCGGATTGACGACACCCGCGATATGGCCGGATCCCGACAGCACATACCTGACCGGGCCGCCGAAGAATTTCGATCCGAACAGCACCGACGCCGCCGGCGCGATGTGATCCTCTCGCGTGGCGAGATTGTAGATCGGCGCCTTGACCTTGGAGAGATCGAGCTGCGTGTTGTCGAGCACCATCGAGCCCTTCGAAAGCCGGTTCTCCAGGTAACAGTTGCGCAGGTAATAGGAGTGATTGGCTGCCGGCATCCGCGTCGCGTCGGAATTCCAGTGCAACAGGTCGAACGCCGCCGGTTGCTGCCCCTTGAGATAGTTGCTGACCACATAGGACCAGATCAGGTCGTTGGAGCGCAGCATGTTGAAGGCGTTCGCCATCTTGCTGCCTTCGAGCACGCCGCTCAGCTTCATGTCCTTCTCGAGCGCTGAAATCTGCTCTTCGTCTACAAAGACGAGCAGGTCGCCCGCCAGGGTAAAATCTACCTGTGCGGCGAAGAACGTCGCCGACGTCGCCCGCACGCGGCGCTTGTCGGCGAGCCAGGCCAGCGTGGACGCGAGCAGCGTGCCGCCGACGCAGTAGCCCGCGGTGTGCACCTTCATCTCGCCGGTGACCTGCTCGATCACGTCCATCGCGGCGAGGGGGCCTTGCTTCATATAGTCGGCGAAGGTTTTCTCGCCGAGCGTCTTGTCGGGATTGACCCACGAAATCACGAACACGGTAATGCCCTGATCGACGCACCACTTGATGTACGACTTCTCCGGGCCGAGATCGAGAATGTAGTATTTGTTGATCCACGGCGGCACGATCAGCAACGGCGTGCGCAATACGGTTTCGGTGCTTGGCGCGTACTGGATGAGCTGCATCAGCTCATTCTGGTAGATCACCTTGCCCGGCGTGATCGCCATGTCGCGCCCGACCTCGAGGTTGGCCGCGGACTGGCGGATGCGCAGCGTGCCGTGTCCGGCTTCCATGTCTTCGGCGAACATCGCCATGCCGCGCGCCAGATTGTCAGCGTTCGACGTCATGGTTTCGCGCAGCACTTCCGGGTTGGTCAGTACGAAGTTCGACGGCGCGAGCGCGTTGGTGATCTGCTGGACGTAGAACTCCGCTTTCTTGCGCGTGTGTTCGTCGACGCCCTGCGCTTCCTGCACGAGTTCGAAGGCGCACTTCGTCGTCAAGAGATACGCCTGCTTGAGGAAATCGAAGAACTGGTTCGAGTTCCACTCAGGGTCCTTGAAGCGCTTGTCGCGTGGCGACGCTTCGATTGTCGGTGGCGCAGCCTCGCCGGCAAGCCTGCGCGCGGCGCTGCCCCACAGATCGAGATAGGCCTTGCCCAATCGGGTCTGCAGTTCGGAAGCCCGGCTCGGTTCGGCCAGCCAGTAGTTGGCAACGGCGTGAAACGTCTTGACGACCTGCGCCAGATCCTCCGCCGCCTGTTCCTGCATCTCGCCGCTTTCGCGCGGCTTCATATAGGCCGAGAGTGCCTTGCTCCCGTTCTCCAACACCCGCGCGAGATTCTTCGCGAAGGCCTCGGGATTGAAGCTCTTGCCGGCTTCTGCAATGGGGGGTGTGTCGCTCATGCGAACTCAATACTAGATGTTTACGACGTGTCGAGGTGACACATTTGTGTTCAGCATATCGCCGAGAATGAGGGCGGTGTCGATGACGAGTGCTGCTGCGGCGCAGCAACTCCATGCTTTCGTCATATTAGCCGGGTACCGCACGCTCGGTTGTCGGACCTTTAATTCTTTCATCGGATTTTGGAGGCGTCGCAACAAACTGCGACACGATTCTGAAAAGCAGCTCTCGATTTTTGGTTCAGCTCTCAAGTGAGGAAATGTGCGCCACGCTGCGGCAGTATTAGTCATCCTGGCGCTCGCGCCGGGCGGCTGCTCGTCCGTGGCCGACGTACCGTTGGTCGGCGTGCCGTCCAATGCGCCGGCGCGCCCTGCTACGACTGGACCCTATTTGCCGGTACATGATCTTCCGCCGCCCCGGCAGGAGGAGGTCCTGTCGGTTGGCGATCAGACCCGGATCGAGAAAGAGCTGTCCGAGGCACGTAGCAAGGGCAAGGCGACGGCTGCGAGCGATGCAGCCGCGATCGCGGGCTCGGCACCACCCGCCAAACAGCCGCCAAAGAAAAAGGCCGCAAACGAGCCGAAATGAGCCCCGCGCTGGCCTTCGAACGGGGGCGTGGTAAAAGGGGCACGAAAATGCCGCAGCGCCGAATCGAGAACTGAATCGGAGGGCGGTTCCTGGAGCCAGAGATCGATGGAAGATTTCTACCGCATTCGCCGTTTGCCGCCTTACGTGTTCGAGCAGGTCAATCGGGCCAAGGCGGCCGCTCGCAATGCCGGCGCCGACATCATCGATTTGGGCATGGGCAACCCGGACCTGCCGGCGCCGCCGCACGTCATCGAAAAGCTGAAAGAGACCCTCGGCAAGCCGCGGACCGACCGCTATTCGGCCTCGCGCGGCATAACGGGCCTGCGCAAGGCGCAGGCGGGCTACTACGAGCGGCGTTTCGGCGTGAAACTCAATCCCGAGACGCAAATCGTCGCGACCCTCGGTTCAAAGGAAGGCTTTGCCAACGTCGCCCAGGCAATCACCGCGCCGGGCGATGTCGTGCTGGTGCCCAATCCGAGCTATCCGATCCACGCGTTCGGTTTCCTGATGGCAGGCGGCGTCGTGCGCTCGGTGCCTGCGGAACCGACGCCTGAGCTGTTTGAATCGCTCGAGCGCGCGATCATCCATTCGATCCCGAAGCCGATCGCGATGATCTGCTGCTATCCGTCGAACCCGACCGCCTATGTGGCGACACTCGACTTCTACAAGGATCTTGTTGCGTTTGCGAAGAAGCACGAGATCTTCATTCTGTCCGATCTCGCCTATGCCGAACTCTACTTCGACGGCAATCCTCCGCCGTCGGTGCTGCAGGTGCCGGGCGCGATCGATGTGACGGTCGAGTTCACGTCGATGTCGAAGACGTTCTCCATGGCCGGATGGCGCATGGGCTTCGCCGTCGGCAACGAGCGCATCATCGCCGCGCTTGCGCGGGTGAAATCCTATCTCGATTACGGCGCATTCACGCCGGTTCAGGTCGCAGCCACCGCCGCGCTGAACGGACCCGAGGATTGCATCCGCGAAATGCGCGAGACCTACAAGAAGCGCCGCGACGTGCTGGTCGAATCCTTCGCGCGCGCCGGCTGGGATATTCCGCCGCCCGCCGCCTCGATGTTCGCGTGGGCACCGCTGCCGGAGGCCTTCCGCGGCATGGGCAGCATGCAGTTCGCGACGCTGATGGTGGAGAAATCCGGCGTGGTCGTGTCCCCGGGCGTCGCTTTTGGCGAGCACGGCGAAGGATTTGTCCGTATTGCCATGGTGGAGAACGAGCAGCGTATCCGCCAGGCGGCGCGCAACATGCGCCGCTTCCTTGAAAGCGGCGTCGAAACGTTGCACAACGTGATCCCTCTCGCCAACCGCCGCTAGCATCAGCTAGCCGCCCTATCTGTAGGCATTGTCTATTCATGGTCGCACCCCTGAAAGTGGGTATTGCGGGTCTCGGCACCGTGGGTGCCGAGGTCATGCGCCTGATCGAAAGTCAGGCGCGGCTGCTCGCGATCCGATCCGGCCGGGGCGTGCGTGTCGTCGCGGTCACGGCACGCTCGAAGACCAAGAAACGCGATGTGAATCTGCGCGGCGTGACCTGGGCGAAAAGCCCGCTCGCGCTTGCGGACGACCCTTCAGTCGATTGCTTCGTGGAATTGATGGGCGGTTCGGGCGATCCGGCGCTGACAGCGGTCGAGACCGCGCTGCGCAACGGCAAGTCGGTCGTCACCGCCAACAAGGCGCTGCTTGCAAAGCACGGCGTGCGGCTTGCGAAGCTCGCCGAGAAGCATGGTGGGGCGCTGAACTACGAAGCAGCAGTCGGCGCCGCGATCCCGGCAATCAAGACGCTGCGCGAAGGACTGGCCGGCACGACAATCAACCGCGTGTACGGCATCCTGAACGGCACCTGCAATTACATCCTGACACGGATGGAGCAGGAGGGTTTGTCGTTCGCCGAATGCCTGAAGGACGCGCAGCGCCTCGGCTACGCAGAGGCCAACCCGTCGTTCGACGTCGACGGGCACGACACAGCACAGAAGCTCGCGATCCTCGCCAGCCTCGCTTTCGGCACCAAGGTCGCGCAGAGCGCCGTCTATGTCGAAGGCATTTCGTCGATCAAGCCCGAGGACCTGCGCGCGGCGGAGGAACTCGGCTATCGCGTCAAACTGCTCGGCGTCGCTGTGCGCACCAAGACGGGCATCGAGCAGCGCGTGCATCCGACCATGGTGCCGCGTTCGTCCTCGATCGCGCAGGTGATGGGTGTGACCAACGCGCTGACCATTGACGGCGAAGGTGTGCCACCGATTACGCTGGTCGGCCCGGGGGCGGGCGGGGCGGCGACGGCATCGGCTGTCGTGGCCGACATCGCCGACGTGGCGCGGGGCCTGCGTATCGCGCCGTTCGGCCGGCCGGTGAAGCGGCTGCGCAAGACCGAGAAAGCGCCGATGATGCGGCACGAAGGCGGCTATTATATCCGCCTGATGGCGCGCGATCTGCCCGGCACGGCTGCCACCATCGCCAAGCGGCTGGCGGAACAGAAGATCTCGATCGAATCCATTGTGCAGCGCCACCCGAATGGCGCTCCGGAACTGCCACAAGGGCGTGGAAAACGTAACGCAAAGGCCGGGAGCACGTTGGTTCCGGTGATATTGATAACCTATGCAACGAGCGAGGACGGTGTACGCCGGGCTCTCGCCGCGGTGCAGAACGACAAGGTGATCACCGGACGGCCGCAGGTCATCCGGATCGAGAAAAACTAGACTGCGCACTGCATAAGCTGCGTCAGGTGTTGAGGAGTTGAGCTGATGTCCATGACGATTACCGTCCCGCCGCAGCAGTTGCTCGAGCGCATCCTGACGCTTGAGATCGTGCGCGTGACGGAGCGCGCGGCGGTGTCCGCAGCGCGGTTGCGGGGACACGGCAACGAGAAAGCAGCGGATCAGGCCGCAGTGGACGCGATGCGGCGCGAACTCAACAAGCTGCCGATAGAAGGCATCGTCGTGATCGGCGAGGGTGAGCGGGACGAGGCGCCGATGCTGTTCATCGGCGAGAAGGTCGGCATTCAGGCCGGTCCGAAGGTCGATATCGCCGTTGATCCGCTCGAGGGCACCACGCTGTGCGCCAAGAACATGCCCGGCGCGATCGCGACGATGGCGATGGCCGAGGGCGGCACGCTTTTGAACGCGCCCGACGTCTACATGCAGAAGATTGCGATCGGTCCGGGATACCAGAAAGGCGTGGTCGAACTCGATGCGTCGCCGGCCGACAACATTCGCCGTCTTGCGAAAGCCAAGGGCGTCGATCCCTCGGCAATCACTGCGCTGGTGCTTGATCGTCCGCGGCATGCCGACATTATCACCGGGGTCCGCTCGACCGGCGCGGCCGTGCGTCTGATCACCGACGGCGACGTGGCCGGCGTCATCCATTGCGCTGACCCGGACAACACCGGCGTCGACATCTACATCGGCACGGGCGGAGCGCCCGAAGGTGTGCTCGCCGCAGCTGCGCTGCGTTGTATCGGCGGGCAGATGCAATGCCGGCTGATCCTCGATACGGACGAGAATCGCGAGCGAGCGCTGAAAATGGGCGTGAAAGACCCGCGCATGATCTATGGTATCGAGGACATGGTGAAGGGCGATTGCCTGTTCTCGGCGACCGGCGTGACCGATGGATCGCTGCTCTCCGGAGTAAAGTTCCGGAAGAACGTGATCGAGACGGAAACGGTCGTCATGCGTTCTGTCACTGGAACAGTACGGCTGATCAAGGCTGAGCATCGCCAGCTTGACAAATTTCATCTGGATTGATGGGCTAATGCCCTGCTTCGGAAGTTCGTGATACCTATCGGCATCCCTGAGCACGAACTTTCGAGACGAGGTTGCAGCAGATGGCGCGGGAACTCCAGATTGGCGGCACAACTGCCCGGCCCGAGGTCGTCGTTCGTCCCGTCGGCCACAATGAGCGCGCGGCCTGGGCTCCGCTCTGGGCCGGCTATCTCAAATTCTACAAGGCGGCGCTGCCGCCGGAGAACTCCGACATCACGTGGATGAGACTACATGATGCGGGCGAGCCGATGCACGTGCTCGGCGCTTATGTCGACGGCAAACTGACCGGTATCGTCCACTATCTCTTCCATCGTTCGACCTGGATGCCGGACGACTATTGCTATCTGCAGGATTTGTTCGTGGCCGACAGCGCCCGGGGGCTCGGACTCGGCCGCGCGCTGATCGAGGCGGTCTATGCGAAGGCGAGAGAAGCGGGCTCAACCCGCGTCTACTGGCTGACGCACGAGACGAACGCGCCGGGTCGCATTCTCTACGATCAGGTCGCGGAGAATTTGGGTTTTATTCAGTATCGGAAGTCGTTGTAGCTCCTTGTCATTCCGGGGCGCGCGAAGCACGAGCCCGGAATGACGGAATGTAATCCTCAAGTCGCTTTCGTCAAATCCGGAAAATTCGCCGGCCGCTTTTCGACGAAGTGCGAGACGCCTTCCTTGTAGTCCGGGTAGGGGTAATTCGCCACGATCTGCTTGTCGGCTTCGGCAAGGTTCTCCGCATAGGTCTCGAACATCCCTTTCCAGGTCTGCGCCTTGATCACCGCCATGGAGTGCGGCGACACCGTATCGGTCAGCACGCGGACATAGGTGCGCACGTCTTCCATAAAGGTGTCCTGCGGATAGATGCGGTTGACGAGGCCCATGTCGAGCGCCTCCTTCGCGGTCACGCGACGCGCGGACATCAGCAGGTCGATGGCATTCGACGGTCCGATCAGGCGTGGCAACAGCCAGGCGATGCCGTGCTCGGCGATCAGGCCGCGCTGCGCGAATGCCGTAGTGAAGATCATCCGGTCGGACGCCATCCGCATGTCGCAGCAGAGAGCCATGATCATGCCGAGGCCTGCAGTGGCTCCGTTCAGCGCGCCGATCACCGGCTTGCCGATGCGCATGAAATAGGAGTACCGCCGCACGTCGGCGAACTCCGGGCCAAGGTCGGGCCCATGGCCTGTGGCAATGGCCGGAATGACGGTCGGATCGTCTGCCGGGGTCGGGGGCCGCGCACCGCCGGCACGGCGTTGCAGCCGGCCGATGTCGGCGCCCGCGCAGAACGCGCGCCCGGCACCCGTCAGAATGATTGCGCGCACGCCGGGATCGTTACCGGCTTTGGTCATCGCCTTGGCGATGTTGGCCGGCATCGAGTCGTCGATCGAATTCATCCGATCGGGACGGTTGAGCGTGATGGTGGCGATCCGGTCCTTCACATCGTACAGGACTTCGTTTTCTTCCGACATATTGCTCCTTGAGCCTCCCTGGATGGTTGACCGAACGATAGCCGCTCGCCCAAGCCGGTCAATGTCAGGTCAGGAACAAGTGCCGTGCGCCAAGCACATGCGCCCGCCACGCGGAATGATCGCAAGCTCGCGCCGTCAGTTCGACGGGTCCGGGAAGTTCGCTTTCCGTTTTTCAAGGAAGTGTGTGACCCCCTCGATATAGTCTTGCGATTTGACGCTGAGTTCGAGTTCGATGTCGGCGATGCCGAGCGCCTCGCTGAAGGTCTGGGACATCGCCTTCCACACCTGCGCCTTCATCACCGCCAGCGAGCGCGGCGAGACCGTCTCGGCGATGCCGGCGGCAAAGGCCTGGACGTCGTCGCGGAACGAGCCTTGCGGCAACACCTTGTTGACGAGGCCCATCTCGAAGGCCTCCTGCGCCGGCACGCGCCGCGCGGTCATCAAGAGCTCGAGCGCACGCGAGGGGCCAACCAGGCGTGGCAGCAGCCACGAAATGCCATGTTCGGCAATCAGCCCGCGCTGCGCAAACGACGTGGTGAAGAACATGTTGTCCGCGGCAAGCCGGATGTCGGCGCACAGCGCCGGGATCATGCCGCCGCCCGCAACCGCGCCGTTGAGGCCGGCGATCACCGGTTTGCCGATGCGCATGAAGTAGGAGTAGCGGCGGATATCCATGAACTCGCGACCGAGGTCAGGTCCCTTTCCGGACGGTATCGCTTTGAAGAACTCCGGATCGTCCGGCGGATAGACGGGACGTGCGGCGCCGGCCCGTCCGGCCTCCAGCCGCTGCCGGTCGGCGCCGGCACAGAACGCGCGGCCGGCACCCGTGATGACGATGACGCGGACGGCAGGATCGTTCGCCGCCATCAGCATCGCCTTCGACACGCTGTAGGGCAGGGTGAGGTTGGTGGCGTTCAACCGCTCCGGGCGGTTCAGCATCACGGTCGCGACGCGATCCTTGATGGTGTAGAGCACCTCGTTCTCGGGAACGTCGAGCGCGATGGTCCTGATCGCGGATTTTTGCGGGTTTTCGCCGGTCACGATGCCGATCCTTTTCTTTATTGACGCCACATTCGTTGATAAAGCATAGCCCGCATGCCGCAACCGTCAAATGCGTGCCTTGAGCAGGTGATTTCGATGTCCGACGAGATTGCAAGACGCGACGTGAAGGCGCTGGTGTTCGATGTGTTCGGCACCGTGGTCGATTGGCGCACGAGCTTGATCGACGAGCTGTCGCAGTGGGCGAAGGCGAAGAGGATCGAGGCCGACTGGACGGCGCTGGTCGACGCCTGGCGCGAGGCCTACGGGCCGTCGATGAACGAGGTTCGCAACAATCCGGCCAAGGGATTTGTCAAACTTGACGTCCTGCATCGCCAGTCGCTCGACAAGCTGATCGAACGTTTCGACATCAAGGGTCTGAGCGAGGCCGATCGCGAGCACATCAACCGCGGCTGGCACCGGCTGAAGCCATGGTCCGACAGCGTGTCCGGGCTGACACGGCTGAAGACGAAATTCATCATCAGTCCGCTCTCGAACGGCAACGTCATCCTGCTCACCAATATGGCGAAGAATGCCGGCCTGCCGTGGGATCTGATTTTGGGATCGGAAATCTTCGAGCACTTCAAGCCCGATCCGGAAACCTATCTCGGTGCGGCGCGGTCTATTGAGCATGCAGCCCGGCGAGGTGATGATGGTGGCCGCGCACAACGGCGATCTGAAGGCCGCCCAGTCATACGGCCTGAAGACGGCATTCGTGCCGCGGCCCACCGAGTACGGTCCGCACCAGAAGCGGGATTTCGAGGCCACGGGCGAATGGACCATGGTGGCCAAGGATTTCAACGATCTCGCCACACGACTTGGCTGTTGATCGCGACTAAAACCGCGAATCATTGGCGGGCGTTGGACGCGTGACTATGTCATCATCCCATGATGACCGCATCCGCAGCACTTTCAGCCTTTGACGACCGGCTGCCGTTCCTTGGCGTCGCGCGATCGGCTACCGGAAAGGTCTGGCGCGACCGGCTCGATACGCGCGCGACCGCTCGCGCGCTTGCAATCGCGCAGCGGCATCAGTTGCCGGAAATGCTCGCACGCGTTCTCGCTGGCCGTGGTGTCGAGCTTGATGCGGTCGCGGATTTCCTCGATCCGACCGTGCGCAAGCTGATGCCTGATCCGTTCTCGGTGACGGACATGGCAGTCGCCGCAAAACGCATCGCGGACGCCGCGACGAAGGGCGAGCGCGTGGCGATCTTCGGCGACTACGATGTCGATGGCGCAACGTCGGCGGCGCTGCTGGCCTGGCATCTCCGCCACGCCGGTCTCGATCCGCTGATCCACATTCCCGACCGCATTTTTGAAGGCTATGGGCCAAACGTCGAAGCGGTGCGGGCGCTGGCCGCAAAGGGCGCGACGCTGCTGGTCACGGTGGATTGCGGCACAACAAGCTTCGAGCCGCTGGCCGAGGCAAAAAGGCTCGGCCTGGGCGTGCTTGTGATCGACCATCACCAGTGCGGTGACGAACTGCCGGTCGTCGATGCGCTGGTGAATCCGAACCGGCCCGACGATCTATCTGGTCTCGGTCAACTGGCGGCAGTCGGACTCGTGTTCGTGACACTGGTGGCCGTCAATCGCGAACTGCGTCAGCGCGGCTTCTGGTCGGACGAGCGGCCCGAGCCGGATCTGCTCGGCGCGCTGCATCATGTTGCGCTCGGCACGGTCGCCGATGTCGCGCCGCTGACGGGGCTCAATCGCGCATTGGTCGCGAAGGGACTGATCGCGCTGCGGCGGCGTGACCATGTCGGCCATACGGCGCTGATGGATGTGTCGCGCTTGAGCGGCCCGCCGGAAGCCTGGCACCTCGGCTTCATGCTGGGGCCGCGCATCAATGCGGGTGGACGTATCGGCCAGGCCGACCTTGGCGTGCGGTTGCTGCTGGAAGGCGATCCGACCGAAGCCGCGCGCATCGCCGGCGAGCTCGACCGGCTCAACACAGAGCGGCGCCTGATCGAACAGGCGGCCGAAGCACAGGCCGAGGCAGAGGCGCTGGCTGCGCTCGGCCTTGAAGACAAAGGCTCAGTCATCGTCACGGCATCCGAAGGCTGGCATCCGGGCGTGGTGGGGCTGGTCGCCTCGCGGCTGAAGGAGAAGTTTTCACGCCCCGCTTTCGCCGTTGCGCTGGACCCGGGCGGTACGGGCACCGGATCAGGCCGCTCGATCTCCGGTGTCGATATCGGCAAGGCGGTGCGGCAGGCGGTGCACGACGGAATTCTCATAAAGGGCGGCGGGCACGCGATGGCGGCGGGCGTGACGCTGCGCAAGGAACGCCTCGCCGAATTTCGTGCGTATATGGAAAGCGCACTCGCCGACAGCGTCGCGAAATCCCGCAACGACGACGACCTTTTCATCGACGGCTGCCGTCACGGCGCGCGCGATAACCCCGGAGTTCGTCAAGATGCTGGATCGCGCCGGACCGTTCGGCAGCGGCAATCCGGAGCCGCTGATCGCGCTGCCGTCGCATCAGCTGGTTTACGCCGACGAGGTTGGGCAGGCGCATCTGCGCGTCCGCCTGAAGGCCGGCGACGGCGCTATCGTTAACGGCATTGCCTTCCGCTCCGTCGGCCAGAAACTTGGCCGTGCGTTGGTCGAAAACCGCGGTCAACTGCTGCATGTCGCGGGTTAGTTGCGATCGATCGCTGGCAGGGCGCGGAAAGGGTGCAATTCCGCGTCGCGGACGTGGCAGTTCCCGACCCGGGGCCAGCCTCGATCCGCTGATTAAGTAAGTTTTCCGTTAACGATGGGAAGCAAAGCGCAAGCAGATATGGTGCCCGCCGGGCATGATCCCGATCGTGCCTGGATAAGTGAGGTTACAAACCTCCGTCAGGTGGGCGTTCATGATTACGGCATTCTACACCGCCGCGCGTATCGGCTTGATGCTGTTCGGCTGGCTGGTCGCGCTGGCTCTGGCGCTTGCGGCCGACTACATGCTGACCGGCGCGAAGTGGCCGATTTTCATCGGGCTTGGTTCGTGGTGGACGTTGATCTGCATACTTTACGTTCGTAACGAGGCCGACCGGTCGCGTGCCCATTCGCCCCGCCGCGTCCTGTCGCGGCGATAACCGCCGCTCAACTCCCTGCCGCAGCCGCGCGAGCACCTTCAGCCCGCCATATCCGTCGGCAGGAGCGATGCCGGCCTTGATCTGGAAATTCTTCACAGCCTGCATCGTCTGATTGCCGACGCGGCCGTCGTTGCCGCCGGTATCGAATCCGGCCTGCGTCAACCGCGTCTGCAATTCCTGAATCTCGGCAAGCGTCAGCGCCCGTTCGCTGCCGGGGAAGGGTTGCACGAACGGAGCCCCGCCAACGATGCGGTCGCCGAGATGGACGATCGCAAGCGCATAATTCATCGACGGGTTGTAGCTGCGCACCGCATAGAAGTTCGGCCCCAACAGGAAGCCCGGCCCGCCCGGGACGGGTGTCCACATTTGCGCCGTGGCTTTTGGCTGCGGGAAGGCCTGACCGTCGGCACGCTTGACGCCCGCGGCGGTCCATTTCTCATAAGTGCGCGTGCCACTGATCGGGCCGCCACTCGTCCTGACTTCGTAACCCCAGTGTTCGCCGCGGCGATATTTTCCCCGGTTGATCAGATAGCGCGCGCTTGAGGCGAGTGCGTCGTCCGGCTTGCCAAATGGCGAGACGCGGCCATCGCCGTCATAGTCGATGCCGATGTTGAGCCAGACCTCCGGCATCCATTGCGTGTGACCCATCGCGCCGGCCCACGAACCGCGCATCTCATCCGGCGTGCCCCAGCCGCGTTCGACGATGCGGAGCGCATTGATCAGTTCGGTCTCCCAATAGGCGCGCCGGCGCGGCTCGTTCCATGCGAGTGCGGCCAGCGAGGGAAACACCGGGCGCATGTAGTTTTTCTGCACCAGCGGGTCGCCATAGGCGGTCTCGACCCCCCAGAGTGCGAGCAGCGTTCCGCGCTCGACACCGAAATCCTTTTCGATGCGATCGAACAGGCTCGCATACTGCTTGAGCGTTTCCTTGCCTGCCGTGAGCCGCCAGTCGGAGACGCGACGGTTGATGTATTGCCAGAGCTGTTCGTTGAATTCGGGCTGGCTGCGCATCTGCGCGAACACGCGCATGTCCGGCTCGATCTTGCCCATCACGCGTGTATAGGTCTGGTCGGAGACGCCGCGTGCCAGCGCGCGGGCGCGAAAGCCGGTCGCGCCACGCGTCGAAGCCCGGCGGCGATGCGGCGTGTGCGGACAGGGAAGGCGCCAAACTCGCGCCGGCAAAGCCCGATCCGGCCAGCAGCAAATGCCGCCGCGTGAAAAGTCCCGCCGAATGAGATTCGGGTTTCGTCATGGCGGTTATTCTAGACGCCGCACGGGGACGGGGATAGCAGCAGACGCGGATCAGTTCGGCGCGTCTTCCGCACCCTCCGAGCCGGGCGGTTCCGAAGGCGGCGTTTGTGACACGGTTGTCATCGCGGGAGCCGCCAGGTCGGGCCTGATTTCGCGTCCTCGTGCGCCAAGCAGCCGTTCGTAGGACGCAATCAGCGTCGAATAGGGATTGACCCAGATCCAGCCGTCGCGCGTGAAAACCTGCACGTCGAAATGCAGATGCGTGGTCGTTCCGCCCTGAAATCCCTGATAGTTCGACACGACGCCGATTCGTTCGCCTTCCGCGACGCGCCGGCCGTGCACCATGCCGTCTGCGTCGAGCCTTTCCGGCGCCATGTGCATGTAACGAAAGCGGACGTGCTCGGTGCGGCTGTTCACGAGCAGCAGCATCGCCTGCTGCTTGGGCGTCCGGATCACGACGCCGTCGCGTACAGCGACCACGCCATAGCGATCCGGAACGCAGCGGTCGGCCTCGCCGTTCTTCAGCGAGCAGGTGGCGGGGCGGATGTCCTGGCCCTGATGGCCAAAGCCGCCGGGACATTGTCCGGCCTGAAAGTCGCGCGTTTCGCAGAAATTGTCCTGCCAGGGATAGGAATAGTTTTCGGTCGCCAACTCGTCGAACACCAGTTTCTTGTCGTTGAGCCTGCAGCGATAAGCATCGCCCTTGTCATGCGGGCGCGGAAAGCGGCCCTTCAGGTAGCAGTCGCCCCAATTCATGAAGGACTGCGAATTCGCGTAGGCTGGTGCTTGCTCGATCGGAAAGCGGATTTGCGCATATACTGTCCGGTCGGGCTGTCCGCCGGCGCGCCGATAGCCTGAGTTGGCGATCAGTTCACCCGGGGGACGATAGGTGAAGTCCGGCGACAGATCGGCGGGCCGCTCGACGGGAGTGGACGCAATAGCTGGTCGGGCTGGGGCCGGCTTGCCGCCAACGATCCGCAAGCTCTTCAGGAAGTGCTCGGCGACGTGGGAGGCCTCGCGGCAGGAGAGCCTGTTCGATCTTGCGGTGCTGTCGAGGCACTGGATCGACACCACGTAGGGAATGTTGAAGCGCGTGAAGGCGTAGCGGACAAATCCTTCGCGGATCGTGCGCCGCAGGTCCGGAAATTGGCTACTGAGCGATTTGACGGCCTCGCCCTTGCTGAGCAAGGAATCAGCGACGCTATACGTCAGCAGCGAGCCGGTGATGTGAACCTCCACGGGCCGTGCGAACATGCGGGACGGCAGCTCGGAATTGCCGCCGGGCGCGGCGATGACGATTGCGTCGTAGCCGGACGCTCCGGCTTCGAAGAAGTCGACGCTGCGGAAGCCGGAGAGATAACGATTGTAGACCAGGCCCGGCGCTGCGCCCGCCATGCGGTCGGCAAGATAGCCGGGCATATCGAACGGCAGCAGAATCGGAACCGGACTTTGGTTTATGCCGGGGAACATCGAACCGGTGATCGCATTCAATTGCAGCAGCACGGGCGTCCGGCGTTGATCGAACGCACGGTGACGACGCCCGCGCGAAAACGTCAGCGCACCTGCTGCACCGGTACGGGCCGACGTCTCCGATCGCAGCTGATCGATGGCGGCGCGCCAGTCGACGCGGGAGAAGGAAATCGCCGGTGTGACGAAATCATCCGCAGCGACAGGGGCCGGGAGCAGGAATAAGGATGCGAGCGACAGGCAGATGAAAGCGCGGCCGCGTATTCCGATCTGAACTCGATGCGCGCAGGCCCCCGCCTTCACGACGTCCTCAATTCTCCGAACGCAACTTCAGTCCTTGGCTCGTTCCACGTAGGAACCGTCTTCCGTCATCACCACGATACGCGTTCCGGCGCCGATGTGCGGCGGCACGCTGGTCCGCACGCCGTTGGAGAGTATCGCGGGTTTGTAGGAGGAGGAAGCGGTTTGACCCTTGGTCACCGGTTCCGTCTCGGCGACCTCCAGCGTCACGCGCTGTGGCAACTGGATCGCGACCGGATTGGCGTCGTGCATCGACAGCTTGACGGTCATGTTCTCCTGCAGATACGGCGCGAAGTCGCCGATGATGTCCTTCGACACCTGGATCTGGTCGTAGGTCTCGTTGTTCATGAAATGGAAGCCGTCGCCGTCCTGATACATGTAGTTGTGATCACGGTCCTCGACGAAGGCGCGCTCGACCTGATCGGTGGTCTTGTAGCGCTCGGAGGTCTTTACCCCGTCGCTGATCCGGCGCATTTCGATCTGGCTGACCGGCGTTCCTTTGCCGGGATGGATGTTCTCGGCGGTCAGCACGACGTATAGCTTGCCGTCGACTTCCAGGATGTTGCCCTTGCGGATCGAACTCGCGATGACTTTCACCAAGGCTTTTCCTAACGTTCAAATGGGTGATGGCGGCCAGCCTGCTCCGGCGGCCTGCGGTGACGCAGTTTCGGGCCGGAACATACTGATTTGGCTTACAAACGCCAGCGTTTTGCTGACTTTTTCGGCAGTGGATTAATGGCAACGATTGTGAGCGGCACGCCGTGGTGGGAGCGGAACCGCTTCGCTGACAGGCGGCCTTTCCTCGAAAAGCGCGCGGCGATCACCGAGCGCGCGCGGCATTTCTTTCGATCGCAGGGTTTCGCCGAGGTTGAAACGCCGATTCTGCAGGTTTCTCCGGGCAATGAAACGCATCTGCATGCACCGCGGACGGAGTTGATTGACCGCGGCGGCAGCCGGCTGACGCGCTATTTGCGAACCTCGCCGGAATTCGCGGCAAAAAAGCTGCTTGCCGCCGGCGAAGAGAAGATTTTCGAGCTGGCGCGGGTGTTTCGTGACCGGGAGCGCGGCGATCTGCATTTGCCGGAGTTCACCATGCTGGAGTGGTACCGTGCCGGCAGCCCATATGATGCCGTCATGGCCGATAGCTGTGCCGTGACAATGGCTGCTGCCGAGGCGGCGGGCACGAAGTCATTCGATTTTCGCGGCCGGCAGGCCGATCCGTTTGCCGATCCCGAGAAACTCACGGTCGCGGAGGCGTTCGCAAGTCATGCGGGCATCGACCTCTTGCGCACAATCGAGGGCGGCGAGGGCAATCGCGCGGCGCTGGCCGAGGCTGCGCGGCGGCGTGTGCGGGTTGCGGATGACGACACCTGGTCCGATATCTTCAGCAAGATTCTGGTCGAGCATGTCGAGCCGAAGCTGGGGCAGGGGCGGATGACCTTGCTGTACGAGTATCCTGCGCCAGAGTCGGCGCTGGCGCGCGTCGGGCGCGAACGATCGACGCGTGGCCGAGCGTTTTGAGCTCTATGCATGCGGTGTGGAACTTGCGAATGGATTTGGGGAACTGACGGACGCCGTCGAGCAGCGCCGGCGATTTGAAATGGCGATGGACGAGAAACAACGCCGCTATGGCGAGCGCTATCCGCTCGATGAGGACTTTCTCGCTGCGCTTGCAAGCATGCCGCCTGCGAGCGGCGTTGCGATGGGATTTGACAGGCTGGTGATGCTGGCTGCGGGAGCGACGAAAATCGATCAGGTGGTGTGGATGCCGCCGTCAGGTGATGCATGAGCCGTCAATCGCGGCGCCGTGTTGCGGTGGATTCGACGTTGCGGACGCCGGCGCAACTGGTCGCGCACGGACTTGCGCCGGCGTCGTCGCTGGCTGCGCTGGAGCGGGTCGCTTCGCGCTATGCGGTCGCGATCACCCCCGATGTCGCGGCCCTGATCGATCCAGACGATCCGCAGGACCCGATCGCGCGGCAATACGTGCCGGTCGCCGAAGAACTCAACGTCTTGCCGATCGAGAGCGCCGATCCGATCGGCGATCATGCGCATTCGCCGGTCGCCGGCATCGTCCATCGCTATCCGGATCGCGTGCTGTTCAAGCTGGTGCATGTCTGCGCGGTGTATTGCCGCTTCTGCTTCCGCCGCGAGATGGTGGGACCGGGCAAGGACACCGCGCTGAGCGACGATGCTTACGCGGACGCGCTCGAGCTATATCCGCGCGCACGGCGAAATCTGGGAGGTGATCCTGACCGGCGGCGATCCGCTGATGCTGTCGGCGCGCCGCCTGCGCGCCATCATGCGCGACCTCGCTAGCGTCGCGCATGTGAAGATCATTCGCATTCACACCCGTATTCCCGTCGCCGATCCGGCGCGCATTACCGATGCTCTTGTCGATGCATTGAAGGTCAAGGGCGCAACGACGTGGGTCGCGCTGCATGCCAATCACCCGCGCGAGCTGACGGCGCAGGCGCGCGCGGCTTGCGCGAAGCTCGCCGATGCCGGCATTCCGCTGGTCAGCCAGTCGGTGCTGCTGCGCGGCGTCAACGACGATGTGGCGACGCTGGAAGCGCTGATGCGCGCGTTCGTCGAATGCCGCATCAAGCCGTACTATCTGCATCACGGCGATCTGGCGCCGGGCACCGCGCATCTGCGCACGACGCTGGAAGCAGGGCAGGCGCTGATGCGCGGCTTGCGCGGGCGCGTGTCGGGTCTGTGCCAGCCGGACTATGTGCTGGATATTCCCGGCGGCTACGGGAAATTGCCGGTCGGTCCGAACTATCTCGTGGAGGGAAATCGCGTCGCCGACTATTGTGGCGACGTGCATCTTTATCCGCCCGTGGAGGGCGAGCAGAAAAGCTAAGCTCGCCAGGCTATTTCGGCTTCGCCGCCAGCGCCATGCCGATCAGCGATGAGCCGCCGAACACCATATTGATGCCGACCAGAAGGCCGATCGCCCAAGCCGCCGATCCCGGCAAGCCTGCAAGGATCATCATGGCGATCAGCAGGTCGAAGACGCCCGCTGCGACGACCCAGCCCCAGCGGCCGGACAGTTCGCGCTTGTGGTCGAGCGCGAACATGATGCTGGCAATACCTTCCAGGACGAAGAAGGCGGTCAGTACGACCGTCAGCGTGAGCAGGCCTTCCATCGGGCGGGTGATCAGGATCGAGGCCGGCCAGCACGGACAGGGCGGCCGAGAAAAGCGACCACCAGAATCCGGGCATTTCCTTCGCCCAATAGGTGACGACCAGGCCGAAGATTCCTCCGGTCAGGAAAAGCCAGCCGAGCAGCAGCGTCACTGCAAGACCCGCGATCGGCGGCACGATGATCGCGCCTATGCCGAGCAGGACAAGTACAGCTCCTTCAGCCAGGAACAGTTTCCAGTGCTTGCTGACGATCGATTGGATGTCGGGCATCGCGGGTGTCGTCTGCGGATCGGTCATCGCAATCCCTCCCTCGCAAAATCAAACGGCCCGGCAGATTTGCCCTGCCGGGCCGTCAAAGCAAGTCGCAATCGACTGGATTAGTTCCGATACGACGTGTCGACCCGGTCAAGCTTGCGCAGCAGTGCGCCCCAGGCGAGGCTGCCGTTGCGGTTCGCATATTCCGGCTTCGGCTGCATCTTCTCATAGGTGTCCTCGAGGATCTCCTTTGAGGGCAGCACCAGCTTGGTGTTGGCCGCCATTGCCATGACCTGCACTTCGCAAGCCCGTTCGAGCCGGTACAGTACGTTAAACGCCGCCGGAACGTCTCGGCCGCAGACCAGCAGGCCATGGTTGCGCAGGATCATCGCTTCGTGATTGCCGAGATGCTGAACGAGGCGTTCGCGCTCGTCGACATCGTCGGCGATGCCTTCGAAGTCATGATAGGCAATGTGCACGAAGCGCATCGAGGTCTGGGCGAGCGGCAGCAGGCCGCATTCCATCGCCGAGACCGCCATGCCGGCCGGCGTGTGCGTGTGCGCGACGCAGGCCGCATCATGCCGCGCCATGTGGACCGCGCTGTGAATGACGAAGCCCGCCTTGTTGACCCCGTAGTCGGTGGCGTTGAAGAGGACGTTGCCGTCGATGTCGATCTTGATCAGGCTCGATGCGTCGACCTCCTCGTACAGCATGCCGTACGGATTGAGCAGGAACTGATCCTTGGTGCCCGGAACGCGCACCGAGATGTGGTTGGCGATCATCTCGGTGTAGCCATACATCGCCACAAGGCGATAGCAGGCGGCCAGATCGACGCGCACCTGCCACTCCTCCGCGCTGACCTGTTCGCGAACCGATTTGACGATCTTGATGGCGGGTGAGCTCATCGGCGGGTTCATGTGGTGTCCTCCGGGTTTCTTTCAAGTCGAAAAGGTGTTTGCCGGCAAAGGCTAACTGGCAGAGTTGCAGGATAGAGGCTTCGCCCGCAGAACGGCAAGGCGCGATGCGTGGCCGCGCTGCAGGCCTGCCATCGCAAAAGCGGTACATAACACCCGCGGGGCGGAACAGCAGAAGGTGGGTGGAACGCCATTGAGTGTCTGCAACCCACCCCGTATATGCCGGTGATGACCATCACCGATACGCTGCTCGACGCCGAAGGCGATCCAGTCGAGTGCCCGCGCTGCGGCAAGTGGCTGTCGCTTTGTGTGTGCGATGGGCTCACCCCGATCGACAACAAGATATCGCTGTTGATCCTTCAGCATCCGCAGGAGCAGGACAAGACGCTCGGCACCGCGCGACTGACCGCGCTGCATTTTACTGACGCGACGCTGAAGATCGGTCTGTCATGGGCGAGCCTCGCCAAGGCGCTCGGGCGTCCAGCCGATCCGCAGCGCTGGGCCATTCTTTATCTCGGATCCGTGCGCGGGGCTGCGCTCGCGCCTGACGCCGACATCGTGGCGGTCGACAGGAAGGGCGAGGCCGAGGATCGCCAGCCATCATTCTGAAAAGTCTCGAAGGTGTGCTGCTGCTCGACGGCACCTGGAGTCAGGCCAAGGCGCTGTGGTGGCGCAATCCGTGGATGCTGAAATGCCGGCGGATTATCCTCAACCCGTCGCACCCGTCGCGTTACGGCAAGCTGCGGCGCGAGCCGCGCAGCGATGGACTGTCGACGATCGAGTCGGCGGCGATGGTGCTGAGCCGGCTGGAAAAGCGCGCGGAGATAGAAACTGCGTTGCTTGCAAGTTTCGATCGCTTGCTCAGCCGCTACCGCAAGCTAAAAAAAGCGTCACCGTCATTCGATCGCGCCGCCTCGTCGAAGCCGCGCGGAGAGAAATCCAAACGTCCGGACTACAGACGTGCAAAAGCGATGCGCAGGCATCGCGAGCGGTCCTGAGCATCGTTTCTGTTTGCGAGAGGCAGCGTGAGCGACCGGGTGCTGCCAGTAGTTCGTCAGTAGATTCGTGTCAGTCGAGTGGGATCAAGTCGAAGACGATCAATCAATCGTTCTTCGCAATGGCCTTACCGGACCTTCAGATTTTCCGCCGATTCCTTGCCGCGGTTCGCGACAACTTCGTATTCGATCTGCTGGCCCTCATTGAGGGTGCTCAGGCCAGCGCGTTCAACTGCCGAGATGTGTACGAACACATCCTTGCCGCCCGCTTGCGGCTGGATAAATCCGTAGCCCTTCGTCGGGTTGAACCACTTCACAGTACCGGTAGCCATTAACGTCGTCTCCAATCAAGTCAGCGGCAAGTCCGCCGCGGTCCTATTATTACTGATTTTGCCGTCACGCCCAAGGGGAATCGAATCCCTGTTTTGCTCCAAACAGCACGGATTGCGGACCCGTAGAAACCCTAAGTCGCTGTTTTACTTTTAAAAATTTCACAAAAGTGTCCTTGTCTCCAGACCGTATTTGAGCGCCAGACACAGCGTCGCGTGGCGATTTTGGTCTCAGAACGCACATTCTCGCGGAGCTAACGCTCGAATTTGCGAAAGCTCGCCCGCGAAAACCTTCAGCTTGTCGTTAACGAGGGCGATCCACGAGCGGTCAGGATCCCGCGCCAATGGCGGCCTTAGGGCGACCCGCAAAGCGGCCGCATGGCGTCCCCTAGCGGAATCGAACCGCTCTCTGCACCGTGAAAGGGTGCCGTCCTAACCGATAGACGAAGGGGACGTACGCGCCTTCTGGCGCGGTCGCGACGCGGGCCACCTATAGTGTCGTTTGCCGGGACCGGCAAGCAGCCACGACCGATAAAACGCGCGGGAAACTGTCCGGGATTAGCGCCGGTCGACGGCCCCGGACCCGGCCTCGATCACCAGTGACCGGTGTTCGGCATCGAGGTCCAGGGTTCCTGCGGCGGTAGCGCGTCACCCTTCTGCAACAACTCGATCGACTGATGGTCGGGGGAGCGGACGAACGCCATCTGTCCATCACGCGGCGGGCGATTGATAACAATGCCCATGCTCTGCAGCCGCGCGCAGGTCGCGTAGATGTCGTCGACTTCGTAGGCGAGATGGCCGAAATAGCGCGCCTCACCATAATCTTCTTCGTCGTAGTTGTAGGTGAGCTCCACCAGCGGCTGTCCGCGTCCCCTGGATTGCTTGAGCAATCCCTCGTCATCGGCCGCGCAAAGAAAAACGAGGGTGAAGCGGCCCTTCTCGTTGTTGACGCGGCGAACTTCCTTCAGACCCAGTGCGTCGCAATAAAACTTGAGCGCGACATCGAGATTACGAACGCGTAGCATCGTATGAAGGTATCGCATGTGTTCACTCCAACAACTGACGTTGAGACTATTGGTGTAATCCAATGATAGCAAAAGATCTTCCCAGTGGAGTCGAACGACTGGGCGATATGATCGCGGCGGCAAAGAAAATTGTTCCGTTCACCGGCGCCGGCATCTCGACCGAGTGCGGTATTCCGGACTTCCGTTCTCCCGGCGGCATCTGGACCAAGCATCGGCCGATCCCTTACGACGAATTCGTCTCAAGCCAGCAGGCACGCAATGAAGCCTGGAAGCGGCGCTTTGCCATGCAAGATACGTTCGGCGGTGGCAAAACCCGGCCGCGGCCATCGCGCGCTCGCATCGCTCTACCGGGCTGGCAAGATGCCCGGCCTCATCACGCAAAACATCGACAACCTTCATCAAAACTCAGGCATCGCCCCCGCCGACGTGATTGAATTGCACGGCAACACGACATTTGCGCGCTGCATCGGTTGCGGCAAGCGCTTTGAAATTGAATGGGTGAAGGAGAAATTCGAAGCCGACGGCGGCGTCGCACCATCGTGCCCGGCATGCGAAGATCCGATCAAGACGGCGACGATCTCATTCGGAGAAGCGATGCCTGAAGCGCCAATGCGCGCGCGACGGAACTCGCACAGGAGAGTGACCTTATGCTCGCGATCGGATCGTCGCTGGTTGTCTGGCCCGCCGCGGGCTTTCCGCTGCTGGCGAAACGCTGCGGTGCGAAGCTCGTGATCATCAATATTCAGGAGACCGATCAAGACGATCAGGCCGATCTGGTGATCCGTTTTGATATCGGCGAAACGCTTGGACCGTTCGTCGGCAATTGATTTCGCAAGTACGCAAGACTGTTTATAGCTCAACGCGAATCAGTTTTTTGTCTTTGCGGCTTTCGCGGGAGTGTTATCTTCAATGCACAAGATTTGCTTCTGCACTGACGCTTACTTCTCAGTGCTGTGAGTGAGACGGGCTTGCGGCGGGTCGTAGGCCTCCGTTTCGGGGTACGGGCATGGGGTCGGACGGATTCGAGTCGAAAAGACTCGGCGGGTTGGGGCCGGCAGAACTGTCCGGTACCCGCGCGCATGATCGCCAGATCCAACCGGACACGATTGTCGACATCGGCGACGTCGCTGCCGCGAACCTGATCGAGATCAGCGGCGTCATCAAATGGTTCGATGCATCAAAGGGCTACGGCTTCATCGTGCCGGACAACGGCGCGCCGGACGTGCTGTTGCATGTAACAGTGCTGCGCCGCGATGGATACCAGACCGCCTATGAAGGCGCGCGGCTGGTCTGCGAGGTTTTGCAGCGGCCGAAGGGATACCAGGCGTTCCGCATCGTCTCGATGGACGAATCCACCGCGATCCATCCCGCGCAGATGCTGCCGCCGCGCACCCACGTCAACGTCACGCCGACCAGCGGGCTGGAGCGGGCGCAGGTGAAATGGTTCAACCGGCTGCGTGGTTTCGGCTTTCTGACCCGCGGCGACGGGACACCGGACATTTTCGTCCATATGGAGACCCTGCGCCGCTACGGCATGACCGAGCTGCGGCCCGGCCAGTATGTGCTGGTGCGCTATGGGCCCGGGTCGAAGGGCATGATGGCGGCCGAGATTCAGCCCGAGACCGGCGCGCCGGGCCTGTCGTCTCACTAAAAGCGCGCGTTTGCAGGCTATCTGCCGCCGTATCACGCCGGTTTGTCCCCGCGCCTTGTTGACCGCCGCCCGCGCGATATGCTTTCGCAATCGCGGCCGCCGCTGCGTGCGGCAAAATGGTATCGCAAATGGCGCTATTTCAACTCATCGGCCCCTCCTGGCTTCGGCTTGCCGCCGTGCTGGCCTCGTTTTGCGTCGTGGCGGCGCCTGGTTCCGTCCGCGCTGCGGACCTGCAGACGCTTGAGATCGTTTCGAAGTCGGGTGTGCAGGTGTTTGCCGTCGAAGTGATGCAGACGCCCGAAGAGCGTTCCAAGGGACTGATGTACCGCCGCGAACTGCCGATGGGACGCGGCATGCTGTTCGATTTCTCGCCCGAACAGAACGTGTCGATGTGGATGAAGAACACCTACATATCGCTCGACATGATCTTCATTCGCGCCGACGGCCGCATTCTGCGCATCGCCGAGAACACCACGCCGGAATCGGAGGCCATCATTCCCGCCGGCGGGATGGTGCGTGGTGTGCTCGAGGTGATCGGCGGAACCGCAAAGAAATACGGGATCGCGCCCGGCGACCGCGTCGCCCATCCGCTGTTCGACAAGCGCTGACGAGCGCTACTGACCGAAACTGCGCCGCCGCGCGCGGTTACGACATGGAGAGCTGCATGAATTGGGCGATCGTCGGCGGTCTGGCTCTTGTCATGCTGTGGGACCCGTGTGCCGCGGCCGAAATCAACGTGCTGTCGGCCGGCGCGGTTGAGCCCGGCCTGCATCAGGCCGCCCGGCAGTTCAAGCGGGCAACCGGCCATGAGGTGAAGATCCAGTTCAATACTGCGCCGCAGATTGCGCAGCGGATGCGGGAAGGCGTCGTCGCCGACGTGCTGATCGCGCCGCCACAAGGTCTCAAGCAGCAACTCGATGCGGGCAAGCTCGTGGCCGACGGGCAGATCATGCTGGGCAAGGTCGGCGTCGGCGTGACGGTTCGCAAGGACGCGCCCATTCCGAATATCGGCACGACTGAAGAGCTCAAGGTGGCGGTGCTCGCCGCCGATACGCTCGTCTACAACACCGCATCGACCGGTCTCTATCTGGCGCAGCTGTTCGAGCGGCTGGGTATTGCCGACCAGCTCAAGTCCAGGACCACGCGCCACGCCAATGGCGAGGCCGTGATGCTGCATGTCGTCAACGGAACGGGAAAGCAGATCGGCTTCGGCGCGATGACCGAGATAAAACTGTTCGAGGCGAAGGGGCTGAAGCTCGTCGGACCGCTGCCGGCCGATGTGCAGAACTACACCAGTTATGGCGCAGCGCTGATGACAAGCAGTCCGGAACGCGATGCTGCGAAGGCGTTCATCGCCTGGCTCGCGACACCGGAGGCGAAGCAGGCGTTCGGCGCAGCGGGGATTGAATAGGGCGCCGCCGGCACGCGCGGAACCGGTTTCGGGGCCGGATTGTGCATGCTGTGACGGCAGCGCCGGCAGGTCCATTCCATGCGCGCTTGCCGCTGCGGCATCCAGCGTGTATCGAAACGCCATTGTCGCATTTGTCGGGGTGTAGCGCAGTCCGGTAGCGCATCTGCTTTGGGAGCAGAGGGTCGCAGGTTCGAATCCTGCCGCCCCGACCAGCCTTCGCTGGCGTCGCCAGCTACGGCTTGGCAAGCCAGGAGCTAAGGCTCGGCGAGCGGGGCCGTTCAACAACAAAGGCCAGGCTACCCGGCCAGCCGCTGCGAAACGTTGCGTGCGGCGGAGATGACCTTCTCGCCGAAAAACTGCATCTTCTCCACCGGCAGCCGTGAAGCAGGGCAGGAGATCGACAACGCCGCGAGCGGGCGGCCCTCCTGATTGATCACCGCCGCAGCGACCGCGTGAACATGCAGGTCGAGTTCGCCGACGTTGGTCGCGTAGCCGAGCTTCCTGATCTGTGCGAGGTCTCTGCGAATGGCGTCCGCATCGGTCTTCGAGTGTTCGGTCAACGCCGTCAGCTTGCCGTTGAGGTAGTCTTCCTGTTCGCGCGCGGTCAGGTGCGCGAGATAGGCTTTGCCGTTTGCCGACAGGTGCAGTGGCGAGCGCGAACCCAGGTCGCGCACTGTCCGCAGCGCGAGCGGCAAATCCACCCGCTCGATCAGCACGAGATGCCGCTCCTCGCGCACCATCAGATGCGTCGTCTCCTGCGTCTCGTCGCGCAGCAACTGCATCACCGGCAGCGCCGCGCGCCGCAGCCGCGCCTCGGTCTCGGCCGAACGGCTCAGCATGAAAAGTTTCGAGGTGATCTTCCAGCGCCGGCGCGGTTCGTTAGTCGGCCTGATCCAGCCTGCTTCATGCAGCGTCATGAGGCCGCGCTGAACGGTGGTCTTCGGCTGTCGCAGTTGTCTTGAGAGATCGGACACGCCGATTTCGGGTGAGGTCGCGACCGCTTCGATGATGCGAAGGACGGATTTGACGCTGTCCATTGTCGTTTTTGCTTTTTCGAATTGTACGCAGCCGTGCACAACTCATGCAGCGGCGCGGCGCTTTACATCGCCGGTAACCTTGTCTAGCGTGTGCCGTTATAAAGAACAAGTTGTTCCATTTCAAGGAACAACAGTTTGGAATTTCGGAGGATCGATGCCTGTCGCCGCAAAGCTCGATGGCGCTGTGGAGGCGACCCCTCCGTTGTTTTCACTTCAGGGAAGCGTTGCCACGATCAGGCTGAACCGCCCCGCGGTCGCCAACCGGATCGAGCCGCAGGATGTTGCCGCACTCTTCGACTTTTTCGATCGCATCGAGAACGATCCCGCGATCCGCGTGCTGGTGCTGACCGGCACGGGCAAGAATTTTTCGTCCGGCTACCACCTCGGCGATCTGCAGGACCGCGCGTCCGGCGGGCAGGCGCCGGGGTCGCCCGAGCCTCGCAACACCTCCTTCGAGGACATGGTCAACAAGCTCGAGAACCTGCGCGTGCCGACGATCTGCAGGCTCAACGGCGGCGTCTATGGCGGTGCGACCGATCTCGCCCTGTGCTGTGATTTCCGCGTCGGCGACGCCAATACGCAGATGTTCATGCCCGCGGCGCGTCTCGGGCTGCACTATTACGAGAGCGGCATCGTCCGCTACGTGACGCGGCTTGGCGTCAACGCCGCAAAACTGCTGTTTCTCACCGCGCGCCGGATTCAGGCGCAGGAGATGTTCCGGATCGGCTATCTCACGTCGCTCTGCGAAGCGGGGCAACTCGACGCCACCGTCGACGAGCTGGTCAAGGACCTGTCGAACATGGCGCCGCTGTCGGTCATCGGGATGAAGCGGGCGATCAACGAGATCGCGCGCAACCAACTCGACCGCGATGCATTCGCGAAGCGTGCGCAAGCGTGCTTCGAAAGCGAAGATATCAAGGAGGGCCTGCGTGCCTTCCATGAAAAGCGCCCGCCGAAATTCGCCGGGCGATAGACAATCGAACAACGATTGCTTTTTTGAAATTCGGGAGGATGCCATGGGTTTGAATCGCAGAACTTTCGTTGCGGCTGGCCTCGCAGCGACGCTAACCCCTCGCGGCGCGATGGCGCAGATCAGCGACTACGAAAAGTCGCTCTACGAGGCGGCGAAGAAGGAGGGTGAACTCACCTGGTATATCGCCCACTACACATCCGAGACGGCCGAACGCTTCGGACGGACTTTCACGGAAAAATTTCCGGGCGTTAAGGTCAACGTCGTGCGCACCACGGCGCAGGTCGCCTATCAGCGATTAAGTCAGGACATCCAGGCGAACGTGGCAAACTGCGATGTGTTTGCCACGACCGACGTCGGCCACTGCGTCTCGCTGAAGCAGCGCGGGCTGTTGATGAGCTACCAGCCGAAGGGCGCGGAATTCTTTGCGCCGGTGTTCCGCAATACCGACAAGGACGATCAGTTCCATACGACGTCGGCGACTTTCGTGTCGGTGCTGCACAACACCACCAAGGTCAAGGTCGAGGATGCGCCCAAGACCTGGAAGGCGCTGCTCGATCCGAAATGGATCAATCAGGTTTCGGTCGGGCACCCGGGGTTCTCCGGTTTCGTCGGCATCTGGACCGTGCAGATGAAGAAGCTCTATGGCTGGAGCTATTTCGAGACGCTCGCCAAGCACAAGCCGCAGATCGGCCGCTCCATCATCGATACGGTGACGATGCTTACGTCGGGCGAGCGCCTTGTTGCCGCAGGCCCGGGGGGCCTTGCCTATCTGCAGGCCTCCCGCGGCAATCCGGTCGGCGTGATCATTCCGGAAGAAGGGGCGGTGCTGATGTCGTCACCGACCTCGATCATGAAGAACGCGCGGCATCCGAACGCGGCGAAGCTGTTCGTCGAGTTCATGCATGGCAAGGAAGCAGGAGAAATCGTGCGCGACGAGTACGGCAGCCCGCTGCGCGCAGACGTCGATCCGCGGCCGGGCGTGCTCAAGGTCACTCAAATGAAGCTGATCCAGCCCACGGTCGATGAAATCGTCAAGGGCATCCCGGAAGTCATCGAGCAGTGGCGGGACACCTTCGGCATCTGATTTCGCATGAATTTCGCATGAGACGGGCAGTTCCGGCATGGTGGACATAAGAGCGGAGAACGCGGCGGTCATTCCTTCACAGCCGTCGGCGCGCGACCGCGACCTGCGGCCGAAGCGCACGTTCGATCCGATGATTTTCCTCTGGATCGCGCTGGCGCTGGTGCTGCTGTTTCTGATCGTCAATCCGCTGCTGCGGCTGATCATCGACAGCTTCCGTCAGGTCAACGGCACCGAACTGACCTTTGCCAACTACGTTTCCGCCTTCAGTCGCGCCCGGCACATCCAGGCGGTGATCAACACGCTGTGGATGGCGAGCTTTGCCTCGATCATCGCCGCCTCCATGGCCGTGCCGCTCGCCTGGGCGGTGTCGCGGACCGATATGCCTGGCCGGGACTGGGCGCACGCAAGCGTCATCGCCGCGTTCATCATTCCGACGTTTCTCGGCGCCATCGGCTGGATGCTGCTGGCAGGCCCCAATGCAGGCTGGCTGAACAGGATTTGGGTCGGGATCTTCGGCACGGCGACGGGTCCCTTCAATCTCTTTACTTTCTCAGGCCTCTGCTTCGTTGTCGGCATCTACGCGTTTCCGCTGATCTATGTGTTCACCCGCTCGGCGCTCGATCTGATCTCCACCGAGATGGAGGAGGCGGCAGCCGTGCACGGCGCGGGAACGCTGCGCACGATGATGAAAGTGACGCTGCCGCTGGCACTGCCCGCGATCCTGGGCGCGTTCATTCTGGTGTTTCTGGAAACGATCGCGCTTTACGGAACGCCGGCGCTGATCGCGATCCCCGCGCGCTACAACGTCGCCACCACGCAGCTTGCGACATTCTTCGAGCATCCGTTGCGCGTGGAAGTGGCGGCCGCGTTCTCGATGCCGCTGATCGGCGTAACCATTCTGCTGTTGTGGATTCAGCGCCTTTTGCTGTCGAACCGCAGCTATGTCTCGGTCTCCGGCAAGGGTGGCGACAGACGCATCATCCGTCTCGGCCCGTGGAAGTGGCTGATCGCAGCCTATGCGTTGTTCATCTCGCTGGTCACCGTGCTGTTGCCGCTGGTCGTGCTGGTACACTGCGCGTTTGCGAAGGCGTGGGGCAGGGGCGCGTCGCTCGAGCAACTTCACGCTGGACAACTTTTACCACATCTTCTTCGAACAGATGACAGTGCGGCAATCGATGTGGAACACGTTCTCCTATGCCGCGGTGACGGCGACCTTCTGCTGCGCGTTCGGCTTCGGCGTTGCCTATATCGTGCAACGCCGCCTTCTGCCGTTCACGCCGGTGCTGTCGTTTCTGGCGCTGAGCCCGGTGATCATTCCGGGCATTGTGCTGGCGATCTGCTTCTATGCCGCCTATGCCGGTGCGCCGTTCTATCTCTACGGCACCAGCGCGATCATCATGGTTGCGTTCATTACCCGCTTCCTGCCGATAGCGTTCGTGACGGTCGGCTCCGGCATCCGCAGCATCAATCCGGAGCTCGAGGAAGCGGTGCGGATTCTCGGCGGCAACCGGCTGATGGTGCTACGGCGCGTCGTGGCGCCGCTCCTGAAGAAGACCCTGCTGGGCGCGTGGATTCTCACCTTTGTGCTGGCGACGCGGGAACTGTCCACCGCGGTGTTCCTGTCCGGGCCCGAGACACGGGTAATCTCGGTGCTGACCCTCGATCTGAGCGAGCAGGGACGTTACGAAATCCTGGCAGCGATGGGCGTCGTGCTGCTGTTCGTCACCACTGTGGTGGTGCTGGCCGGGATGCGGGTGCTTGGACGCGACTTCATGTTGAGGCGAACCTGATGCAGAAACTGAACCTCAAGGGCCTGACCAAGCGTTACGGCGCGGTCGCCGTCGTCGATCAGATCGATCTGGCGCTGCAGGAAGGCGAGTTCGTGTCGCTGCTCGGTCCCTCGGGCTGCGGCAAGACCACGACGCTGCGGATGATCGCGGGTTTCATCGATCCGTCCGAAGGCACCATCGAAATGAACGACCGGTTGATGTCGTCGCCGGCAGCCTCGGTGCCGCCGGAACGCCGCAACATGTCGATGATCTTCCAGTCCTATGCGATATGGCCGAACATGACGGTTTTCGAGAACGTCGCCTTCGGCCTGCGCGCACGGCGGCTTCCGAACGAGGAGGTCCGCCGCCGCACGACCGACATGCTGGGGATCGTCAAGCTCGAGCAGTTGAGCGGGCGCTATCCGAACGAACTGTCGGGCGGGCAGCAGCAACGCGTTGCGCTGGCCAGGGCCATTGTCGTGAAGCCGGAGGTGCTGCTGCTCGATGAGCCGCTCTCCAACCTCGACGCCAACCTGCGCGAGGAGATGCGCGGCGAGATCAGGCGGCTGCATGACGAATTCAGGATGACAACCGTCTACGTGACCCACGATCAATCCGAGGCAATGGCGATCTCGGATCGGATCGCCGTGATGAACAAGGGGCGGGTCGATCAGCTCGACGCGCCGGTGAACATCTATCGCAGACCGAAGACCCGGTTTGTGGCGGGCTTCATCGGCCGGACGAATTTCATCGAAGGCCGTCCAAACGGCGACGTCGTCGATTTCAGCGGCTTCAATGTCGCCAAAGCCAGCCTCGGCACGACCAGTATTCCTGCCGGGATCTCGACCTTTTCCGTGCGGCCGCAGAGCATGGAGGTGCTCGCAATCAGGCCGGCGGAAGCGGGTGAGACGGTGCTTGCCGGCAAGATCGCCAACCGCACCTTCCTCGGCGAGACGTGGGACTATACGTTCGCCGCCGAATCCGGGCTTCGGCTGCGCGTCATCTCATCACCGGCCAACGCGCTGGAAATGCATCAGCCGGTCTGGCTGCGGATCGATCCATCGCAGATCGTCAGGGTCGAAGACACGCCTGCCGGCGTTTGAGCCGCTTTGGCACCCGCTGATATCGGGCGGCCTATGCGGCGGTCCGGTCGCGTGGCGGCTTGGTCAGGATGCTGGGACCGACTTTCCGTGCGGCGCTGACGCCATCCTCGGCCATGCGCGCCGGCTTCTTGTCCAGCTTCGAGGACCAGTCCTTCAGGTAGGCGAGAGCGCACAGCAGGCCGATACCGCCGAAGCTGACGAGGAACTGCAGATACAGGGCGCCGTTCAGCATCAGGATGAAGTGCCCGACGAAGGCCAGGAACACGCCTGCACAGAATACTTCCAGCGAATGCTGTCCGCAGAGGATCGCCGGACGGAAGCCCTCCCACTCCAGGCCCTTCCAGTTGCGCGGCACGAAGCGGGTGACGAAGAAGGCGATGATGACAAAGTGAATGACGCGATAAGGCGCGAGGTTCGTCTTGTCGTTCGGGTTGAAGGCCTGGAACAGCTGCTCGGGAAACAGCGAGGCAAGTTGCGGGAAACTTCCGGCCAGCGTCATGACCATGGCGAACAGCAGGTACGCCGTACCGAGCCAGAGCAGCAACCGCGATCGGATCAGCTTTCGCGAATCCATCGCTCCGCCGAGTGCGAACCAGGCCCCGAACATGAACAGTAACTGCCAGGTGAACGGGTTGAAGTACCAGGTGCCTGACGGAAACGCCGGCAAATTCCAGCCGAACGCGCGTGCGGCGAAATAAAGCACGATCGACCCGACCAGCGTCAGGTCCGGCTTGCGCAGCATGCACCACAGCGCCAGCGGGAACACCCCCATCAGCACGATATAGAGCGGCAGCACGTCGAGATTGACGGGCTTGAACTTGAGGATCAGGCCTTCGAAGATCGTCTGGATCGGATTGTCGATCAGGCCGGCGACGTTGAACTCATTGATGAGTTCAGGTTCGTTGTATCGCTGTGCGAGATAGCCGATCGCGGCGATATAGATGATGAACAGAAGAATGTGGGCGACATAGAGCTGCCACACGCGCTTCAGCAGTTTTGTCGCACCGACCAGGAAGCCGCGCTCCAGCATCACTTTGGCGTAGACGAACGATGCGGTGTAGCCGGAAATGAACACGAACAGGTCGGCCGCGTCGCTGAAGCCGTAATTGCGGGTCGTCGCCCACGCGACGATGTTGTGTGGAATGTGGTCGAGAAAGATTGCCCAGTTGGCGATACCCCGGAACAGATCGAGCCGAAGATCGCGGCCACTTGGCGGGAGGACGGCGTTGATATTGCTCATGCGAACCGATCGACTTGGAGAGTTATGCTGAGGGGCGACAAACAGGGGTGAAACAACGGAAACAACCAATATATTGCAGGATTGCAGCCCCGGATTGTAAGCCCGAGCCGAACGGACTATACCGATTCTGGGCTCAAGGTGACCCCGGTCAGCATCGCAGATCGGTCAAATCATCTCAAATTGATTTCAGCCGCAAGGCCTACTTGCGGCGTTTTGACAGGGAATGGCTCGTTCGACCATGACAGCGCGCATTTTCAGGCCGGCCAAGAACGCCATGCAGTCGGGTGCCGCCACCAGCCGCGAATGGCAACTCGACTACGAACCGGAGCAGCCGCGTGTGATCGAGCCGCTGATGGGCTGGACCTCGTCGGGCGACATGAAACAGCAGTTGACCATGCGTTTCGACACCAAGGAGGAGGCGATCGCCTATTGCGAGCGCCATGGCATCCCGTATCAGGTGCTGGAGCCGAAGGACCGCGCGCGCAGGATTGCCGCCTATTCGGATAATTTCGCGTTCAAGCGGGGCGAACCCTGGACGCACTGATGCCCGTCGGAGCGCGAGGAGATCCCGGCTTTCTTGGGCGGTTGCAGTCCGGCCACAATGACGCACCGTCATTGCCATGACCGTTCTTCATTCCGAAATCGATCGCGCCTCGGAAGCCTTCGCCCGGAACGCCGAGACCATGCGCGCCCTGGTCGCCGATCTTAAGGGCAAGCTTCAGGTCGTCGCCGGCGGCGGCGGCGAGGTTGCACAAAAGCGCCATATCTCGCGCGGCAAAATGCTCGCACGCGATCGCGTCGATCTCCTTATCGATCCCGGCACCGCCTTCCTCGAACTTTCGCCGCTGGCTGCGTTCGGCCTTTATGGCGGCGACGTGCACGCCGCCAGCATCGTCACCGGCGTCGGCCGCATTGCAGGGCGCGAGTGTGTGATCGTTGCCAACGATGCGACCATCAAGGGCGGCACCTATTACCCGCTGACGGTGAAGAAGCATTTGCGCGCGCAGGACATCGCGCGCCAGAACCGGCTGCCGTGCGTCTACATGGTCGATTCCGGCGGCGCCTTCCTGCCCCAGCAGGACGAGATCTTTCCCGACGAACGGCATTTCGGCCGCATCTTCTACAATCAGGCGCAGATGTCCTCGCAAGGCATCCCGCAGATCGCCATCGTGATGGGCTCGTGCACGGCGGGCGGGGCCTACGTCCCGGCGATGTCCGACGAAAGCATCATCGTGCGAAACCAGGGCACGATCTTCCTCGGCGGCCCGCCGCTGGTGAAAGCGGCGACAGGCGAGGTGGTGAGTGCGGAAGAACTCGGCGGCGCCGACGTGCACTAGCCGTCAGTCCGGCGTCACCGATCACATGGCGCAGAACGACGCCCATGCCATCGGCATCGCCCGCCGCATCGTCGGCAATCTCAATGCACCCGAGCGCAACCTCGCCGGATGGCGCGAACCGCGCGAGCCGCTGTTTGCGCCGGACGACATCTATGGCGTGGTCCCTGTCGACACGCGAAAGCCTTACGACATTCGCGAGATCATCGCGCGGCTGGTGGACGGCTCCGAGTTCGACGAGTTCAAGAAGCTGTACGGACAGACGCTGATTTGCGGCTTCGCGCATGTGTGGGGTTACCCGGTCGGCATCATCGCCAACAACGGCATCCTGTTCTCGGAGAGTTCGCTTAAAGGAGCGCATTTCATCGAGCTTTGCTGCCAGCGCGAGATTCCGCTGCTGTTCCTGCAGAACATCACCGGCTTCATGGTCGGCAAGAAGTATGAAGCCGGCGGCATCGCGCGCGACGGCGCTAAGCTCGTCGACCGCGGTCGCAACCGCCGGCGTGCCAAAATTCACCGTTGTCGTCGGCGGCTCGTACGGCGCCGGCAACTACGGCATGTGCGGCCGCGCCTATAATCCGCGGTTCCTTTGGATGTGGCCGAACGCGCGTATCTCGGTGATGGGCGGCGAGCAGGCGGCGATGGTCCTGAGCCAACTGCGCCGCGACAACATCGAGGCTGACGGCGGCAAATGGTCGGCTGACGAGGAAGACAAGTTCCGCGCACCGATCCGCGCGCAATATGAAGCGCAGGGACATCCGTATTACGCGACTGCGCGGCTTTGGGACGACGGCATCATTGATCCGGCGGATACCCGACAGGTGCTCGGCCTCGCTTTGTCTGCCACGGCCAACGCGCCGGTCGAGCCGACAAAATTCGGCATTTTCAGGATGTGACGATGAGTTCGCAGCTCTACCGCCGCTTCCGCACGCTGCTGATCGCCAACCGCGGCGAGATCGCATGCAGGATCATCCGCACCGCGCGCGCGCTCGGTTTGCGCACCGTCGCGGTCTATTCCGAAGCGGACAGCGATGCGCTGCACGTCGAGATGGCCGATGTTGCGATCCTGCTCGGACCTGCGCGGGCGCGGGACAGCTATCTGAACATCGATCGCATCCTTGCAGCGGCGGGCGAGAGCGGCGCGGAGGCGATCCATCCCGGCTACGGCTTTCTGTCGGAGAGCGACGAATTCGCGCGGCGGTGCGCGGAGGCAGGACTCGTGTTCGTCGGCCCGACCGCGGAGATGATCGAGGCGATGGGCTCGAAATCGGGCGCCAAGGCGTTGATGGAGAAGGCCGGCGTGCCGCTTGTGCCCGGCTATCATGGCGAGGCGCAGGACGAGGCGACGCTGACCAAAGCCGCCGGGAAGATCGGCTTTCCCGTGCTGGTGAAGGCCTCCGCGGGCGGCGGCGGTCGCGGCATGCGCATCGTGCGCGCCGCGGGTGAGTTGAGTGCGGCGGTGGTCAGCGCCAAGCGCGAGGCGAAAGCGGCCTTCGGCGACGACCGCATGCTGATCGAGAAATATGTCGACAGTCCGCGCCACATCGAGGTGCAGGTGGTCGGTGACAGCCACGGCAATCTCGTCTCGCTGTTCGAGCGCGAATGCACGCTGCAACGGCGGCATCAGAAGGTGATCGAGGAAGCGCCGTCGCCGACGCTCAACGACAAGCAGCGCGCAGCGATCGGGCTTGCCGCGCGCAAGGCGGCCGGCGCGGTCAACTATGTCGGCGCGGGCACCATCGAATTTGTTTCCGACGGACGCGATGTCTTCTTCATCGAAATGAACACCCGCCTGCAGGTCGAGCATCCGGTGACGGAGCTCATCACCGGGGTCGATCTGGTCGAATGGCAGTTACGGGTCGCGTTCGGCGAGGCACTGCCGCTCAAGCAGGACGAGATCAAACTGAAAGGTCATGCCGTCGAGGCCCGCATGTACGCGGAAAATCCGGCGAAGAATTTCATGCCGTCGGTCGGCCGCATCCGCGCCTGGCGCATGCCGGACGAAAGCGGGGGCCTGCGGATCGATGCCGGCTATCGCGATGGCAGCACCGTGTCGCCGCACTACGACGCCATGCTGGCCAAGGTGATTGTCCTTGCGGAGACCCGTGCCGCAGCGCTGGACCGGATCGTTGCCGCGCTCGACGAAACCGATGTGCGCGGTGTCGTCACCAACGTTCCGTTCCTGGCGGCGCTGCTGTCGCATGAGGACGTGCGCGCCAATCGCATCGATACCGGCTTCATCGAACGCAATCTCCAAAACCTGACGCAACCGGCCAATGAAATCGGCAGCGCCGGGATCGGCGCCGCGGTCGCAGCCGTGCTTGCGCGCGAGGCGGTACTGCACGATGCCCGCTCGCCCTGGAGCAAGGCCGGCTGGATACCGGGTGGCGCACGCCGCCGGACGCTGACGTTCCGCGACAGCGAGGGGCGGGAGCGAAGCGCGGTCCTCGGCTATGGCGGTAACGGCACGACGCTCAAGGTCGGCGATGCGGATGAAGCGTTTGTGGTTCATGCCGGTAGCACCGGAGTCGTCGACAGCTTTCTCAGCGGCACGAAGACGCGCGCGATCGCCTTGTGGGAGGACCGCACGCTCTATCTGCGAACGCCGAACGGGCGTTTCGAGTTGAACTTCGTCGATCCGTTCGGCGTCGATCAGGACGAGCACGCAGGCGAGGACAGGATCGTTGCACCGCTGCCGGGAACTGTGGTCGCGCTGCTGGCCGAGGAGGGGGCTGCCCTGGCGAAGGGCGCACCGATCCTGACGCTGGAGGTCATGAAGATGGAGCAGACCCTGCGCGCGCCGTTTGCAGGGACCTTGAAGCGCTTGAAATGCAAGGTCGGCGATATCGTGCAGGAAGGCGTCGAACTCGCCGAGATCGAGCCAGCCTGAGAGGCAAATATCCGCAATGCGGCCGATCGAGAAAGATGTGAAGGCTGACGTCCGCGATCTGCTTCCCGGGGCGGATTTCGCCGATGCATTTTCATTGATCGTGGACGATCCCTCGCTTGATGCGGTGACCGCGGCCCACCGCGCTTTGGATCGCCGGCCCGGCTGGGTCAGCTCGCTCATGTGGCTCAGGGATCTTGCCGTCCGGCCGTTCGGTCTCATCACGCGTGATCACCAAGGGCTTGTTCAGGCCGCGCGCATAGGGGCATTTCCAGTGCTCAGCCAGTCGCTCGAACGGGTGGTCATGGGTCTTGACGATCGGCATCTGGATTTCCGTCTCGCCGTCGATGTCACGGCCCTCGACGACCGCCGCCGCGAGATCGTCGCGACAACCCTGGTGCAGACCCACAACCGGCTCGGCCGGACCTATCTGGCGGTCATCCTGCCGTTTCATCGGCTGATCGTCCCCAGCCTCATGGCGCAGGTGGCCCGGAGGCCCTAATTTCCGGCTACCGCTCCTTCACCTTGTTCTGGTATTCGGGTGGCACGGTCCCGTAGCTCAGTTGGATAGAGCGACAGCCTTCTAAGCTGTAGGTCTTTGGTTCGAATCCAAACGGGATCGCCACGATGCGGTTCGTCCCACCATCAATGTGACTGTGCGCCCGGACCATGTGCATATGGACAATCCAGCGTTGTCCTGGTCTCGTCCGCCGCCGCGCGGCGCAACGTAGGCAATGAAAGAGGCCGCCAACCAAGGCGGCCTCTTGGCAGCATTTACGCCGGCTGCTGCAGTAGCTAGCGGGGAATCATGGGACGCGAGATGCTTTTGTCTACGACACCCACCACGGTCTTGTTGGTGGTGCATACAACCCCGAGCAAACAGGCCTTTGCCTTTCTTGGCCGCGGCTTCGATGTAACGGTCACGCCACCGTTGTCGCCACGATGATCGCGGACTTCAACTGGTTGCCGATGGTCTCTTACCACGGGCGCTGTCCGATGATCTCTGACGACAGTTGCGGCTTCTGACGACGTGACGGCGCTGGCGAGAGCGATCGCTGCGAGAGCGACGATAATGGCGTTGCGCATGATGTGTGTCCCGCTTTGTGGTGGATCGTTGTGACCACCGCGACACAAAGTTAAATCGAAGACGCGCAATCCTTCTGTGCAGCGGGTCACGCATGGCAGACGCGCTGGGCGCTCGGCTACCAACGACCCGCCCCGGCTACCGGATACTAATCTGACGGCGTCGCGGACGGACCACATCAAGCTGGAGGATCATTGGCATTGGGGTGTCGATACGATGCCGCTGATGGATCGCGGCGGTCGCGTGCCTGGCGGAGACGCGGAGTGACGCAACTCAATGCTGCCCTTCCAAACAGGATCGTCAGCATTTGGCCGGGTTGGCTGCAAATCTGTTGCGACTGGCTTTTCGCTCGTCGGCGCCGAACGTGCGACCGATCACAGTCTCTTCCGCGGCGATAGGCCAAGGTGGGCCATCGAACAACGGGAGGCCCATATGAGCGCAAATCGCACCAACACCATTCGCCGGATCGGCCTGACCCTGGCCCTGGTTCTTTCCGTTTCGACCCTGGCGACTTCGTCGAGCTTTGCTTTCAGCTCCGAGGCCCAACAGCAATGCACGGGCGACGCTTTTCGCCTCTGCAGTTCTGAAATCCCGAATATCGCGAAGATCACCGTTTGCATGCGCAAGAACAAGGCGAACCTCAGCCAGGGATGCCGCGCGGTGATGGACAAGGAAGACGCCTCATCGAGCAAGGCCAAGGTTGCCGCAACCCGGTAATCGCAACCGCCAGCTGCAACAGGAAAATCAAAAAGCTCCGCAAATGCGGGGCTTTTTTAATGCGTGTTGAAAGACGCGCGCGTTTCGCCGGGACGCGAACTCCACCCCGGTCGCGCTTGGGCCATGGGCCCGGCGCCTGGGCGGTCATTCCTTGCTGCAGTCGATTTTTGCGATGTTGGTGCGCCAGTAGCAGCGGTCGATTTCACCCGTCCAGCGATCCACTCGGATCAGTGGTGCGGGGGTTGCCTGCACAACCATTTCGTATCGAAGCACGACCGCTGCGGTGGCGGCAATGACGAGTGCTGAGATGACAATTGCGAGCGGGGTGGCCATCGTCGAAATGTCCTTCGGCCCGGCGGCACCACGTGCAACCGATGCCGCCAAGAATCACCCCGCCGCCCCAAACATCGTTTGCGCGTCGATAGGTTAATGTAAGGTTGTGATGCGGGCGTGGTTCTGGGTGAACTTTACCCATTCCTGCGAATGTGCGTCTGCCCGGCAGGCGACGGTGGCGCCGAAGAATGCGGTCTTTGGGGTAGCCGGCTCGGGCCGGCTCGGTTCACCTGGGCGCAAGTCTGGACCGTAGCGCATCGATCGCGTGAGCCGCGAAGATACCGCCACTCGCTAGTCCCAGAAACGCGATTGCAACTTCGAACATGGTCGTCGTCCTTGGCGCCCAGCCGCGGACACCAAGCCAACGCGCCCTTGCACAGTCAAAGACAAACTGTCCCGCTGCGGTGAGTTCGCTGCGAACTGATGCAAAGGTGCATCAGAGGCGGCAAGGCGACGCAAAAAAGCCGCGCGGCCGTCACCGCGAAGTCCGGCCTCGGGCGATCTGTCGTTGAGCTGGAGGCTGGCTGCAGGCTAGGCTGGGCGAGGGCAATCACGAGGAGCGCGCGCGTGAAGGAATCAGAGGGAAGGCCGATACACCACACGCCGGCCTTTTGGATCGGCATCGCCCTCAGCCTGGCCGCGATCGCGATCTACCTGTGGTCCGATGACCTTTCGTGGCAGCCGCGCAGCCAATAGGCGGTTGGATCGTTTCGGGGCGATGCAATCTGCTCGCGAGCAACGCGCCAAACACAAGTAGCCGAACTGGCCGTCCTCAAATACCCTTCCGTGCAGACCACTCAATGAGGACCGGCCGGCATGGCGTCACCCGACAAGAAAGATAAAGTTCGTCTGCGGGCGGTTCTTGGCGACCATCCTCATACCAAGGCGCTCAAGAGCGGCGCTGTTCATTCGGATCTGGTGGATTTCGAGTTCGTCCGGTTCTCGCCGACCAACGCCGCGTTCAAGCCGATGGTGCGAGAGCTCAAGTTCGACGTCTGCGAGATGGCGATCGTGACCTATCTCATGGCCAGGGCCTGGCGGAAGCCGTTGGTCCTGCTTCCGGCCGCCATGCTTGGCCGCTTTCAACATGCGTATGCGATCTACAACGGCGAGCGCGGGACGATCGGGCCGGCCGACCTTGGCGGGCGGCGCGTGGGGATACGGTCGTTCACCACGACGACCGGCGCATGGATCCGGGGCATCCTCGCCAACGATCATGGCGTTGATCTCGGCAGTATTCGCTGGGTGACCTTCGAAGACGCGCACGTGGCGGAATATAGCGACACGACCGAGCGCGCACCGGCAGGCCGCGGCATCATCGAGATGCTGATGGACGGAGAGCTGGACGCGGTTCTCGGAGAAACCTCGCCCGACGCCAAACTCAAACCACTGTTCAGTGATCCGGTTGCTGCGGCGAGAGCCTGGTACGCCAGGCACGCCGTTGTGCCGGTCAATCATCTGGTCGTCGTCACCGAGGCGTTGGCCGCCAGCCGTCCGGATGTCGTGGCGGAGGTCTACCGCATGCTCAAGGCGAGCAAGGCGATGGCTTCGGCTGCGGACCCTATCGACCTTGTGCCGTTTGGCCTCGAGGCCAATCGGCGCTCGCTGGAACTGATCATCGAATACGCAGCGCAGCAAAATCTGATTCCGGAGCGCTTTCGCGTCGAGGAGTTATTCGGCGCGTCGTTGCCGCGGTTCGACTGAGATCAAGCGCCGACCAGGCAAGTCCTGTCAGGCTTTCAGGTTCAGCTTCCTGATCAAGGCAGACCACTTTGCTTCTTCCAGGTCGATGTCCTTGACGTATTCCTCCGGCGACGACGTGATGATGTCGCCGCCTTCGTTCTGGATGTGTTGCTTGATCGCCTCGGTCTTCAGGATGGCGCCGAGCTCCCTGTTCAGCCGGTCGACAATCGCGGGCGGGGTGCCGGCAGGCGCCACCAGCCCGTAATGCAGCACCGAGTCGAAGCCCGGCAATCCGGATTCGTCCGCGGTCGGAACGTCCGGCAAAAGGCCGAGACGTTTGGTTCCGGTGACCGTGATCGCCCGAAGCGAACCGGCCTGGATGTTGCCGATCGCGGGCGGCAGAACGCCGAACGCGACCAGCACATGCCCGCCGACAAGATCGTTCATCAGCGGCGCCGTGCCGCGATAGGGAATGATCTGCATGTCGATTCCCGCCGCCGATTTGAAGTACTCGGCGGTGAGATGACCGCCGGTGCCGACCGGGGGCGAGCCGATATTGAGCTTGCCCGGCTCCTTCTTCGCGAGCGCGATGACGTCGGCGACGGTCTTTGCCGGAAACGACGGATGGGCGATCAGTACGACCGGCATGGAAGCAATCAGGCCGACGGGGGCGAAATCCTTGCGCGGGTCGTAGCCTGCGTTGGCATAGAGGCTTGGATTGATCGACATCGTGCCGGTGTGACCGAGCAGGAGCGTGTAGCCGTCCGCCTCGGCCCTGGCGACCGACCGGGTGCCGATCGTGCCGCCGGCGCCGCCACGGTTGTCGACCACGACGCTTTGCTTCAGCGCGGTCGAAAGTTTTTCCGCGACGACACGCCCGATCGTATCGACGCCGCCGCCCGCCGGAAACGGCACGACAAGTGTGATGGTCCGCGCCGGCCAGGTCTGTTGCGCCGATGCGGTCGTCGACAGCGTTGTCAGAGAGGCCGCGCCCGCGGCCACCTGCAGGAATTGCCGGCGTGGAAGCATCATGCCGTCGCTCATTTCGGTGTAATTCCGGCAAGCTTGGCCGCCTCGCGCATTTCCTCGAAGTCGGCGCGGATGAATTCGGCGAAACCCTTCGATGTCATTTGCTCGGGCGTGGCAACCTCCGCGCCAATGCTCGCAAGGCGTTCCGCCGCCGGGCTGCCCGGGACGAGCGCCTTCTCGATCGCCTGCTGCAACTGGGCGATAATATCTGCGGGTGTCTTCGCCGGCGCCAGTATACCGATGTAACTCTGTGCCTTGAAACCTTTCACGCCGCTCTCGTCGAATGTCGGTATGTCCGGCGCGATCCTGGAGCGCTTCGACGCGGCCACAGCGAGGATGCGCGCCTCGCCGCCGGTGTGGAGCGTCAACGCCGTGGAGAACTCGGTCATTGCGCCGGTGACGTTGCCGCTGATCACGTCGGGCAACAGGCTGCCTCCGCCACGGTAAGGCACATGTGTCAGGTCTGCGCCTGTGCTTGCCTTCAGGCGCTCCAACGTCATGTGCGTCGCGCTGCCGACGCCGGCCGTGGCGATCGTCACCGGCGACTTCTTCGACAACGCGATCAGGTCGGAGATCGTTCTGGCTTGCACCGCCTTGTTGACGACGAGCCCGTGCGGCACGTAGCTCGTGAGCGCGATGGCGGCGAAATCCTTGATCGGGTCGTATTTCAGATTGGCATTCACGAAGGGATTGACGGTGAGCGGTCCGTTCGAGCCGACCAGCAGCGTGTATCCATCGGGCGCTGCTTGAGCGACGAACTCGGCACCGACACCCCCGCCGGCGCCGCCGCGGTTTTCGACGACGATCGGCTGGTTCAGCGCCTTGCTGATCTGTTCGCCGACCAGTCGGCCAACGATGTCCGCATTGCCGCCGGCCGCGAAGGGCACGATCAATCGGATCGGGCGATCGGGGTAGGCGGCAAGGGCTCCGCGTGGCAGGAAGACGATTGCTGTTGCTGCGCCGAAGCCGGCTACGAACTTGCGGCGTGAAACCGTCATATCAGTCCTCCCGATCAAAAAGTTTTTTGGTTCCGTGCCGCTTGATGATACGTCTCATCAAACACCCGTTGGAAGATCGGACTTTAGGTGGATTTGACTCTGCCCACAATCGCGGTGGAGTACGGTTTTCGAGCAAAGCGGCGGAACGTCTCTGAAAGAGGTTCGGATGTCTAAGAGTGGACTTGTCGTGACGGCTCACCCTGGCGATTTCGTCTGGCGCGCGGGCGGCGCAATCGCGCTTCACGCCCGCAAGGGTTACCGCATGAAGATCGCATGCCTCTCGTTCGGCGAGCGTGGCGAGAGCCAGTTTGCCTGGAAGAAGCAGGGCATTGGTCTTGACGAGGTGAAGGCCGGCAGGAAAGCGGAGGCGGAGGAAGCGGCGCGCATCCTGGGCGCCTCGATCGAGTTCTTCGATGCGGGCGACTATCCGTTGCGGCCCACGGAGGCGGTGCTTGACCGGCTTATCGATATTTTTCGTGAGGAGAATCCGGCGTTCGTACTGACCCATGCGCTCGAGGATCCCTACAATTTCGACCACCCGGTCGCCGCGCATCTGACGCAGGAGGCGCGGATCGTCGCGCAGTCGGCGGGCCACAAGCCGGACGTGAACCGCGTCTACGCGGCTCCGCCGGTGTTTCTGTTCGAGCCACATCAGCCGGAGCAATGCAATTTCAAGGCGCAGGTCATTCTCAACATCGACGAGGTTTGGGAGTTGAAGCGCAAGGCGTTTGAAGTACTCGCCGCGCAGAAGCACCTCTGGGAATATTACACGCGCGTGGCGCTCAACCGCGGCGTCCAGGGAGGACGCAACACCGGCAAGCCAATGGTCTATGGCGAGGCCTATCAACGCCTGTTCCCGCAGGCGCTGGAGGAACTGGCCTGAACGGCGCGATCACGCCGAGGACGATCAGGCGAAGCCGTACAGGCGCGCCGGATTCTTCACCAGCATGCCATGCAGGACATCTCCGCCGAGATAATGCGCCAGAATGTCGACCAGGTCGGCATCGTTCGGCATCTGCTTGACGTTTGGGTGCGGCCAGTCCGTGCCCCAGAGCGTGCGGTTGGGCGCGGCCTGCATCAGGGAAATTGCGAAAGGTATCACGTCGTGAAATGGCGAGCCGGCACCCGAAATTCGCTCCGGCCCGGTGACCTTCATCCAGCATTTCTCGTCGGTCCGCAGCAGGTCGACAAGCGCTGCAAATGAGCCGGCGTCGTGAGCAGATCCTGCGCGAACGCCTCCCATGTGATCGATGACGTATGGAATGGGCAGCGCCCGCAACATGGGCAGGAATTCAGGGATGTCCTGGGCTTCGAAATACAGGTCGACGTGCCAGCCGAGCGGCCTGATGCGCTCGACGATCCGCCGAAAGGCTGCAAGGTCAGGTGCGGCCCCCAGCCGGCGCACGAACGTGAACCGGCATCCCCGGATCCCTTGCTCGTTGAGCGCTTCCAGCTGTTTCTCAGTGAACGTGTCGTCGACATTTGCAACGCCAAGATAAGCGCCGTGCGACTGCGCGATGGCGTCAGTCACAACGCGGTTGTCGCGACCGTGGCAGGTGGCATTGACAATCACCGCGCGGTCGATGCCGAGGATGCGGTGCAGTTTCCTGAACTCCGCGAGTGGCGCATCGTGCGGTGTGTAGGAGCGGCCTTCGGCATAGGGATAGAGCGCGTGCGGACCGAAGATATGGCAATGGCTGTCGCAGGTGTTCGGAGGCAGCTTGAAGACAGGGGGCCGCGGATCGGGATCATGAGCGAGGATGGTTGGGGCCGGCGTTTCCATTGTCATCGTCTCTCCGTCGTGCGCCGGTTCCGATAGCACGCGATCGCATGCGGACGAAGATGCAAAGGCGGTCGAATTTCCTTGCGATTGCGGTGTTTTCAGCTATGAGGCGCGCGCACCCGGCTGAGCCGAACCGGAAGACAACTCAGAAAATACGACTCAGAATGACGATTCAAAGGAGAACAAAGATGCGCACCCTTCTGGCAGCGTCGACGCTGGTCGCAGGCCTGCTTGTAACAGTCACACCCGGGCGCGCGCAGGAGTTTCCATATTGCTCGATTCCCGGCTTCGGAGCGGGGCAGGATTGCTCGTTCAGTTCGCTTGAGCAATGTCGGGCCGCAACACGCGGAATGGGCACGGATTGCGAACGCAATCCGCGCTTTAAGGGGCCGGCCGTCGTCGCGCCGACGCCGGCGCCCGCAGCCGTTCCGGCCCAGACGCCGAAGCGCCGCCAGACAATATCGCCTGCCGGCACGAAATCTTGATTTCGCATCGCCGGTCGGCGGCGTTATCCAAAGTGTATTGGGGCTTCACTGTCGGCTTCCGCGCTTCGGAAGGGGAGATTTCGATGAAATTCCTGTCAGCATCTCTCGTTGCGAGCGCCGCGGTTGGCGGCTTTCTGGCGATCTCGCCGGCGAGTGCGGAGCCCATCTATCGTTACTGCATGATCGGTACGCCGAACATGTTCATGGACTGCACGTTCAGCACGCTGCCGCAATGCATGATGTCGGCTTCCGCCGGCATGGGCTTCTGCCAGGAAAACTCGGCGTATATCGTCAGCAGGCAGAACACGCCGGTTGCGCAACGGCGCTGACAGCGGCGCCATTCCGGTCGCTACATTGCAAAGCTGAAGGGCGTGAGCGCCGGGGAGCGGACACCAATGACTTTCAACTCGACTAAACTCGCCGGCCTTGCGCTGTTGTGCCTGGTCTCGATCGTGGCCGCAGAGGCCCCGGCTTCGGCAGGGATCGAATATCCCTACTGCCTGATGCAGGGCCGCGTCTCGCCGCAAAGCTGCACGTTCACGACGCTTGAGCAGTGCAAGGCGTCGTTGTTCGCGAACTCCGGTTACTGCGAGCGAAACCCGCGCTACGTCGCAGCGCCACAGGTGAAGCAACGACGATAGGAGGTGTGCCATGCGGCTTCCCGGAATAGCTATTCTGGCGCTCTGCACGCTGGGCTCTGCGACCGGCGCACGGGCGGAGGTAGAGTATCCATGGTGCGTTACGCCAAGCAGGTTCACTGTCGGCACCTGCTACTACGCAACGCTCGAGCAGTGCATGGCCGCAGCATCCGGCAATGTGGGAAGCTGCACAAGAAATTCGCGCTACGTGGCACCTTTGCCGGCACGGCAAACGCGGGCCAGGAACTGAGCTTTTGACAAGCAGCGAATAGCGAGGAGCGAGTTGGCGAGTTTGATCTATTCGCTATTCACCGCTTCCCATTCGCCGTCCTCTAGAACTGAATCCTGTTCAAGGCTGAGGTGACTGCGGCGAGCTTCTCGGCGACCTTGTTGCCGGCCGTTTGCGCGGTCATGACGGTTACAATTGCTATTCCGGCCACGAGGATTGCGTATTGCAGGCGCACCGATCCCACCGTACTGCCGCCCAGGCTGCGTAGCATCTCGACGACACGTGTCATATTGCACCGTCGCTCAGCCTGGAGATGTGCTGGCGGAGCGCCTTGTTCTGCGTTTCGACCGCTTTGAGCTTGCGCGCCCAGTCGAGCTGAACGACGCTGCTGTTCTGCTTGCAGATGAACACGACACCGGCGGCGTCTTCGCTGCGCCAGACCGCACGGGCGCGGAACGTGGCTTCCTTGCGTGCGATCGTAAGATCGAATTCGTCGGGCAACATCGCCGTATTGACGAACTCAACGCGCGCGCCTGCTTGCGAAAAATTGCGCACGTTGCAGTCCACCGTCGCACGACTTTTGTTGAATGAAATCACGCCACCCAGAAGTGTGCGTGAACGAGGCGTATTGCGTCGTTCGCTCATTTCGGCATTTCCAGCTAACGCATTGCTAACCACGCGCAGGTGGTAACAGGGTGAGTAACTCGCGCAAAGGTTGGGCGCGGTTCCAATCCGAATTAACCTGAATAGCCCGGACTTTTCGCGTTTCGTTGCAGAGAGGACGGGGCGCCGGACGGTCAGCGCGGCGGAAAATTCACCGCTTCGATCTTGTTGCCGTCGAAGTCGAGAATGAACGCACCGTAGTAGGTGGTCATCGCCGCCTGTCGCGGCCCAGGATCGCCGGCGCTCGTGCAGCCAAGCAGGAGTGCATCGTCGTAGAATCTGCTGACGGCGAGCTCGGTCGGGGCACGCAGGCAGATGTGTGTGCCGGTATCCTCTGGGCCCGGTGCCAGATTGGCCCGCAGGTTCAGCCAGAATTCCGGATAGCGCTTGCCGAAGCCGACGGTCGCCGGGCGGTTCACGAGACGGGTAAGTTCCAGATGGGCGAGAAGCCGTTCGTAGAGTGCGGCACTGCGGGCGAGGTCGCGGACCGCGATGGAGACATGGTCGATCATGGCGCCTGTCCTTCGAACCGTCGGCAGCGGTTCAATCAATTCAGCTTGAACCCAATAGCGCACCGCGACGACCCAACCCAAGAGCCTTGATTCGAAGAGCATTGGAATCTTGGCGGCCATGCGCCACCGTGTGGCGCAAGACGACGCCCACAGGTAACGTCCAGGTTCGGAACGTGGGGAAGGACTGTCGCGCTTGCGATGCTATCGTCCGGTCATTTCAATTCCAGAGCGCCGATTTCGGCCGGCCATCAGTCTGTCACGTTTCACGCTTCATCTGACACGCAGGCGTCGATCGTTCGCCTTCGAAGGAGTCTCCACATGATTGGACTGGTTCGCGCCCTTACGCTGGCAGCATCGCTGGCGCTCGGCCTCACGTCAGCGCAGGCGGCCGACAAGGCCTTCAAACGCGACGATCTGGCCGATTCCGCAATCAGGCTGGAGACCCAGATCAAGACCGAGGCCGGACCGGTCAACAAGACCGCGCAACAGCTCAAGACGGATGTCGATTTTGCGTTCCGTCGCAATGACTTCAGAACTGGATTGCAACTGATAGGTCAGGTGACGGCGGTCGCTCCAAACGACAGCAGCAACTGGCTCCGGCTGGCCCGGACGATCTTCCAGATCCGCCCGACCGATACCCGCGAACAGACCTTCCTGCTCGAGCGCGCCTCGAGCGCCGCCTACATCGCCTATCAGCGCGCCGGCAACGGTGGTGAGGAGGCCGACGCGCTGGCCGTGCTTGGCCGCGCCATGTCCGACCGCAAGCTGTGGCGCCCGGCGCTGGATGCGCTGCGCCTCTCGCTGGACCTTCGCGAGGTCGCCGACATCCGCGGCCAATATGAGAAGCTGCGCGATGAACGCGGCTTCCGCCTGCTCGACTACTCGGTCGATTCCGACTCGGCGACGCCGCGCGTCTGCTTCCAGTTCTCCGAGGAGCTGGCCAAGCGCACCGACTTCTCGCCTTTCGTCAGCATGGGCGGATCGGACAAGCCGGCGCTGTCGTCGGAAGACCGTCAGCTTTGCGTCGAGGGGCTGAAACACGGCGATCGCTACAGCGTCAACCTGCGCGCGGGCCTGCCGTCGACCGTGAAGGAAACCCTGCCGAAGTCGGCGGAGTTCAACATCTATGTGCGCGACCGCAAGCCGTTCGTGCGCTTCACCAGCCGCGCCTATGTGCTGCCTCGCACCGGCCAGCGCGGCATCCCGGTGGTCAGCGTCAATACGCCAGCGGTGAATGCGAAGGTCTTCCGCATCGGCGACCGCAATCTCATCAACACGGTACTGGGGAGCGATTTCCAGCGCGCGCTGTCCACATACGAGCTCGCCGAACTTGGCAGCGAGAAGGGCGTGATGGTCTGGTCCGGCGAACTCGCGACCGGCAACACGCTCAACGCCGACGTGACCACGGCTTTCCCGGTCGATCAGGCGATCGGGGAGATGCAGCCCGGCGTCTATGTGATGACCGCCGCCCCCAAGGGTGCGGGCTCCTCCGATGAAGACTACGCCCAGCTGGCGACCCAGTGGTTCATCGTCTCCGATCTCGGCCTGACCGCTTTCTCCGGCAACGACGGCATCCATGTCTTCGTCAATTCGCTGACATCGACCGAACCGGTCGCGAAAACCGAAGTGCGGTTGGTCGCGCGAAACAACGAAATCCTTTCGACCAAGCACACCGACGACGCTGGCCATGTCCTGTTCGAGGCGGGCCTGGCGCTCGGCGAGGGCGGGCTTTCACCTGCGCTGCTCTCGGTCACCGGCGAGAAGAACGACTACGCGTTCCTGAGCCTCAAGAGCACGGCTTTCGATCTGAGCGACCGCGGCGTCGCCGGCCGCCGCGTGCCTGTCGGCGCGGACGCCTTCGTCTATGCCGAACGCGGTGTGTATCGCTCGAATGAAACGGTGTTCCTGACGGCGCTGCTGCGCGACGGGCAGGGCAACGCGATCAGTGGCGCGCCGATGACGCTGGTCGTCGAACGGCCGGATGGCGTTGAGTTCCGCCGCGCGCTGGTGGCGGATCAGGGCGCGGGCGGGCGCACGCTGTCGTTGGCATTGAACTCGGCCGTCCCGACCGGCACCTGGCGCGTTCGCGCCTTCACCGATCCGAAAGCGCCGTCAATCGGCGAGACGACCTTCATGGTCGAAGATTACATCCCGGAGCGGATCGAGTTCACGCTCACGACCAAGGCTGCGCAGATCGAGGCCGATAAGCCGGTCGATCTGCAGCTCGACGGCCGCTTCCTCTACGGCGCGCCGGCATCGGCCCTTCAGCTGGAAGGCGACCTGCTGGTGAAACCCGCCGAGTCGCGGCCGGGCTTCGCCGGCTATCAGTTCGGCGTGGCTGACGATGAGGCAACAAGCAACGAACGTACGCCGCTGGAAAACCTCCCCGAGTCCGACGCCAACGGCAAGGCGACCTTCGCGGTCAGCCTGCCGAAGCCGCCGACATCGACGCGGCCGCAGGAGGCGCAGGTTTTCATCCGCATGGCCGAAAGCGGCGGCAGGGCAGTCGAGCGCATGCTGACGATCCCGGTCGCGCCGAAGGCGGCGATGATCGGCGTCAAGCCGCTGTTCAACAGCAAGAGCGTGGCCGAAGGCGATCCGGCAGGTTTCGACGTGGTTTTCGTCTCGCCCGAAGGCAAGGCGCTCGCGCGCGAAGGCCTGCGCTACGAACTGCTGAAGCTGGAGTCGCGTTACCAATGGTACCGGCAAGGCTCGTCGTGGGAGTACGAGCCGGTCAAATCGACCAAGCGTGTCGCCGATGGCGAGGTCAACGTTGCGGCCGACAAGCGGGGACACGTTCAGGTATCGCCGCAGGGAGGTCGCTATCGCCTTGATGTGAAGGAAGCCGGCACCGATGGCGCGCTGACCTCGGTGACCTTCGACGTGGGCTGGTATTCGGAAGGCAGCGCCGACACGCCGGACCTGCTCGAGACCTCCATCGACAAGGCCGAGTATCAATCCGGCGACGCCATGGTGGTGAACGTCACTGCGCGCACGGCCGGCAGGCTGACGATCACCGTCGTCGGCGATCGCCTGCTGACGACCCAGACCTCGAACGTCAAGGAAGGCGCCTCGCAAGTCCGCATTCCGGTCGGCAAGGATTGGGGCACGGGCGCCTACGTGGTGGCGACCCTGCGCCGGCCGCTGGACGCCGCCGCGCAGCGGATGCCGGGCCGGGCCATCGGCCTGAAGTGGTTTGGCATCGACAGGAAGGCGCGCACGCTGGATGTCGCGCTGTCGCCGCCGGCGCTCGTCCGGCCGGGCACGCTGCTCAAGCTGCCCATCAAGATCGGCGGTCTAAACCCCGGAGAAGACGCAAAAATCGTCGTTGCCGCGGTCGATGTCGGCATCCTCAATCTGACCAACTACAAGCCGCCGGCACCGGACGACTTCTACCTCGGTCAGCGCCGGCTCACGACGGAGATCCGCGATATCTACGGCCAACTGATCGACGGCATGCAGGGTACGCGCGGGCAGATTCGTACCGGCGGCGATTCAGCCAACGCCGAACTGCAAGGCAGTCCACCGACGCAGAAGCCGCTGGCGCTCTATTCCGGCATCGTCACCGTCGGCGCGGACGGCACCGCTGAAATTCCGTTCGCAATTCCAGAGTTCGCAGGCACCGCCCGCGTCATGGCCGTGGCCTGGAGTGCCACCAAGGTCGGCCGTGCGGTGACCGACCTGGTGATCCGCGACCCGGTTGTGCTGACCACCACCTTGCCGCGTTTCCTCCTGAACGGCGATCGCGGCACGATGACCATGGACCTCGACAACGTCGAAGGCGCGGCGGGCGATTTCGCCATCACCGTGCGGCCGAGCGGTCCTGTGCGCATGACTGGCAATCCGTCGACCACGCTGCGGCTGGCTGCGAAGCAGCGCAATACGCTTGCCGTCAGTCTCGACGCGACCGGCGCAGGGCAAGCGCAGCTTGAGGTCAACATCCGGGGGCCGAACGGGCTGACGCTCCAGCGCAACTACGCGCTCGACGTGAAGCCCGCGACACAAATCCTGGCCCGGCGCACCGTGCGGACGCTGGCCAAGGGCGAGAGCCTGACGCTGTCGCCGGACATGTTCGCCGATCTGGTTGCGGGCACCGGCGCGGTGTCGTTGTCGGTCAGTCTGTCGACGGCGCTCGATGCGGCATCGATCCTGAAGGCGTTGGACCGCTATCCGTTCGGATGCTCGGAGCAGATCACCAGCCGTGCGATGCCGCTGCTCTACGTCAACGACCTTGCCACCGAAGCCCATCTGGCAATGGACACTGCAATCGATCAGCGCATCAAGGATGCGATCGATCGGTTACTGGCGCGGCAGGGCTCGAACGGTTCGTTCGGCCTGTGGTCGTCAGGCGGCGATGACGCCTGGCTCGACGCGTATGTCACCGACTTCCTGACCCGTGCCCGCGAGAAGGGGTTTGCAATCCCCGACGTCGCATTCCGTCAGGCGATCGACCACTTGCGCAACTCGGTCGCCAATGCCGAGGAGCCTGAGAAGGACGGTGGCCGTGAACTCGCCTACGCGCTCTACGTGTTGGCGAAGAACGGCGCCGCGCCGATCGGCGACCTGCGCTACCTCGCCGATACCAAGCTTGCGAACCTCGCTACACCAATCGCCAAGTCGCAGCTTGCTGCGGCGCTGGCTCTGGTCGGCGACCGGGTGAGGGCGGAGAAGGTCTATGCGGCGGCGCTGCAAGACCTCGAGCCGAAGCCGGTGCTGGTGTTCGGCCGCACCGACTACGGCTCGTCGCTGCGCGACGCCGCAGCGCTGGTGTCGCTCGCGAGCGAAGGCAATGCGCCGCGGGCGACGCTCGTGTCGGCCGTGCAAAGGGTGGAGGCCGCGCGCGGCCTGACGCCTTATACCTCGACTCAAGAGAATGCCTGGCTGGTGCTGGCCGCCCGCGCGATCGCCAGGGAGGCCAACGCGGTCTCGCTCGATGTCGATGGCAGCCCGGTCAAGGCCGCGCTCTTCCGCAGCTACAAGCAGAGCGAAGTGACGCCTGCGAAACCGGTCAAGATCACCAACACCGGCGATGCGCCGGTGCAGGCCGTGGTCTCGGTGAGCGGCGCGCCGGTAACGCCGGAGCCCGCGGCCGAGAACGGCTTCAAGATCGAGCGTACCTACCACACGCTCGATGGCAAACCTGCCGACATCACCAAGGCGAAGCAGAACGATCGGTTTGCAGTCGTTCTGAAGATCACCGAAGCCAAGGTCGAGTTTGGCCGGATCATGATTGCCGACTATCTCCCGGCAGGTTTTGAGATCGACAACCCGCGCCTCGTCTCTTCTGGCGATACTGGCACGCTTGACTGGATCGAGGACGGCGAAGACACCGAGACACACCGAGTTCCGTGACGATCGCTTCAATGCAGCGATCGAGCGCGCCAGCGACGACAGTCCGGTGTTTACCGTGGCCTACATCGTGCGCGCGGTCTCACCCGGCAAATACGTGCTGCCGCAGGCGTTTGTCGAGGATATGTACAATCCCTCGCGCTACGGCCGCACCGCAACCGGTACACTGGAGATACGTGCGCTGCGATGAGCGACGATGAACCAGCCCGCCGCGTCTTGCGCGGCAAGCGGCGATTGAAGGTCGCCGCCGTCGGTTGCCGGCGGCGCTGTCGCGCTGCTGGCAGCGTCGGCGTTCGCATGGGTGGTTTCTCTCGGTCCGGTGCCGCTCGATGCGGTGCGGGACATTTCGACGACGATCGTCGATCGCAACGGCAAGCTCTTGCGGGCCTATGCGATGGACGACGGCCGCTGGCGGCTGCCGGTCAAGGCGAGTGAGGTCGATCCAGCCTATATCGGTGTCCTGCTCGCGTTCGAGGACAAGCGGTTTCGCTCGCACTACGGCGTCGATCCGATTGCGCTGGGGCGCGCGGCATCGCAGTTCGCAACGCACGGCCGGATCGTCTCCGGCGGCTCGACCATCACCATGCAGGTTGCGCGGCTGATAGAGCCGCGCCGCGACCGGTCCGTCGCGACAAAACTGCGGCAGATCGTGCGCGCCATCCAGCTCGAACGGGCGCTGTCAAAAGACGAGATCCTGATCTCTACATGACGCTGGCTCCGTTCGGCGGCAACCTCGAAGGCGTGCGCGCCGCCTCCATCGCCTATTTCGGCAAGGAGCCGAGGCGCCTTTCGCTTGCTGAAGCCACGTTGCTCGCAGTCCTGCCGCAGTCGCCGGAGACGCGGAGGCTGGACCGGCGTCCGGATGCGGCCCACAAGGCGCGCGATCGCGTGCTGACGCAGTTGGCTGACACCGACCGCGTGGCGGCGGACGACGTGGTCCATGCGAAAGCGGAGCCCGTTCCACGCCAGCGCAGGCCGATGCCGTTGCTTGCGCCGCATGTGACCGATCATGTCGTGGCACGCAGCGACGGCCTGTCGCACATCGCGCTGACGCTGGATGCCAATCTGCAAAAATCACTCGAGGCGCTGGCGCGCGACCGCGCCAACGCACTCGGCCCCGAGATTTCCATCGGCGTTCTCGCGATCGACAATGCGAGCGGCGACATCCTCGCCCGGGTCGGCTCGCCCGACTATTTCGACGTGCGCCGGGCGGGGCAGGTCGACATGACCCGCGCCATCCGTTCGCCAGGCTCGACGCTGAAACCTTTCATTTACGGCCTGGCGATCGAGGACGGCTTCGTGCATCCGGAAAGCCTGATCGACGATCGGCCGATCCGGTACGGCAGCTACGCGCCGGAAAATTTCGACATGACGTTTCAGGGCACGGTGACGGTGCGCAAGGCGCTGCAGCTTTCACTCAACGTGCCGGCGATTGCGCTGCTCGACCGGGTCGGACCGCATCGCCTGACGGCGCGGCTCAAGCAGGCAGGCGGCGACCTGGTGCTGCCGAAAGACGAGACGCCGGGGCTCGCCATGGGGCTTGGCGGCGTCGGCGCGACGCTGACCGACCTCGTCCAGCTTTATGCAGGCTTTCCCAGGCTCGGAAACACCATCGCCTTGCGTGAGCGTCTCGACGATCCGCGCGACGACACAACACAGCGTCGGCTCATGGATCCCGTCGCCGCCTGGCACATCGGCAACGTCTTGATGGGAACACCGCCGCCCGAGAACGGCGTTCACAACCGCATCGCCTTCAAGACCGGCACGAGCTACGGCTATCGCGACGCGTGGTCGGTTGGTTTCGACGGTCGTTTCACGATCGGCGTTTGGGTCGGGCGGCCTGACGGTGCGCCCGTGCCGGGACTTCTGGGAAGGACGGCGGCGGCGCCGATTCTGTTCGACGCCTTCGCGCGCTCAGGGAAAATCCCGCTCGGCCTGCCGGCCGCACCGCGCGGCACGCTGATCGCGGCGACTGCGAAATTGCCGGTGCCGCTGCGGCGTTTTCGTCCCGCGGGAGAACTGGTGCGCATCGGCGACGATCGCGCCCCGCGCATCCAGTTTCCGTTAAATGGTTCGCGGCTCGACGTGGCGGCGGAGGGCGATGCAAAGATGTCGCCTGTGGCCGTCAAGGTCGCGGGCGGCGTCCGCCCGATGACAGTTCTCGTCAATGGCCGGTCGGTCGGTGAACTCGACGGCCGTCGTCAGAAATTCGTCGAATCTCCGGGACCCGGCTTTGTGCGCCTGACCGTGATGGATTCGACTGGCGCCGCCGACACGGTGGTCGTCCGTCTTCAGTAGAGTGTGCCGCGCAGGGCACGATCTGATCTGCAAACCGGCCATCCGCCTTCAGGATTACGCCCTAAGCGGTTGTCGCACCGGTGGTTTCGTCGTATGCGAAGCCCATGGCGGAGGCATTGGGGCAACGGCGTTTTGGGGCAGGGCGGGAGCCTGCGGAGCGGGCAAACCCCGGCCGCGGGCTTGTTACCGCACTCAATTTTGCGTCGGCGTCCCATCTGCGGGCGATTGCGCTTCTGGTCGTCTGCAGCGCGCTGTTCTTCCTGCCCGGCTTTTTCAACATCCCGCCGATCGATCGCGATGAGGCGCGGTTCGCGCAGGCGACCAAGCAAATGGTCGAGACCGGGGACTATATCGACATCCGCTTTCAGGACGAGGTCCGCTACAAAAAGCCGGTCGGTATCTACTGGCTGCAGGCGGCGGCCGTCGAAACCGCCGCGAAACTCGGGCTGCCGCGTGCGGAGCTCCGCATCTGGCTCTACCGCGTCCCCTCGCTGATCGGCGCGCTCGGCGCGGTGCTCCTGACCTATTGGGCGGCGCTTCCGTTCGTATCACGGCGCGGCGCGATCATCGCGGCGCTGATGATGTGCAGTTGCATCCTGCTCGGGGTGGAGGCGCGTCTTGCCAAGACCGACGCGATGCTGCTGCTGACAGCGACAGCGGCGATGGGCGCGCTGGCCCGCATTTATCTTGATTGGCAACGCGGTGACGACGCGGCGCACCCCACCTGGTCGAACCCGGCTATTTTCTGGACCGCGATCGCGGGCGGCATTCTGTTGAAGGGTCCGCTGATCCTGATGCTGGTTGGACTTTGCATCGCGGCACTCTTGATCCTCGACCGCTCCGGCGGCTGGCTCTGGCGGCTGCGGCCGCTCTGGGGCGCGATGTGGACGCTGGCGCTGGTGCTGCCGTGGTTCGTCGCCATCATTCTGCGCTCGGGCGAGGGGTTCTTTGCCGATTCCCTTGGCGGGGATTTGCTCAGCAAGGTCGCCTCGCCGCAGGAATCGCACGGCGCGCCGCCGGGATACTACTTCGTGATCTTCTGGCTCACATTCTGGCCGGGCGCGGTGCTGGCGGGCCTTGCCGTCGTACCGGTGTGGCGGGCGCGGCGCGAGCCCGCGGCGCAGTTTCTCCTCGCGTGGATCGTGCCGTCATGGATCGTGTTCGAACTGGTGATCACCAAGCTGCCGCACTATGTGCTGCCGCTCTATCCCGCGATTGCGATCCTGATCGCCGGCGTGCTCGAACAGCAGGTGCTGTCACGCAAGACCTGGCTCATGCCGGGCCTGTCATGGTGGTTCTTTGCGCCTGTCCTGCTGGCTGTTCTGGCGATTGTCGGCTCGATCATCCTGATACGTCAGCTCGAATTCGTCGCCTGGCCGTTCGCGGCAGCAGCTGCGATCTTCGGACTGATCGCCTGGTGGATGTACGACGATGGCCGCGCCGAGCGATCGTTGCTGAACGCCTTCGCGGCATCGTTTTTCATCAGCCTGACTGTCTATGGCATTGTGTTGCCTGCCCTGACGCCGCTGTTCCCGAGCGTCGAGCTTGCGCGCGCGCTGCGCAGTGTCGAATGTCGTCAGCCGCGTGCTGCTGCGGCCGGCTATCATGAGCCGAGCCTCGTCTTCATGGCGGGAACTTCGACGCTGTTGACCGATGCTCCGGGTGCTGCGGATTTTCTGGCGCAGGGCTCGTGCCGCTTCGCGCTGATCGAAAGCCGGCACGAGCGACAGTTCGCGCAGCGCGCGGACAGGACCGGACTGCGCTATGCGGTGGTGACACGGTTCGAAGGCTACAACTATTCGCAAGGGCGTTCGATTGCGATGACGATCTTCCGCTCGGAAGGAACTCAGTGACGGGCATCCGTCAGCGCGAATGCTCCGGAATTCAAGCGGTTTTCATGGTGATCGGCGCGGAATATGGGGGTTGCGGGCGCTGGGTCCGGCCCCTAAAAGGCTCCCGCATAAGCCGCCGCGAATGTGCCGGCCTCTTGATGAACAAGCCGAATTGACACGATCATGAGCAGCGGTTCTCCGCAATCCGACAGCAATTCTCCGGCTGTATCCATCGTCGTGCCGGTCCGCAACGAAGCCGACAACGTCGCACCGCTGGTCGCCGAGATCGCCGCGGCGCTCGACGGACGATGGTCTTACGAGATCGTCTACGTCAACGACGGTTCGACCGATGGAACCGAAGCCGCTTTGCGCGCGCAAATGAAGCAGCGCGGCAATCTTCGTCAACTCCGTCACGCGGAATCGTGCGGACAATCAGCCGCCGTGCGCTCGGGCGTTCGCGCCGCGCGCGGCAGGATTGTTGCGACGCTTGACGGCGACGGCCAGAACGATCCGTCCTTCCTGCCTGCCTTGATTGCCGCGGTCGAAGACGGGGCAGGCCGCGTCGGCCTTGCCGCCGGTCAGCGTGTTGGCCGCAAGGACACCACGTTCAAGCGTCTGCAATCGCGGATCGCAAACGGCGTGCGCGGCACGATCCTGCGCGACGGCACACGCGACACCGGCTGTGGATTGAAAGCGTTCCAGCGCGACGCGTTTCTGATGCTGCCGTACTTCGACGGCCTGCACCGTTTCTTGCCCGCGCTGGTCCGGCGCGAGGGGTTCGAAATCGCCTACGTCGATGTCAAGGACAGATCGCGGCGGTCCGGCGTGTCGAACTACGGTTTCTTTGACCGGCTCTGGATCGGGATCATGGATCTTGCCGGCGTGTGGTGGCTGATCCGCCGCAAGAAGAAGCAGGCGGTTGTAAGCGAGGTGACTTCCGATGCTGGTTGACCTGTCGCAAGCGCTCGGCGCGTATTTTCACGAAGTCTTCGTCATCAACTTCGACGGCTGGGTCATCCTTGGATTCATTGCCCAGGCGTTCTTCACCATGCGCTTCGTCGTGCAATGGATCGCGTCCGAGCGCGCGGGCGACAGCGTCGTGCCGGTGGCGTTCTGGTTCTTCTCGATCGGTGGCGGAATCCTGCTGCTGGTCTATGCGCTGTATCGCAAGGATCCGGTGTTCATCGCAGGGCAGGGGTTTGGCTTGTTCGTCTATGCGCGCAACCTGTATTTCGTCCTGGCCAGGAAGAAGCGTGAACGGGCCGTCGAAGCGTGACCGGCTGGCGCTCTTTCCCGGGCTTTCGCAGCCGCCGCACGAGTAACTCATTCCAAACAGCGACAATGCATCAAGAAAGGCCCGACGGCCTTTTCCAAAGCTGACGTCACCATGGTGCCACACAAGCCGCTTGCGCCGGCAACGCGGGTCGCGGCCCGCAGGCGACCCGACGGGTCTCTGACGTTTGATCCGGCAGGCTGGCGGGGTTCTTCGGTTGACCCATGCCTCGGACTTTGCCGGACCGGTGATTTTGCCGCACCTTGCCTCACAATGCCGTAACAAAGGGCAAAATCGGCGGCCGCTTTCTATCCGATCGCAAGAAGACAGCGAAGTCCTGCGTCAACCCCTTGACCCGCCTTCTCAATCGTTCTGTGATGGGATCATCCAATCCGGGCTTTGCGCCCCTCAGAGTTTGGCCGTGCGTAAAGATTGCAGCGCCCTTGAACGGCTTCCTGTTCTCCAGGCGGATCGCAGCGCGATCGCGTTCGGACGAATGACCGGCGGCGTGAACGCTTCGTCCAATCGCTCCTTGCCCGGCCCGAAATTGCCATGACCTCAGTGAAAGGTTCCGCCATGAAACGTGCTTCCCTCGTAATGACGCTTGCGATCGCAGCGACTCTTCCTGCAGGGGCGGTTTTCGCCCAGACACTCAAGACGGTGAAGGATCGCGGGATATTGTCCTGCGGTGTGACGAGCGGTTTGCCGGGCTTCTCGGCGCCGGACGACAAGGGCAACTGGACAGGGCTCGACGTCGATTTGTGTCGCGCCATTGCCGCGGCGGCGCTGAACGATCCGACCAAGATCAAATTCGTGCCGCTCTCTGCCAAGGATCGCTTTACGGCGCTGCAGTCGGGCGAGATCGATGTGCTGTCGCGCAACACGACATGGACATTGTCACGTGACACTCAGCTCGGCCTGAACTTCGGCGCGGTCAACTATTATGACGGCCAGGGCTTCATGGTGCGCAAATCGCTCAACATCAATTCGGCGCTGAAGCTGGACAGCGCGTCGGCCTGCGTGCAGACCGGCACCACCAACGAGCAGAACCTCGCCGACTACTTCAAGGCTCACAAGATGAAGTATGAGGTGATCGCGTTTTCCACCGCCGACGAAACGCTGAAGGCCTACGAATCCGGCCGCTGCGATACCTTCACGTCGGACGTGTCGCAGGTCTACGCCGAGCGGCTCAAGCTCGCAAAGCCGGAAGACCACATCGTGCTGCCCGAGGTGATCTCCAAGGAGCCACTCGCGACTGTCGTTCGCCACGGCGATGACCAGTGGCTTGACATCATCAAGTGGACGCACTTCGCGATGCTGAACGCCGAGGAACTCGGCGTTACGCAGAAGAACGTCGATGAGATGCTGAAGTCGGACAAGGCGGAAATCAAGCGCCTGCTCGGCACCGACGGCAATCTCGGCGAGCAACTCGGTCTCACCAAGGATTGGGTCGTGCGCCTGATCAAGGCGGTCGGCAATTACGGCGAGTCGTTCGACCGCAACGTCGGCCCCGGATCGAAGCTCAATATCTCGCGCGGCCTGAATCGCCTGTGGAACCAGGGCGGCATCCAGTACGCACCGCCAGTCCGCTGAAACGGGGGATCGGCAAGGGGGGCCCTGGCCGATGGCGATCGAACCGAGAAAGCCACCGCGCAATCTCGCTCTGCATCTTCGGCGCGTCCTTGGCGGGCGCGCCGGCTGGGGCGGGTTCGTTGCCCAACTGGCCTTTGTCGCTTTCGTCATCTGGCTCGGCTACGAGATCTACTCGAATGCTCAGGCCAATCTGCGAGCCCAGCGCATCGCCACGGGCTTCGGCTTCATGCAACAAACCGCTGGCTTCGCGACCAGCCAGAGCCTGATCCCGTATCAGGAATCGGACACCTACACGCGTGTCTTCATCGTTGGACTGCTGAATACCCTGCTGGTCTCGATCATCGGCATATTCCTGGCAACAATCCTCGGTCTCGTTATCGGACTCGGACGATTGTCGCCGAACTGGCTGGTGGCGCGGCTGTCCGGCGCATATGTCGAACTCGTCCGCAACCTTCCGCTGCTGTTCCAGATCCTGTTCTGGTATCTCGCGGTGCTCGCCACGCTGCCGTCGCCAAGGCAAAGCGTGTCGCTGTTCGGTATGTTCTTCCTCAACAGTCGCGGCATCATCGTTCCAAAGCCGATCGGCGAGCCGGGTTTCGAACCGTTCGCGTTCGCCGTTCTGGTGGCGGTTCTGGGCTCGATTGCCTTGAGCGTCTATTCGCGACGGCTGCTGTTTGCGACCGGACGCCGCCTGAAGATCTGGCCCTTTGTTCTCGGCATGCTGGTCGGGCTGCCACTGATCGCCGCGCTGATTTTCGGCAAACCCGTCGCGTTTGAAATGCCGGTCCTGCGCGGCTTCAATTTCGCCGGCGGCTCACGGCTGATTCCGGAATTCGTCGCGCTGCTGCTGGCGCTTTCGATTTATACGGCTGCGTTCATCGCCGAGATCGTTCGTGCGGGCGTGCTCTCCGTGCACAAGGGGCAGATGGAAGCCGGCGCTTCGCTCGGCCTGACGCGCGGTGCGACGCTGCGATTGATCGTGGTTCCGCAGGCGCTGCGGGTGATCCTGCCGCCGCTGACGAACCAGTATCTCAACCTGACCAAGAACTCCTCGCTCGCCGTTGCCATCGGCTATCCCGATCTCGTTGCGGTCTTTGCCGGCACGACGCTCAGCCAGACCGGACAGGCGATCGAGATCATCGCGATCACCATGGGCGTCTACCTGCTGATATCGCTGGTGACGAGCGCGCTCATGAACTTCTACAACTGGCGGATCAGCCGGAGCCTCGCAAGATGACGGCGAGGACTCCGCATGTCTGATCAGGCCGAACCTTTTGTTCGAGAGGCACTCGTCGGGCAACGCCCGGCGCCGATCCGGACGACCGGCGCGATCGCGTGGATCAGGTGGCGGCTGCTCAGTTCGCCGACCAACATCCTGCTGACGATGGTCAGTGCGCTGCTGCTCTGGTTCACGATCGTGCCGTCGGTCCAGTTCCTGCTGATCGACGCGGTCTGGCAGGGTAGCGACCGTAACGCATGCCTTGAGGAGAATGTGGGGCGCACGGTCGGCGCGTGCTGGCCGTTCGTGAAGGCGAAGCTGCAGCAGTTCATGTACGGCTTCTATCCGCAAAGCCAGCTCTGGCGCGTCAACCTCGTGTTCCTGATCGCCATCGTGCTGCTGATCCCGCTGTTGATCCCGCGTATCCCCGGCAAAACGCTCAACGCAACGCTGTTCTTTGTGGCGTTTCCGGTGGTTGCGTTTTTCCTGTTGCACGGCGGCGGTATCAGGAGTTTCGGCATCAGCTGGCTTGCCGACCTGCTCGAGGCGATCGCGGCCAGCATTGCCGAAGGCGGGAGCAGGTTACGGGTGACGGGCGGCGGGTTGGGCTGGCCGGGCATTTCGCAGGTTCTGGCGCTGTTGGGGATGGCGGTGGCGTTTTTCGGCGATGTGCTGCTGTCCCTGCTGACGCCGCTGACCTGGTTGCGCGAGGAGCTCCGGGCATCCTCGCGGCCTGTCTGGTACGACCTCGCACTGACGGCGATCGTCGTTTCGGCGCTGATTTCCGGCCTGAGCCGCTCGCTACGTGCGCTTGCCATCTGTCTTGCAACGTTTGCAGCCATTGCCGCCGTTATCGCCATCATGGGTCTGCAACGTGGCGGGCTTCCGATCGTCGGCACGCGCGAATGGGGTGGCATGCTGGTGACGCTGGTGGTGTCGGTTACCGGCATCGTCGCATCGATGCCGGTCGGGATGGCACTTGCGCTCGGCCGGCGCTCGCAAATTCCATTGATCCGCGCCTGCTCCATCATCTTCATCGAGTTCTGGCGCGGCGTGCCGCTGATCACGGTGCTGTTTTTCGCAACCTACATGCTGCCGCTGTTCATGCCGCAGGGTTTTGGCATTGACGGCATGGTTCGCGTGCTGGTCGGCGTTGCGCTGTTCTCCGGCGCCTACAACGCCGAAGTCATTCGTGGCGGCCTTGCCGCCGTGCCGCGCGGGCAGGGGGAAGCGGCGAGCGCGCTCGGGCTTTCATACTGGAAGACCACCGGACTGATCGTGATGCCGCAGGCTCTACGGCATGTCATTCCGGGTCTGGTGAACAGCTTCATCGCGCTGTTCAAGGACACCACGCTGGTGCAGATCGTTGCGATGTTCGATCTGCTCGGCCAGTTGCGGGCATCGTTCGCCGATCCGGTCTGGGCCACGCCGACAACGCTGTTCACCGGCTTCGCGTTCGCCGGCATCATCTACTTCGTGTTCTGCTTTGCCATGTCGCGGTATTCGCTGTTCGTCGAAAACCGGCTCAATGCTCACCGCCGCAGTTAGGATGCAGATCGTATGACAGAGATGGTCAAGATCGCCGGTCTGAACAAATGGTTCGGCGAATTCCATGTTCTCCGCGACATCGACCTCGCCGTCGGCAAAGGCGAACGCATCGTCATCTGCGGACCGTCCGGCTCCGGCAAGTCCACCACGATCCGCTGCATCAACGCGCTGGAGGAATTTCAGGAAGGCCAGGTCGTGGTTGACGGCATCGAACTTGGACCCAACCTCAAGCGCATCGACGATGTGCGGCGCGAGGTCGGCATGGTGTTCCAGAGCTTCAACCTGTTCCCGCATCTTTCCGTGCTGGATAACTGCACACTCGCGCCGATCTGGGTGCGCGGGATGCCGAAGAAGGACGCCGAAGCCGCGGCCATGAAATATCTGGAACGCGTCCGCATCCCGGAGAAAGCAGGGATGTATCCCGGCCAGCTGTCCGGCGGCCAGCAGCAGCGCGTCGCGATCGCGCGCGCGCTCACCATGAATCCGAAGGTGATGCTGTTCGACGAACCGACGTCCGCGCTCGACCCGGAGATGGTCAAGGAGGTGCTCGAGACGATGGTCGATCTTGCCAATGACGGCATGACCATGCTGGTCGTGACGCACGAAATGGGTTTTGCGCGCGAGGTCGCCAACCGCATCATCTTCATGGACGCGGGTCAGATCATTGAGTCCAACAAGCCGGAGGAATTCTTCTCCAACCCGCAGCACGCGCGGACGAAGCTGTTCCTCAGCCAGATTCTGCGGCACTAGTTTCGCAGCCGGCCTGCTTCGCGGTGCGGGTTACGCTGCCCTCCCGAAATACTTCCGAAGATTTTTCCGGATCCGCACGAGCGGCGGCACCGACGGGTCGGGCAGGGGAAAGCGCGAGCCGGTGATCTTTTCATACGCGCTCACATAGATTGCGGCGGCCTTGAGGATCACCTCTTCCGGGATCGGCGGGACAGGCTCCTTGTAGGGATCGCATCGGGCGACGACCCAGCGGCGGATGAAGTCCTTGTCGAACGTGTCGGGCGCTTCGCCGCTTTCGAATCTGGCCGCATACGTGTCCAGCTGCCAGTAACGGCTTGAATCCGGCGTGTGCACCTCGTCGGCCAGAACGATTGCGCCGCTCTCGTCGAACCCGAACTCGTATTTGGTGTCGACAAGGATAAGGCCGCGCCGGGCGACAATGTCGCGACCGCGCGCGAACAGCCGAAGGGCGATCGACGAAACCTCGCTCCACTGCTGTTCGGTCAGGAGTTTTCTCGTCACCACCTCTTCGCCGCTCAGCGGCGCGTCGTGGTCGCCCTGCTCGGCCTTGGTCGTCGGCGTGAGAATGGTTCGGGGCAGCTTCTGGTTGTCACGCAGACCATCAGGGAAAGCATGTCCATACATGCTGCGCCTGCCCTGCTTGTACATCTGCAGAATGGATGTGCTGGTGGTGCCGGCGAGATAGTCGCGCACCACGATCTCGACCGGCATCATCCGCAGGCGGCGACCGACCAGGACGTTGGGATCGGGATAGTCGATCACATGGTTGGGGCAGATGTCGCGCGTTTCGTTGAACCAGTAACGCGCCACGCCCGTCAGCACCTGTCCCTTCAGCGGGATCATCGCGAGGTTGATATCGAAAGCGCTGACACGGTCGGAGGCGATCAGGATACGCTTGCCGTCGGGCAGGTCATAATTCTCCCGCACCTTGCCGCGGTAATAGTTTGGCAGCTCGGGCAGCGCCGCTTCACCCAGGATGTAGTGGGCGAAGCGCTTGAGATCCGCAGGCTCGATCATCGTGGGTTATCGTCCGGCCCGGTAGCCTATTTCTTCACGAAAGGAATCTGGATGTTCGAGCGTTTTTCCAGCCACGCCGGCACCGGCAAATTCTTCGAGCGCATGAAGTCCGGGTTGAACAGTTTCGACTGATAGCGATTGCCGTAGTCGCAGAGCACGGTGACGACCGTCTTGCCGGGTCCGAGCTCCTTTGCAAGCCGGATGGCGCCGGCGATGTTGATCGCCGTTGATCCGCCCATGCAAAGACCTTCATGCTGAAGCAGGTCGTAGACCAGCGGAATCGCCTCCTCATCCGGGATGAGGTAGGCGTTGTCGATTTTCATGTCCTTGATGACCGGCGTGACGCGGCCAAGCCCGATGCCCTCGGAGATCGAGCCTCCCGGCGACATCTTCGCCTCGCCGTGCGTATAGAGATTGTACATCGCGGCGCCGTGCGGATCGGCGACGCCGATGACGATGTCCTTCTTCTTCTCGCGCAGGAACGCGCTGGTGCCCGCGAGCGTGCCGCCGGTGCCGACCGAACAGATGAAGCCGTCGATCCTGCCGCCGGTCTGCTCCCAGATTTCCGGTCCGGTGGACACGTAGTGCGCCTTCGGATTGTCGAGATTGTTCCACTGGTCGGCGAACAGCACGCCGTTCGGCTCGGTCTTGCGCAGCTGGTCGGCGAGCCGCCGCGCGACATGCTGGTAGCAGTTGGGATCGCTGTAGGGCAGCGCCGGCACCTCGACGAGTTCCGCGCCGCACAGGCGCAGCATGTCTTTTTTCTCCTGGCTCTGGGTGTCCGGGATCACGATCACGGTGCGATAGCCGCGCGCGCTTGCGACGACGGCAAGCCCGATGCCGGTGTTTCCCGCCGTGCCCTCGACCACGAGCCCGCCGGGCTTCAGGTCGCCGCGCTTCTCGGCCTCAAGGATCATCTGCTTGCCGGGGCGGTCCTTCACCGACTGGCCCGGATTCATGAACTCGGCCTTGCCGAGAATTTCGCATCCGGTCGCTTCGGAAGCGTGCTTCAGTCTGATCAACGGCGTGTTGCCGATCGCTGCGACGACGTCTTTGTGGATGGTCATGGAAGGCACTTGCAGGTTGCATCTGGGAGGCGGGCGACCCTAGTTGACGGGTGCCTGAGGCACAAGTGCGGCATCGGCGGACCTGCGAGCGCCTTGACGCAAGCCGCCGGACGCGTTTGCGGCGAGCCTCTACGGTGACTTGGCGAAGATCACCTGACGGACGTCAATGTTGCCGGACAGGAATCCCGCCTCGCAATAAGCGAGGTAGTATTCCCACAGGCGGCGGAAGCGCTCGTCGAAGCCGAGCGGTTTCAAATTCGGCCAGGCTTGACGAAAATTATTCCGCCAGGTGGCCAGCGTCCTGGCATAATCTTGCCCGAAGATTCTTTCCCTGATCACGGGCACGCCGAAGCGGTCGCCGAGTGATTTCAGCACCGCGGGCGAGGGCAGCATGCCGCCGGGGAAAACGTAGCGCTGGATGAAGTCGACGTCGCGGCGATAGCTCTGAAACATGCTGTCACGGATCGTGATCGCCTGAATGCCGGCGAGTCCGCCCGGCAGCAGGCGATCGCGCAACTGCGAAAAGTAGTTCGGCCAGAACTGTTCGCCGACCGCCTCGATCATCTCGATCGACGCGATGCGATCGTACTGATCGCGTTCGTCGCGATAGTCCTGGAAGCGAATCTCCACGCGCTCGCTCAAGCCCGCATCGAAGATCCGCTTGAGTGCGAAGTCGCGCTGCTCCTGCGAGATCGTCAACCCGACGACTTTCACGTCATAGTTTTTGGCGGCGAATTCGGCAAAGCCGCCCCAGCCGCAGCCGATCTCCAGGACGTTCTGACCCGGCTGCAGGTTGATCGCTTCGGCGAGCCGGCGGTACTTGTTCTCCTGTGCGGCGGTCAGATCGTTGGCGCCCTCCTCGAACAGGGCCGAGGAATAGGTCATGCTGGAATCCAGCCATGACTTGTAGAACGCGTTGCCAATGTCGTAGTGCGCGAAAATATTCCGTTTCGCCTGCGACCGGGTATTGCGCCGCAGCCAGTGCTGGATGGTCTGAAGAAAGCGCAGCGCCGTCTTTTGCTCGAACAGCGGCGAGATCAGATCGTGGTTGACGCAGAAAATGTAGAGGAACTGCGTCAGGTCGGGTGTATCCCATTCACCGCGCAGATAGGCCTCGGCGATGCCGATGTCGCCGCCCTTCATCAGCCGCCAGGCGAAGTTGTAGTTGTTGATGGTCATGGCCGCGGCCGGCCCGGGCTCGGCTCCGCCGAACCTGATCTGCCGTCCGTCCGGCAATGTCACGTCGAGCGTACCGCGCCGTATGCGCGCAGCATAGAAGAACGCGATCTGCACAAGGCGGGGCAGGCCGGCGGTCGACGTGCCAACGTTGTCGGTATCAAGCGCAATCGGGTTTTGCATCGTTCCAACCCATCAATTTGGAACGGCGCTCAATCCGGATTTGGTCTCGTCCGGACGAGAGCCAATGCTGTCGGCTCCAAGCTGAGAACGCGGAACAAGTTTTGCGCCTTTGAGCCACAGACGCAAGGCTTGCCAATGGATGGCGCCAATAATTTTAAACGTGACAAGTGGTAGCAGCAGCGACGCCGCCAGCAGGGAGCGCCCGGTCAGGGCGCGCCGCCTGCCGCTGAACGTGGCTGCCAGCAACGGACCGTCGCGGTCGGTCTCCAGAATGTGGATTTTGACTGTGTCGGATGGCCGACAGATGCGGAAATGGTAGCGCATGGCGTCGCCAATGAAGGGCGACACGTAGAACAGCTTGTCCTGCTGCTGGCGGATCAGCGGTGCGTTTCGCTGCGGCGCGTCGACCGGCAGGGCGTAGTGATGCATGTCGCCGAAGGTGTTGCGGACCTCGTAGATAATCAGCGCAAGTTCGCCGTTTGCGGCATTGCAAAAATAGACCGAGAGCGGGTTGAACGCATAGCCAAGCAGCCGCGGATAGCAGAGCAGCGTCACCTTGCCGCCTGTCAGGTCGATCGCGTGCGCCGCCGCAGCGCGTTGCGCGAAGGCGCGCAGGGAGCTGCCGTCGCGCAGGCCGTGATCCTTTTCGCGGAAACTGTAGAGCGCCCGACGATTGACGCCGAACAGTTTTGACATGCGATCGGCCTCGCCCAGCCGATCGAGGTCGATCAAGAGGTTCATCACGCGATAGTTGAAGCGATGTCCCATCGGCTTCAGCCGGGCGTGCATGACGTTGCCGAAATAGAGTGACGCCGCCGCAATACCGCCGGCATTTTCCAGCACCGGTTTCTCGGAGGCTGATTTATCGTGGAACATCGGCTACTCCGCGGCCTGTGCCAGCGTGATCGTTGCGGCCTTCCATGGCGCAACTGCGCCCAGTGCTTCCGCAACACAGAGCGCGGAGCGCAAGCCGTCCTCGTGAAAGCCGTAGCCGTGCCAGGCGCCGCAGAACCAGGTGTGACGCCGCCCCTGGATCTCGTCGAGCCGCTTCTGCGCAGCGAACGCCGCCGCGTCATATTGCGGATGGTCATATTCGTATCGCCCGAACGTCAACTCCGCCTTCGGCGCGAACGGCGGGTTCAGGCTGACGAACAGCGGCCGCGATGGATCGATGTTCTGCAGGCGGTTCATCCAGTAGGTGACGGCGACATCATTGACCGGCGAGCCCTCGCGCGGCCAGCGCAGGAAATTCCACGCGGCCCAGGCGCGCTTGCGACGGGGCATCAGTTCTGGATCGCGATGCAGATAGGCGACGTTCGGCGCGTAGCGAATGGCGCCAAGGATCGAGCGTTCCTGCGCGCTCGCATCGGTGAGCAGGCCAAGCGCCTGGTCGCTGTGCGCGGCGATCACGACGTGATCGTAGCTTTCCGAATGGCCGTGGCTGTCATCGACGATCACACCGCGCGCGGTGCGCCGGATCGCGGTGGCGGCGCAACCCAGCCGCAAGCGGTTTCTGAACGCCGGAAGCAGGCGGTCGACGTAATTCCGGCTGCCACCCTTGACGGTGCGCCAGACCGGCCGGCCGTAATGAAGCAGCCGGTGATTGTCGAAGAAGGCGACGAAGTTTTCGGCCGGGAAGTTCAGCATGTCGTCGGCGGATGTCGACCAGATGGCGCCGCCCATCGGCACGAGATAGTCGGCAAGCAGCCGCGGCGAACAGCCGGTGTTCGTGAAGTATTGGCCGAGCGAGAGTCCGGCAAGACGGCCCTCGCGAAGATCCCGCACGCTCATCGCGTTGAAGCGCGGGACATCGCGCAGCATCCGCAGATACGACGGAGACAGCAGATTTGACGGTTGCGCGAACAGGCCGCCGAGCATGCCTGCAAGGGTGTCGCCGCCACCCCTCCATTCGAAACGGCCGTTTTCGGCGGACAGCGCGAAGCTCATGTTGCTTGCGACCGTCTCTACGCCGAGATGCGCGAGCAACTGGCTGAAATCCGGGTAATTGAGTTCATTGTAGACAATGAAGCCGGTATCGACCGCGATCGCCTCGCCGTCGTAGTCGACCGTCACTGTGTGGCTGTGTCCTCCAGGGCGAAGCTCCCGTTCATAGACAGTCACCTGGTATCGTTGGGAGAGGGTCCATGCGGCCGCATTGCCCGCAATTCCCGATCCCACCACTGCGATCCGCATTCCTTGCCCCTATCAATAACTTACGTGCAATCTACGAGTTCGCGGGACAAATGGGTTTCAGCTGTCGGCCGCAATTGGGTCGAATTGGCCGCGTTATCGCCGAACATGAAATCTTGTTAAGTATCGCGCCCCCTTCCGGGCATCTATGAATCGCCCGAACGCTGTGGACCGGGCAGTGTTCCTGTGCGTAAGCGGTGTCGGCAAGGCGGATTGGACGGCTATGACTGTTGGGGATCGAGGCTGCCCGCTAGGATGGACGCGGTTCCGTTGAGTTCAACGTTAGCGAGCGCGTCCTTGTTGCTGCCCAGCCATCTTTTTGGTCGTTTTCCGGCTGCCAGACCGCTGGGCCTGATGGCGCGCGCGCTGACGATTCCGGTGCTGCTGGGCGGCTGCATTCTCTCAAGCGACCTGCCGGATCCTGCACTGACGGTCCCCGGCGCCTATCAATCGGCGGGCGCTGATGCGCGAGCGGTTCCCCCGGCACTGGATTGGTGGCGAGGATTTCGATCTGCGGAACTGACAACGCTGATGGAGGAGGCGCAGTCGGTCAATCTGGACATCGCTGCAGCGACCGCGCGGTTCCGTCAGGCCGACGCGCTCGCCCGTCAGGCCGGGGCGCCGCTGTTTCCCCTCGTCGAGGGCAACGGGTCGGCCTCGCAGTCGCGATCATCGCGGGCGACCTCATCCGGCCTCACGACGAGCGGGCGCACGGTCAACACATTCTCGGTGTCGCTCAGTGCGAGTTACGAGATCGACTTCTGGGGCAAGTACCGCGATGCGGCGCTGGCGGCGGACGAGACCGCCGTCGCCAGCCGCTTCGATCGTGACGTGGTGGCGCTGACCGCGCTCGCCGCCGTCGCCAACGCCTATTTTCAGGTGCTCGCGGCGCAGGACCGCATCCGTATCGCCAACAGCAACATCGCCAGCGCGCAGCGCATCTACGACGCATTCAAGCAACGGCTGGATGTCGGCACCGCAACCGATCTCGACCTGGCGCAGCAGGAAAGCGCGCTTGCAAACCAGCGCGCGGCGCTGCCGCTGCTGCGGCAGACGCTCGCGCAGAACGCCAATGCGCTGGCTGTGCTGGTGGCGCGACCGCCGGAGGCCGTGCGGGTTCAGGGCGGCAGCTTGCGGCAGATTGCGCTCCCGCGCGTCACGCCCGGACTTCCATCCGAACTGCTGACGCAGCGGCCCGACATTCGCCGCGCCGAAGCGCAGCTTGCGTCTGCGACCGCGAATGTCGGCAATGCCCGCGCGCAATTTTTCCCGAGCATCACGTTGACGGCGCAGAGCGGCTACCAGAGCGCCGCGCTGTCGGCGCTGTTTACGCCGCAGGCGGTTTTCTACAACGTGGCCGCGGGCCTGGCGCAGCCGATCTTCGACGGCTTCCGCATCCAGAGCAATTTCGAGCTGCAGAAGGCGCGGCAGGACGAACTGATCCAGACCTATCGCAAGACCGTGGTTTCGTCCTTTGCCGACGTGAACAACGCGCTGGTCGCGATCCGCCAGTCGAACGACCGCCTGCGGGCGCTCAGTCAGGTGGTCGCAAGCTCCCGAAGGGCATTTGAGCTGGCGGAACAAAGGCTTCTGGCCGGCACCGCGGACACGACAACTGTGCTAAATACCCAGCAGACGTTGTTTCAGGCCGAGGATTCGCTGGCGCTGGCCCGGTTGGCCCGCCTGCAGGCGGTTGTAAGTCTTTATCAGGCGCTGGGGGGCGGCTGGGCTTTGACGGCGGAAGGACCGTTGGATGCTATTTAAGCCGGACGCAGACGAAACCGCTGAACGACCGCAGGAGGCAGCGCCACGCAGCGCGGGCCGGCGCTGGCGTGCGCGTATCGTCTCGACGACCCTCGTGCTGCTCATTCTTGGCGGTCTCGGTTACGTCGTCTGGATGTCGTTCAACCGGCCGCCGAACCAGAACGCCATTCCACGCAATCTGCCGGTCCCGATTCTTGCCACGACGCCGAAGGTGCAGGATGTGCCGGTCTATCTCGAAGGTGTCGGCACCATTCGCGCGCTCAACACCGTGACCGTCCGCGCGCAGGTCGAAGGCAAACTGATCGCCGTGCTGTTCAAGGAAGGACAGGATGTCGAACGCGGCGACGTGGTCGCCGAAATCGATCCGGCCATCTACCGCGCGCAGCTCGATCAGGCGCAAGCCAGGAAGGCACAGGACGAGGCGACGCTCGCGAACGCGAAGCTCGATTTCGCGCGCTACCAGCAGCTCGCGCAATCCAACGCCGGCTCGAAACAGCAGGCCGACACGCAACGTTCAACGGTTGCCCAACTCGAGGCGCTGGTGCGTTCGGACCAGGCGCAAATCGACAACGCACAGACGATGCTCAGCTACACGAAGATCGTGGCGCCGATTTCCGGGCGAACCGGATTGCGGCTGGTCGATCAGGGCAACATCATCAAGCCGGGCGATGCCACTGGCCTTGTGATCATCACGCAAGTGAGGCCGGTCGCCGCGCAGTTCAGCCTGCCGCAGCAGCAACTCGCGCGCGTGAACGCCGCGTTCGAGAAGGGACCGCTGCAGGTCGAGGTGTTCGGCAACGACGGCCGCACGGTCGTCGAGACGGGCACGCTGGAAGGCATCGACAACCAGGTCGATCAGACAACCGGCACGGTGAAGCTGAAGGCGCAGTTTCCCAATGCCAACCTGGCCCTGTGGCCGGGCCAGTTCGTCAACGTCCGCATCAAGGTCGATACGCTGGCGCAGGCGATTGTCGTCCCGACGTCGAGCGTGCAGCGCGGGCCTGCCGGGACGTATGCGTTTGTGATCGGGCCCGGCGACGTCGTTTCCGCAAAACCGATCGCGGTTGTGCAACAGAGCGATGTCGAGGCCGTGATCGGCAGCGGGCTTTCCACCGGCGATCGGATCGTAACGACCGGGTTCGCCAATCTGGCCGAGGGCTCGCGCGTGATCGTCGGACGTGATGAAGCGGTTCCTACTCCGGACCTTGCGCCGCGACGGCGGCAAGGCCAGGGACAGGGCAAGGGCGGCGGTCCGGGCGGCGGCCAAAAAGGACCGGGCGGCGGGCAGGGCGCGCAGTCGCCGCCGGCTGCCGGCGGCGCACCGTCGAAATAGGTCCGCGTACAGGACGCAGATGCAATGAGCGTCTCAGAACCATTCATCCAGCGGCCGATTGCAACGTCGTTGCTCGGCATCGCGCTGATGATCGGCGGTGCGCTGGGTTACTGGGCGCTGCCGGTCTCTGCGTTGCCGCAGGTCGACTTCCCGACGGTGCAGGTGACGACGCGATTGCCGGGTGCGAGCCCCGACGTCGCGGCCGCGCTGATTACCGCGCCGCTCGAGCGGCAGCTTGGGCAAATCCCGGCGCTGTCGCTGATGACGTCGACGAGCTCCTACGGCCTGAGCCAGATTGCGCTGCAGTTCGATCTCAATCGCGATATCGACGGCGCGACACAGGACGTGCAGGCCGCAATCAATGCCGCCGCCGGCATTCTGCCGCGCACGCTGCCGTATCCGCCGACCTATGCGAAGGTCAATCCGGCCGACGCACCGGTGATGACGCTGGCGCTCACCTCGGAAACCACCTCGATCCGCGCCATGAGCGATGTTGCCGACACGCTTTTGGCGCAGCGGCTGAGCCAGATCACCGGCGTCGGCCGCGTCACGATTCAGGGAAGCCTGAAGCCCGCGGTGCGCATCCAGGCCGACCTGGCGCGGCTTGCCGCCTACGGGATATCGATGGAGGATTTGCGCGGGGCGATCGCCGGCGCGAACGTGTCGGGGCCGAAAGGTCAGCTCGACGGCGCGCTGCAGGCCTACAGCATTGCGGCCAACGACCAGATCACCACGGCCGACGCCTACAAGCCCATCATCGTCGCCTATCGCAACGGGGCGCCGATCAAGATCGGCGACATCGCCCAGATCATTGACGGGCTGGAAAACGACAAGACCGCCGCGACCTATCAGGGCCAGCCCGCGGTGGTTCTCGACATCCAGCGCCAGCCGGGGGCGAACGTCATCGAGGTGGTGCGGCTGATCAAGGCGGAGATTCCGCGGCTGCAGCGCGCATTGCCCGCCGCGGTCAAGGTGACGGTCGTCTCGGACCGGACCGACACGATCCGCGCCTCGGTCCGCGACGTGCAATTCACGCTCATCCTCAGCGTCGTGCTCGTGGTCCTGGTGGTGTTGCTGTTCCTGCGCTCGGTACGGGCGACGATTATCGCAGGCGTAGCGCTGCCATTGTCGCTGGTGACGAGCTTCGGGGTGATGTGGTTCGCAGGTTTCAGCCTCGACAACCTCTCGCTGATGGCGCTGACCATCGGCACCGGCTTCGTCGTCGATGACGCGATCGTCATGATCGAGAACATCGTCCGCCACATGGAAAAGGGCGAGAGCGCGATGGAGGCCGCCTCCAGGGGCGCGCGCGAGATCGGCTTCACGGTCATTTCGCTCACAATGTCGCTGATTGCGGTGTTCATTCCACTCCTCTTCATGACGGGCCTGGTCGGGCGCATGTTCCGCGAGTTCGCGCTGACATTGACCATCGCCGTCATCACCTCCGCCGTCGTATCGCTGACACTGACGCCCATGATGTGCTCGCGCATCCTCCGTCATGGCGACCACGATCGGCCACTGGCGCTGCCGGGCATCGCCGCCGTCACGCGCTTTATCGACTGGACGGTCGATGCCTACCACCGCTCGCTGTTGTGGGTGCTGGATCGGCAGCGCGCCACGCTGTGGGTGACGTTCGCGACCATAGTCGCGACGGTGGTTCTCTATGCCGTGGCGCCGAAAGGCTTCCTGCCGTTGCAGGATTCCGGATCGATCGTCGTCGTCACCGAGGCCGGACCGGATGTCTCGTTTGCCGAGATGCAGACGCGGCAGCAGGAGATCACCAGCGCCTTGAAGCAGGATACCGATGTCGAAGGCGTGGTGTCCGTCGTCGGTGCCGGGCCGCTCAATCCGACGCCGAACACCGGGCGCATCGTCATCACCTTGAAACCACGTGCCCAGCGGCGCGATCCGATCGATCATGTGGTCGAGCGCCTGAAGCAACGAGTCGCCGGCGTGCCCGGAATGCGGACCTACTTCCAGCCGGTGCAGGACATTCAGATTTCCACGCGCTTCAGCCGCTCGCAATACCAGTACACGCTCACCAGCGCGAACCGTACCGAGCTGGCGGAATGGTCCGACAGGCTCATTGCCGAGCTGCAGGGCGATCCGCTGTTCCGCGACGTGTCGACGGAAAATCAGGAAGGCGGACTGCGCGCTGCGATCAACGTCAACCGCGAACGCGCCGGGCAGCTCGGCGTGTCGGTGCAGAGCGTGAACGACACGCTGAACGATGCATTCGGCCAGCGGCAGATCTCCACGATCTACGGCCAGGCGAACCAGTACCGCGTGGTGCTGGAGGCGCTGCCCGAATTTCAGCGCGATCCATCGGTTCTGGCAAAACTTTATGTCCCGGGGGTCGGCGGCGCCCAGGTGCCGATCAACGCCGTCGCCACGCTGGAGCGCACGACGGCGCCGCTTTCGATTTCCAACCAGTCGCAGTTTCCGGCGGTGACGTTGAGCTTCAATCTGGCGCCCGACGCCTCGCTCGGTCAGGCGGTCGATGCCGTCGGCCGGGCGGAGAAGCGGATCGGCATGCCCGGTTCGATCGTCGGACTGTACTCCGGCGACGCGGCCGAGTTCGCGCGTTCGCTCAGTGGCCAGCCATGGCTGATCCTTGCGGCGATCGTCACGATCTACATCGTGCTTGGGGTGCTTTACGAAAGCTACATCCACCCCATCACCATTCTCTCGACGCTGCCGTCCGCAGGCGTCGGCGCCATTCTCGCGCTGATGCTGTTCGGGCAGGATCTGTCGGTGATCGGCTTGATCGGCATCATCCTCTTGATGGGTATCGTCAAGAAGAACGCGATCATGATGATCGACTTCGCACTCGACGCCGAGCGGCATCAGGGCATGACGCCGGTTGAAGCGATCGTGCAGGCGGCGATTCTGCGCTTCCGTCCGATCATGATGACGACCATGGCCGCACTGTTTGGCGCGCTGCCGCTCGCGGTCGAGAGCGGCACCGGATCCGAATTGCGCTTTCCGCTCGGCATCTCGATCATCGGCGGGCTGTTGCTGAGCCAGCTTTTGACGCTCTACACCACGCCGGTGATTTACCTTGCGCTCGACCGGTTCAACCGCAGGCTGGAGCCGAAAGTCTCGCCAATCGTTTCTGCAAAGCCCACGCCAAACGCCGGCGCCGCGGAGGGCTTGTGATGAAATCGTTCTCCGACCCGTTCATCGCCAGGCCGGTCGGTACAATTCTGCTGGCGATCGGACTCTTTCTGACGGGGGTCGTCGCCTATCAGTCGCTGCCGGTTGCGAGCATTCCGAACATTGATTTTCCGGTCATTCGCGTGTTCGCATCGCGACCCGGCGCCGATCCGACGATCATGTCCTCCACGGTTGCCGCGCCGTTGGAACGCAGGCTTGGCGAAATCTCCGGCATCAACCAGATGACGTCGACGAGCACGCTCGGCAACACCTCCATCACACTGCAGTTTTCGCTTGGGCGCGATATCGATCGCGCTGCGCGCGACGTACAGGCCGCGATCAATGCATCGATCTCCGAACTGCCGAGCGATCTGCCGTCGTTGCCGCGGTTCCGCAAGGCCAATCCCGCGGCGTCGCCCATTCTCGTGGTCGCGCTGACGTCCAAAACACTGCCGCCGAGTGCGCTCTACGACGTAGCCGATACGGTACTGATCCAGCGTATTTCGCAAATTCCGGGTGTCGGCGAGGTGACCGCCAGCGGCGCCGAGCAGCCCGCTGTGCGGGTGCGTCTCAATCCAGGCGCGCTGGCGAGCGCCGGAATTTCGACCGAGACGGTCCGCCTGGCGATCGCCAATGCCAATTCGATTTCGCCGGTTGGCACATTCGAGGGCGGTCGCCAGAGTGAAACGCTGTCCACCAACCGCCAGATGCGGACGGCGGAAGAATTCCGCGACATTGTCATCAAGAATGCGAATGGCAACGTCGTGCGACTGTCCGACATTGCCGATGTCGGCGACGCGGTCCGCAACACCCGTTCCGCCGCGTGGTTCAACAAGGAGCCGTCGGTTCTGCTGACGATCACCAAGCAGAGCGATGCGAACGTCATCGAGACCGTCGATCGCGTGAAGGCGCTGTTGCCGGAGCTGAAGGCGTGGATTCCGGCCGGGGTCGAGTTCACCATCTTCTCGGACCGCACCGGAACCATCCGAGCCAGCGTGCTCGACATGCAGTTCACGCTGCTGGCAGCGGCGATCCTCGTCATGATGGTCGTGTTCGTATTCCTGCGGCGCATGACACCGACCATCGCCGCCGGCGTTTCGGTGCCGCTTGCACTGGCCGGCACGTTCGCCGGCATGTGGGTCGCCGGTTTCTCGATCAACAATCTGTCGCTGATGGCGCTGGTGATATCGGTCGGTTTCGTGGTCGACGACGCCATCGTGATGATCGAGAACATGTACCGCAATCTCGAAGAGGGCATGTCGCCCTTTGAGGCCGCGCGGCAGGGAGCCAGACAGATCGGCTTCACGGTGCTGGCCATCAGCCTGTCGCTGATTGCGGCGTTCACGCCGCTGATGTTCATGGATGGCGTGGTCGGTCGGCTGTTCCGCGAATTCTCGATTACGCTCGCCTTCGCAATTTTCGTCTCGACGGTGGTTTCGCTGTCGGTGACGCCGATGATCTGCGCGCATCATATCAGGCATGGCCTGTCGGACAGGGCGACATGGTTTGACCGGGTCGTGGAAGGCGTGTTGCAGCCGATCATCAACGCATATGGGAGATCGCTGCGCGGGGTGCTGCGATTGCCGATGCTCACCATGCTGGTGTTCGCTGCGACAATCGCGGCGACCATCGCGCTGTATGTGAAGGTCCCGAAGGGCTATTTCCCGCCCGACGAACTCGGGCCTGATCATCGGCGGGACGCGCGCGTCGCCGGATGTCTCTTTCAGCGGCATGCTGGCGCTGCAGCAGCGGGTGGCGGATATCGTGCTCGGGATCCGGCCGTGTCCGCGCTCGGCTCATCGCTTGGCGGCGGCCGGTTCGGGCGGCGGCCAGAACCGCGGCTGCATGTTCATCGCGCTGAAGCCCATGGCCGAGCGCGACGGAACGTCACGACGCAGCAGGTGATCGACCGGCTGCGGCGGCAAGCTGTTTCCGCTGCCCGGCATGCGGCTGTTCATGTTCGCCGCCCAGGACGTGCGCACCGGCGGCGGGCCGCAAAGCGATTCCGACTATCAGTTCTCCTTGATCAGTTCCGATCTGGAGCTGCTGAACAAATGGGCGCCGATCGTCGCCAAGCGGCTGGAGTCCGTCGGATGGCCTCACCGACGTGTCCAGCAGTCGCGAACCCGGCGGGCTGCAGCTCACGTTGAAGATCGACCGGCAGGCCGCGTCGAGCCTTGGCGTCCGCGCGCAGGATATCAACAACGCGCTGTACAACGCCTTCGCGCAGCGGCAGATCTCGACCATCTACACCCAGCGCAACCAGTATCGGGTGGTGATCGAGGTCGATCCGCGAACTGCAGCGCGATCCCTCGGACCTCGCGCGCATTTACGTCGACGGCGGCGGCGGCGCGCAGGTGCCGCTGTCGGCGGTCGTGCGTCGAGCGAGACGCTGTCGCCGCTCGTCGTCTATCACAGGGGCAGTTCCCGACGGTCACGATCTCGCTTCGGCCTGGCAGAGGGCGTGCACGCTGCAGACGGCCGCCCGGCGCATCCGGCAGGCGGTCGCCGAACTGCATATGCCGGAAGGCATTCGCGGCGAGCTTTGCCGGCGATGCGCGCGGACTTCGCGCTCGCGTCGGCGCGCCAGCCGTTGCTGATCCTGGCCGCGCTGATCGCGGTCTACATCGTGCTCGGCGTGCTCTATGAGAGCCTGACGCATCCGCTGACGATCATCTCGACCTGCCGTCGGCCGGTCTCGGCGCGCTGCTGGCGCTGCAGCTCGACCGGCACGCCGCTCACCGTGATCGCCTTCATCGGCATCATTCTGCTGATCGGCATCGTCAAGAAGAACGGCATCATGATGGTCGACTTCGCGCTTGAGCGGCGAACGGAGCGAGGGACTCGATCCGGCGACGGCGGTCTACGAGGCGTGCATGGCGCGCTTCCGGCCGATCCTGATGACGACGCTGGCGGCGATGCTCGGCGCGCTGCCGCTGGTGGTCGCGACGGGGCCGGGCTCGGAACTGCGCCGGCCGCTCGGCATCACCATCATCGGCGGACTGATCGTGTCGCAGATGCTGACGCTCTACACGACGCCGGTCATCTATCTGCTGATGGACCGGTTGAAGCGGCGTCGCGAAAGGATGCCGACGGTCAAGGCGGTGCCGGCCGAATAGTTCGCGGAACTCGATGGAACCTTCTGTTCCATCGATCGTTCTTGCGCGTTATGAGCGCCCGGCCGAAGCAGCAGAAGCCCGTCACCGAGAGCGGCGAAAAGCTGCCCGATCCCCGCCAGAAGCCACTGAACCCGACAGAAGCCGTGGACGATGATGCTCGAAGGAAATCGCTTGAAAATGCGCGGCGGCGCTATCTTCTGGCCCGGTTCTGGCTGAGCGCCAAGGCTTCTGGGGTCGCAACGGCGGCCGGCTGGCCTGGCCGCTGAGCATCGGTCTGCTGGCGCTGATCGTCATCAATCTGGGCATTCAGTACGGCATCAACGTCTGGAACCGGCACATCTTCGACGCGCTGGAGAGGAAGGATGCGGCGACCGTCTTCAAGCTGTCGCGTGATCTTCATTCCGCTCGCGGCCGTGCAGCGTCGCCTCGGCGTGATCCAGGTCTACGCGCGCATGACCATGCAGCGGCGCTGGCGCGCCTGGCTGAACGACGCCCTGGTCGACCGCTGGCTGACGAACGGGCGCTACTACCAGCTCAATCTGGTCGGCGGCGACCACGAGAATCCGGAATACCGCATCGCCGACGACGTGCGGGTCGCGACCGAGGCGCCGGTCGATTTCGCCAGCGGCGTCACGCACGGCGTTCCTGTCGGCGGCGACCTTCATCGTCGTGCTGTGGACGATCGGCGGCGCGCTGACGTTCATCGTTGGCGGCATCGCCGTCACCATCCCGGGCTTTCTGGTCGATCGCCGCGGTGATCTATGCGGTGCTGGCGAGCGGCGCGATGGTGCTGATCGGCGCGCCGCTTCGTGCGGTCTCGGAGAGCCAAGAACCAGACCGAGGCCGAGTACCGCTATGTGCTCACCCGCCTGCGCGAGAACGGCGAAAGCATCGCGCTGCTCGGCGGCGAGGACGAGGAGCGCGCGCGGCGTCGACCGCTCGCTGCGGCAACGTGCTGCGGCGCTGGCGCGACATCTGCGTTCCAGACACATGCGCACCACGGTCGTCTCGCAGACCTCGGCTATCATCGCGCCGGTGCTGCCGATCATTCTGTGCGCGCCGAAATTTCTCGACGGCTCGATGTCGCTCGGCGAGGTCATGCAGGCGGCGTCCGCCTTCACCATCGTGCAGGGCGCGTTCAACTGGCTGGTCGACAACTATCCGCGGCTGGCCGACTGGACCGCGTCGGCGCGCCGCGTCGCCTCGCTGATGGTGTCGCTCGATGCGCTGGAGCGCGCCGAGAGCGGCGACGGCGTCGGCCGCATCGACACGCAGCGAGACCGACGGACGCGGCGCTGCGGCTGCGCGACCTCTCGGTGACGCTCGACGACGGCACGGCGGTCGTCGACGACGCCGAGGTCGCGATCATGCCGGGCGAGCGGGTGCTGATCGCCGGCGAGTCCGGCACCGGCAAGAGCACGCTGGTGCGCGCGATCGCCGGCCTGTGGCCGTGGGGCGGCGGCGCGATCGAGGTCGCAAGCCGGCGCCAAGCTGTTCCTGCTGCCGCAGCGGCCCTACGTTCCGGTCGGCACGCTGCGGCGCGCGGCGACCTATCCGGACGCCGCCGAAGACCGGGACGTCGAGCGAGATCGCCGAGGCCTGCAAGCAGGTCGGGCTCGGCCATCTCGACGACCAGCTCGACGAGAGACGCGCCCTGGGACCAGACGCTGTCCGGCGGCGAGAAGCAGCGCCTGGCCTTCGCGCGCATCCTCCTGCACCGGCCCGACATCGTCGTGCTGGACGAGGCGACCTCGGCGCTCGATCCCGACGAGCCAGGACAAGCTGATGGAGCTGCTGATCGAGCGAGCTCGACGCGACGCACGATCGTCAGCGTCGGCCACCGGCCGGAGCTCGAGGCGTTCCACAGCCGCAAGATCATGCTCGAACCGCCGAGGTGCTGCTGGCAACGCGGCGAGCAGGACTTCCTGGGCAACCGCTACAGCCGCCGGCACCTGATCCGCTTCGACGGCGGCGCCGAGGTGGCCGGCTCGTCGTCGCCGCACGTCGTGCCGCTGCCGTTCTCCGACCCGGCCGGCGTCGACCCTGAAGAGGCGTTCGTCGCGTCGCTGTCCAGTTGCCACATGCTGTGGTTCCTGTCGCTGGCCGCGAAGGCGGGCTGGCAGGTGGAGACCTATGCCGACAACGCCTCCGGCACGATGGCGCGCAACAGCGACGGGCGCATGGCGATGACCGTGGTGACCTTGCGGCCCGCGCGTGATGTTCTCCGGCGAACGCCGGCCCGACGGCGAGGAGTTGCAGCGCCTGCACCACAAGGCGCACGACGCCTGCTTCATCGCCAACTCGGTGAAAACCGAGGTGCGCTGCGAGCCAGTTCTATTGTCGTAGGGCGCCCATCCCGCATCCCACGCCACATCCACTCGACCCACTGACCCACACTGCCCCAAACCCGCGCCATGTACCTGCCCTCCCATTTCGAAGAGTCCCGCCCCGA